>JAFGWM010000005.1 GCA_016937155.1 Deltaproteobacteria bacterium
AAAAAACACAGTGAATTCGAGCAGCGGGTCGTTATTGAACTTAAAGTTCTGCGTGCAAAAGACAGTTATGAAACCATCCGGAAAAAAACCATTGAGCAAACTGTTGCGTATGCCGACAGCTGCGATGCCACAGCGGTTTACATCCTTGTTTTTGATCGTGATGAACGGCATAACTGGCGTGAGAAAATCTTTGAAGAAACCGTAGTCGAAGGCAAATACACAATTCAAATCCACGGCCTGTAGATTTTTCAGTCATCCTTGAAGAAATAAATGATATGCTTCTAAAACGAAGCATATCATATGGTAAGCACAGAATGTATGAGTGACCTTGAAGTAAACAGTCAATTGAATTCGGAGGCACGGGTATGAACCACGATATTCAATTGATTCCAAGTATTTTGATTTGGTAAAGTCAATTATATGGCCCCCAATAAATATTACTCAAGCAGCATTTTATAACCTGAAAGTACTGCTTTTTCAGAGGTTACAGGTGGCTTGTCACCACCAAGGTATTTGCTGAACCATTCAAGATGAGCAAGGTAGTAGAGGGGAAGTGATTTAGCATAGGAAGGCCAGTGTCCGTCATTTGGGAACACTATCAGTCTAGCTGGAATATTCTGTCTTCTGAGTGCTGTGAATAGTTGAAGACTCTGGGTGTAGGGGACTCTATAATCCTTTTCACCAGTAATCACGAGAGTTGGTGTTTTGAAATTTGCAGCATATGAGGATGGACTCTGTTTCTTGTAACTTTCAGTGTTTTTCCACGGAGGACCATTGAGATCCCATTCTGGAAACCAGAGTTCTTCTGTGCCTGAGTAAAATGAGTTGAGATCGTAGACTCCCATCATTGATGCAATAGCCTTGAATTTATCAGTATTGCCAAGAAGATAATTCATCATATAGCCACCGTATGACCATCCCATTGCACCCATTTTCTGATTGTCCACATATGGCAGTTCAGACAGTGCTTTTGTGACAGCCATGACATCCTTAAAAACTTTTCCATTCCAGTCACCTGAAATTCCAGCTGTATACTTTTGGCCATATCCTGTGCTTCCATGAGGATTTGGAAAAGCAACCACATATCCTGAACCGGGATAAACCTGCCAATCACCTCTGAAGGAATCAGACCACTGCATTTGAGGACCACCATGAACGTTAATGATGACCGGGTATTTTCGGCCAGGCTTAAAACCATGAGGTTTGACAATAAAAGTATGTACTTTTATTCCATTCGCTCCGGGGATCCACATTTCTTCAGCAGGTCTGATATCATAATCAGACTCCACTTTTTTATTAAAACTGGAAATCTGCTTTCCTTCTCCTGCACTGGAAATGGTGTAAAGTTCCACCGGTTTTTCAACTTTGGAATAAGAAATTGCTATTGAACCCTTGCCTGATACAGAAAATTCTCTTGAGGAAATTACCCCTGGGATATTCTGTATTTTAAATGTTCCAGTATCAACCCGATAAAGTGGATACCGGCCTTTTACCGGTGACTGGAAAACTATTGAATGGCCATTTTCCCACTGGTATTCATAAATCCAGTTTTCAAATTTATCAGTTAGGTTCCAGGATTTTCCTGTTGTTCTTTCCATAACGATCAGATTGAATTTATCCGATTCATAGCCATCGGTTTTCTGGGTTCTGTAAGCCAGATATTTCCCATCCGGGCTATAGGTCGGAGTACCGTCATAGCCTGAATTCTTTTTACTTATGTTTATTGCAGTTCCCCCTGACATACTCACAATAAAAATATCCTTGTTTGTGGACCATGAAGAAGTTTCCGGTTTACCTCCAAATGCAGTGTATGCAATTTCTTTTGAATCAGGACTAATCACAAACCCATGTTCACCAAGGCTGAAAGCAGGGGAATCAAACTTCCCGGGTGTAAGATCAATCAGTTTCCCGTTTTCAAGATTGTGGGAAATTATATGATTCCTCTTTTCACCCCTCCATGATGTCCAGTGCCGGTATAAAAGTTCATCACTGATATAAGCCTTAAGGGGATTAGCCGTTTTTTCGGCATCCAGAGTTTTATGTTTTTCAAAGTTAAGACAGCTGTCAGGATAGCAACTGGTGGAGTAGACAAGATATTTTTCATCATCTGATACAGTAAATTCACTTACGCCATCCGGTACTGATGTCAGTTTTTCAGGTTCTCCTCCCTTCAGACTGATTTTAAAAACCTGAGGGGAATCATTTCTTGTGCTAAGAAAATATACCGATTCACAGTTTTTACTGAACACAGGGGAATAATTCGATTTGGAATTCTTTGTAAGTTGAATTTCCCGGTTGTCCTTAAGATCGAAAAGAAAAAGATTTGATGATGACTTGCCCTTGCCAATATCATACTCAGTAACCTGGGCCACCACTTTTGTTTCGTCTGAACAAAAGTCTGGAGATGAAATATTTTTAATTTTGTACAGGGCCCCAATGGTAAATGGTTTTTTCTTTGCGCGGGTTGCTTCTGTTTCCTGTGATGCGAAAACTTTTCCCGGAGGAAATTTTTTATTCTCAATTTTAACATCAGGTTTTAAAACCGGTCCCCTGAAATGAGCAGTTTTTATAGCAGTTGAATTTATTTCTTTTTCAATTGTGGCCAGTCTTGATTTCGGGTGCTTCAGTTTTTTTCCAGAGTTTGATTTATTTTTCTGAACTTTGTTTTCGGGACAGTTGCAACTGGAAAATCCAAACAGAATTATTATAAAAAATATCTTTTTCATTGTGTTCCTCAGGTATCTTCATTTGGGGGTTGAGGTGCAGATGAATCCAGCGGAGTCATTGTAAAACCGGTGAATCCGTAAATAATGGAAATCAGGGGGTTCAGTAAATTAAGAAACGCGAATGGCAGATAATAAAGTGGAAAAACACCCAGTGTAGTCCACATGAAAGCTCCGCATGTGTTCCAGGGAATGAGAGGAGAAGTCAGTGTTGCACTGTCCTCAAGGGCTCTGCTTAGATTTCTTGGATCCAGTCCCATCTTTTTATAACTCGCTTTATACATTCTTCCCGGGAGAACAATTGCAATGTACTGATCTCCTGCAAGTATATTGACACCTATAGCGGTGAAGATGGTGGCGGTAACCAGAGATCCTGTTCCTTTGACAAGTTTCAGAATGGAGAATGTTATCTTTTTTAAAAATCCTCCGGCGTCCATTGCTCCTCCGAAGGAAACTGCACACAAAATAAGAGCAACAGTGTCCATCATGGAATCCAGTCCACCCCTTGAAAGCAGGCTGTCAATTGATTTTACACCTGTATTTGAGATGTAACCTTTTTTAATGACCGAAAGTGTTGAGAAAAAGTTGTTGTTCTGAATCAAAATTGATGCAGTAACCCCCAGTGTAACCCCCAAAAGCAGAGTAGGAAGAGCGGGTTTTTTGAGAGCAACCATGGTGATTACAATTACCGGAGGTAAAAGAAGTACCGGATGGAGCGCAAAAGCATCCTTCAGCGGGGCGGTAAATGCGATGTTTCCGGATGAAATATTTCCCCCTGGAAGAGTGAATCCGATGATAAGATATAAAATAAGTGAAATAACAAGGGAAGGGGTTGTGGTAAAAGCCATGTGCCTGATATGGGTGAAAAGGTCGCTTCCAGCTACTGCTGGTGCAAGGTTGGTGGTATCACTCAATGGTGACATTTTATCACCAAAATATGCGCCACTGACTATAGCTCCTGCAGTCATTGCGGGATTAACTCCCAAGCCAGCTCCCAGTCCCATGAGAGCGAGCCCCATTGTTCCTGCAGTGGACCAGGATGAACCGGTAGCTAGGCTCACCAGAGCACTTACCAGAGCACTTGTAAAAAGAAAGAACCGTGGACTTACAAGATCAAATCCATAATAAATCAATGCGGGTACAATTCCCCCCTGAATCCAGCTGGCAATAAGCAAACCCACGGTCATAAGAAGTAAGATACTTCCCAGAGTGGATGTTATATTCCGTACAATTGTATTTAAGGTCTCTTCCCATTTTATTCCTGCAATTCTGGATAGAATCACAGCAGCAGCAGTTGCCATAACAAGGGGAATATGAGGAGACTGTTTGTACCTGATTACTGCGAAATAGAGAAAAATGATAAGAAAAACCACAGGGAAAAGAGCCACAAGCAAATGTGGTGATTTCCGAGAAATTTCCACTTCACTGGTTTCTTGATTTTTCATTTTTCATACCGGACTTAACAGCGGATTTTTCTGACTTAGTCTGAGGTTTCATTAAGGGCTTTTTTTTCAAAGGGTTGTTTAATGTATCATCTGAACCGGATGATACCGTCCCGGTAACTTTAACTTTGTTGGGTATCACTCTATAATTGAACGAAGAGCTCAGTCCTTTTACTGTAACATTAAGGTTTAATGTTTCCTCTCCGGGATGTCTGCTGAGATAAACAACCGGTTTAACGAAAGATGGAGGGAGTGAAAACAGACTCTTTTTGTCACCTTCCACAATTACGGTGACAGTGGATGGAGAAATTTTCAGCCCTGAAGTATCAATACTGCCTGATGAAATACCAACTTCAAGTCCGGGGAATTTTTTTGTGGAAACAGCTTTTTCAACAAATACCTTAACATGAACTTTTGAAAGATTGGGTTCAATTGTTATATTTGGTCCGAGTTCAGGTATAGGAATGTCCTTCTCAGTAATTCCCTCCTTTTGTATATGAAGAGGAGGAAGAGGTATTTCCGTAATAGAGATAACCATTGATTTCGGTCCGCTGATCTTAAATTTATCGGGTGTAATTTTTATTTCGCTCACCTGAAAGAACCTGCCAGGGTTTACTCTGATATTCATCGGAATAACCCTTTTTAAAACAGCTTCCATTTTAATGGGAAGATACTGTGGCGAAATGGAACTGACTTTCATTCCTCTTGGAAGATCGAACATTGTTGAATCAAGCTCATATCTGTCACTTACAACCCTAGAAAGATCAATTGACAGGGGCTTTTCATACTGTTTTTTGTTTAGTTTCTTGATTATAGTCCATGGCCCTCTGACCACAAGTTTGAGATTGTAGTTTAAATCATTTAAAATCATGTGGTTAGCTGGTTTGTTAACATATACAACATCAACGTATAACGTGCCTTCCGCATCCTTGTCTGATCTCACAATGAAAAATAAAACCACCGCAAGAAATAGAGACATGATCTTAAGCTGCCAGTCTGTTACGAAAAAACCAGTTATATGGGAGAATATGTTTTTAATCATCATTTCTCCTCTTCATCTTCCCGCCACCACTTTGCAGGTGTGAGTGTCTGATGTTTGAATAACCTGTTCAATTCATTTCTGAGACGTGACAGATTCTCCATTTCAACAATCTGACCCTGTTCACAAATGGAAATTGTGCCTCTTTCCTCGGAAACAACAACGGAAATGGCATCTGTATTTTCTGTTATCCCCAGTGCTGCCCTGTGTCTTGTTCCATATTTCTGACCCATCTCATGATTTTCACTCAGGGGTAAAAGGGCGCCAGCTTTAAAAAGCCTGTTTTTTCTTACAATTACTGCACCATCATGCAGGGGATTTTCGCTTGTCACATTAAAAATAGACCAGAGAATTTCCTTGCAGACCTTTCCGTCAATGACTTCGCCACCAGTGTGCAGTTGATCCTCAAGTTCAGCTTCGCGTTCTATAACAATAATAGCTCCAAGCCTGATTTGAGCCATCCTGTCAACGGCTTCAATAATTTCTTCCAGTGCTTCTCTTTGTTTGACCGCAGGGTTGAAAAAGGGAGATATTCCACCACCAACCCTTGTAAGTGCCCTTCTTATCTCGTTCTGGAAAATGATAATTATAAAAAGGAAAAAATAATTGAAGAAATTGGCAAGTAGCCACTGAAGTGTAAAAACATCCAGATAACGACTTATAATTCCGGAAAAGAAAAGAAGGAGTAACAGTCCCACAAGCATTATGAATGCACGGGTTCCCCTGAGCAGGACAAGAAATTTATAAAGAATGAAAGTTACAAGAAGCAGATCCAGAATAGTTGTAAACAACCCCAGATAGGTGAGCTTCTCCGCGTAAAAAATATCTATTCCAAACATGGCCTCATTGAGTTGAAATTTCCTGAGCGATTAGAAACGCCTGCTTAACTGCAGTCACGTCGTGAACTCGAAAAATATTTGCTCCGGAAATCCACCCCATTATGCAGGAAGAAATAGTTCCTGGCAACCTGTCAGTTAGTTCTGCACCCGAAATTTTGCCAATAAAACTTTTATTCGAGGGACCAATTAAGACAGCACAACCTGTTTTTGATGAAATATCCCTGCTTCCACCAATAAGACGTGCACTCTGAAGTGCGGTTTTTCCGAATCCGATTCCAGGATCGACTATTATGTTTTTCAACGGAATTCCAGCTGCCCCTGCTTTTTTTACAATATGGGCAAGTTCATCACCGACTTCAGAAACCACATCTGTGAAACTGATTCCCTGCTGCATGTCTTTTGGGGTTTTTCTCATATGTCCAGCAACATACATAGCACCGAAATCTTCAACAATGTTATAAATTTCGGGAGAATTTACACCTCCGGATACATCATTTACCATCATAGCACCTGCCTCAAGAGCAATCTGTGCTACTTCAGGTTTCATGGTGTCAATACTTACTGCAAATCCAAGTTCAGAAAGCAGATGAACAACGGGAATCACTCGTTGCAGTTCCTCTTCAACACTAACCGGGGCACTGCCGGGTCTCGTACTTTCACCACCAACATCGAGAATATGAGCCCCACTTTCAATCATATTTATTCCAGCGTCCATGGCTCGCTCGGGATCACAGTTGACGCCGCCATCATAAAATGAATCGGGAGTGACATTTATTATTCCCATTATAACCGGTTTTGACAGATCGAAAGTATGTCCATGCACTGAGATGTTTTTCATTTTGTCTCCAAGTGAAAAAATCAGAAAGACGGGGAAGGTTCAGGGGAACTTTCAGGAAACATGTTCTCACCGAAAGAGGAATCCTCTTTTTTCCCGATGATTGCAATAAGATCCTTGTGATCCAGGGTTTCTTTTTCCAGAAGGGATTTTGTTATTGTTTCCACAATATTTCGGTTGTTTTCTATAATGCTTCTGGCAACTTTATATGCACGGGAAACAAGAGCGAATACTTCTTCATCAATTGCTCTGGAGGTCTGATCACTGATATCTTTGTGTACCGTAACCTCTCTGCCCAGGAAAATTTCCTCCTCCTTGGTACCGTATGTCAGAGGTCCGAGTTTATCACTCATTCCCCATTCACATACCATTTTTCTTGCAAGCTTCGTACAGTATTCAAGATCACTGGATGCCCCGTTAGTCATCTGATTAAGGAAAACCTCTTCACTGACCCTGCCACCCAGTGAAATGGCCAGGAGGTTATAAAGGTAATCCCTGCTCATGGAGAGCCTGTCTTCATCAGGGAGTCTCATTACCAGACCAAGTGCTTTTCCTCTGGGAACAATAGTCGCTTTGTGGACAGGATCTTTTTCTCCTTCCACAAGCATTGCAACTGCTGCATGGCCAGCTTCGTGATATGCAGTTGTACGTTTCTCTTTATCAGAAACAACCATGGAACGGCGTTCACTGCCCATCATTATTTTGTCTTTGGCAAATTCAAAATCCCCATGATGTACCTTGTCTTTGTCTTGTCTGGCAGCCATAATGGCAGCTTCATTAACAAGGTTTGCCAGATCAGCTCCACTGAATCCCGGGGTGCCCTTTGCAAGAATTTCCAGATCAAGATCGCTGGCTACGGGAACTTCTCTGTTTGCTATGTGGACAGCAAGAATTTCCTGTCTTCCTCTTACATCAGGCATATTTACCACAACGCGTCTGTCAAACCGACCTGGTCTGAGTAAGGCAGGATCAAGTACATCAGGCCTGTTTGTTGCAGCAATCAGAATAATTCCTTCCTTACCTTCAAAACCGTCCATTTCAACCAATAACTGATTCAGAGTCTGTTCTCTCTCATCGTGACCACCACCAAGACCGGCGCCCCTCTGACGACCGACAGCATCAATTTCATCCATAAAAATAATGCATGGTGCATTCTTCTTTCCCTGTTCAAAAAGGTCTCTGACGCGTGATGCGCCAACACCAACAAACATTTCCACGAAATCGCTGCCGCTTATGCTGAAAAATGGTACACCGGCTTCTCCGGCAATGGCTTTTGCCAAAAGGGTTTTTCCGGTTCCGGGCATACCGATGAGAAGTACACCCTTGGGAATTTCTCCGCCAAGTTTTGTGAACTTACCGGGATCCTTGAGGAAATCAACAAGCTCTTCCACTTCTTCCTTGGCTTCCTCAACACCGGCAACATCAGCAAAAGTAACCTTTTTCTCGTTTTCACCAAGCATTCTTACTCTTGCCTTACCAAAACTCATCGCTTTTCCGGCGCCACCCTGCAGCTGCCGCAGGAAAAAGAAGAAAAGCAGAAAAAGAAGAAGCATTGGCAGCCAGGATATTAAAAGCGTTGGCCAGTAACTTTCCTCCTCCTTTTCAATTTCGTATTCCACCTGCTCCTGATCAAGTTTTTCAAGAAGCTGGGGGCTTATAAGTCCGGTGGATTTGAACTTCCTGTTTTCAGCTAAATACTTACCGGTGATTTTATTTCCGGTGATGGTTATATCCTTGAATTTAACTCCATTCTCAACATCCTTGATGAAGGTTGAAAATTTGACTTCCTGAACCTTTTCGCCGCTTTTGTTGTATAGCTTGAATAGCATTACGAAAAGTCCAATTAAAACTACCCATACCAGAATTGTCTTGTACTGCTGTCTCACAAAAAAACCTCTGTAATATCAGGCCGAAATATCTTCACCTGGAAATACTGGTGATAATCAATGGAACATATGATTCACCCGAAACTGTCTTTTTAACAGGTGTCAGGAATCAGTTCTCTGACACCTAATCCCGATGAAGCAAGAAATAAAAACTTAACTCCATGGAATATTACACTTTAAACCTGTAATCTTTTATCATTCAAAGTCAACTAAAACTTGGTATATTACCTCAATTTTAGGGAATTTATTTCCCATAATGGTAAAAAAAACAATCATATGACTTTTTTTTGAAAAATATTAGCTGTCTTCGGTTTTTTTGGCCTGTACATTGCTTTGTTCCAGCTTCAGGTTTTCAGGAGGTGATTATGGAACCTATTTTGACTCCTATGGAAGTGGAAGCAATTGTAGCGCTTTACAAGGGTGGACTTGGCCTCGAAGGTGGCCCCATTGCTGTTGACTGTGATCTGGTTGGTGGTGATCATCTTCTGAGGAGGGTTTCACCGGTTCTTGATCTGGTCAGACCTAACCTCTCAGTATCAATGGGTAAAAATCTGACATTTCATCTTGGTATTCATTCAAGTGTTGAGGTGCTGCCAACTGATATCGTTCCTTTTGCTGCACTTGCGGCAGGGCTTCCCAGACCAGCCTGTGTTGGTGTACTGGAACTTGGAAGTGGTGGTAAAGTACTTCTGGATGTTGATCCAAGACTATATTATCTGGCAATTGAAAGGACGCTGGGGGGTCAAACTTTTGACGCAAATCCTCAGCGAGGGCCGACAATAATCGAACAGAGTATCGGTATGAGACTCATGGAGAGAATGGTAAGAGCTCTTAACAGTACATGGGAGAAAATCCTCAATGATACACTGAAAGTTGTGAGTGTTGAATTCTGGCCTGAAAAAATTGATGCCATCGAACCTGAGGATTTTGTTCTGAGGCAGGAAATCGAGGTCAAAATTGGTGAAGTGAACACATCAATTGCGGTTATTCTCCCAGCCACAACCCTTGAGCCTCTTCGAAAAGCTCTTGACAAAACGGTTTCATCATTTGGTACACTGAATGTCAGGGAATATCCTGAAATGGCCAGGCGTCTTTATGGCGCAACGGTTGATGTCACTGTGGAACTTGGAAAGGTAAGACTGAATCTTGGAACCATAAGAGGTTTAAAAAAAGGTGATATTATCAGGCTGGATTCAAGTACAGGTGATGCTCTGCCAGTCAAAATAAGCGGTAAAACTAAATTTTTCGGACATCCCCTTGTGGCAAGGGGAAATATGGCAGTGGAACTAACAGAAAACAATTAATTTATCTGCACCATTTCTGACCAGGTGGGCAGCCAATTCTTACATGAAAATGATCCTCGTGCCAGGGGGCGTAAACCATAAGTCTTTTGGCTTTTGCAATGGTTGCCGGAGGACGTGCCACAGCCTGAGCATAATTCAAAAGGAGACTTTTTATTTCTTTGCTCACAATTATCATGATTACATTTGACGGGTGTTTTGTCAGCAGTTCCACCAGTTCCCAGTTTCTCTCAAGGTCAAGAATGAGATTTTTGTAAGGTCCAACTCCTCTTGCGATATTATTGAACCTGGGAAAATTGTCCTTTATCACTCTGTAGTGATGTTTTGTGCTCAGAATGTAAAATCCAAGGTCGACATCCCTTCCACTCTGGTGGGATCTGTGTCCTGGAGCAAATCCTCCGGTGCTTCTTGAAAGGTCTCCCACTGTTAGTTTGCTTCCCGGATAGGATTTTGAAATCCTTGATGCCGTGTCACGTATAAGATTTATGAGCGCCGATGTGCCGTAATAATGTCCTCTTTTTATGGTTCTGGGTAGTACCATATAACCCTTTCCCCGAACGGGGATTTTCCTGCCCTTGTGCAATGCACCATTCCATGGACTTCCAATAGTAAGGGTTTTTGATGATCTGTTGATGGATTTCCAGGGATAAATATTTGACTTGCGAATTGATTTCTTTGAAAAATGCTTTTTCTTTTTTATTTTTTTCCCCTGAATTTTACAGGAAAGTCTGCCGTTTTTCAAACGCTTACACCCTTTTGGCAGGGCATAAGTTTTCGAAGGAATTAATAACAGTATAAAAAGTGCGAAAATTGTTTTAAAAAATCTCATATCATTTACTTGGTAGCATTGAACCAGAGATATTTCAAAAAATTGGAGTTTTTATGCGTAGAGTTGCAGTTATTTCAGGTATCAGATCCGAATTTTTCTTTATGAAACCTCTGTTTGAGGCGATCAACCATCATGTGGATCTTGAGCTGGAATTGTATATTGCAGGAGCAAATCTATCTCCAATTCATGGAAATATGATTGAGATAATTCAGTCAGGAGGTTTCAAAATTGCCGGAAGGATTGAAAATCTCCTGTATTCTGATTCTGCATCATCCCGTCTTTCAGCCCTTGCCCTTGAACTCCAGATATTTACCTCAATGATAAGTTCAGATCCTCCTGATATCATTATTGCCACAGGAGACAGGGAAGAGGCCATGGTTAGTGCTCTGGCCGGGACATATCTCAATATTCCTGTATTTCATTATGCTGCAGGTGATGTAGGAATGGGAACAGCTGATGATACTATCAGACACAGTGTTTCAAAACTTGCTCATCTTATGCTGACAATCACATCAGACAGTGCAGACAATCTGATTCAGTCAGGGGAAGAGGCATGGCGGATTCATAATGTGGGACATCTTGGGCAGGACAGATACCGGACTACGGATATCATCGGTGAAAATGAGTTGAGACATAAGCTTGGAATAAAGGGAGACGGTAAAATAGCCCTTGTTTTACAGCATCCTCTGACAGTTGATGTGGACAATGCAGGGCACCAGATGGAAGCTGTATTAAAGGGTGTCAGTAAATTCGGGTTTGAGACTGTTGTGATTCACCCAAATTCTGATCCCGGAACACATCAGATGAAGAAAGTTATACGAGAGTGGGAAAAACAACGTAAAATACTTTCTTTTGAGACACTTGATGATCTAACATTCGTTAATCTTCTGAGAAACACATTTTTACTCGTGGGTAATTCCTCCATGGGAATTCTGGAGGTGCCTGCTCTAAAAATTCCGGTGATTAATACAGGTCTAAGGCAGACCGGCAGAAGTATTACCGGACATGTGAAATATGTTGACTGCAACGAATCAGCAATTCACGATGCTATTGAATTGCTTTTGAACAATTCTGATATCCTGGATGAGATGAGAAATTCACCAAATCCTTATGGTGATGGATATGCAACTGAAAAGATTATAAAACTGATACTCGAAACCCCACTGGATGAAAGACTTATGCAAAAGAGATATACATTTTCCGGATGATGAAGAGAATGGCTCTTCCTGTATGGAATTTTAGCAAACCTGATAAGTACTCAGGATATTTCTCCTTTGAGATACTGCTGCCTGAGTGGTTCAGGGAATTTTTCTATTGAGTATCTGAGCATTGTTCGTGGCATAATAGAATAGTTGACGTTTAGAAATTCCAATTCAGTGTTCAAATCAATTTTGCCAACTTCTCTTAGCATCCATCCTGTGGCCTTGTGAATCAAATCATGGTGATCTCCCAGCAGTTTTCTGCAGAGTCGCAAAGTGAGGCTGAATTCGTTTTTCTTAATGAAATAGAGTGTTGATATTATGCTGATACGTCGATCCCAGAGGAGTTCACTTTCCGAAAGTTTGTCCAGAACAGATTCTCTTTCCTGAGGGGATTCAAGATCATTAAAAAGCCATGAGCCCACTATTTGGGACGCGCTGGAGTCCACAAGATCCCAATTGTTTATAAACCGTGTGTTTTCAAGGTATCTGCGGGCAACAATCTCTCGCAGTGCAGGTTTTTCTGCATGCTTTACCAGAATAAAGAGAGAAAGAAGTCTAATCTCATGAATTTCTGAAGTCAGTAGTTCAAAGGAATCATCAATGGATATGTTTTTATACTTTTTTGCCAGGTTTCTTATTTCAGGAACTCGGATACCCAGAAACCTGTCCCCTTCAGCGTATTCCCCGGGAGCTGTTTTGAAATATCTTAAGGAATGCCTGGCTCTGATGGGATCCTCTCTCAGTTGTAATTCTCTGGTAATTTCTTCAGGATTCACTTTTATCTCCAGTAAAATAATGCTTCCAGCTTTTTTGTTAAGTCATATACCTGAACACCTCTTTACTATGTTAAAATATTAATTCCAAATATTTTCTATATTTTTTTCAATAAGATATGGAAAAATAATTTTATTGGAGTAACATTCATACTAATTCATGGACATAATTTGGCGACAGTCGTGATTTAATTCCAAATTTCGATTTGTCATCCACTGGAAATTTTAAAGGGAGATATAAGGAGAAGGATAATGAAGTTGTTTTCTGTAGTGATTGTTTTTGTTGTTATGATTGCAGGACTGGAAGCAAATGCACGGGATAAGGGTCCCACACTGAAAAGTGTTACTGATAAAATTTTAAATATAGTTCAGGAAGATGGCCGTTGGTATCCCGGGGGTGACTGGTGGGCAGCCGGACTTGATACGGGTAAGGAGTTGAAAGTTGTTATAAAAACATCAAAAGGAAAGAAGTATGCCTGGGCAACTTTTGAATTTAGAGCCAAGGCATCTGGAGATTTTGCTAAAATCACCGGAGTAAAAAAAATGTGGCCTGTTGATTACCGGAATTACAGCAAACTCAAAAAATTTAAAGTGGGAAAATATACACTGGATGTTTATTTTGGGACTGAAAAAGTCTGGACAACTGACTTTAATGTGAAAAACGATAAATTTGACGGTAAAAATCATTTTTATGC
The DNA here is from genome assembly GCA_016937155.1 of Deltaproteobacteria bacterium. Lineage (GTDB taxonomy): Bacteria > Myxococcota_A > Polyangia > HGW-17 > HGW-17 > JAHJMN01. Next base: position 13,565 of record JAFGWM010000005.1, read on the forward strand.
AGTCGGGCGCTGGACAAAACTTGCTTATTTTTCATTTTCAAAAGGTTCAACAGGCTCCAGAATCTGTGGATGGTTTTCACCTCCTGATGTAAAGGGATGGTTCCCAAGTAAAAAGAATTTTAGAGGTTTTGATTTTACGGGTGATATTAAAAAAGATGGAAAAATTATTGTTTCCGACTCTGGAAGTGCAAATAGACCTTTTCAGATTGACAGAGCAAGGACAGCCCATATCTGCAAAGGAATCAGTTACTGGAGAGAAATACGTGAAAAGATTGCATCAAAAGATGGTCAATATACGGCAAACGCTTACGCCAGTTACAGTATAAACGGCAAAAGTAAAATCTGGACCGTGATGTCAGTAAACTTCACAGTTAAGGCAGGAAAACTGGTAATGAATGAAAAACTCACAGGTAAGAAAGTGTCATCCAGGACAAGAATTATTACCAGCGATGCAGTATATGTGGAAAATAAAAAATCTCTAAAAAGTATTCCCCCTGTTAACGATTAGTTCTCCTTCTCCAATTGCACCGAATCTTATTTTCTTGAAATAACACTGTTATGATTGTATTCAGATATCCCTGAGTCATATTGTATTTTTCACTGTACCTAAGGATAGAAAAATTGAGCACTTCAGAATCCCGGGTATTTTTGATACCGCTTGATACATCCGAAACAGATGACCGTACGGCGTTTTCTCTTGAGACAGTTCTGGCTCACAGGGCTTATCACCTCATGGAAGCCTTTTCCGATTCGGAGCTGGTGGGAGTTAAACTTCCCTACATAGAAGACAAAAATCAACTCAACGCGGATCTTACAATACTAAAGGCACTTGTTAACAGTCTCAGAAAAGCAGGTAAAAACCCGTTTGTATGTGATACCTCATCCCGGCATATAGATAAAAAAGCAAATGCAGTTGAACACATGGAAATCTATCACCGAAAAGGTATTTCTTATGAAACTGCAGGAGCAAGTTTTGCCATGCTTGATGGCATCAGTGGAGGATATGAGTTCGTTGACACCAGTCCAGTGGATAAAAGTAAGGTTTTTCTTGCTGGAGAACTACCGAATATTGACGGTTTGATAATTTTTTCCACACCATCACCTTCTGGTAGCAGCTGCTGTAAGGGAAGTATATTCAATATGGGTATTGGTCTCGCTTCAAGAAAGGGTAAAATTCAACTTTATTCAAAATCAGGTCCCCAGGTAAACGCAAAGCAGTGCTATCTGTGTAGAAAATGTATTTATATCTGTCCATGTGGAGCGATATCAAGGGGAGAGAAACATGTTATTATTAATTATGATAAATGTATAAACTGCGGAAAATGCGTGGATCTCACCAGATTCGGAGGAATTTCCTATAAGTGGGATACCTCCAGAGATGAGTTTATGAGAAAAATGCACCTGAACGCAAGAAGTGTACAGAATCTTATGGGAAAAAGGCTTTTATTCTGCCACCTGATAAAGAAATCGCATTACTCCGGGGATATTCCCTGTAATTCAGAGGAGTTTTCATTCAAGCAGGCGGTTCTTGTATCTAGGGATCCTGTAGCCATAGATCAGGCTACAATGGATCTTTTCAGTGAGGATCCAGGATTTGATCCCGGTTTTAATTCCGAGTCACTGGATCAGGCAGTTGAAATGGGGCTGGGAAAAAGAAAATTCAAACTTATACCAATTGCCTACTGATTTCGTTTCTGAAGCAATACTGTATTCAAAAAAGTAAAAAATAAAAAGATGGCCTGAAATATGCACCCTCTTATACTTCAGGAGATTTATCATGAATATGATAGTACTTTTGACAGTGATGGTAATTTCGGGTCAGGGTCATCAGAAAACCTATAAAATCAAAAGATATGTTAAAGTTGAGGGTTCCAGAATAATTCTGAATGATCTGGTAAAGGGTGTCATGGATCCTAAACTGGGTGTCATAGAACTGACTGGTTCACCTTTACCTGGGCAGCGTAAAACAATCACCAGGGAGATGATGAGGAAAATGCTTCATCAGGAACTTCCCGGGGTGAAATTCGTAATTCCCACGAAAATTTCAGTATACCGGAAATTCAGAATGTTAAGAGCCCGCAGCATATCCAGGAAAATTCGAGATGGTCTTATTAAGATTCTTCCCAGAGGGGCGTCTGTCAATGATGTAAATTCCGGAATTAACAGGATAAGGGTTCCTTATGGAAGGATTGAATTTATTCCCAGGGGAAGTGGGGGAAGTCGGGGTCGTTGGTCTGGAAGAATAGATGTGATGTCAGGAAATGAGAAAGTTACTGACTTCAGTGCCAGTGTTTTGTACAGCATCATTAAAACTGTACCTGTAAGTACCTGTATGATTTCATCAGGCAGAAAAATAAGAAAATCATGCATCGGAAAAATGTCTCTGGATATAACCAGATACCAGAAAATTTATACTTCTGCGGCTGCTCTTCAGGGAACCATTGCCAGAAGAGTTATTCCAGCCGGAGTCCCATTTTTAGTCAATTCAGTGAAGCTTCCGGACATTGTAAAAAGAGGAGCCAGAGTTCTGATGATAGCTAAAATAGGTAAAATTAAAGCGACTGCATGGGGAATAGCTAAATCAGATGGATACCTCGGAAAAGCAGTCAGGATTATGAATCCCAGATCCAAAAAGATGGTAACTGCCTTTGTTGTTGCTCCCAATACCGTAAGAGTAGGATCACAAGTAGGGGGGAATAAATGAAAAACATAATTCTTGTACATTTGATTGTTTTTGTTTTTTCCGGTTGTGTGAATCATATACAGCCATACAAACCAAAAAAACGCCGGTATGTTATAGGGAATTACGGCAAGGATTTAATGACTCACGGGAATGGATCTCTTTACATGGAAGGTTCCCGAGGGCTTTTTGAGGATGCCAGGGCATCAAGAGTGGGGGATATTATACTCGTAAAGGTAGAGGAAAATACTGATGCCACCAGAAGCGCCTATACAAAAACAACCCGTGAAAGTTCCACCAGTGCTTCAATGGGAAGTCTCTTCAATGTAATGGCAAAGCTGGCTGCAAAATATCCTCAGATAAATCTTTCCAGTTTAATCAGTGGTGGGCTTTCATCAGCACACTCAGGTCAGGGTGAAACCGGAAGAAAAGGGACATTGAATGCCACTATTGCAGTTCGTATTGCCCGTATTCTGCCAAACGGGGATTTTTATGTTGAAGGTCATAAGGTTGTTCTTCTGAATAATGAGGAAAATCATCTTTATATAAGCGGGGTTGTCAGACCACAGGATGTTGACCACGACAACAGCGTCAATTCCTGGAGAGTTGCTGATGCTCAGGTTGAATTCACCGGTCGTGGTGATCTCAGCGATACTCAGAAACAGGGATGGTTTGCACGGTTTATCAATAAAATCTGGCCTTTCTAATCGGGAGGGTTTTGGAGAATTGCTATGATAAAATTTATCTTATCCACGATATTTACTGCGATGCTGTTTCCTTCTGTCTCTGGTGCTGTGAGGCTTAAGGAACTGGCAACGGTGCACGGGGTAAGACCCAACCAGCTTGTGGGCTATGGACTTATTGTCGGTCTTAACGGAAGTGGAGATGATCGTCAGGTTGGATTTACCATTCAGAGTGTTGCTGCAATGCTTTCACGAATGGGATTGAGGGTTGATCCCGCAAGACTTACACTGAAAAATGTCGCGGCAGTCACCGTTACTGCAATTTTACCTCCTTTTGTAAGAACTGGAACAAAAGTGGATGTTAGGGTTGCTTCCATCGGTAATGCAAAAAGTCTCAAAGGCGGTGTTCTCCTTGCAACTCCTCTAAAAGGATTTGATGGTAAAGTCTACATGGTTGCTCAGGGAAGTGTGGTTATAAATGCACCAACTCAGGGCAGAGCGAGGGATGTATCACTCAATTCAGGTATTGTTGTAAATGGTGGACTTGTGGAAAAGGAAGTTCCTGTCAGAATGATCAATTCAGGAGTCATATCTCTGGCACTTACCAGTCCGGATTTTACCACCGCCAGCCGAATGGCAAGGAAGATAAATCAGTTTTTCGGAAAAAATATTTCATCAGCTAAAAACAGTGGCAATGTAGAAGTAAATGTTCCAGGGCTTTACAGAGGGAAAAAACTTGTACAGTTCATCAGCATAATGGAAGGACTGGATATTATTCCCGATGCAAAGGCAAAGGTGATAATAAATTCCAAAACCGGCACTGTAATAGTTGGAGCAGGAGTCAGTATAACAACTTGTGCCATATCACACGCCGGTATCAGTCTTATGGTTGGTCCATCAAAAAATTCTGGAAAAACAGGACTGCATTTTATTGGAGGATCCAGTCTCGGAGACATTGTTGATGCTCTCAATTCACTGGGTGTGGCACCATCTGATCTTGCAGCAATATTCAGAATGCTAAAGAAATCCGGTTCTTTACATGGAGATCTGGAGGTTCAGTAATGGATAAACTGTCTATCAATTCCGGTAAAACTATTCCGGCTCCTTCATCCGGAGAAATTAAATCAGCTGAAAAAGTGTCGGAAGCAGCTGAAAAGTTTGAAGCTTTTTTCCTGACGAAACTGATGGAAAGTATGAGGAAAACGTTGCCTGGGAAGGGCTTGTTCGGTCAGGGAATGGCAAATGATGTTTATAACGGATTTTTGGATCAGGCTCTGAGTGAACAGATGAGTAAAGCCGGTGGAATTGGTCTTGGCAGAATGCTTTCAGAGAGTTTTGGGGTCAGCAGAACAATTGGATCAGAACTTGCTATTTCTAATGACAGCACTGTGAGGGCGGTCAAAATGGCTGCTGAAGGTATTGGGCCGTTAAAGGAGAAACCAGTGGCACCGTTAAAAAACTCTTATCTGGGTTCAAGATTCGGAAAAAGGTTTTCAACCCGTACCCAGAGCTGGCATTTTCATAAGGGAATAGATTTAAATGTTCCTGAAGGAACACCCATTGTTGCCACCCTTGGGGGTAAGATTAAAGTTGCCAGAAATGTTAATGGTTATGGAAATGCGATATATATTGACCACGGTAATGGTCTACAAAGCAGATATGGTCATGCTTCAAAGCTTTTAGTTAAGGAGGGAGAAGAAGTAAAAGCAGGTCAACAGATTGCATTGAGCGGTAATACCGGACTTAGTGACGGTCCACATCTGCATTTCGAAGTAAGGCTTGATAATGTGGCTATAAATCCTGAGCCATGGCTTGGTAGTCAGGAGATGCGACAGGCTGCTGCCAATTACGGTAACGTAAAACCGCTGTACGCGGAGGAACAATTTGACAATGAAACTAAAGGCGATTAATACTCTCCCGATGAATTTATTACGGATGGAGTACTAACCTCCAGCTAAGGTGTTGCTATGAAGATTTCCAACAATGATCCACACTCCCAGGTAATGAGAACCTATTCTCAGAATCAGAAGGACGAACAGAATATCGTAAGAGAAAAAAAGGATGCTTCTGTGAAGTCCGACAGCGTATCTCTGAGCACTGATGCCAGAGAACTAGCTGAAAGTGTGGGCAAAGCCGCAAAAATTGAGGAGATAAGGCAGCGCATTGAGGATGGCACATATGAAATTGATGCTTCATCCATAGCTGAGAAGTTACTTTCCAGTGAAGTGGAATTTGACATCCGGTAATTATTCATTTTGGGAGGTGGAGACCATGAAATGGCTGCACTTTACCAGAACGAAACAACTGAGCAGATTGTAAAAAAACTTGAAATAGAATCCCGACTTTTAGATGATCTTCTGTCATTGCTTGATGATGAGAGAGATATGATAATCGGTATTCGGGATATCGAGCTTCTGGAAACCGCTAGCCAGAAGCAGAGACTGACTGAACAGCTTGTGTCAATGAGGGAATACAGAACCGGGGTAAAATTCTCACTGTCTCCATCTGTTTTGCGGGTTATGAAGGAAATCGATTACAAAACAGGTCTGGCTCGGAAATCTCTGGAAAAAAACAGAAAACTTATTCAGACACTTATAGTTTCACTCAAGGGCGCTGTTTCACTGTATCAGAAGGCTCTTCACGGTGGTGGAACTTATGGTCCCGATGGAAGTGAAAATTTATTAAAACGGTCTTCTTCAAGAAATCAGTTCTGGGGGTGAAAGATGGGTGGATTATTCTCAATTCTGAATCAGGGACACACTGGTCTCAGCACTTCACGTTACCAGATAAATGTAACGAGTCAGAATGTTACCAACGTAAATACTCCCGGGTATACCCGAAGAGTTGGTATACAGAGTCCGATTACTTCTCCACCTCCTGGTGGGGGAGGCGTGCAGGTTACCGATATACATCGTTATGTAAATGAATTTCTTGACCAGAGAGTCTTACTGGGCATCAGTTACAAGGCCGCAGCTGAAAGTGCTGACAGCCCCCTTAGTCAGGCTGAGAGTGCTCTTGCTGCAGAAGATGGTGTTGGGCTGGATCCTGCCAGTGCACTAGCTGAACTTTTCAGTGCTCTTACCAGACTTGAATCCTCTCCCTCGGACAGTGCCCTTAGGCAGGATGTTCTCAGCAGTGCAGGGCAGGTTTGCGAACGAATTAATACTGCAGCTGACGGCATTCAGGATGCCAGAGACGAGGCGGATTTTTATCTGAGAGATATGGCGGAGCAGGCATCAGAACATATGCAGAAAATCGCTGCTCTCAACAGGCAGATTGGTGCAAATCCTTATGAAGCAGCTCCGGATTTAAGGGATCAAAGGAATCAGCATCTTCAGGCTCTGGCGGAGCTTATTGATATCAGAGTTGAAGAAGACCATCTGGGGATGGTTACTGTTATTGGAAGTGGAGGAATCAATCTGGTCCAGGGAGAGGTAACGGGAACACTTCAGGCGGTTACAAGTGTTACTCTTGGCGGATTTGCAGAAATCAATTTCGTTGATAATTCAGGTATTTCACATCCCGTGACGCATGCGATCAGAGGTGGTGCAATGGGATCTCTTCTTGAGATAAGAGATCACACCATGGTTGAACTGGCCAATGATCTGGACCAGTATGCCTGGGATCTTGCAACATCTTTCAATGCGGTTCACAGTACTGGATTCGGCCTTGATGGTGCCACGGGAAGGGATCTGTTTCTTCAACCGGCTACTGTCGCAGGCGCAGCAGCAGCAATTGCAATAGATCCTTCAGTTGATGGTAATCCTGATGCAGTGGCGGCGGCGACAGATCCGCTGGGCGTGCCCGGTGATAACACAAATCTTCATCTTTTAAGTGCCATAGAAACAGATCTTGTAGCTCTGGGTGGAACTGACACTCTCAGTGGAAGTTATGGAAAAATAATGGCTAAAATAGGTGTTAAAAAATCATCAAATGACAGTGAAATACTTTTCAGAAATGATTCTCTCTCACAGCTCGAATCTCTTAGAGAAGAAGTAAGTGGTGTCAGTATTGATGAGGAGATGATTAGTCTTGTTCAGTATCAGCGGTCATATGAAGCAGCAGCAAAAGTCATTCAGACTACAGATGAAATGCTTGCAAAACTGATGGAGCTTTAAAGATGCTAAAAATATATGGAGATAATGGATTTTTATAAGAATCCGAAAGAGAAGGTGAAAAATGAGAGTTTCTGAGACTATGCTCTTTACTAACAGTCTTACAGATGCCAGACGATCCAGGTCACTGGTGCTGGATGCACAGCAAAAGCTTTCATCCGGGTTAAGGGTGACAGCTCCAAGTGATGACACCTCTTCATACATTAAAGCTAAAAGACTTGATGATGCTCTGACTCTTTCTGAAACCTATATGGAAAATATTGCCAGAGCTCAGAGTAATCTGCAGACTTCCGAGGGAGTTTTGGGAGAAGCAAATAATGTTTTATCCAGGGTTAAAGAGCTTGCTGTTCAGATGGCAAACGGAATCCACGAGGCAAACGGGCGAATGGCAGCAGCACTTGAGGTGCAGGAGTTAAGGGGAACCCTTATTCAGATTGGAAACACCAAGATCGGTGAGGAATACCTGTTTGCAGGAAACCTCACAGATGCTCCTCCGTTTGATGCTGCAGGAAATTACCTTGGGGACAGCTCTCAGCGCATGGTGGAAGTGGGAAACGGAATAAAAGTTGCCGTGAATGTTCCTGGTGATGATGTTTTTAATTCCGCCACCGGAGTTGATGTTTTTGGGCTCTTATCTGATCTCGAAACTGAACTGAATAACAATGATCCCGATGCAATAGCAGCCCTTTTGGATGATATTGATGTGGCAATCAATCAGGTAATCAGTAACCGGAGTGATCTTGGTAATTACATAAATACCGCTCAGGTGGCTGAGAATGTGGCCACAAGGCTGAGTGAAGATCTATCCACGGAAAAAAGCCGACTGATTGACACAGATGTTATGGAAAGTGCTTCAACAATGTCACTGAATTCTCAGGCTCTTGAAGCATCCCTTGCTGCAATTTCCAAGGTGATGAATATCTCAATTATCAACAGAATCTGATTTATGGCTGGTGAATTTATAAAGTTGGTAGTGGAAAGTGGGAGGAACGGCTATTTGTCACACGTAATTTCAATATATTCGTAAACATATTCGCCTTGATCTGCAATTTCAGTTATAACTGGTTTTCCTGTATTTGATAACAATGTTGGTGCTGATGTTCCAGGTGTTCCCAGTGAAGGCGCTACCTGTATCCAAGATGCGGGGATAAATGGATCTGCGCTGGAATCAGTTCTTAAATATGCATTGCCTGATACCAGTGGAGTTGTAGGACCATCTACAATTGTTGAAGACGTGTCCAGAAGTTCATAAACTTCATCTCCATTTATCAATGGCATTTTATTGCCTGAATTGATTACAATGGTATCTGGGGGAATTGTTATTCCTTTGTACAATTCAAATGCAGCTTTATCAGCATTTCTGAGTAGTAGCAGTACCTGCCCCGGGTTAAGTACTGTTCCTTCGGCAATGGTGTAACTCTGTTCACTATCATGCTGAACAATTGTATAACCGCTGAGGTCGCAGATCACAGGCTCTGTAATATTTGCATCTGAAATCGGTTCGCAACTTGTCCAAGTATTGCCAAGATCTCCTGAGAATTCGTACCAGTACATGTAATATCCGGGGGCATCAAATGATATATCTGCCATGTATTCATCATCGTTATTTCCTGTGTGAAAGGAATTAAAATCAGCATCGATACATGTGTCAGAAGTTCCATCCGTGTAACAGAGTCTGGATTTGATTTGTGGTTCAGGAGATGATTCAACTCCCTGTTCTCCAGTATATCCATCAACGAATACAGTTCCGTAGACAGTAGTTACTTCAGAGACCAGGGCATTAATTTCAGTGGGGAAATGTGTATCACACCAGTCGATATCAAGCGGTTGCAGGTTTGTGTTTTCTTCAGATTTTGTATATATATATAATTCCTGCTGTGTTCCGGAACCGTTTGGATATCTCCCATACAGAGAATATGTGCCGGTCCAACTTACTGCATCCTGAATTTCCATTGAGGCATTACTCAGTGTGAAGTCAGCATCAGTTTCTCCGATTACAGCATCAATGATGTAATATCCAAGTGCATTGATCTGGGTGGAAGCTGGCACAGAATAAGTGTTACCGCCATTGGTTATTCTCCAGTTGCTGATATCGATATCTGAATCTGAGTTGTTATAGAGCTCAACCCATCCGCCACCGCCGGTGAGTACTTCGTTTATTACAACAAATTTTTCATTGAGACAGTTTTCGGTATCCACCCATAAACCTTCTGGGCATTCCTGCTCAAAAACGCCGGAATTATTGAATCCACAGGGCGTGGAGCCAACCTGAGTTGTCTCTAAAAGGCATTCATCACCACCGGTACAGGTCTCTGTGTCAACCCAGACACCATTAGTGCATACCTGAATTTTAACTCCTTCATCATTTATCCCACACAGTGTTGAACCTTCCCGCTCATCTGTATTATGGCATTCATCTGTCCCGCTGCAGTTTTCAGTTTCCTGCCATTGACCACCAACACATTCAAGTAAAAAGAAACCTTCATCATTTTCTCCGCATATTTCTAAACTTTCAGTGGTTGTTTCATTTATACAAACATCAGTACCTGAACATTCTCCAGTTTCAGACCATGTGCCTTCCACACACAATAGAACTTTATATCCTTCATCATTGTACCCGCATGTGTCTTCGCTGAGGCTTTCTTCCTCATTGACACATTCATCTGTCCCGCTGCAGTTTTCAGTTTCCTGCCAGAAGCCGTCAACACATTCAAGAATTTTATATCCTTCATCGTTTAATCCACAAACAGTTGTACCTTCAGTTGTTTCATTTCCTTCACATTCAGGTTCCACTTGACACTGTTGAGTTTCAGTCCACTGACCATCAACACATTCTTCGAGAAGATATCCTTCATCATTTTCTCCGCAACCTGTTCCACTGGTGCGTGTTTCTTCATTCGTGCAGACATCAGTTCCTGAGCAGGAGTCTGTTATTTCCCACTGTCCTTCACGGCACTCCTCAAGTAAAAACCCCTCATCGTTAAGACCACATACAGTATCACTTTCCTGCTCATCGGAGTTTGTACATTCATCAGTACCGGTGCAGTTTTCTGAATCAACCCACACCTGATCAATGCAGTCCTGAATGTATACACCTTCGTCATTGAGTCCACATACAGTTGTGCCCTCCTGAGTGTATCCGTCAAGACACTCCCCTGAATTGGAATTTACATCATCATCACATCCCATTGAAAGAAGTCCTGTTAACGCAAATACTACAAGAATTTTTTTCATCATTTTAAGTCTCCTGAAATTTAATTTTTTTCACAGTTTTAAATCTTATTCCCCATGAATTTAAAAACAAGCTGATTTTGAGAACTTTATGAAATCAATATGCATTCAGAATGTATTTAGACTTGTGTAATATTCTTATGGATATCCAAATTTAACTTGGAAATATTGTGCTAAAGTAATCAGATTCTGAATCGTTTTACAATTTCACCAAGTTTTGAGGTGAGATCAGATATTGTTTTTGCTGCATTACCCACATTTGAAGTATGAGATGTAGTGTTTTCAGTTATTTCAGTTATACTGGACATTTCAATGTTCATGCGGCTGCTGGAGGATGCTATTTCCGACGCACTAGATCCTATCTCACCAACTCCCATGGAAACTTCAGTAACTCTGTCACTTATTTCACTGATTTTTCCAGACATTTCAGCCATCATGCTGCTTACACTTGCAGCAGATTCAGCCCCCTCACTTATATTCCCGGATAACTCGTTTACTGTCGCACTTTGTTCCTCCACAGCAGCTGCAACGGTGTTACTCATTTCACTCACCTGACTGATCAGTTGGCCAACTTCCTGAATCATCTGCACTGCACTGAAAGTTACCTGTTGCATGTTTGCGACTTCAGATGCAATATCTTCCGTAGCCTTGGCAGTCTGTTTTGCAAGTTCTTTTATTTCCTGAGCTACTACGGTGAATCCCTTTCCTGCTTCACCTGCACTGGCTGCTTCAATGGTGGCGTTTAATGCCAGGAGATTTGTCTGATCCGCAATATCGCTGATCATATCTGTTACTTTGGCAATGTCTTTTGCGCTTTTTGCCAGATTTTCCATCTGGGATTCTGCCATTTGAGCTTTTTCATTACTTAAGGAAGCACTGAGAGCTGCCTGGGAAAAATTAGTGGAAACCTCGGAAAGTGATGCTGTCAGTTCCTCAATACTTACCGCTATTGAGTTGATATTATTAGCCATAAGTTCTGAATTCCCGGAGACTGTCTGAGCTGAATCAGTAATTTCCCCTGTGGTGAAGCTGACATTTGCCAGAGAGCCACTCATTTCATTTGTCGCCAGTGCAACCACATCTATCCCCTGTTCCAGCTCGGTGGCTGCTGCGCCGATTGCCCCGGTTTTATCCCTCAGAGTGGATATTTCCCCTGAAAGTTCGGAAAATGTTTTTTCCAGAAGATCCTTCCATTCCTCAAGATTAGCTGTTGTCTCACTGATGGATGCAACAAGTTCCTTTATATTTTCTATGAATCTGTTGAAATTTCTGCTGACCAGAGAAATTTCGTCATTTCCCGTGACTTCAAGTCTTTGTGTCAGGTCTCCATCACCTGAAGCGATATCTTCAAGGGCATTAGCGAGTTTTTTGATAGGTCTTGATATTATGATTCCGAGGTAGAAGGCGCTTACACTGCCTAAAATCAGAATAATAAGTCCCACAAGAAGAATAAATTTTGAGTTTTTACTGCTTGTTTTTTCCACATCCTTAATGATTCCCTCATAATCATCATAATATGAGCTTGCTCCAATAACGTATCCCAAGGGTTTGAAGAAGGAGATACTTGCTATTTTCCTTCTTGCAGTTGTTTCCCCTTTGTTTTTCCACATATACTTATATTTGAAACGTTTGTCTTTCAGTTTTTCAGCTTTTGATATCATCTCGTGAATAAATAATTTTCCATCAGCGTCTTTGGCATTATAAATATTGTCCCAGTCTCTTTTTCCTTCCTTGCTCATAAGGTAAAATCCTCTGACCTGAGGTTCTGCACCAAGAATGAAAAAATACCCGCTTTTACCTATAGTGAAGGAATTGAGAGCTATTCTTAAACTTGGCATGTGATCTAATTTTTGAGAATATGATAGAATGTACGTTTTGTTCCCGATAATATATTTTTTGAAGGTTCTGACACGAATTGATTTTTTAAAGTAGTATTTGGTATTTATAAGTTCTGATGATTCTGCCTGTTTCAGATACTTTATTATCTTTTTTAGAGCTTTCGAAGAGTTAGTGAGTTCTTTTTTTAAGTCTTTGTTATCTGTATATACAGCCACAAGTTTGAATGAATCCTGTGACAATTTCTCATATACCGCACTGCATCCACCGAATATTCTCTGATGTTTCTTAACTGCTGGCAACCAGATGGAATCCATTTTAATTTCAGAGCTGGCTACAGGCTTTTTATCCTTTGCAGGGTTGGTTGCTGGAACTTTTTCAACAATTCCGGCGGAGAAGTTTTGAAATTTTTTCTGTTTTTCTGTCTCAATAGATTCATCGATGAATTCTGAAAAGACCATCACCCTGCGTTTGTTCTTCTTCAGAACTGATTCCCAGATTGATTTTACAGTTCTGGTGGCGAGATCATTCAGTTGATCCAGCTTCTGTTCCTCAAGGGTATTCAGATAGGTTTTGAGGTACTCATTTGTCTCTTTTGAAATAGACGAAGTAATAAAGTAAAAAGCTGCTACCGCAGCGATAATTATCACTATTCCCAGATAGGTTATTTTCATTCTGATCGACAACTTTGACAAAAGCCGGTCCATTTTATCCTCCTGTTACGTATTAATCACTTCAGTTAATTCGGCAGAATTAAAATTTAAATAAATAAAAAATAATTTTCAGATGATTATTGACAAAAGCATCCATTCTGAAAGTGTATGAGGAGGTTGTTGGCATAGGATAATAATTTGTTATTATGAAAAAAATTGAAATCCCGATTGACAGAAAATTAGAATTGTTTTATCTCGTATTACGGAAATTGAAATCGTAACACTAACTGTTTCCAGAATTTATTCTATAACGGAAAGGAAAGTAATGAGAAACACACCTGTTTTATTGACAGTTCTTCTTTCAATTGTGATTTTAAACACCGTAGCTTCATGTGATGATGATACAGAAAACGCAAGTTCTTTAGTGAGCATTAAAAATGATTTCAACAATCCTGAAATGACCTATCAGCCGCCATGGACGATATGTGAATCCTGGTATCTGGGACAGGAATTTGGTTCCATTGATATTGGTGAAACCAGTGAGGGATTTGATATTAAACCTGGAATGGGTTATGTCCTGATGGTTGCTGCATGGGAGGATCCGGAGTGTAATCCTGAGAACTGTCTTCCAATAGCATCACGAAACGAAGAGGAAGTTGTTGATGGTCAGGAGAGAATAATCTCTATAAATATGCCAAATCATCAGGGGCCATGTCCTCCTGAGGGTGTTGCTCCAATTCCGGAAGAATTATATGAACAGATCAGGGAATTATGGCCTGAATACGACTTTCTTCCCTATGACCAACGAACAGAAAATACACAGTGTCTGGAGTAGGAATGAGGTTGCTTCTGCTTTTATCCTCTTTTCTAATTCTATCTGCAGGCTGTGAAGAGGCGTATCCTGAGGTGGTTGTGGTTAATATGATCAGAGAGGATATTCTGGTGAGGAATATTTCCTTTAATGGTTGTCAGTGGGATACAGTTCTTGCATTTGGAGATTCAACTTCACCTGGAAGTTGCCTTAAGGGCTCAGACAGAGTGCATTTCGAGAAATTTGCCGCTGCAGCATATGTTGAGAACTCAGAAGAGGATTCTGATTCAACTGACACAGAAGATGAGATTGAAACGCCCCTTTGGTTTAATTATCAGACTGTAACCACTCATCATGTTGATTATGGAGAGTTTCATCTGATTGTGCTGACATATGAAGGAATGGAACAGGATTTTTCCGTTCCGGGACCCTATGGGCACTGATGGACTAATCATTTGTTTCTTCTACTGATTTCTTTTCTCCTTTCAGTCACTCCGGGTTCCCCGGAAAATAGCGTGGCATCATCTAAAAAGACATCATCTGCAAAGTCTTCGAAGAAGATGAAAACCGGGGTGCTGCCTGCAGATGAGAAAATAGTTGTAAAAGGTCACCGTGTATTTATAAGAAAAGACTCCACCAGAGATACTACTATTGTAAAAGGAGAAAAACTCAGAGAAAGTTCATCAGCCAGTATTTTCGAAACACTGAGTCATGAATCGGGGGATATTTATGTTACCAGCAGGGGTGTTTCACTGCATGGAGTTGCGAGTGGTAGTACTGGTGGAATTTATATTCGTGGTCTGGGAGGTTTCCCAAATTCTCAGATTCTTATAGTAGAAGATGGGGTTCCTGACTATCAGGGAATCTTCGGTCACCCTATTCCGGATGCATATATACCGGATCTCATAGATAAAACACTTGTTATCAAGGGTGGCGACAGTGTTCTTTTCGGTACCAATGCTATGGGTGGAGTGGTAATTATGAATACGCGTTGGCGAAAATCAGATGGAATGGATATTTTCAGCGATTTCTCCACGGGATCATATAACACAATTAAAAACTCTATTGCGATGCTTTCACGTACTGGTGTCTGGGATGCGAGTGCTGCATTAAGTGTATTTGAAACTGATGGACATCGTGATGGTGCACAGGGAAGCAAACTGGTGGGTATGCTGTCATCAAGGTGGAGACTGGGAAATTCCATGATTCTATCCGCCAGAAGTCGGATTATGCATATTTCCGGTGCAGATCCCGGGCCAGTTACTCATCCGACACCTGACAACTGGTATGATGTTTGGAGAGGGAGTGTTTCTGCGGGATTCTCTATTAAAAAAAGTATTTTTACCATGAATCTTATACCGTATCTAAATCTGGGACAGCACAAACTCTATGATGGTTTTAAATCAATTGATGTGGTTAGCGGTGCGATTCTTGAATCCAGATTCAGGTTTTCAAAGGAATTATGCCTGATAAGTGGTACAGGTGTTGAAATTGTGGACGGCCATGTTGAAAACAGAATTTCAGACGAATATACATCTATCGATTCCAGAATAAGCCCGGCCTTGTATTCTCAACTCACATATAAGCCTTTTTCTCAAACAGAAGCTGTTACCGGCGGCAGAATTATTCTGGATGAGTCCGAAGGTCCGGTTTTTTTATATAAAGCTGGCTTAAGTCAGGTTTTGCTGGATTACTTCAGGTTATCCACGGGTATTTCAAGAAATTTCAGAAATCCTACACTAAGGGAACTTTACCTTCCTTATCCAGTTGCCAATCCGGATTTAAAACCAGAGTATTCCCTCAACTGGAATGCGACTATCAGGTTTATTACCGATATATTCGATATTTCTTCAACGGTTTACAGGACCAGTGCGAGGAATCTGATAAAGTATTTCGGTTCATGGCCCACTGCGGAAGTTGTAAATATAGACAGTTATACTGTCTGGGGAGTTGAGGGTAAAGTCAGGATTAAAAATATTTTTGGATTTTCTCCTTTTATAATGGGTAATTTTCAGGATGTTGGCAGGTACACAAAACAGAATCCTGACGGGAAGGTTGATTTCGGAATTGATTTTACAAGGAAATTTGGTCTGAATTCCTTGAAGATTACTGTTTCAGCACAGTATATCCACGGATTATACATGGATAATTATTCGAGAAATCCAATGGATGATGTATTTTATATAGATGGCAGCATCAGGTACAGATACATTCTTTCAGGCAGGAAAATTTCAATAGAGCCATATCTGATTCTTAGGAATCTTCTGGACAATCAGTATGCATTTGTCGAAGGTTATACAATGCCGGGATTTAATATTCTCGCGGGGGTAAAAATAGGAATATGAGAAGAAAATACTCCATGCGGGAAATTTCAGTATGTGGATATTTTGGTGCCAGTGCAATGCTTTTACCTGTGTTTTTTCATCTCGTCCAGCTGGGTTCTGTTTTTATGCCTATGTATATTCCTCTTTTAGCACTTCCTTTTTTTGTTTCTCCGATGCCTGCTGTTATCACGGCTCTGATAGTGCCGGTTTTAAGTGGTCTTCTTACTGGAATGCCTCCTTTTTTCCCACCTGTGGCGTTCATGATGTCAATTGAACTTGGTTTAAGTGCTGGAATAATCGGTCTGGTATTACATTTTAAAAAGGACACATCGCCCTTCTGGATTCTCCTGCCTGTACTTATAACTGGACGATTTTTATACACAGGTATGGTCTGGGGCTTTTCAAAAGTTATGGTGCTTCCTGCCGGTTTTCTTTCAGGAGTATCATTTTTCAGTGGCTGGCCTGGAGTTATTCTTATGCTTGTGACAATTCCCGCGCTGGTTAGTTTTTCACATAAAATAGTCGGAAACAGAAATACTCTGGATGGAAAATAAAATGAAAAAAAAATATAAAAACAAACGAATAGATTTTTTTAACAACCTGTCAGAAACGTGGGATTCAAGGGAACATCTGGGCATTTTGAAATCTAAACTGCAGAAGGGATTTTCTATGCTGGAAATAAAACCATGGGAGAATATCCTTGATGTGGGCTGCGGTACTGGAAATTTAAGTGTGGAACTACTAGAAATTCTAAATGAAGATGGAAGAGTCACCGGTATTGATATCAGTGCCGGTATGATTGAGAAGGCAAAGAAAAAGGTAGATGACACAAGATGTAATTTTATGGTTGAAACAAGTGATGATACTCCGTTTAGTAATGCAGAGTTCCACAGGATATTCTGTCTTAGTGTATGGCCACATCTTGTTGATAAAGGTAATCATGTTAAAGAGTTTATGAGAATACTTAAGCCTGGAGGTTCATTACATATCTGGCATGTTGTTTCAAGAAAGGAAATAGATGAAATTCATCTCAGGGCAGGGGAGACTGTCAAAGAGGATATTCTTCCTCCAGGGGTTGAAACAGCTGCAATTCTTGAAAGTGGAGGTTTTTCTATAAAAGAAGTAACAGATGATTCAAATCAGTATCTTGTAACAGGAATAAAACTTCAGTAATTGGAGAAAGTGATGTTCCCGAAAATATCCCCACAAGGGAAACTGTTGAGTGTTCTAATGGTTTCCATTGGGATGCTGATGAGCGATCCACTATCAGTTACCGGGATGATTATTGCCTTATCAGGGATGCTGATATGGTCTTTTATTATCAATTTTGATTTTTCCGGAGTGGGAAGGATTATCGTAAAAATACTTATTCTTCTGGTTCCTTTCTTTTTGACTGTCTGGGTGTTGAAGTTTGTATTTAGAGGTGAATATTCCACAGGCAGTGCTTTATTAACGCTGAAAATTCCATCAGTCATACTTTTTCGGGGTTTGTTAGCCACTATGGTTAATGTGACAGTTATATCAAAAATGTCTCCCGTAGAACTCAACACTGCTGTGATGGATCTACCATTACCCCCAATTGTAAAAGAAATTCTGGCTTCAGTAATTTTCAATCTTCGAAATCTCAGAATTGAGACAATGCGTATTCTCAAAGCAGTGCAATTAAGGGGTTCAAATAAAATTTCTATATACAGGATAATTATAAATATACCTGCTGTGTGGCTTCCAAGGGTGATAATTCGTTCCCATAGAAGTACTGATGCCATGAATGTACGAGGAATTGATTCTTTAAATGTCAGATTCAGAAAGTCTGAATGCAGTGTATATTCAAATGTCTGTATTTTTACAGGTTTTATTTTTATGGCCTGTAGTGTGATATTTGGAGTGGTGAGATGACCGGATTAAAAGTGGTTTTTGAAGAGGTAAATGTTTTTTCGGGATTAGATTCAGTTCAGATACTTCGAAATGTAAATTTTTCCATTAGTAATGGCGAAAAGATTTGTCTTATGGGCCTTAATGGTTCAGGAAAAACCACAGTTTTAAGTACAATGGCCGGGCTCTGGAAATATGACGGAAAAATTGAAATAGGAAGTCTGCCGTTGACTATTGGAAATCTTAAAAAAATAAGAGAGTCTATAGGTTATCTTTTTAATGTTCCCGAAGATCAATTACTTTTCACATCTGTTGAGGAGGATGTTGCACTTTCCTTAATGAAGAAAAGCATGAGTGAAAAAGAAATACATCTTAAAGTTTCTGAAATTCTTTCCCTTCTGGGAATCTCAAATCTCAATGCGGCGGATATTCATGAATTGAGCCATGGTCAGAAACAGAAAGTGGCTCTGGCAGGGGCAATGATTTGCAAACCACCATTGCTTTGTCTGGATGAACCATCCAGCGCTCTCGACCCCGTTTCAAAAAGAAAACTCATAGATATGTTATCAGAAAATAATAACTCAACAATAATATGTGCTACCAATGATATAGAATTTGCAGATGGATTTGCATCAAGAAAAATACTGATGGAAAACGGCTCGGTGCTATCTGATGATATTTCCACTATGGAGTTGAAAAAACACTGGAAATTAGACTGATACTATTTGTAATCCTCGTCTTCATCTCTTATGACGTAAAATTTTGCGGGAATTTCTGAAGTTATTTTCAGCCTTTTACCTGAAACAGGATGGTTCAGTTCCAGCATAATTGAATGCAATCGAATTCTCCGGATATATTTTCCCTCGGCACCATACCGCCTGTCACCCACAATCGGACATCCCATCTCCTTCATGTGAACACGTATCTGATTTTTGCGTCCTGTGTGAAGTATTATTTCAACTTCAGTATATTTTCCCAGTTTTCTTATAATTCTGTACTGTGTTATGGCTTTTTTCGCACCTGGCGTGTCTTTCGATGCGCTGTACATCCGCTGTCTTTCGTTTTCCGCCAGATAGGTGGTATATGTTCCGGATTTTTCAGGGGGAGATCCTTCCAGAACAGCTCTGTAGCGTTTCTCGGTGGTTTCCCAGTTTCCCCTGATTTTCTCCATGATATCCTCAGATTTTGCAAACAACAGGACTCCTGAAACCTCTCTGTCGAGACGATGGATAACAAATATTTTTTTGATACTGTTTGAGTATTCCTGATACCAGGTTGTCAAAACACTGGCACAGCTTATGGTATTGTCAGCACTGGATGTATTGATCCCGGGTGGCTTTTCAATAGCAAGAATAAAATCGTCCTCATACAGGAATTTAAATGGAGCTTTGGCTGTATGAGGGGAAGATTTCGAAATTTCAATTGTATCCCCGGGAAGCAGTCTGTGGGCATGATGAGTAACTGATTTTCCGTGAACACGAACCTTTCCAGCTGAGAGAATTTTTTTTATTCTTGAAGCAGGGGAGTCCGGATAAATCTCCTTTAGAAATTCAATTAAAAGAATATTTTTATCAGTTGTATATTTCATATGCGAATATCTCCGGAAAACGTAAGACCAACTCTGAGATGACAATATATCCGGTATCTGCTTATTTGAAACTGTTTTTACAAAGACATGCTGTTTTACATTCTCAGTATATTTTTGGTAAAAAGACATTCATGTTTTTTTTATAATGATTTAAGGTATTCTGAAGTGGTGTTGATTGAAGGAGACGATTCTTATGGCGACAAAAACATCAAAACGAAGCACTGTGAATGGTGAATTTATTTATCTGATTTTTATCCTCAGTGTTATTTCTTCAGTGATGATTTCCTGCAGCTCGGAAATAGCAGAATGTTTTAATTCCAACAATATGGAAGTGTGTAACAAACTCTGCCACAAGGGAAATGCCGGTGCCTGTGCCAAGGTGTGTTTCAGTGACAACGACGTTGATGCATGCGAAATGGGGTGTCAGGGTGGCGAAAAAAGTGCCTGTATAAAACTCAAGCAGTTAAGCGGCAAACCACTCAATAAAAAAGATGCTGCTGATAATAAGAAAACCAACCCTCCTGATACCAAATCAAAGCCTGATAAAAAGGCTCTTCAAAAGGCAGAACTTGAGAAATTAAAAGTGATGGAAAATGAATGTCTCAAAGGAAATGCTCAGTACTGTCTGATGGTTGGTGATATTTACAAAGCCGGGAAAATGGCTAAAAAGGATATGTCCAAGGCAACTGAATATTACAGTCAGGCGTGTGATAAAAAAATCTACAGTGGTTGCCGGGAACTTGGAAATGCGCTTATTGAGGGAGATGGAGTGGAGCGAAACCCTGAAAAGGGAATTAAACTACTGGATATCGCCTGTGACAATGATATTTTCAGCGCATGTGGTGTGCTTGGTTTAAATTATTATGCCGGACTGAATATCAAAAAAGATCAGAAGAAGGCCGTTGAGTATCTTACCCGAGCCTGTAATGCCAACTATTTTGAAAGCTGTCTCCCACTTGCCAGGCACCTTTATAACTTAAAAACAAAACGTTCTGCCTCTGTTTCCAAAAAAAGGAAAATTATAGGTTATCTTCAGAACGCATGCACTGGCAATGTGGCTGAGGGATGTCTCGCTCTTGGTCAGGCATATTCAATGGGAAAACTGGTTCGAAAAAAACATACCAGAGCTCAGTTCTTTTTCACGAGAGCGTGTGATCTCGGCTCAAAAAAGGGGTGTGAAGAGAAGAAAAAATATCGTAATGATGGTTTTTATGGTTTGATACAGAAAAATGATCTGAAAACTGTAGAAAAATCATGTAAGGAAGGCGATGCAAAAGCTTGTACAGTTATCGGAGACACCTTTGCCAGTGGTCTGTTTTTCAAAACTGACGAGAAAAAAGCCAGAACTTTTCTGAATGAAGGTTGCAAAAACGGCGATGAAAATGCATGTAGTATACTGAAAAACTACAGAAAAATTTATAAGAGCCAGAAAAATAAAACATTTATACTCCGTAAAAAGTAATAAAACTGTTTCCATACCAACATTTTCAACTTGCATTTATGGGCAGAGCATATATTGTCTGTCCGTCTGGACTATTCAGAATTTTAACAGAAAGGGTTAGGAAAAAATGAAGAAAATCAATTTTGTATTAGCGTTTGCAGTTGTTACAGCAGTAGCCTTCACCAGTGCATGTTCAAAGAGTGACTGTGAAAAACTCTATGAAAAAACAAAGAAATGCTCCAAGGGCAAAAATAAGATGGACATCAGCAAAGGCGCCTTTGTTGAACTTTGTAAAAAAATGTCAGATTCAAAGGCACTCAAGGATGAACTCTCATGTGTAAGCAAAAGTTCATGTGATGATTACAACAAGTGTGTAAAAGAAAAATCAGAAGCCCGTTATGCTAAAAAAGAGCTTGAAAGAATGGACAAAAAAATATCTGAGAAAAAATATTCTGATGTTGTAATTACCTGTAAATACAACAAAAAGAATTCCCTCATCGACAAAAAATGTAAGGAAGTTCTTCCCAAAGCCTGTACAGCACTCGTTGAAAAAGCCAAAAAATCCAAAGAGGGTGGCAAAAAAGATTACAGTTCCTGTATTTATATCAAGGATTGCTCAAAAGTAACCAAGGACGAAAAATACAACAAAGATGCAGCTGAAGCCTGTAAATAGTTTTTCTGTCTGATTTCCCCCCGATGATTTCCACCTTTAAAATTAATAAATCCTTCCAGTTTGTATAATTTGTAAATTTCATAACTGTAGAAATCCGGTGTGATGCCGATATGGATATTTATATCAGCTATATCTGCAACGCTTCAGTTCATTACTATTTTATTGACTTAGCCAAACATATATAGCATACATGATGGATGTTTCCTGTAAAAAGACACTGGGATTACTGTATATGTTATTGATTTCTTACAGTGCTTCCGACATTGGACGCCGGAGGACCAACAACGAGGATTTCTTTTATGCTGATGACACCATGGGGCTGTACATTGTTGCAGATGGTGTTGGGGGACAGGATAGAGGAGAGGTGGCCAGTCAGGAAGCTGTTGAGAATCTTCAGTGCTGGATAATGAGGCATAAAAATCTCATTGACAAATACAGGGAGAATCCATCTCAATCTTATATGTACAATATCAGGAGAATGCTCGAAAGCGGAGTCCAGTCAAGCTGTTATCTTGTATTTGGGCTGTCTCAGCAGCTGGAGCCTGGAAGCCGTATGGCCACCACTATGAGTGCATGCCTGTTCGTGGACAATATGCTTTTTATAGGTCAGGTTGGTGACTCAAGGGTCTATCGTTGTCGTAACAGAATGGTTGAACAGATTACAGAGGATCACACCCTTTTAAATTATCAACTGAAACATGGTCTTATCACGGCAGATGAGGCTAAAAGATCCAAAAGAAAAAGTAATGTGATTACAAGGGCTGTGGGTCAACTGGATTATGTAGAGGTAGATACCTTTAATTATTCAGTGGAACCTGGTGACAGATATATCCTTTGCAGTGATGGCCTTCACGGATATTTTAAGAATATGGTTGAGATTGGTGAGATTCTTTCTCAGGATTTACCTACTGTTCCGGGGAAGTTTATTGAACTGGCCAACACCAGGGGCGGGAAAGACAACATTACAGTTATTGCATTAGAACTTCTCTAGTTATGTTTTTCATTCGTGTTCTTTTTATACTAGTTACAGCAATTTTATTAGATGGATGTACTCTTTATACTCTGAAGAATCTGGAAAAGAATGAAGAACCCGGATGCTCCGGGACTGGTATATTGCCTGAAAAAGAAATTTCCGGATGTGTCACAGTTCCGGGAGAGAGGATTTCACTGGTTATTGATGAGGTAATCGAAGAGGGGGAATCCGTAGTATTTTCAATTTATGAAGTTGGTGGTGGCTTATTATTCAGGCAGAGTATTATTGCCAGTGAGATTATTGAAACCGCGGTTCCTGTTCTTGAAAGGGAATATGAGGAACTTGAATTCAGATTCGAAACATCCAATGGACAAATTTTTTCAAATTATATTTTTGCATATACCAGACTCACTTCGGTGGTTAATTCAGACGGGAAGATAGAAGTTCATCTGATAAAGACCATCCCGTCCAAAACGTCTGAATTGTTATGCACTATGGATCTTCCTCAGGATATCAATCCTAAAAAGATACATCTTTCTTTCAGTAAGAACGGTCGTGTTTTATTTGTATCACCTACATCTTTTATGGATGAGGACTATCATCACAGTACTTTTTCTTCTTCAGTGGAAACTCTTCCCTTTTATGTTTACGATTCGATTACCTGTGAAGCTATTATTGAGCTGCCTGATACTGGAGGATTTGAGAGCTATACAGAACTGGAATCCGATGGCGCAGGGAACACCGTTTTTGTTGTAGCAACAAAATATTATGTGTTTTGGGATCTTATACATTATTCAATTCCTCTGTTATCAGGTGAAACAGTCAGTTCAAAAATAACTCAGGATTTTCCAACTATTTTTTATCCGCCATTTCTCGCTTCAGACAGTGAGATTATAATGGTTGGATACAATTCTTTGAGATATTCAGACCAGACAGAGAATGACCCTGTTTTCTATGCAATTCCAGGAGAAGTTGCATCTGAAATTCAGTGTCCATCGGGGGGACCCTACTTTCCGGGGTCAATCCTTCCTGTTCCTGGAAATGCAGGTGAGTTCCTTATTTTTTGTATAAGCCGCGATATGTCTCCTGATTACATTCTGAGTCATGTAAAAATTAACAGAGATCTTATGTCACTTGAATCTCAACAGGATATGGATAGTCCGGAAAAATTAAATTTTTTCCCGGTTTCAGTATCATCTGAATCTGTTGATTCCTTATTTTTTCCCGATGGATTCTTTATTAGTTTAATTGAACAAAATCAGTGGCTTTTGGTTGATTCAGCCGCACAGGATATCAATGAATTTTTAAAAGATGTTAGTATAGATATTTCAAGTAACGATAACAACTGGTATGGCTCCACAAAATTCAATGATGGATACAGACTGCTTTTTCAGAATGCAAGTCTTGGTAGCTGGCAGAGTCTGACCAACGGAAAAATTCATCTGGATACAACACCGGAATGGGAAGGTGTGTATTTACACATTAATTATGCTGTATACTGTGGTAACAATGTGCTATTTATCACCACAGATCAGGGCTTTTTTCTTGTGGATTCTGACAGTATTGAAAATTTATCCGAAGAAGTCACAATTCAAAGCCAGTTTTTTCACGCTGCAGTACAGCCGTGAATGAAGGGAAAAAAAATGTTCAGTACTTCGGAACTTATAGTGATTTTACTTATTCTCATCGTAATTTTTGGAGCATCCAAACTGCCTAAGCTTGGGGATGCATTAGGACGTTCTATCAAAAATTTTAAATCAGCTATGAATACTGAAACGGAAAAAACTGAATCAACCGGGACAGATGATAAATCAAAAAGCAAGAAGTCAAGTAAAGAGGCTTGATTTTGTCAGAGAAAACAAAGGAAAATTCCAGACTGCCTGAAACACTGAAAAGGGGCGAGACCATACTCCTTCTTGGAGCAGTGTTTGTCACTTCAATTTGTGGTCTGGCTTATGAGCTGGTTATTGGAGCTACAGGGGCTTATATAGCTGGTGATGGTGTAAGGCAGTTTGCGTTCACTATTGGTCTGTTTCTTTCTTCAATGGGATTCGGGAGTTTTTTAAGCAGGAAAGTTTCGTCCGGTCAGGCACTTCAGACTTTTATTTCTGCTGAACTGATGATTGGGCTTTTAGGTGGAATCTCGCATCCTTCACTATATCTGCTTTATGCCTATACACAAAGTTATGAAACTATCTTTTATGCCCTTTTGGTAGTTATTGGAGGACTCACTGGTCTTGAAATACCACTGATAACCAGAATTTTGAGTAAATCATCTCCACTTAGAATTAATATCAGCAATGTATTGAGCCTTGATTACATGGGGGCTCTAATCACAACAGTTCTGTTCCCACTGTTTTTACTTCCCCACTTTGGACTCTGGTATACTTCAGTTTTTTTCGGATTAATCAATACTATTCTAGGTGGAATATTGCTGTTCTCATTTCGCAAAGCAAGCTGGTTCAGAAAGATTCTTCCGGGATTTTTATTCACCATGGCAACTCTTCTTATGCTCGCGGGTGGCGGCCGGATGTTTATGGCAATGGCCGACGGTGCTGTCTACAATGAAGAAATTGTTTTCGCAAAATTCAGTCAGTACCAGCGTATAGTACTCACCAGATGGAGAACTGATTTGCGACTCTACCTTAATGGAAATATTCAGTTCAGCAGTTATGATGAGTACAGATATCATGAGGCACTGGTACATCCACTTATGACCTCGATTCCTTCAAGAGAGCGCATCCTTGTTCTGGGTGGGGGTGATGGTCTTGCAGTTCGTGAAATTTTTAAATACAAGGATGTCAGGCATGTGGATCTTGTGGATCTTGACCCTGAAGTTGTAAAGCTTGCACGAACAAATGTTCACCTCAAAGAATTAAATAAGAATTCTCTGAATAATCCTAAATTGCATTACCATCCTGAAGATGCCTGGAAGTTTGCTGGAAGAATAAAGGGGCTTTACAACGCAATCATAGTGGATCTTCCGGATCCATCCAGTGAAAATCTGGTTAAGGTATATTCTAAGCAGTTTTACAAACTCCTTTCAAATCATCTTGCAGCTGATGGTGCAATGGTGGTTCAGGCAACGAGTCCATATTTCAACAGGAGATCATTCTGGTGTATAGTAAGGACTGTCCGTGCCACTGGACTTTTTACAAAGCCCATACATGCCCATGTTCCATCTTTCGGCGAATGGGGTTTTGTTCTGGCAGCACCTCATAAAATTATCAGTAATGGAAAGCTTTCAGTCCCCGTAAAATATCTTAAGAACAGAATGCTGGAGACTATGGCCGAATTCCCCGGAGATCTTAATGAGGAACAGGTAGGAATTTCCACTCTTGATCATCCGGTTATTTTATCCTACTACCTTGAAGATTATAAAAAATACTTCAAATAACTGGAGTAAAACGATGGATATCAGTTGCAATCATTGTGGAACAGAGTACGAATTCGAAGATGAAGATATACCTGAAGAGGGAATCAGGGTTAAATGTGAAGTGTGTCAGAACATTTTTGTCATATCCAAGACCCCACCTGGAGATGCTGAAAAACCTGAATCAGATGAATACACTGATGACGAAGAAGGTGCTTTAGAAGAAGAAGAAGAAGAAGAAGAAGAAAAAACCTTCATGATTCGTAATACTGAAGGAGAGATTCTGAGGTTCAGGGAACTGGATACTCTGCATGACTGGATAAGAGATGGTACTGTGGGCGGGGATGATGAAATTTCATCCAACGGGGAAAGCTGGGCTACCCTTAAGGATCTTCCTCAACTTGAGGAGGTTTTTAAAAGTGTAAAAAGAAGAAAAACTGCAGAAAGTCAAGCGTTCAGGATATCTTCTTCAGGTTTCAGTAATACTCAGGACACTGATCACCACATGGGTAATGTTAAACTCGAAGATGATGAACCTGATTTTGGTGATATTTCTGAACAAAAAACAAAGGAAAATCGTCAGAGACCGAAATTTGAGGAAACTGATAATGATGAATCCTCTTCAAAACTTCCGTGGGTGATAGGTATACTGTTTCTTGTTTCAGGAGTAGCATTTGGTGGTTTATTTTATCTCGGGGTTATTCCTTTTCCTTTTTCAGGCACAGGAAACAAATCAAATTCTGAACTTAAAAATCTTACAACCGGGGATAAAACCTCGGAAATGGAGAATATACTTCTGAACTCACAGAAAAAATTTGCCGGAAATTCAGATTCTGAAATTAAGTCCGCACTGAATTTACTCAAGGGATGTAAATCGGATAAGTGTAAAGAGTATTCAGCATTTATTCATGGAATCTGGGCTTATTATCTTAATTCTGATATGGCTGGTCTGAGGAATGAAAAAACTCAGCAGATTTCAAGGATTGCAGGGCTGAAGAAAATCATGAAACTTCATGCTGACAAGGCATCAGAAATACTCAGTGGAAGAAAAATATCAACTCCATACGGATACAGTGCTGATATACTCAGCCGTCTGGTTCAGGGGCAGAATGTTGATGGGTCTCTTAAAAAAGCCTATTCTCTGTTTCCTTCTCATCCCGCTATTATGTTAGTAGATTTTTTAAACAAGCCAAATGCTGAATCCAGTGATGTTTTTCTTAATTCCTTTGGTGTTGCAGTCAAAAACTTTTCAAAGAAACGACCTGAAGATGTGACATATCTTAAATATGCTCTGGCTCTTAGATATGAAGCTCTTGGTAAAAATGATAAAGCAAAGGCATTATTTCTTGAAATCTGCAGTCAGTATCCTTCCCATCTGAGGGCATGCAACAGAGGTAACGCAGCAGTTCCCGATGACACTAATGTCGAACAAAAGAACGATTCAATGACTCCTCCCGGTATGGATCCGGCTGTCTCTTCAATGAATAATAAATCCAGTTCGCCTGATGATGAGAAGGGTGATTTTGATTCGTTTTTTATGAAAGCTGAACAGTTTTATAAGGTTGGCAATAAAAAGAAGGCCAGAAAATATTATCTGAAGGCAAGTGCTGCGGATCCAACCAATGCAGATCCTCTGAATGGAGCAGGGTGGTGTGATATGGACACTGGTAATCCTGCAGGAGCAATTGGAAACTTCAAGAAAGCTCTGGCTCTTGTACCTCACTATGGCAGATCCAGATACGGTCTAGCTGAGGCTCTTAATCAACTTGGTAAAAAGAAGGAAGCTCTTGCTCAGTACAGAGTCTATCTTCAGAAGCACTCCGGAAGCAGGTTTGGAGCCCGTGTTAAAGCTCAGATAGCAGTTCTTGAAAAAGCCCTGGATGTAAATGGTAATACAGAGAAAGTTGATGACATGAAAGTTGAGCCGGATAAAAAACCCATGCCCGATATGAAAGTAGAACCGGATAAAAAACCCGAATCCGATATGAAAGTTGAGCCGGATAAAAAGGTTGAACCTGACATGAAGCCAATTATAATTATTAAAACCATGTCAGTTGATGAAAAAAAACCGGCAGATAAAAAGCCGGATGTCAAAGTTAAACCTGCTATGAAAGTTGAATTGATGAAGGAAAAGCCGGTGTCCAGTGATAAAAAGAAATAGAAAAATTGCCAAAAGGAATCCTGAAATGAAACAAATAATTTTTTTAGTAATGATTTATCTGGTATCAGGCTGTAGTAAGATTCCTGATAAGGAAAAGAATGCCGAAACCCAGGGTAAAAAGAGTGTATCTGCCAAAAAAGTTGAGCAGAAAAAAGTTGCTTCAAAGAAAAAGAAAAAAGCAAAAAGTAAGAAAGACAAAACCTCTGCAAAAACTGCTTTGCTTCTCAAACTCTCAGGAAGCATAACTGATTCCAGAAATTCAAGTCCATTTTCAGGGAAATCAAAAGTTCTTGCTCATATCATCAGGGATGTTAATAAGAAAATAGTTGAATTAAAACCTGACGTTATGGTCGTGAAACCCGAAAACTATCAGGCCGCACTTTCCACTGTATGGGAGTTGGCTGTTACCTTGAGAGAGATTGCGGACGAGAAGAAGATTCGATTAATGATATACGCGGATCATCTTGATGGTCGTAATTATCTTCTGGCTTCAATGGCTGATCATGTGAGTCTCAATCCTGCTGGAGGATTCTCATTCACAGGAATGAGTCTGCAGAGTGTATTCATAGCTGATTTGCTTAAAAGGTTTGGGATTCGGGCGGATTTTCTGCAGGTTGGAAAGTTCAAGGGGGCAGCTGAAAGTCTTACCAGAAGCTCAATGTCTCCTGAATTGCGGGAAAGTCTCCAGAAACTTGTGGATACCACTTTCAGTTCATTGATTAAATTTATGCTTCTCAGAAATAAATCTGTATCAACTGAAAAATTGACTGAAATAGTTGATTCAGCTCCACTGACTGCAAAAGAGACTTTAAAAAAAGGACTGGTTTCAACTGTAGGTACCTGGGAAAATTTTGTTGAAACTGAATTGAAGGGAATGGAGATTAAAGAATTAAAAAAAGAGAAGAAAAAACAACCTGGAATATTTGAACTCCTAAATGCAAAAGCATCATCAAATGAAGTTAAGAAGCCTCATATAGCACTGTTAATAGCTGAAGGGGAAATTATATACGGAGGAAAGAAGCCTGAAGACCTTCTGAGTGAAAAAAAAGCTGTAGCATCCACCTCCATGGTTGAGGCAATTCGTAAACTGGAAAAAAATGATTACGTCAAGGCTGTTATTCTCAGGATAAACAGTCCCGGAGGGAGTGCTCTTGCCTCTGAAATCATATGGAGTGCCCTCGACAGGCTTAATGCAAAAAAACCTCTTATTATATCAATGGGAGGAGTGGCTGCAAGTGGAGGCTATTATATAGCCAGTGCAGGGCGTCGAATTTTCGCATCTCCATTTACCATAACAGGTTCAATAGGTGTAGTTGGTGGAAAAATAGTTTTTGAGGGTGCAGCGAAAGAATTAAATGTAACCGTTGAGACCGTTAAAAAAGGTAAAAATTCCACCTGGACCTCCCAGTATGGCGCCTTTTCTCCTTCGGAAAGAAAAGCAATAAGTGCCAGTATGGCTGAAACATATGAGCTTTTTAAAAGCAGAATTTTGAAAACCAGGAAAATCAAGAACCTTGAAGAAATCGCTCAGGGAAGGGTGTGGTCTGGTGCAGATGCATTAAAAATTGGCCTTGTGGATGAATTCGGAACAATTCTCCATGCTGCACGTTATGCAAGAAAACTGTCAAGACTTGGAGAAAAAATTCCTGTGATCGCATATCCAAGGCCTCGTCCATGGTTTGAAACATTTTCTGAGATCTTTGAAAGTGCATCACTGGGAATTAATCCCCTTGATGCTCTTCTTCCATCATCTATGGGAAAATCTTCTATTGCTCTGTGGACTTCTCTTCTTAAAACAGAAAAAGTATTTGTTCTCTCTCCTCTTCTGGAGTGGCGGTTCTAGAATATGGAATTATCCAGAAAACTCCATGGGGCAGCTGTTAACCAGAAAACTCTAAGACGTCTTTTTAAGTTGGTTTTGGCAGCGATTTTGGGAGGTGGACTTATTGCGGCAGTTACTGGAGTTGCAGTGGGAGGAATTATTGTAAGAAATGACTCCACTTCCATTCTTGACACATCCCTGATTTTTCCACTGAGTGTGCTTTTTATAACAGGGACAATAATCATGATTATGAGATATCTGATTAGAAACCCAGTGGTTAGATTTAAGGATATGAAACTGTTTTTTGGTGGAGTAAGTGGCAGGTCCTACTCCTTTGATATTAAGGATGCCGGGGAAGCAACTGTTAAAAGTATTCCAGGTGGTGTGATCCTTTTGATTCCATTTGGTGAAAAAATCTGCTCAGTGGAAATGAACAGAAGAAATTCTGGGGAATTTCTCAGGGAAATTAAACCATGGTTGAATTCCTCATATGGAATTCTGGAGGAACTGTCCAGCAGCTGGATTCCCCACACTGACTTTGCAAAATCCACTAAAAAAGAAAAACTGGAGTTTTATATAAACTGGGGATTTGCTGACCTTGTAAATACTGACTTACTGGAAAATCAGGAAATTTCTGAAGGTTATATATTAAAATACTACCAACACCTGAAAGTATCCACAGACTATATCTGTCTGGGAAAAATTCATCCACTGTTTTGCAGGTTAATCCCCTCGGGTATTTATGGATTTGATAACATAATTCTTAAGCTGCTTTCCCTTGATAAGGCTGGTGTAGTTGAGAGTTCATCAATAAAAGATCAGGAAGTGGAAAGTTACATGGAGGAAATTCTTATAAAATGGAGGAAGGCTTTGAAATACAGGAAAATCCCTGATACTCCATATACCACAATTTCATCCCGAATTATAAGTGGTTCTGGCAACTGGTTTCTTGTCACCTCTGATGGAAAACTAAGATACAGAGATGGCGAATATGATCCTTCCTTTATATGTGCTTATCGGGGTAATTTTGGAATTATTGGACTTAATGAGATTGAGTTAAGAGATATTTCCGGAAGAAAGTTTGTTATTAACAGAGATGTTGAAGAAATTCTTTCCTTTCTACGGTTGAAAGTTCCTTGGGCTATGGAGTTTTCAAATGTTGATTTTCCATCCATATTATGGAAACGTAGGTATTCTTCTGTGATATCACTGTTTGCAGGAATATCACCGGGAAATGGTTCTTGTGAAGGAGGTTGAGCAATGAAAGTAACATTCAGTAATTTAAAAGAATTTACGAGAGGTCATATTTCTGCAGGAAATACCCGGGAAGCTGTAAGGGGGGGTATTGCCCTTATGAAGGCAGATCCCCTTGATATGGAAGTCAGATTCATCATAACGGATCTTTTGATTTCATTAAGAGAAAAAGAAAAACTGGCAATGTTTCTTCAGGCATCTTTTGAGACAGCAAGAGTTTCAGGTCATGGAGCATGTGCTTTCTCATTTGCAGGAATGCTCAGAGATATAGGTTTTGACGTATCCGACATGCTTAGTTTGCTTGCTGATACATATAGTTCTTCAAGTAATATTATTTCTGATTCCGGCTCCAGAGTTGCTCCTCTTGAAGATAGTACTCCGGTGGATGCTCCTGAAAGTTATCAGAATTCAGATGATGAGCTTATTTTAAGCATAGTTTCCATGGGGTCTGATAAATCTAAGCTTACTGATCTCCCAGCAAGATTATTACCTATGCCTCTTTTAAGTGAACTTGACCGAGAGAGTTTTCTTACAATAATCAGGGATTTTAAAATATTGCGCCTGAAAGAGTCGGATCCTGTAATTAGAGAAGGTGAGCCGGGAGATTCGTTCTATATTTGTGCTTTGGGCGATTTAAATGTTTTTAAATCAGATACATATGGCCGCAAAACAACTCTTGCCACACTTCATGGGGGTGCTATTTTCGGTGAGATGGCCCTTGTTCAGAGGGCACCAAGGAGTGCCAGTGTAAATGCTGGAAGTTTTGCTGAGGTATTGGAATTTTCGGCTAGAAATCTTTCAGATATGGCATCCCAACTTCCAGTAGTTGCTCAGGCTTTGGATAAATTTACAAGGGATCGTCTAATCGGAAATCTGATGAATAATTCCCCGTTTTTTAAGCCATTTTCAAGAAAACAGCGAAAAGAGCTGCTGAAACATTTTCAGGCGTATGTCGTAGAAACTGATACTGTTGTTGTGAGGGAAGGGGATGAGGGGGCTGGCCTTTATATAGTTTTAGGGGGGGAAATTGATATCTTCAAAGATTATAAAATGCCTGATGAAGTAAGGCTTGCCACTTTGGGATCCACAGAGAGTTTTGGTGAAATAAGTCTTATCAATGATTCTCCTACAAGTGCAAGCTGTGTTGCAGCCAGAAGGTCAACCCTGTTATTTTTGGCCAGACATTATTTTTCAAGGTTACTAAGTAGCGTTCCCGAATTGAATGAGTATTTTAAACTTCTCAGTGAAAACAGGCTACACCAGACACGTGATATTCTTGCAGAGATTCAGTCGGAGGAAGAAGAGGAGTTTATTTTAATCTAATGAAATTAAATAAAAGTCAGATTTTCAACCTGACGGTATTTACCATTGGTACCGTTATAATAATTTCACTTATAAAAAGAATTGGATGGGAACAGACAAGAGCTCAATTGAATATATTTGGCTGGAGTTTTTTATGGCTGTTTCCAATTTATTTTATAACGATGGTTGGTGATACAGTATCCTGGAGACTGCTGATAAGAAAACCAGTATCATTTTTCAAGATTGTAATGGTTGCCAACAGCGGAACCGCAATAAATGCTCTGACTCCATCCGGTGATGGTGGCGAGTTTGTCAAAGGAAATTTGATAAAAGATGATATTGGCGGTCCTGAAAGTGTTTCAAGTCTACTTTTGTGGAATTTTGTTTATTCAGTGACAAAAAAAATAGTTTTGGTGGCAGGCCCAGTTCTGTATCTGATATTTGGTCCGTTCAGTATGGATCCCAGGCCTATTGGGACAAGGCTGGCATGGGGTTTTTTAATTGCCGGTATTGTTACATCTGTTCATCTTCCTCTCCTGTATCTTCTATTCAGATTTTACGGAGTTGAAAAATCCGCAGCTTTCATCCACAAACTACCAATTTTAAGATGTCTTGATACTGATAAAGTGATGGGCTTTGCCAAGCAGATAGATGAAGCTTTCAGGGCATTTGCTTCTGAACATCTTTTCAGACTTTTTCTCAGTGGACTTCTTTTACTTGTAGCTCATCTCAGTGTTTGCTTTGAGATATGGTACGTCCTCAGGATACTGGGGATGAAAATCCATCCTGTTACAAGTATTTTTCTTTTTGCCGGGAGTGCACTTTTGCAAACGATTGTTTCTTTCAGCCCTGTTGAGATGGGTGTAACTGAAGCTGGGAGTATGGGCCTTTATAAGATGATGGGTTTTGATCCGGTTTATGGATTTCTGCAGGAGTTTATTCGCCGGCTCAGAAGGCTGTTTTTTAATGTAATAGGTCTTGTTTATCTTGGGTGGTGCACTTTTAAATCGGTGAAGAGGACTGAAACACCAGAAACTCTGGAATCCCGAGGTGAAAAAAATGATATCCCATGAAAAAGCTCTTCAGATTGTGCTTGAAAAGGTAGGTAAAAGTGCCATTGCAGCCGTTGAACCACAGAATGCATTTGGATTTGCATGTGCTGAAAAAATTTATTCTCCGATGGAATATCCTCCATGGAATAAAAGCATAAGGGATGGTTACGGTATATTGATTTCCGATGCTGGAAAAGATGTTAAAGTCTCAGGCCTTACAGCCCCTGGAGGACCGCAAAAATATACCATTGAAAAGGGTGTTGCTTCAGGGATTCTCACAGGAGGAATATGCAGCAGCGATATGGAAGCAGTAGTAAAAATCGAAGATGTAGTGAATAATACGGATGGTACCATTACTCTTCCTGTCGATATTGTTCCCGGTATGAATATTGAAAAAAAAGGTAGTGTTCTAAGAACCGGGGATATTATTCTCGATGAAGGAGACGAGTTAACACCCGCTGCAATTGGAGCACTTGCTTTTACCGGAATTTCAAAAATAAAGGTATGGTCTGCACCGAGGGTAAAAATAATAATTACCGGGGATGAAATAGTTCCTCCCTCTGAAACTCCTTCACAGTTTCAGTTCAGGGATTCCAATAGTGGGATAATTTCCTCTGTTCTTTTCAGAAACAGAGTTTCAGATATTTCAGTTCACTACGTGAAAGACAATCATGACGACTATAAAGAAATACTGACAACCGAATTACCGGAGATAGTTATACTCAGTGGCGCGGTGAGTATGGGTAAATATGATTTTGTCCCGGAGATTTTAAATTCCATTGGGGTAGAGAAACACTTTCACAGGGTTTCTCAGAAACCAGGGAGACCCCTGTTTTTCGGGACTCGCAATGAAACTCTTTTTTTCGGCCTTCCCGGCAATCCAATGGCCTCGAAGTTCTGTATGGACTATTATGTCGCACCGGCAATAAGGAAACTGATGGGGCTCAAATACCATTCTCTGAAAATAGCTGCAAGACTTGAAAAAACTATAGAGACCCATAGTCCCAGAACCCAGTTTATCAGTGGGATCACATCGTTTTATAACGGTGAAATTTCTTTCCTTACACTTGAAGAAAAAGGGAGCAGTGATATCTTTTCAGGTGCCAAAGCAAATTCTTATGCTATCAAAGAGCAAGGTGATACCACTCTGAAGGATCAGATGGTTACAGTTTTACCTTCAGATATTTTCATTTGATCAGAAATTTTAATAAGTAAATTATGTGCTATTTTCATTCCATCCATTGAGCTGGTGCTAATTCCGCTTGACCAGCCGCTTCCTTCCCCTGCAGTCATCACCCCTGGAAGTATCCATCCGTTTTCATCTCTTTCATATCTCCAGGGTGGAGTCACTCTGGTCTCTGGAGCGATGAGTGTTCCATCTGTAACACCCGGTAGGAATAAATTCAGTGAGCCCAGTGCTTTTTGAAGATTACTGGTGTAGCTGTTCGGAAGTAACCTGTTTAGATCATTGCTTTTTAAACCTCTGCGATAACTGGTTTCAGTCTCCGGAGACAACTGACCTTTCAGGAAATCCTTTACCAATTGAAACGGTGCTGAGTAATCAGATCCTCCAGCAGTAAAACAGTCTTTTTCAATTCTGGAAACGAGGTTTATACCGTCTTTCCATGATGAAACGGGGATGTTGGATATAAGAGCTGAATTTGAAAATCTGCTGTTTCGGTGGGAGTTGCTCATACCGTTGATTGTAAGGGAACCTTCCTCAGTTGATGCACAGACTATTTCACCTCCGGGACACATACAGAATGTTCTGATTCCACTGGTTTTATGAACAAAGTTATACTCTGCGGCATCATAGGCTGTTTCTTTTGAGAAGGTGCCATAACGGGCTTTATTTATTTCCTGAGCAGTATGTTCAATGCGAACTCCCATCTGAAGATGCCTTGATTGAATTTGAACACCTTTTTTTTGTATGATATCAGGAATGTTGTACGCATTTCCGCCGGTTGCTAGAATCAGATAATCAGCATGTATCTCTCCATCTGGTGTGTAGCATGTGACTCCCCTGGTATGGGATTGAAAATCAGATAACGGATTATTCCAGAAAAAACTAACTCCCAGAGACTTAAGTCTGTTCCTTATTACAGGAATTGTTTTTTGAAGTACGTCAGTTCCTATATGTGGATGTGCTTTTACAAATACCTGAGTGCTAACACCCCCGGAGATCATCATTCTTTTAAAAAGGTTCCAGTAGACAGGGTTATTTCTTCTGGTGTTGAGTTTCCCATCACTGAATGTTCCTGCTCCTCCTTCTCCAAAGGCTAAAGATGCATCAGTACGGAATATTCCATCTTTCATGAACAGACCCCATGCTTTGCTTCTCTGGGGAACTGGGCCTCCACGCTCAAGAACAGTCACCTGGCATCCAGCATGAGACAGTAGCCATGCAGCGCCTATTCCAGCAGGGCCGAATCCGGCAATAATAACTTTTATGGCTCCTTCAGTCCGGGATAAATCCGGTATATTAAGAAGTGGTTGCGGAGTCCAGTTTTCATAATGTTCAAGTTCCGCATGGGTCAGAATTCTGCAGCATACTACTTTTGATACTTTTTTCCGTGCATCAATACTTATTTTTTCAATTTCCAGATCATGAATATCAGAGACGGAAATGCCCGCAGTAGATGCAATATTTTTTTTTAGACTTTCAATTGTGAAATTGTAATTGAGTTTTATGGGAGGAATTATGTACCAGGAGGGTTTCATGTTTTATCCAGATTCCAGGCGCCAATACCTCTGGCTACCAGAGCACCCACAGCAGCTGCAATCTGGGAAACACCCAGTATGAGCACGAGAATATCGCTACGATCAAAAAGCAGCAGAATAACTATCCAGATGGTGAGATCACACTCATTGAATGGCCACAAAATGGCCTTTATCAATCCATGAAGTGATGAAGATCGTTCACCATCATTTTCTTCTTCATGTCCAGAATTTTTTGATAACAGCATGTGCTCATTCAGCCATTTTGTATATCCCTGAATGAGTAATCCACAGCTTGCAATGCCTCCACTTATTGCATAGATGAAACTTCCAGTTTGTGTGTATGCTATAAATGAGAGTGTATTAAACAGGTATATAAATCTTATTACATCTACAGCTTTATCGAGATATGAGCCAAATAAACTGGATTTGCCCTGATACCTAGCCAGCAGGCCGTCCCCATCATCAAGGATCATCGAAAAGAACAGAAAAATAACTGCAGAAAAAATATTCCCGCCATAAAGGAGTATGGTGGTCCCCGTAATTGCAAATAAAAAACTGACAAGAGTTATAATGTTGGGATGAATAAAATTCCTGAAGGGATATAAGATAAATGCACTGATGGGCCTTCCTAATAATATCGAGGTGATTTCCCAGTCAAAGGCTTTTTTAGGCAACTGTGGCCAGTATCTTCTTTCTGTTGTCATTTTCAGGAAGTTTTCGGTGAACCGGATGAACCATTGTTTTTAAAGTCAGTTTCATACCAGCCTTTACCGGTAAGTTTAAAGCTGGATACGGAGATCAGTTTACGTATTTCACTACTGCCGCATTCAGGACATTTCGATATGGGTGGCTCATCTATTTCCTGCAGCAGTTCAAGGACTTTGCCGCAACTTTCGCATTTGTATTCATAAATAGGCATTTTAAACCTCCGATGGGAAATTAATCCCATCATGTCAAAAGTCAAGGACTTAAGTAC
Organism: Deltaproteobacteria bacterium; assembly: GCA_016937155.1. Taxonomy (GTDB): domain Bacteria; phylum Myxococcota_A; class Polyangia; order HGW-17; family HGW-17; genus JAHJMN01. Next base: position 51,106 of record JAFGWM010000005.1, read on the forward strand.
CCCCACTTTTCCATGAGATAAAAAATACGGAATTAAAGCATTCCCTGCTTGCCGAAATATACCCGGATTTTTCTGATAGCACTTTCCTGAATTTGTCTGATACGTTCCCTTGATAAATTATAGAATTCCCCGATTTCCTTGAGTGTCGAAGAATTCTCATCCTCAAGACCGTATCTTTTCAGAATGATATCTTTTTCCATTGGAGAGAGGGCTTTTTCAATTGCCTCAAGAGACATCTGAAGTTCCTGGCTGGAAATTACACTGCTGCAAATTCCTCCTTCAGTTTCCGGATCCTCAAGCATTTCCATAAAAGTACGGGAATCATCAGAATTAACCTTTCGGTTCAGACTGAGAGTTCCTTCCTGAAGGTAGCTTTCAATTTTATCAACCTTTCTGCGACTGATTCCCATCTCTCTGGCAATTTCATCAGTGGAGGGTTTTCTCCCGAGTTTTAATAGCAGATCTCTTCTGACTTTTACGAGTTGCTGATATGACTCAATGAAATGCACCGGTAGTCTTACAGTTCTTCCTTTATCAGCACTTGCTCTGCTTACACTGTGTCTGATCCACCATGCCGCATAAGTGGAAAATCTGTATCCCCTGTCAGGATCATATCTGTCTACAGCTTTCATAAGGCCTATGTTTCCCTCCTGAATTAAATCAATCAGGTTTAACTGACCATGGTGATATTTTCGTGCAACACTTATAACAAGTCTGAGGTTTGCTCTTACAAAACGATGTTTATTTTCAAGCAATTCAAGGTAGTTTGAATACATACGATCAAAAATCCCAAGTATCCTTGAGTGCCCTGAGTTCCGTCTTTTCAGTTTTCTAACTTTCATTGCAAGTTCTTCAAACCGTTTAATACTGCATGAAAGTAAAATTTCGTCCTGATCAGTGTTAGTCAGTGATACTGAAGCGTTTTCAATAAGATTATCTGAAATGGATTTACCTGAAATTTCAATGATTGAAATAAGACTGAAAGGAACATCCTGCTGAATTTCTTCAAAATCTGCAATCAATGAGTTGCGCAGTTCATCCACAAGGAAAATGTCCTTCCAGATCTCCTGTCTGAGCCTCCGTATTTCAAACCCGATATGAAATTCATCCTCAGCAGTCAAAGTGGAATATGTTGCCATTTCTCTGAAATAGATTTGGGAAACATAATCCCATCTTGAGTTTTTCCAGTCATTTTCCGGTTGGGGATTTTCGGATTCATCTTCAGTAGTATCAATAGTTTCAGGATCCGAGTCGTTTTCCGGAACCATACACTCGTAATTATCAGCCCCATCAGTTTCGTTAATAAGTTGAAGCATGGAAGACCTCCATAAGCTAAGTTAAGAAAACCAATAAATAATAAAAAACCAATAACAATAAGTAAAAAAACAAATAAGTAATGATCATTATAGTCTGTGGAATATTTTTATCCAGCTGAATGTCCACAACACTAAAAATCATCCCAACGTCAGTGGGACAAATCTGGAATAGCATTGTTGCATTTTCATGGAAGATTCAGTGAAATTTCCTTGAGATGTTTCAAAAGAAGCTGTCTTGAAGCTAAATCTATATCAGAAAAAAGAATATCATTAGCCAGGCCTGAAGCAGTAATCAGTATACCAGCACTTTCATGGCCGGCGTCCCTCACTCTTTTTGCGTAATTGACTGCACTTTCACCAGGATTTCTGGGGTATTTTTCAAATATTCTGTTTGAAGCAATATCATGAAAAATAAGTGACGCTTCAAAACTGGTAATACTTATTTTCTTTTCATGCACCTCATGATGTGGTGCTTTTTCAGTAATAATTCTTTTTCTGAGAGAGAAAAATTTAAGAAAGATAATAGTTACAAATGTGAAAAAAATCAGAAAAATGGCGGTAAAAATAATAACACTGTTGAGATTATAATCTGTTGTAATAGTTTGCGATCTTCTTGAAACGGTTGGGTCAAATAATATCCATCCTTTTTGAGTGTCAAACACTCTTACCCAGCTGTGGGCATTTTCTCCGGAAATTGAAAATTGATTATTCCCTTTAGTTTCAACTGAAAAGCCCAGAATAAGATCTGCCTGATACCCCATGGCTCTCAGCAGCAGAACAGTAGCACTGGCAAAATGTCCGCAAGCCCCCTTCCTGGATTTTGTGAGAAAATATTCAACCGGATCATTTTGTTTAGCAGAAGGATGACATTTATCACAGTACGAGAAGTCATTGAAAAAAATCTTCAACTTCTCGAGATCCTTTCCAAGATTTTTCGGGAGTGAACGCATTTCGTTTGCAAGTTTTGTTATGACTGGAGAAATCTTTTGAGATAATTCAGCAGGTTTTTTTGTCTCAAGGAACACTGGAGTGTTTTCACGGGAGTATATGGTATAACTGTCTTTAACTGTTTTCATAAAATATCCCGATGGAGGAAGAATATATATTTTATTCTCGAGGGAGATAAATTCACTGGTAATGGGAAAAATCACCATGGGGAATTTTTTAAGATTATGTATAACAATTTTTTTGTATTCCTGTGGAATTTTAGAATGATGAACTTTAAGTTCTGATGATTTGTGTCTGTGCTGGTACCAGTATCCATCATTGTATTCTGCCATTATTTTGGCCTGAAAATACATTCTCTTGTGCTCAATCTCTTCAGTTTCTATTTTAAAAAATGTTGTTTTGGGAAGTGAGAGATTGCCATAACTGTTCAGGTTGAAAACATTACCAAAATCATTACCGTGCTGTGTTTTTCGGAATTTCATTTCAGATGACAGGGGGATAAATATTGCCAGAATAATCAATGCAGTTACCAGTAATACGGCTGAAAAAACGGCAATATAGATTCGTAAAAATGGATCCAGTACCTTATGGCTTTTTAGGAGTCTGTCTACCTCCACCATTCTGCTTTCACGGCCAACTCTGTGTTTGATAATGTGATGATTTTCGATGTCATGTCTTAAAAGCAGCAGTTGAGTAATTATGAAAAAAAAATAAAAAAACAGACTTTCTGATACAATGATTGGTGCATTATGCTCAATGGATGGAAAAAAAATTAATGTGCTGGAAAAAAGTACCAGCATGAATATAAACTGCGTTCTGAAAGATTTCCTGAAGCTACCAAGAATAATGATTACAACACCACTTGCCAGACAACCTACTGTTACAGGATCCCAAAGTATATTTAACCCGGTAACAGGTAACACCAAAAAAGGTAGTATCCATATAAAATATCCCGCTTTTTTCAGAAAAAAAACAGTTACTAATCCCGATGCAACAGTCAGGACCAGAACCGGATTAACCTTGAATGAAATTAGAAGTATCCATGAAAGGGAGAACAGAAGTGAGATATATCTCTCAACCATTTCAAAAGGCATTGCGATCTCCCATATCCATTACAAGCTCATGTGGAGACACCTTTGGATAATGACCATCAGCAAATTCAACCCTTGAAAGAAAATTCTGAATTTTTCCAAAATTTTTTTCACCTGCAATGGGACTGAGATATTTTCCTCTGGTGAGAATTCCAACTTCATATCCAGAGTGGAGAAGTTGATTGGCAAGTGTACTGCAGTAATCAACTCTATCCTCAAATTCATCGGCAGCTCTGATGAATCCCCCCTGGTGGTGAGGAACGAGGTGATTGTCCAGCTGCAACCATACTGGCTGCAAAAAGTCTCTGTTTGAACATCTGGTCATCAGTCTGTTCATTTTAGCGCTGGCACTCCAGTGTATGAATCTAGGATGGTCTCCAGGCATAAAGGGCATTATATTAAAGTCCAGATCATGTTTTCTGGCGAGTCTGTGAAATTCTTTTGATGTACTGATTTTTTCTTTTGCCGGAAAAATGAAATATTGCTCTTCCAGAGGAAAATATCTTGAAATTTTAATAAGATTAAAAGGGAATACGGTTGAAATCCAGACGCCATTGAATTTTATTCTTCCCCTTGAAACAAATGCATGTCTATAGTAAGTGGATTGAGTGGTTTTTGCATTAATTTTGAAAAAGTAGCAGGGTTTGTCAACGGGGATTCCGTTGTGCGTGTCCTTTATCTTTAAGCTGTAGGCTGTGAAAAAAGAACTTTTATTTTCCATGCCAAGGCCAATCAGGCAGGGTTCAAAGGCGGCGATGTTCCTTGGGACTTTTCTTACAGGTCTGATGTTTCTTAGAGTGAAAACACCGGATAAAATACTCAGTAAAAACATTGAAACCAAAACTGCACCAGGAAAGAGAAAGCCGATATTACCGAAGATAAACCCCATGCTCAGAGAAAGAAAGCTCAGGGAGAGAACGACGAAACCTATTGAAGTGATTGAAATTGAGCGTTCTTTTCTCATACTCTTGTTCCCCATATCAATAGATGATATACCAAACTTTGTGGATTTAAACCCTATATTATTTATTCGAACACTGACTTTGTGAACAGAAATCAGCAGGAATTAAATGAGCTGTTATTCCGAGACAATAGGTTACTGGAAAATTAAAGAACTCGAAGAAAATCAATGGAGCGGTGGTGTAGTTTTTTTAAACGGTGAAAATCAGGCAGGAAGAATTCTCTTTTCTGAAGGACTTATCAGCTGGGCTGACTCTGTTACTCAGACTGAGAATCTGTTTACTGCATTACAATCACTGGCTCAGGTTGGTAAAGAAGATATCCTTTTTGCGGAATCCCTGTTTCAGGAAAAAAAAGGGAAATCAAATTTTGTAAATATTCTTGAAAGCAGTGGTCTTGTTGCATTTTGGACTCTACGGGAGTGTTTAAGAGTTCATATAAATTCTGCGGTGAAGGATCTGCTGTGCAATAGCGATTTGAAAATAGTGGAGAATGAGAATCTCAAAATAAGTGCCAGTAAACATGTATATACCCTTGATGAACTGGAACTGGCACAAAGTTTTTCAGAAACCAGCGGTTTTGATTATGGAAAAATATCCGGGGTTGATTATATTGAGGTCAGGACCCGGTTGGATGGAATAATAATGAAATGGCCTGAAGAGGCTCCCTATGATGAGACAATTGACATTATATCCGGCGTAAGAGATTATATTGATTCAGAAAAATCTGATTATATTGAAGTCCCGTTTCTAACAACATTTCACTATCGACATGGAGTTTATATCCATTCAATTCTTCCTGATATCTATGGAACTTCACTTTTTTCAAGATTGGGAACAGTTCAGGATATTAATTCAGTAATTCAGGCATTTAAAAAATTTCCAACGTATATTATTATGCAGCTTTCCAATACTACAATCCCCATCAGAACGATGGCAGACGAGGAAGATGATGGCTGAGAAAATACGTGATGAATTGTCAGGCATGCTTGGATCCCTTCTGGGTGATTCTTCATTTCTTGAAGTGGACAGACGGCTCAAGTCTCCGAATATTTTTTCAATTCTCAGAATGCAGTATAGAAAAAGTATTTATAATTCTTTACTGGCCTACATTCTAAATCCTCATGAAAATCATGGGCTTGAGGATAATTTTCTGAGGCTGTTTATTTCCAAGGCGCTTCAAAGTTCCCCCCTGAAAAAAGAAGTTGATATGCAGTTGAGTCCAATTCCTTACGAAAAAGTAAGTGAAAGTATTCTTGACTGGGATAAACTTGATATTCTGAGTGCCGACTTACGTGAAACCATGGTTGTCACCGACTATCCTCTGGGTGATGAGGGCCGGACTGTTGATCTGTGCATCTGGAATGAACCATATAGCTTTGCAATCTATGTGGAGAATATGGTCAGTGCAAGGGACAGTTGGAAGAAATATCATGGCAGTGGTGAGAAATATGCCAAATCTCTTGCCAATGAGTACCTGCTGGATCTGTATAAAAGGTGGGGAGATGAATCAGGTGATATGCAGTATAAAATCCTCCCTGTTTTCCTTACAAACTCAGGAGAAAAGCCGGGGGAGGTGCATCTCACAAGAGTTCTGGATTATTCCTGGATGATTGATGAACTGGAGCCTTTTCTGCTTTTCCCGACTATTTCATCACATGCTAAAATGCTCCTTTCTGATTTTGTCGAGCATCTTAAACGTGAGCAGGCTGAAAAACTTGATCCTGAATTTTATTCAAAACTTAATTATCTTACTGATATATATGGGGTGGTTATAAGCAGGATGCATGATCACATCATGGAATGCAATGGTTGTGACACTGAAGAGGACCTGATAATTGCCTATCATGATATTTATCGCAGACACAGTGATACAATTGATACCCTATGGCTTTACAGTGATTCAAAAACATTTCCGGTGGTGAAACAGATCCGAGATGAAATAGATTCTCTCAAGCATGATGAACAGATGTCTGTATTTCAAACTCCCAGCACAATAAGTGCATCACACCAGAGCTGGATTACACTTGAAGGGACAGATACTCATGGAAAAAAGGTTTCCAGTGAAAGCTTTTTAGCTGAAGTTTACTTCAGTGCATCAATCGGAAGTTGTGGAATTTTTGTGTATCAGGAGCCTACAAGGGGTATGATAGACAGAATCTGGATGAAAGCTCAGGAAATATCAGAGGAAATGGATATCGAACTTTATCCAAGAAAGGTTCTCAGTCGAAATTTTCATCTGGTGAAGAAAACCTACGATACTTTTAATTCACTGGATATTGCAAGGGATTTTATAAGGTTCTACAGGATGCTTGAAGAAGTGTTTTCAGAAGTACTGCCGGGAAAGTCTAAAACTCTTTAAAGTCCATATCATCATCATCATCAAAGGGGATTACATCTTCAGGTTTTTTTGAAGGTGCTTTCAGGGCTGGAGCTCTTTTGCCTGCCGATGGCTTTTTCGTTCCGGATCCCAGTGATTTCACCGGATTCCTCATCCGTGATCCCATTGAAGAGTTAAGGATGAATTTTTCCACAAGGGATGCAAGTTCAAGTGCCTGAGCTGAAAGTTCCTCACTTGCGCTGGAACTTTCTTCAGCATTTGCAGCATTCAACTGTGTCACTTCATTCATCTGAGCCACTGCACTGTTCACCTGATCAATGCCACGAGCCTGTTCCTGACTTGCCACAGCGATTTCTTTTATGATATTTTCAACCTTGGCAATTGCTTCAAGCATATCATCAAGCTGGGTTTTAACTCCGTTTGACATCTGAGCGCCTTCTTCACTTACATCAACACTTTCCTTTATAAGGTCTTCTGTTTTCTTTGCAGCATCTTTTGAACGGAGTGCAAGATTTCTGACTTCCTCAGCTACCACAGCGAAACCTCTACCGGCTTCTCCTGCTCTGGCCGCTTCAACAGCTGCATTGAGTGCAAGAAGATTTGTTTGGAATGCAATTTCATTAATGTCCTGAATGATTGCACTGGTGCCAACTGCACTGGCTTTGATTCTGGTCATTGCATCAATCAGTTTATCCATATTGGCACTTCCGGAATCAGCTGCTTTTTTAGCACTCTGAGCCAGATTATTAGCCTGCTGAGAATTGTCTGCATTCTGTCTGGTCATTCCAGCCATTTCTTCCAGAGATGAGGAAGTTTCTTCAAGACTGGAAGCCTGCTCGCTGGCACCTTCTGCAACCTGCTGAGAGCTTGATGAAATCTGTCCAACAGCTTCCTTCACCTGGAATACACTTTCGTTCACCTGAGACAGAGCATCATGCAATGCATTGGCCATCAGATTGATATTATTTTTGATTCTGGCATGATCACCTCTGTATTCTCCAACAACTCTTGAAGTAAGGTCATAATTTGCAAGTTTTTCAAGAACTCCATCAGCCTCATTGATTGGTTCCATTATGGAATCAATCATTCCGTTGATTCCCGAAATCAGTTCACCCCATCCACCATCAAATCTTGATGCATCTGCTCTTGTTTTCAGATTACCGTTCTGAGCGGCACTGGCAAGGTTGTTTGTTGTTTTCAGAAGATCATTCATAACATTCACTGTCTGATTGATGTTGTTCTTTATTGAGTTAAATTCTCCATGATAGGTGTCAGTGATCTGCTTTGGTATGATACCGGATGAAATGTCTGCCAGATAGCTCGAAGTTACCTCAATAGGTTTCTTGTATGATTCAGATAGTCTGTTTACACCGTCCAGCATTGATGCCCAGTCGCCCTGGAATGAACCGGAGTCTGCTCTTACTTGAAGATTTCCATCATCAGTAGCCTTGACCAGTTTATTTGTTTCACTACTGAATCCTTCAAGAATCCCCTGCATCTTTTTAAAGATATCTGCCAGTTTTCCAATTTCATCTTTTTGATTGATGTCGATAGTTCTCTTGAGATCCCCACTTGCGAACCCCTCGGCAACTTCACTTATTTTGTTGACTGGGGTGGTAATCGCTTTGGTTATGAACAGTGCAAATACTACCGCAAGGAGAAGACCAATTCCTGCAAATATTAGACTGAGTCTGACTGCATCAGTATTTTCTTTTTTCACTCTCGGTCCGATTTCATCCTGTTCCGATTTCATCATTAGTTTCAGATCTTCAATTTCCTTGGCGATTTTGGGACCAGCTACATTAAAAATATTTTTCTGAACATCAGCCATATCTGTAACAGTCTTAGCGGCTGACTTGAAAAAAACACCATACTGCTGTATCATCCCTTTTATTTTTTCGGCGTCAGATATCTGTGAAGGATCCTTTGAAACCACGTTAAATCCCTCCATTTTAGTGGAGGCAAGAGCCAGTTTTGAACTTGCCAGCTCGGAAAACTGTGAACGGGAAGTATAGACAAATTTTGTTACCGCAAGACGTGCATTAAGTATTGCGGTGATACTATCCTCTGCTCTTACAACCACTTCGGGTTCGGCATTTTTCTGGGCCTTTTTTGACATTGCAGTGAGACTTTTGAGGATTTTCTCTTCCATAGTCTGCATATCGGTATAGACCAGTTTTTCCCTTTCAAGATAACTTTTATGCATGAGGTTGAATCCCTCAACATATTTTTCAATCCCAGCCTTAATGTCAGTTATTACTTTCTTCTTTTTGGGATTGTTTATCTTCGAATCAGTCTCAGATATAAGATCATATGTCTGCTTGGTTCTCTGGCGAAATCTGTTAAAAATATCCTTGGTATGTGATGCCTGATATTTTTCATTATTCACGCGCATGGACAGAAAGTTGGCCTGAATTCTACCCACATTCACATTGTCGATTGCAATTTTGCGGTAGCTGCTGAACCCTATATCACCATTGTTAAGTCCGTTGTATCCTATGTAGGCTACAAGAGCCAGTAGAATTGTGGCTACACCAAACCCAATAGCAAGTTTTAAACCGATTGATAGATTCTTGAACATATCGACTCCTTTTCATGTGGATTATCATTCTCAATGCGGATCAATCGGACTTACCTGAAGGAAGTTTAGAAAAATAATTAATTTTTAATTTTTACAAGTAGTAATACAAGCAAAAGCTCTGAATTCAAGTGCAGGGTGGTAAACGTATGTTTGGCATAAACATCAAAAATCATACAATATAAATATCCAGAATGGTTTACAGTGAATGCTTTCAGGGCAAGTAATATTCAACTGATATATCTTTATGTATGGTGATTTTAGCAGCGATTCACACAAGTCAATGAAGTTATCTGAGTTTCTCGGTGATACTGTGAAAAATTACATGATTGATAAAATCCAACAGCACCAGGATCATCAAGATCACAAGTGTGAAGCCATATGGTTTCACATCCGAAATCATATGCCATGGATTTTGCCTTGGCCATTATTTTCTTACCATGGCCCTGATGAGTGAATTCTGGAAACAGCCCAAAATACACTATTTCGGCTCGGGGAAAAACCAGATTAAGCTCAAAAAATCCTATTGGTGAGTTTTGAAACATTGCTGCAAAAATTCTTACATTTTTCTGGTTTAATCTTGTATTCCAGTTTTCGACACTCCAAGAATTACGTTCATACCAGTTCCAGGGTTCACCACAGCTCATGTAGAGAAATGATGCAAATCTTCCGCCTTTGTTTCCCAGTTGAAGAAAGGATAATTCATTATAACCGAGATTTTCACCGGCCCTGTCAATTGAAGTAAGGGGACACTCCATGTAAGTTACCTCAGTTTTAATAAAATCGCCCATATTTACTTCCTGTTTGCTGATTGTTTCAGTACCAAATACGAATCAGACAGTTTTCTGTAATTTTTTCTCAGTTTTACAAAATTATTCAGTCTGGTTTTATCCGGTGCCCATTCTCTGTTTTGCCCAAACTCCCTTAAGAGTTCAGTCTGATCATATAAATTAGTGGCAAGTCTGGAAAGTAAATCAGTATCGGAATTTTTAACATTTTTTACGGTCACTTTATTTAGCTTTTTTTTTAAGTTATCTGCTTTTTGCATTACAAGGGCACATCTTCGTGTGAAGGACGCAAGGCCTGAATCGCTTACCTTATGAATTACCGAAGAAAGACTTTCAAGTTCATTTATGCACAAGTCCAGATCAGGAGAAAACTCAGCTATAAGTGCGGATCTGGATTGAAAATTTTTAGATTTTACTTCAACTGTTCCTGCATCATTTTCTACTGATTTTTTTTTTGAACTGCACGCTGTAACGATCAGGACAAAAAAGATGATAGACCATTTGAATTTCATCATTGAAAACAGCTCTCCAAGATTGGCAGTATCAACTGAAAAAAATTAAATATCAACTTGCTTTTTGGATATCTGCCAGTATACTACGCTTTACTTCAAAAGGAGGATCTTATTATGAAGAAGTTACTTAGTACATTAGCATTGGTTGGTGTTGTTGCTTTTGCAGCGTGTGATGATGACTCATCAAATAACACCACAAACAACAATCAGAATTGTGGAAACGGTATAGTTGATGATGGCGAAGACTGTGACGGATCAGTGGACATCGTTTGTACAGACCTTGACGGCTGGGGATTCGACGGTGGAACACTTACCTGTAACAGCGACTGTACCTTCAATATGACAGAGTGCACTGGCGGTCCCGAATGTGGTGACGGCGTTGCAGAAGGTGATGAAGAATGTGACGAAACTGATCTTCGTGACATGGACTGTACTGACGAGGGATTCACCAGTGGAACACTTTCCTGTAACACTGATTGTACACTGAATGTTGAATCATGTTCCGATGAAGAAGATCTTTGCGGAAATGGTGTTATTGACGGCGACGAAGTATGTGACGGCGCTGCACACGGCACTGCCACCTGTGAAGATTATGGTTATTCCAATGGTTATCTTGTATGTAATACCGATTGCACAGGATTCAATCTCGGTAGTTGTGCCAATGTTCCTGGTGAGTGTGGTAATGGCGTTGTAGAGTGGGCTGAAGCATGTGACGGTGAGATTTCTGATACATGTGAAGATTATGGTTTTGATGGTGGAACACTTTCCTGTAATGATGACTGTTCAGTAGATTTCAGCGCATGTATCGGTGATTACTGCGAACTTAATGACTGGTATGGCGATGAATACTGTGATGCATGCGAGCTCATGGGTGGTGTTCACGATCCAGATTGTGACTCAGTCTGTTCAGAGAGTGATGGTACATGTGGAAGTTATCAGGATCAGCTCGTTGGTTCTACAACATGTCTCGGCCTTGTAGGTACAGAGGACCCCGATTGTGGCGAATGTGGCAATGGTACATGGGATCAGTTCGGTACATACGGAAATCAGGTTGAAGACTGTGACGGCACCGATGTTGGCGGATATTCCTGTACAGATTTCGGTGATTCCTTTGCTGGTGGTACACTGGCATGCAGTGACAACTGTAAATATGATTTAAGCGGATGTATTCCTCCCGTATGTGGAAATGGTATACTTGAAGCTGGTGAAACATGTGACGGTACTGACTTTGGTGGCGCAACATGTTCAACTTCCGGTGAATTTGATGATGGTGATCTTTCATGCAGTAATGACTGTACTGAAATAGTTACCACAGCATGTGTTGCTGCAACATGTGGTAATGACCTTGTTGGTGGCAGTGAAGATTGTGACAATGACAACCTCAATGGTTCCACATGTTCCGACGTTGGTAATTATGATAGTGGTACACTTGCATGTGATGCCTGTTCATTTGATGACTCAGGCTGTGTTGAAGCAGTTTGTGGTAATGGACTCCTTGGTGGTGATGAAGTATGTGACGGTTCCGAACTCGGGGAACCCGGATTTGCTTGTACTGACCTCGGATACACCGGTGGTGATCTTTCCTGTCTTGATTGTTCAGGATGGTCTGCAAGTGAGTGCACAGGCTTTGAATGTAATGTAGCTGCTGACCTCGGTACTTTCAGCGGTACTGAAATTGTGGAAACCGGAGATATCTGTGACGGTGACGGCACAATGGTATTCAATGGCTATGTTGGAACTGATTACGGCGCAGACGGCACTGAAAAAGTTTTCACACTTACTCTTGAAGCAGGTGCAAGTGTTAATATCGAATATGCTGGTGCTGATGATAACGTTATTATGGTTGTTACAGATTGTGGCGATCTTATGGGTTATGGCGCTGTTTCCGTTGATGCAGATTATGAGACTTTTGTTGAGACTCTTACTCTCACAAATGAAACAGAGGCATCAGTTACTTATTATGTAGTTGCAGATTTCTACGAGTATGACTGTGCTGATGGCGCAGGAAGTGGTGAATTCACACTCACAGTTAGTGCACCTTCTAAATAATTTCCTCCCGGTAATTATTTCCAGTAATAGTTCTAAATAAAAATCAAAAATCCCGCGTAATTCCATTACAGATTCCATTTCTGAAAGAGCGTGGAAGTCAGTCTCCAAAGTTCTGACCGGACAAGTATTTCCACCTGACCAGGCTCCAACTGAAAATCTTGGAAGACTATCTCAAAAGTCCGGTGAGGCTGGTATTCATGTGGTTATAAATTCAAAGTGAGGGAAGGGGAGTCTTTAAACTGAATATGGTTTTTTAGGCTGTTTTGATTAAGCCGAATCGAATAAGATTATCAATCCATGGAAATACGTGTCTGTCCTTGGGCATATCATAAATCATCCTTTTTTTATCCAGCTCGGTGGTTATAAACTCTGTTGCATATAGTAGGGGAGACCAGTGATGGCACCTTTGAATCATGGATGGAATGTACTCTGATTTAAGAATGTCATTTGCAGCACTATCAATATTGTTGAAAAATCCTATAGCATCAGATACTTCTACCTGAGTATCATGGGTCATACTTCCAAGCTGCTTAGTCAGAATGTTGGACAGGAAAAACAGTGCTTCTGGAACATAGTCTTCATCTACAACCCCTCTAATAGTGGATGTTGGGCAATTCATTTTAAACTGACCTTCTCTTGCCAGTTCTACAACCCCTGACTGGCTCAGTGATTCAATTCCTCCCATTAAATGAATCAGCAAGCGGGAGTCTAAAAATGCACCAAGGTTATCCAGGAAAAATTCAACTGCTTTTCCTGAAAAAACGGCCTGATAGAATTTTAAAAACTTGTCTACTTCAGCCATGGCCTGCATGAACTTAATATTGCCACCGGTTCCATGGGCGCTTCCATTTATTGCGCTGAACAGCAGGTTTCGGGATACAAGGCCTGATGCAAGTTTTTGCATATGGGGTGTTCCACCGTTAAGAATGGATTCAGCTTTAAGAGCGTTGGCACAGCCCTGTGAATATCCGATTATTCCATAGGGTTTGGTAACCTTTTTAATTTCATCAATTATTTTCCAGGCATTAAAATTCAGGCTTCTTGCAGTTTGGGTATCAGCCCGAAGGACATCAATTCCTCTTCTTTTTTTAAGTCTGGCGTAGGCATCCTCCAGTTCTCTTCCCATTGAACCTTCTGTTACAACTCCCATACAACTGATAATACTGAAATTGTAGTTATCATCCGGGATATCCATTTTCAATCTGATGAACTTATCAGAAGCCAGAAATTTTCTGTCATCTGTTGAATGATAAAGAGATTCTATAATCTGCTCATGAAGAGTTCCTGCACGGGATGATCTTTTTTTCACCCACTGTTCCACGTTATCATCTCCGGAAACAACATTGTGATGAATACTTTGAATCATGAGAGCTTCATGACTTCTTGAAAACAGCTTTTTAAACAATTCAGAATTCAGAAAGGCAGGATTTTTCTCTATGATTGAACCAACTGAAGTGAATACCTTATTCCATGATTTGACTGCATCTTGTTGTCTTTTTTTCTCCCTTGGGGAAAAAGTGCATTTTGATGTTAGTGATTCAGCAGATTCAATTAATTTGAGAAGACTGTTTTCATTGTCCCTGAAACTAATCAGTTTATCAGAGTCAGTGTCTGTTGATCGGACATTCAAATGAGCTTTAATGGCTGTGTATGGCGCAAACTTTTCCATTACCAGTTCACTCACCTGAAAAAGTTTTTCAATATAGCTTTCTCCTGCAAATCTTCCTCCTGCCAGATAATCCTTCATTGATGGAATACTTATTTCAAGTCTTGAGGATAAAAAACTCACCATATCCACTGGTTCTCGAAGAAGGTTCTGATTGAAATTACAAAGACCATATAAAACAAATGCAAGTACTCTCGGGGAACCTTCACTTAATTCATCCAGAGTCTGTGTTATAAGAAACGCCGGGCTTTCCTTAAGAACATTAATAATCTGTGCAAAATTAATCTGGATAATTCTTTGAGAGAGTGGGGAACTGAGAGTGGACCTGAGCAGTATGGCAATCTCTTTTGGCCCGGCTGTTGAATTGGAAATCATGCTTCCCAGTTTTCCAGTGTACTTTGGGGGTAGTTTCGAACAGACTGCATCCAGGAAAAAACTGATACTGAATCCTTGCGGCAGGTAAGTAAATCCCCCAAAATTTTCACTTACTTTATAAATCCTGTTTTTCATATCCAGTAAATAGTGCATGTGAAGTAAGTCATCGGATTTAAAAAGGTTTCCGTGGTTTTCGAGAATATAGGTCAGGACATGTCTTTCAAGATAATGTGAAATGCCGGCAATTTCCTCGGAAATAAACTGGTCAAAATTATTATTTTCCAGATAACTGTAAATGCTCTCTGCAGTTGGAATTCCTTTTAAAACCTCAGTATATTCTCCCTTCAACCTGAACGGCAGGCAACGTTTAATTGGTTCAGATGAGCCTTTTAGATCAACAGGAGAAAGGACCAGAGACAGCCATTTAAGAGCACGGTGCAGTTCAAACTCGTATTCATCAAGATCAAACTGATTTCTCAGAACTGATTTCATAGTTTTTATATTAAGCCCATTGCCTTTAATTATTCCCCAGACTACATTCAGAATTTCTTCCCTCCAGGGGGAATCTGGTTTTACACAGATAATTTCACATAAAATATCACTCAGAACTTCAGCTGGGATTGCATCAGAAGGATTTTTAATATTTTTATGTTTCAGGATACTATTGACTCTGATTATAAAATCCTTAAACTTTTCAAGTTTTTTTGACAGTTCTGAATTGAAAAAGGAAAGTGAACCGCTGATTTTTTCCCAGCTTTCTCCTGATTCAATTATGTTTATAAGTTTTTCAGGATGCTTACCCGGGTTGAAAATTGCATTGAAAAAAGCAGCATCATACAGTCCCTCATCATTGCCTGATACGGAAATTCCCCCGCTGGAATTTATATGAAATCTGAGATCCCCTGATAAAAGTTGAGACACGAAAATGTCGAGGCTGTTATCGTCTGAATAGAGGACTGGTGATTTATCAAGGTTCCATATTATGTTAAAAGTGCTGGAGCCCAGCCCGCTGGAATCAAGAAGTCCCTCAAGTATGTCAATTTCTATTTTTGAGGGGGATACAGAAAGTCGCCTGTTCTGAAGAGAAGTCTCTAAAAAATTTATTGAAAGAACTGCTTTTGATGAATACAAATCCAGCACTGTCATGTTTTCTTTCTGTTCAGATTTTAGCCTGAGGGCCAGATCAATATTTCCCTCAAATACGGTTTTTATTATTCCAGGGTCAATATTAAGTTCAGGAAGACCTTCAATGGATTTTTCTGTTTCCAGTTTTACATCGAATTTTGAATTCAAATTCAAAGTGAGGTTTGTGGTATTGGATACTGAAAGATTTCCATCAAGTATGGACTGGCTAATTTCAGGGATAAATGAAGTTACACCATCAGTGCTGCGTTGTCCCCCAATAACTGCATAAGTTGCAATCCAGTTGAAAAACGCATCATCAATAGAAAACTCCGTACTTCCTTTAGGAGAAAAGATTTTTGCATAACCATTGACTGAAATATTTTTCAGTACTGTTGAAAGAAGCATTTCTCCTTTAACCAGAGGATGGCTGTATTTGAAATCAGCTGAAAGTCTGGAAATTTTACTGCTTTCATTGACAGTAATCTCGATGCTGGTGGAACTATCCATACCGGGATTTCCTCTTTCAAATGAATTCAGTATTGTTTCAATTGGAGATTCTTCAGAATTATCTGAAATAACTGATACTTTAACTGAGCTGTTTAGTGTTTCCTGTCCGGAATGAAATCTTAGATCAGAGACTTCAAAAATTAATTTGTCACTGGAATTATTACCTGAAATAACACCGGTAATATTTATGAAATCGTTGCTTTTTACAGATCCTTCTACATCTGCCCCGTCATGAAAAGAAGCATTGAAACCCATATCTGGAAGCTGGCTTGTGGCAGTAAAATTGCCGGATATTCCATCAAGACTTTTCCCGAATTCTTTAGCGATTGCGAAAAAATCAGTAGTTCCTCCCATAACACTGGCACTTTCAAGAGGTTGTTCGCTCAATAGTTTTTCAAGGGATGCATGTACAGATGGAATTAAGGCATGGGGCAAAATAATGTTACTGAAGGACTTAATGAGTTTTCCCTGGTGGTATATTTTTCCGCTGAATGCGAACTCCAGGACCCAGTTGTCTCCCTTTTTTCTAGCTTTCCCTGTTACTTTTTCCAGATGGACCAGGGGAAGATTAGCAGATTTAAACTGGTTTTTAATATTTTGCGCTTTTAGTCCAAGGGTGTCTTTTAATTTTGTAAAACTTTTAGATATTCCATCATAATTTATACTGCTACCGGTAAATCCACGAGTGAATTTTTCAGTGGTGGATTTTGCTTTCCCAATTAAATTTGAAGCAAATGCAGATACCTGGGAATCAGTAAAAAGTTCTTTGAGTAGAGCAACATCGTTATCAGAAAAGAGGGAGGGCAGCACAGAGAGTGTTTGTAAAACATTGCTTAATATCAGTGGCTTTGAAAATTTAAGTTCCAGATCCTTTAAAATTGAAAATCCATCGGGACCATCAAGCACAGGGCTTGCATCTGTTACTATGGAAACCGTGGTCAGTTCATCAATTTCAACATTGAAAGAGTTGTTTTTAGTAAGAAGAAAGTTGTAGGTTCCGCTTCTTAGCTCACACAGTAAATTAACTGAAACCCCGTGAATATCCCTTGCACTAAGAGATTTTATATCTGTTTTTATCCCTGAAGGCAGTGCAAGAGGTCTGAATTTTCCTTTGTTATCAGGTGACTCAAGAAAAAGATGTAGTTTTCCGGTGTTGGAACGTTTTTTCATATTGACCCTCAATTATTTTTTCCAAAAAATTAGGATTTTATTCATTAGCGATGAAGGTTTCCAGCCATTTCTGTTCCTCGCCAGTAAGGTATGGTGAAAGTGTGACAAGGCATTTTTCATGATAGTTACATACCCAGTTTTTTTGAGCTGAAGACAAATCATCAAAGTCGATAAGTCGATTATCCAGAGGACACCAGGTGATATTTTCAAACCTGAGAAATTTGTGACTGAGTTCTGTTTCAGGTGAATCTTCAACTGTAATATACATGTTTTCAATTCGTATACCGAAATTTCCTTCCTCATAATATCCTGGTTCTATGGTTGTCACCATTCCTGCTTCAAGAGGAACCCCCTGACATCTGTAGTAGCTTATTGCGTGAGGACCTTCATGAACCCCCAAAAACATGCCTACTCCATGTCCTGTGCCATGACCATAATTTAAAGCTTTATCCCATAAAGGTTTGCGTGCAATTGTGTCAAGCTGCTTTCCTGTAGTTCCTTCAGGAAATACTGCTGATGCAAGATCAATATGCCCCTTAAGCACCATTGTATACATTTTCTTCATATGCTTATCAGGTGTTCCAATTGATATGGTTCGTGTAATATCCGTTGTGCCATCCAGATACTGTCCACCACTATCGAGAAGATACAGGCCATTTCCAGTTATTGGTGAATTTTGATCCTGGGATGCTGTGTAATGCACAATTGCTCCATTTTTTCCAAAGGCACTTATTGTTTCAAAGCTTTCTCCCCGGTTGTTTTCCTGCTGGTGCCGCAACTTACCAAGATATTTTGCTGCAGAAACTTCAGTAATGCTTTGGCCGGATTTTATATTATTTTCAAGCCAGATAAGAAACTTAACCATTGCCACACCATCTCTGATATGAGAATTTCTCATCCCCTGTAGTTCTGTCGGATTCTTTATTCCCTTCATTTTTTCAACACCCGAATTGACAACTTCAACATCAGAATGTTTTCTTATTATGTCCGCAAGTTTTACAGTCAGGGATGACCCGGATATTAGTATTTTATCGTTTTCTCCACCCAGATTGTGAAGATCCTCTTCAAATCTGTGGTAAGGTTCAACTTCAAAAGTACCACTTATTTTTTCCCACGCGGATTTGGAGAACTTCTCAATACCAGAATAAATAACCGCTCGTTCCATGGTTATCACAAGATATGAAATAAATACCGGTGTGTACTTTATGTCGTTTCCTCTGAGATTTGTAATCCATGCAATATCGTCAAGAGTTGAAAAAACAAGAGCCTTTCCATTCTTTGAATTGAGAACTTCTCTGATGGATTTTAGTTTATCATCAGATTTCAATCCGGTGAATCTTTCATCAAGGGGAAAAATTTCTCCATCGGGAAATTGGGGCCTGTCTTTCCATATGGCATCTACCAGATTTATGCCGGATGATTTGAGAATAATATTTTTTTTCTGAAGAACTGATTTCATTTCCAGAAATTCTGTTTCTGACATTATCGAGCCATCAAAGGCTACAACACTTTTCTCCTTAAGATATTTCAGCAGATACTCAGGTATTGATATGGAATCTGGTGTCATCATTTTGTGGAGTTCAATACCGGTACCGGAAAGTTGAGCCTCCGCCTGTATGAAATACCTTGAATCTGTCCAAAGTCCTGCTCTGTCTTTTAAAATAACCAGATCTCCAGCACTGCCCGTGAATGAACTTGCAAACTGTCGTCTCTTCCAGTAATCCGGTACATACTCACTCTGATGTGGGTCCGTTGAAGGAATAAGAAAAGCATCATATCCGTGTTCTTCCATCAGTTTTCTTATATCTGAAACATTTTTTGCACTCATGAATTACTCCTGTTCAATTTCTTGTGAGGCTAATAGCAAGTTGACATTCAAGTGAGGCTCTCCAGTACATTTCCAGAGCCTTGATTTTTAGTGCAATATCCATTTCCTTCATTGTATTCCCAATGTTATAGAAAATTTTTGCACTGGGGGGGACTTCTCCAACCAGCTTCAATGCTCTTGCTGCATGGATTCGTGAGTTAAGCTCTGCATGTTTAAGCATGTGTACAAGAGATTTCTGCATTTTTACAGATTCAATATTTCCATCAGAATTTTTATTCACGCCCAGTCCATAGTGTTTCACCAGAAACATTGATGAGGCGAAATAACTTCCCATAGAACCTGCAATCTGTGCATAATAGGTAGCTATGCTTTTTTCTCCCCAGTTTTTACGGATAAGATTCTCTGGTATCTTAAGACTGTAAAATGCCTGAAGATAGTTGTTTGAATAGTCCATATAGAGATCCTGAGTATCTTTCATGGTTTTATTGTATTTTTTTGAATACTCTGTCAGGAGAACTTCATTGATATAGTTGAGATTCGCCTGAGCACTGGAGATGATGGTTTTCGCAATTTTTTTCACCCTGTCTTCATTAATTTTTACAGGTTTTCTTGAAAGTGTTTTAAATTCTAGGAAATCCAGAGCTTTTTCAAATTTAAGGCGTGCAAGATTATATCTGTAAGTGGCGCTTCTGAGATATCTGATAATGTATCCAACGATACCTTTTACATTTTTTTTCTCGGCAAGAGCCTTTTTGTATACTGGCATAAGTTTTTTAACCACGCCACTTTTTGTGCTGGCATCATACATATATCCGAATGAACCAATCATCTGTTCGTAGGCGGATATCATTGCTATCAAGTCCCCAACTGTTGTGGGTTTTGCTTTTTTCAGATAACTAAGACCCTTGCCAAGATCACTTACCATTGGGGAAATAAGATTTTTTTGTAAAGCAGCGTCTAAAACAGCAGGATCCTTTGACAGGAATAATATTTTGTAAAACATTCCATACCAGAAACTTGAAAACGAATTCCCACCACCCCTCTGGGAAAAATCATAGGCGCTTGCCATTGAACCCTCCCGGAGTAAGTCAACGGCCTTATCAATATATTTTTTTGCAACTGACAGTTTTCTCGATGCTCCTGGGGCATACTGCAGTTTTTGTTCCTGAAATTTAGTGGAGTATTTTAAATAGTACTGATTCCAGGAACCAGCCTTTTTTCGAAGGAGATTTATCATCTCTATTGATAATTCCATTGATTTGGAATCAATTGGCTCCGGTTTAGGAAGTTCTTTTCCTGTTAGGAGTTTGAATGCATCATACACTGTGCTCATCTCTACAGCCTGTGCATTATTTTTCAGAGCCAGTTGTTGAAGATCTACAATTTTTCCTGTTTTCAGATCAGCATTAAATCTCTGCCCCACAGGGTAACCAAGAATTGTTTTTCCATCCTTGATGGCAGCTATGAATTTATTTGGAATTCCCCCAACAGGACCCACACTGCCATCTGGATTGACAGTTCCCGTCATAGTGACATTATCCAGAACCGGAGTCCCGGTCATTGCGGCTATGATTCCTGCAGTAAAAAGTGCTCCGGCACTGGGGCCATCAATGTATCCCTGTCCTCTAACATTAATCGCATATTCATCCAGATCCCGTCCCACTGCCAGAGCTGCCTGCATAGATGCTATCCACACGGCAGCCCGCCATTGTCCGCCTAGCCCGCCACTAAGGTTCCCGCTGATACCAATATTGAGCTCATTGTCTGAATTTGGACTTACGGTGATTCTGGCTTTATGAGTTCCTCCACTGCCGGTAGAACTGTTATATGTCAGGTATGTAATATTTACTGAGGCTGATTTTGAAACTTTTTTTGCAGGATAACTGAGTGTGGATCCTTTTTTAGTTCCTGAAGTGTGGCACCCTGTTATGACGGTAATTAATGTTAGTGACAATAGATATGTTAGCCTTCTGAAAACCATATTTCTCTCCCCGGTGTATATCCCGGAATACGGGAATGGTATTTGGAATAAACTTTCTTTTCCTCGAACAACTGTTAAATTATGCTGAGATTTCTCTTTCAAGGCAACTGTTTTTTCCTTTGCCTTCATATGATAGAGTAACGTCAACATCATGCTGAACAAGTTTTTAAATTTTTCCGGGATTGAAAAAAAGGAATTGAGTGCTCTTTCAGTTATCTGTATCCGGGCACTGCTGGTTGCTTTTACTGTTGTAGCAACTTATTCATACCAGAGTGCAGTATTTTTGAATGTATTTCATTCCAGTAAATTAGTCTGGTTGTATATGGCAGTTGCTTTTGCAACTGTAATATTTTCATTCCCTTATTCGTGGCTTCATAACAGGGTTGGAGAAAAAAATACTGATATTCTGTCAATGCTGTTTTTTGGCAGCAGCGGTCTGATAGTTTGGCTGTTTTCTGAACTGTTACTCTATCCGTTGACGTTGTTTATTTTCACAATATGGATAAAACTGACTGGAATTTTTGCAACAATTAACTTCTGGCATTCTACGGTCAGAGCCTTTCCCTCCAGAAGAGCAAAGGTTCTTTTTCCGGTTATCGCAGCCAGTTTCAGTCTGGGAAGTGCATTAGCTGGAAAAATTGTATATTTTATTGCCACTTCCTATGGTGTGTCCACAATACTGCCTCTACTCATCGTAACAATTTTTCTTTCCATAATGTTTCCTGTGGGGAATAACATCAGTGATCGAGATACAGAGGGTACATCCTCCAGTAGAAAAATATTCAGATCTGCGATTCAGATTCTTGCCGGAAACCCTCTGGCTATTTATATGACTCTTTTTATTCTGTTCAGTATACCGGTTTTCCTCAGCAGTGATTTTATTCTGAAAAAAGCTCTTCAGGAGACATATTCCAGAGATGAGATGGCTGCATTTCTGGGAAATTACCAGCTGTACATGAATCTGGGTGTTTTCTTTCTTCAGACGTTTTTTATGGGATTTTTAATGAAAAATCTCGGGGTTTCAAAACTGACTGTCTTTACCCCTCTTTTTCTTGCTGTTACTTTTCCCCTGCTTATATTTAATCCGGTACTTACGTTTGCAATGCTTATTGCTGTATTTTCAGGTGTGTTAAGGCTGACAATTTATATCAACAGCCGTAATCAATTGATCACTCCTTTGGGAAATGCAGACAAGGAGGTTGTAAGTATATTTTTAAGGACTGTTATAGCTCCGGCAGGAACTGTTCTGACAAGCCTGTGTCTTTTACCTTTTAAATCATCTTCCATACCGGTTCTGGCTTCCCTGGGAGTTGTTTTTGCTATTGGATTCGGTGTTTTTGGTTATCTTGCTGGAAGAGCATATAACTATGAGCTGGTTAAGGCACTTAAGAAAAAAACTCTGAACATCACTTCGAATGAAAAATTACCTCCATCACCTGACGCTTTGGTGCTGCAGAGTCTTCGGGATCAGGTAGTGAGCGCAGGATTTGAAGAGGCGTCATTTGCAGCAACTATTCTCGCAGAATACAGAGAACTGAAACTTCAGGATTTGAATACATTTTTTTCAAAAAACTATCATAATATCGGTATATTACCCAGATTGAAAGCTATTGAACTGGGATTGTATCTGAAGCAATCAGAGAAAGAAGCTTTTTTTCATAAGGTTATGTTTGAATCTGATGACACACGAGTTCTGATTGAAGCTGTTAAGATTGCCGATCATGTAAGGGAACCATGGATCCAGCAGCTTTCAATGATACTTGTTTCATCAGGGGAAAATTCTTTCCGTAAAGCCATGGGGTATTATCTGAAAACTGAAACTGATATATCTGATTCAGGTGTTGTGGAAGAACTGGCTTCAGAACTTAGTGATGGAGATATAAACAGCAGTATACTTGCCATATACATCTGTAGTAAATATCAGTCCAAAAGTAACCTAGGAGTAATAGAAAAACTTCTGTATTCTCAGAAAGTGGAAGTTGTTCTGACAGCACTGAGAGCTATTGGCGACAATAAAATAGAGGAGTTATATCCTGATCTTTTTACACTTGCTGTTTCTTCGCAATTGAGACGAGCTGCTATTGATTCAATAAGAGCATGTGGTCTTGAAAAACAGTTCGCTGAAAAATTCTCATCGGAACCCAGGCTTGTCAGGCATGTTATCCGTATTTTGTGTCAGAATCCATGTTCAGAAAATATTGCAAAACTGAAGGAAATAATCAGCAGTGGAAGAATCTGGAAGATGTCCATTGCCCTTGGGGAAATAGAGAAAAATTCAATTTCACATCTGAATAATTATCTTGATTATGATTTTCTACAGAACATGGGAGGACACTGGGTGGCACTGAATGCAGCACGCTATCTGCATAGAAGTGATGCTGCCACTTCTTTGTTTCTTGAAACAGAATCTACATTTGCCCTAAGATGTATTTTCTCACTATTAAGGATTCATAACCCCGATTTGGCCAGACAACTGGAAAGCATAGAAAAAAGTCTATCCACAACTGATAAGCATCAATTGAATGCTGCTCTTGAACTTCTTGAAGATTTCCCTGTATTTAATCAGTCTTCCTCAATATGGTTTTTAGAGGGAAAACTATCCGAGGGTATCACCGGACTGGAATCAACATGCTGGAGGGATTTCAGCTCTATGACTGGCAGGGAGCTTGTGGGGTCTACTGGTGATGAGGTCCTCATGAAAACATACAGTACTCTTGTTAATCTTGAAGGGAGTTCTTCAACCGAGGACAGGTTGAAGGATACGGCATTTCTTGGTGCTCAGTTAAGATTCAGTGGATTTTTCCTTAATCTTGCTACTGAGATCACTACAGAAATTGCTAGGCAGGGTGAGATAATAAGGTTGAAAGAAGGAGAGTTTCTTTTTAATGAGGGTGACGAGGGTGATGGGATTTATTTTATTCTTGAGGGAACGATGGCTGTGGAAATTTCAGGAAAAACAGTAAATACACTCAATGCAGGAACAGTACTGGGTGAAATTGCTCTCCTGGATAAAGGGAAGAGAAGCGCCTCTATCAGACCACTGAAAAACAGTGCTGTTCTCAAAATAAGTCCAAGACTTTTTGATGATATGATACAGGAATACCCCTACATTTCGAAACAGATTGCAATAACTCTTGTGGGACATATCAGAAGGCTCATACCTATTGCTGAAGGGGCATCACATAGTGTGGAGTAATATTATGAAAAAGCTGTTTAGTTTCCTTTTTATCATGGTTTTTTTCTTCCCGGGAGCAGCTCTGGGAAGACTGAAAAACTGGAATAATCCGTGGAAAACCAGAATTGAAAAATGGATAAGTGAGGTTACTTCTGTGGATTCTCCATATTTTATTCCGGCATCAGGAAGGATTGCCGCGGTGGATATGGATGGCACGCTGATTACTGAGAGGCCGGATTATTTTCATGGATTTGTTTCAAAATTAAATCTCATGGATACTCTGGCAAAAAAATCGGAACTGGAAAGTAATCCAATTTTTAAAGCAATAAAAACATCAGATCAGAAATGGATCAGGGCTAACCTTCAGAAATGGCTTCTTGAAAGTTTTGCAGGTGAGGATCTCAGGAAAGTACACAAATATTCACTGAATGTGTTTGAACATGTAAAGATTCCAGGAACAGATAGATTATACCGTGATCTCCTGTATCTTCCGATTGTTGAGTTGATTGAACTTCTGAAAGAGCACGATTTTAAGGTTTACATAGTAACCACAGCTCAGCAGGAAATCGTTCGTCCGGTTCTGAGCAAATATCTAAAAATTCCCATGGACTGGATAATAGGTTCTATGGTTGGATTTAGTGTGGCTGATGATATGTCAGGTTTTATCAGAGAAAAGAAATTATGGAAACCTGTATCCCACGGAAAAGGAAAGGTTTTAAGATTCAGAGAACGAACTGGAGCTGTTCCTGTGCTTGGGATAGGTAACAGTCCCAATGATATTCCTCTTTTACTCTACACAGGAAAATCAACGTATCACAGTCTCAGTATAGTTATCGATCATGATGATCCCAGAGAATATATATATTCCCGTAAGGAAATGGATATTTATGCAGAAAAAAATAACTGGATGAGAGTTAGTATGAAAAATGGATTTCGCGAAATATATGGAAATCTTGATTTTGTAAAGTGGCCTGCTCAAAGGAAAAATCCGGAATCGGGAAATTCACAAAACACTGTGACAGCACCAATGTGGTTCAAAATTTCCTTTATATTTTTGTTGTTTACGATATTTATTCTTGAATTACAACGTTATAGAAAGCAGCGAAAAAAATAGTTACTGGATGTTTTTAGAATCAAGGAAACCACTGTATTTCTTATCATGACCCATTATATGATCTGTAAGCCATTTTTTTAGAAATTCCATTGTTTGACTACTCACAAAAAGTTTCCCCGCAGCATGCTTATCTTTAAGCTCAACAAGTTGTTCCACAAGTTTGTGATGCTGCCTGAGATGTTCATCAAGATCCGGATATTTTTCAGCCTTCAGCACAGTTATTTCATGATTGAAATGCGTTTTAGTGTAATTTTCAAGATCAATGAATATTTTTTCCAGAACTTCTTTTCCCTGCCGGTTTTTCATAGCTTCATGCAGCTCATTAATATATCCGATTAGTTTTTTATGCTGATCATCGAATACTTTTACTCCTACAGAAATCTTTTCAGTCCATTCAAAAAGTGCCATTTTTTCTCCTTTTCAGTCAAGTGTCACCTTAACTGATTCGGATACAACAGTTGGATATTTAGCCTTAACAGGAAATTTTTTTAAATAATGGAAAAATTTTCCTAAGTTGATTCTTAATAGTCTTTCAAATGCATTTAGGAGTTGACAAACTGGCCGGTGACATGCAACATGTTCACATACCAATCGGAAAAGAAGTTTCCTTAAGGGCTATTGCCATGATGACTCGTAATGTTCCTAAAATCTTAAAAATACTTATTGTGGAAGACGACAATACGAGCCGTGAGGTATTAAGGCGCATTCTTCTTGAAAAGGGTAGTGTGGATGCTGCACCGAACGGTGAACAGGCAATTTCGTTTTTCAGAAAATCACTGGAACAGAGAGAGCATTACAACCTCGTATGTCTTGATATTGAGATGCCTCAGGCTAGCGGTCATGAGGTTTTGACACAGATAAGGAAACTTGAGAAGGAAAACGGGATTGAGGGAATTTTCAAGACAAGAGTCATTATGACAACAGCTTCACACGGTGAGGATGATGTTGTAAACGCTTATCTGGGTGAGTGTGATGCATATATTTTAAAGCCTGTTGTTAAAAAGGTAATCTTTGAACGAATGCGGGAGCTTGGTCTCATCCGTTAAACACGACATTAGAACACCACTCTGAGTGTACATAGCAATTTTCAATAAAATACATAAAACAATTTTTCAATAAATATAAGAAATAAAACAGATATTTAGGAGGATAATCAGGAACGGCCGTATTTGTCACGAAGACGGACAATATCGTCTTCGCCGAAATAATCACCAAGTTGAACTTCAACAAGAATGAGATTCTCTTCAGTCTGAGAGTTCCTTATACGGTGAACAGCTTCCTTTGGAATGAAAATCTGACGACCTTTTTCCACAAAGAAACTCTGATCATCTATGGTCATGATTCCTTTGCCTCGAACTATTGTCCAGTGCTCTTCTCTTCTGAAGTGCTTCTGAAGGCTGATTTCCTGCCCGGGACGAAGGGATATTATCTTTGTCTGGGCGAAATCAGAGATAAAAAGGCTTTTATAAAATCCCCATGGTCTGGTACTTACATCATGAAGAAGTTTGCTCTCATCAAGGGAAAATGAATCAAATGTGTAATCCCACTCAAGTTCTTCGAGGAGAATGAGATGATACTGAAGTTTTGTAACAGCATTGATCAGGAATCCATCATCACTAAGAACCGGAACAAATTCAGGATTTTCACTCTGAAAAATATCAATCACAGTCTCAAAAGAATCATCACGATGTATTGCACCAACCTCTTTGAAAGGAATTTCTCTTACAGGAATATCAACTCTGCCTGTTTCAATAATGACATTTCTTAATATTTTTTCATCGATGGCGCCTCTGTAAATACCGGCGTCACTTATCACGATTAAAAAATCATGTTTATTTGAATTAATTTTTTTCAGGCAACTGACGATATTATCATCAGAGTTAACAATATATTTTTCCAGCGATGAATTTCGCCAGACTTCCTGCTTCTGCAGATATCTGAGACTTAAGTTATTTCTTAGAGGTAATAACATAATTTTACTCCTCAAAATCATTGCCCGCTTAACATCGCGGTTGGGATGCAACAGAGCAATACCCGTGCCATATGAGTTGTCAGGATAAGTCCGACAGTCGAAAGCCAGCGTAACGTACAATAATTGAATGCCTTTTTCAAATATTTAATATAAAAAAAATCAAATGTAATACTAAATCTGATACCTATCCGGGGGTTTGAGTGTGAAAAAAATATACGGTGTGATTTGTGGCCACAAATATTTACATAGTGCAATCTGATTCAGGGAGTCAGAAGAAACATTGAATATACAGTAAAAAGTTTGAACATTGTATGATTGTTGTGTAAGATGGACTACTGTTGAATTTTGTAAAAATCTTATAAGGAGAGATCTTCATAAATTAGAGTTTGACATGATTCTGAGCAGATGCTAGATCCGGATGCGTATTCTCAGAAAATGTAACGACTGGTGGTTTAATACAGGGTCATGCTTTATATGGTTTTATTCATGATTGGTTAAAGTTGAATACATGATATTAGCAGATGAAAAATGTATGGAAGCTTTATAAATGGAGTCAACAGATGAGTTTGACAAAAAGAAATATCATTACTTTTATTCTTATTTCTCTCAGTTTTTTCAGTTGTCGTTTGAACGATGATCCCCCTAGGACTTTGGGAACCGGCGGTTCACAAACAGCATCTTCAGGCGGTAATGTAATCAAGAACAATGATACATCCGGCAATACCGGGGAAATCACTGAAAATAATTATGAAGGCAAAGATATTAATGATTCCGAACCTGTTCCGCAGGACCAGCCTCTAAATGATGATGAAGCTGAAATTTCTGAAAGCAACGAAGAAGGTGATAATCAGTATTCTACAACAACGACTGTTCTTCCCCCATTGAAACTGCCGAGTACTATAAAAGCCCTGAGGGCAAGTCCTTCTTCAGCCGGGGACATCATGAATATGAAAATCTACAGTTCAACTGCAATTTCGTTTTATTATCCAGGAAGCTGGACCCCTCTGGTGAATGGACGATATGTTTTAATTAAATCAGACTCATCTGATGCCACAAGCAATCAAATCCACATAATCCCCTGGCAGTTTAGGCGAAGGCTTTCCAGTGGCTTAGGGATTAAAATGTTGATAGCTCATATTGGCAAATATCATCAAAATATGGCTGTTACTGCAAAAAGGAAAATTAAGGGGAAATATGATGTCACCGGTATCACCTTTACTTCTGAGATGGGAAGTTCAAAAATGGAGGGATTTGGCGTTGCCCTGAGCAGAGGGAAAAAGGGCGTTTTCGCAATAATAATGGGAAAAAAAGGTGGCTTCAGGGGTATAAATTCTCCACTTCTTTTAGGTTATGTTCTGCAGAGTATGAGTCAAGGACATAAACCGGCGATGCCTTCAATTCAGCAGACGGATCTCAAGGTGTCTGATAAGAAGGATGTTAAAGGAGCCCATATGAATCTTTGGGGATTCTGGAAAAATACCGATAAAATATTCAAATAAATTTTTTCCCCAATCAGGGGCAAATTGAATCTGTTTAAATGAAATTTGCTGTGTATTGACTGTAAATTGCTGTATAACCAAATCTGTTTTAAATTCATATTCAGGAGGCAGGATTGATTACTTTCAAAAAAACTGTGTTAATTATTCTGGCTTTTATATCCGGATGTGTTCATTCGAGCTCCACTGCAAAAGAAACTCAGGATGGACAAAGTTTTAACAGACCCCCGGTATCTGTCACTGATAATACACCAATAAATCCATCTGGTTTTTTCCCAGACAGACAGTGGCCGGTTATATCTCCTGAATCAGCAGGATGGGATATCCCTTTGTTATCGAGAGCTCTTGATATATTTGATGACAACCTGTTTACTGCTTTGGTGGTGGTTCAAAATGGTTATCTTGTGGTTCAGCGTGGGGATATTGCAAAAAGAGTGCGTATATACAGCATGAGAAAAAGCATTGTTAGCGCACTTTTTGGCATATACTCCGACAAAGGGGTTATAAAAGATTCAAAATCCATGCTGGAACTGGGAATTGATGATTATACCCCCCTGACAGCAGTAGAAAAAAGAGCAACAATCCGTGATTTACTCATGGCCAGAAGCGGGATATATCTTAAAGCTGCACTGGAAACCTCTTCCATGAAAAAAAGAAGGCCACTTCGTGGAAGTCATCCCCCAGGGACATTCTGGTATTATAATAACTGGGACTTTAATGTTCTTGGGCATATTTTTGAAAAACAGTCAGGGAAATCTCTTTTTCAGGCATTCAGTGATGAATTCGCAGTTCCATTGGGAATGCAGGATTTTAGAGTTTCAGATGGCGGGTATGTCAAAAAGTCGTATACAAAATTCCCCGGTTATTATTTTCGAATGTCAGCAAGGGATTGTGCCAGATTTGGCTATCTGTATCTCAGAAAAGGAAAATGGAAAAATAAGCAGATTCTTTCAAGTAAATGGGTAAAGACTTCCACTAATGTATTATCCATTGCGGGGAAAGGAATAGGGTATGGTTACCTCTGGTGGGTTTCCACAGGGAAATACCATCTTAAGACTAAAACGGGCAAAGGAACTTTCAGCGCAAGGGGAAACTGGGGGCAATATATTATTGTAATCCCTGAGTATGATATGGTTATTGTCAAAGTTGTGGATAAGAAAAGCGGTGCTAAAAGGCAGAACAGAAGAGAAACCAGTGAAATGATAAAGCTGCTTATAAGTGCAGCTCCTAAACCATAGAATCCCGGTTGTTTTATGAGATGGGTACAAGAATTTCAGTTTTAAGTTCTGACTCAGGTACCTTTCGAGGATCGTTCAGATAAAATTCTATTGAATAGTTCTTCACTGAATTGTTATTGGAACGTGCATAATCCATGATTTTTTTGTATGTTTCCGATACCTTCATATATGGACCTTCATGAATTGCCCGAATGAAATTTCCGCCGTCCACAGTTTTTTTCATTATATTGTCTTCCCCGGTTGTACTTTCGCTGCACATTATTCCTACTTCAATATCCCATTTTTTTAAAAACATCATTTTAATCATTGAAAGGGGCCCTTTTTTTGAAAGAGAAGCCCAGTCAAGGTTTTTATAAATGGTGAAGGGTGGAGTTCCTTCAGGTGGTTTCATCGACTGCTCCGTTAGTTTTTTATAAATTTTTTTATAGGATGGCCCCATTATTTTTCCCATTTTCATTGTGCTGGTGGTGTGTGGAATAACAAGGGCAGTAAATGACGGCTTTTCAATTATGGTTACAGATTGTGACATGTTTTACCTTTCTAGAAGAGTTCCAAACGGGACAAGGTTAACCTAACATATGTTAGGTGTCAAGAGTGGATTTCAATTTTTATTGATCGGAAAAGTTGATTTTAAATTATATAAGGAAAATCAGTTTTCATTATCACTATACAGGAATCCATAAGGTCTGCTGATTGTTTTCTCAAGTTCAAACAGGGAAAGATTTCTGGAGAGCCTGACAGATTCACGACCTTCCACAAAAAGAATGATAGTGGGAACAGTAAATATAGACAACTGGCCTGAGAGTTCTGGTTTTTCAGTAGTGTCAACATAAATAAAATTTACTTTGCTGAAATTTTCCTCAATAAGGCTGATAATTTTGGGTTTAAGTGCCTTACAGACATTACACTGAGGCGTTGAAAAATAGGCCAGATTCATTGGTGTCTTCTTTATTTCATCAAGGAATATATTAAGTTCGTCCGACATGTCCGTCTCCCTTTAAGGGGAACAAACATTCTCATAAATAACAGAAAGTCAATGCTGTGTACCCGGGAATTATGCTTTTATGAAAAAAATTGTCTGCAGATATTAAGGCTATTCTGGTAGTTTTCATATCAAGGGAATGGAGGTGCCTTATGAAAATTATTTTACTGATGACTATCGGTGTTTTACTTTCTGGATGTGGAAATAACAGTTCAACTTCAACTGGAAACAGGATAAAGCAGAAGAAAGACAAAATGCTGGACAAAAAAACAGGTTCCTCCAAAGACTCAAAAAATGATCCTGCAAATAGCGAATGTCTTATTAAAAAACTTGAAAATGCCGGTAAGGGTGTTTCCGGAATAAGATTAGAACTCACCGGGGATGTTTTTGGAGGGCTGAAACTTGGTATGAAAAAAGATGAAGTTATCAGACTTTTAGGTGAGCCACAATCAAAGAGTAAACCAACTATGGAGGCTGCTACCGGATACATGAGATCAGAATGGAAATGGAACTCTAGGGGTGTTAAACTGTCCATGAATGAAGGAAAATCCTCTACAACAGTTATTTTTATCAGTCTCAGATCTCCATTTTCAGGAAAATCAAGTTGCGGGATAGGTATTGGCGACTTATACAGTAAAATGCTCAGGATATACAGCAAGTATAAAAATATTGATACTCCGGATCCTGAATCCCGTGTTTTCGGATCCATATACGGTGGAATTCTTTTCGGTGAAAAGGATGGCAAAATATCTTCCATAGATGTTGGTGCTTTTGCTGAATAATTAAAAACAACTGTGAACCAACACTAAAGCTTATGCACCTGTCTCACTGCCTCGTATGCGGCAATTGCGGCACTGTTTGCAAGGTTGAGACTTCTGATATTTTCCATCATCGGAATTCTGAGGCAACGATGGGGATACTTTTCGATCAGCCATTTGGGAAGACCTTTTGTTTCACTTCCGAATGAAAGATAATCACCTTTTTTAAATTCTGCTTCATACAATCCTTGTCCTACTTTAGTTGAAAACAGCCATATTTTGTCTTTTCGAGCTTCGAAATACACATCTATATCCTCAAAATATGTTTTTTCCACAAGATCCCAGTAATCAAGTCCAGCTCTTTTTCGTCGAGGATGATTTTCATCAAATCCAATTTTTCCCACTATGTGTAAGGGACTTCCAATACAGGCACAGAGTCTGGATACCGCCCCTATATTGGGGGGAATTTCCGGTTCCACAAGTGTTATTACAACAGGTTTGTCAAGTTCTCTAAGATAAATCATGGGGGGATATTTAACATAACATTAAAATTTTTCCACGATCTAATCAATCACAGTGTGAGATTCAGCTAAATGGCTGTGACCAATGATCCGATATCAGAGTCTGTAATTGAATTTTCAGGAGAAACAATAATGTCTGATGATAAATTGAATGATGAAATTGAAAAGCTTACCAATGAGTCTGATCCCATGAATGATACCGATAGTGCTGAAGCACTGGAGCGTCTGGTTGATATTCCAGTGGAGGTCACCGTGGAACTGGGGCGAAAAAAAGTCACGGTGGAGCAGCTTTTATCCCTGAAAAGTGGTTCAATTCTGGAGCTGGCAAAAGTCAGTGGAGATCCACTGGATGTTGTAGTGGGACAGCGATTAATTGCCAGAGGAGAGGCTGTGGTAATTGGCGACAGATATGGAATAAGAATTACAGAAGTAATCGTGGATACTAAATCACAAACATCAAGAAAACTTGATGGTGAGGAAGTCTGATATGAATATTCTCATTGTTTATTCACTGGTTGTGTCCATGGCAGGTGCACCTAAAGATGTGATTGAAAGTGCCATTTTCAGCGAAACTGCAGAGAGTATCATTCTGACAATTAAAACCAGAAATAAAGCTGAACCCAATGCTGAAAAATGGTGGTATGGAGGAAAATTCAGAATAAGAGTAAGAAACGCAAGATTTTCAAAAAATTTTATTCAGAAAAGTCATCAGGATCTTCACAAAAAAATAAAAATAGAAAACAAATATTATGATGATTATGGGGCTGTATTCAGACTGGGCTTTCAGGCAAAACAGAAGGAACTTGAGAATTCGCTGAAGGTATTGTTCAAAACAGGCGAAATTTCAATGAGTGTGTCAAAAAAGTCCCTTGGTATAACTACTGGTGGTGAAGTTGTTGAAGCAGTTGTGGGAAAAGGAGACAGCGGCGACAAAAAATCGGTAGTACTTGCCGGTGTAGATTCTATTCCGGATACTGATGCCACTGAAGATAAAAAAGTTGAAACTGAACCTTCATCCAGCAAAAAGCAAATGTCTTCTCCGGTAAAGGAACCTGAAAAAACTTTAACTGGTAAGGGTAAACTGGGGGAAGAAGTAATCAGTAATCTGAGAAAATCCGGAGGTTCTAAAAAAGGGGGGAAATCATCTACTACCGGAGGATTTACAACAACCTTTCTCCTTTTGCTTTTAATGACTCTACTTGGTGGTGGTTCATACTATTATCTCAAAAGAAAACAAAAGCTTCCCCAGGGGCTTAAGGGGTCCAGTATACGTTTGATTGAACAGAAGATGATAATGCCTGGGGCAAAACTGGCTGTGGTTCAGGTAAATGACAGGGTTCTCGTGATAGGTATCACTTCAGGAAACATGACTCTTCTCACTGAATTTATTCCAGAATATTCAGGCATTAAGGAAGAGGAAATGTTTGATGAAGAAGACAATGACGCCACTCCTGAATCTGTAAAAGGAATTCTGGAACTGAGAGAGAAATTTCTAAAGCAGCAGTCTGACGATTTAAAAGCGTCAGAAGTTGAAGGTACTTTCAATCAGGCTGCTGGTCTTGAATCCTACAAGAGGAATAAATAGATGAAATATTCAGTGCTGATTCTGTCAGGGGTATTATTATTTATTATTTTGTTCTGGCCAGAGTTTGCATCAGCTGAGCCAAAGGTAACATTTTCGATTGACTCATTTAATGACCGTTCCCAGGTTGCAACAGTTCTGCAGATGCTTGGAGTTCTCACTATTATCGCTGTCGCACCCAGTATCATTCTCCTCACAACCAGTTTCACAAGGACCATTATTGTTCTTGCATTTTTGAAACAAGCCACAGGAACCCAGAATCTTCCCCCGTCTCAGGTTATAATGGGGATTTCTTTATTTTTAACAATGTTCATAATGGCTCCAACAGGCCTGAAAGTTTATAATGAAGCGGTAAAACCATATATGGCCGAGCAGTCATCATTTTCCGAGAGCCTTGAAAAAGCAAAAAGTCCTATAAGAACTTTTATGCTGAGACAGACCAGAGAGAAGGATCTTCTACTTTTTTATGATATTTCCGGGAAAAAACTACCACAAAGGGTAGCTGATGTTCCATTTCATATCCTGCTGCCTTCTTTTATTATCAGTGAAATCACCACTGCATTCAAAATGGGATTTCTAATTTTTCTTCCATTTCTGGTAATTGATCTTGTTATAGCCAGTGTTCTGATGGCGATGGGGATGGTGATGCTGCCCCCGGCACTGATTTCACTACCGTTCAAAATTATGCTGTTTGTTGTGGCCGATGGATGGAATCTGATTCTGGGGAGTCTTACAAGGAGTTTCGGATGACACCTGAATATGCATTGGATATGGTGGCCAAGGCTCTTCACACTGCAATAGTTATTGCTGGACCCTTGCTTGCAGCCGGTATGATAGTTGGTATTCTGATTGCTATTCTTCAGGCTGCCACACAGATTAATGAAAGTACTCTTTCATTCGTGCCAAAACTGGTAATTGTGCTTGCTGTAGCCAGTTTTGCAGCTCCCTACATTTTAAGAACACTGGTGGATTTATTCAGAGAAATGGTAGGCAGGTTTCCAACGGCGGCGATGTAATTATGTATACATTATCTTTTGAGATTCCTGTGATTGCTCTGAGCCTTGTAAGTCTTCGGATTGCAGGACTCGCAATTAGTGCTCCCTTTCTGAATCACAGGGGTCTTCCAAGAAGAATCCGTGGTGCTTTTGTTATTGTTCTGAGTTTTTTTTTCATACACTACATAGACATTCCTATTGGTATTGACCAGCCACTTTTGCTTGTAGCTGCCGGAGCTGGAGAGTTTATCACCGGTCTGGCAATGGGAACGATATTAAACATGGTTGTTGCATCAGTGAGTGCTGCAGGCCAGTTGATGGCAATGGAAATGGGATTTGCTTTTTCAAATATGGTTGATCCATCGACCGGTGAACAAAGCACTGTAATCCAGAGATTTTTTGCTCTTTTCCTGATTCTTATGTTTCTCCTTTTTGACGGCCATATAGAACTGGTGAGCCTTCTTGCATATTCCTTTAAAACCTCACCTGTGGCTATGGCCTTTACGGGACCATCCACCTGGAAAGCAATAGCAGGTATGGGAAGTCTGCTGTTTGAAACAGCCTTTCGGCTTGCTCTACCACTTACCGGCGCCATTTTGTTGACTCAGGTGGCAATTGCCCTTGCAGCCAAGATGGCACCAAGGCTGAATGTTTTTATACTTGGATTTGCGATAATGATTTTGATTGGATTGCTGATGCTTCCAGCTATGCTCCCAGGAGTTACCGATTTTTTCCGGACAATGATGGAAAACGCACTGAAAATGGCACAAAATGTGAATAAATAGTCCTCAGGAGTTTTACTAATGTCAGATGAGGATCGTTCGTCAAAGACTGAACAACCTACCGAAAAAAGGAAAGAGGACTTTCGGAAAAAGGGTGACATTGCCAAAAGTGCCGACCTTGGTAGTTCTCTTTTACTGGTATTCGGGTCGGTGACACTTCTCGTTACAGGAAGCTATACCTTTAGAAATCTTACAAAAGTCTATAAAAACTCACTTTCCAACCTTGACTCTTCTTCAATGTACGGAGTGATTGGCGATGTCGCCACCGGATTCGCAAAAAGTGTATGGCCTGTCCTTGTGGTCACAATGTTTGCTGCAGCTCTGGCAGGCGTGATGCAGACAGGAGGACGCATTACCTGGAACAAACTTGCACCTGATTTCTCCAGATTCAACGTGGTATCAAGACTCAAGCAAATGATTTTTTCCAAGGATTCTTTCGTAAGGCTTGTGAGGGAACTGATTAAGGTAATTCTGATTGTTTCCATCAGTTATTATTACATAATTTCAAAGACAGATCAGTTGAGTAAACTGAGCCTCAGTGACTATTCCGGAGCAATTCCAGTGGTGTTAACTCTTGTTACAGGTTTGGTTCTCAGACTTTTGCCTATTATTTTCCTTTTGGGAATGGGTGATTACATCTGGGAAAAATATCAGATGAATGAAAAGATGAAGATGACCAAGCACGAAATAAAGGAAGAACACAAGGAGCAGGAAGGTGATCCTCATATAAAGGGAAAACTGAAACAGCGTCAGAGGGCTATGGTCATGAATGCCATGATGAAAGATGCAGAGAATGCTGATGTTTTGATTGTAAACCCTACGGAATACGCAGTGGCCTTGAAATATGACTCAATGAAGGCTCCTGCACCATATCTTCTGGCCAAGGGAAGAGGTGTTGTTGCCTCAAGGTTAAGAAAAATTGCCCGTTCCAGACAGATTCCTGTAGTTGAAAACAAGCCTTTGGCACGACTTATGTATTACAACGCTGAAGTGGGTTCTCTCATACCCCCTGCGGCATATAAAGCAGTTGCCCTTATTCTGGCTAGAATCTTTAAACGTCGCAGAAAATCCCTCTGATATCAAGTGATTGAACACTTGTATGAATGAAGGGGTATGAAAAGGAGTGACGCTGTGGATTATGATGCTACCGTCAAAAATTCCGGCAATACTGACACTATTGTGGCACTTTTACTCATTGCAGTAATGGGATTGATGATTGTACCACTGCCTTCTTATATGCTGGATGCCCTGATAACAGTAAATATCGCAATATCGCTCAGTATATTTCTGATGTCCATTTATATCCAAAAACCGCTGGAATTTTCAGTTTTTCCATCACTTTTACTATTTGTAACGTTATTCAGGCTGGCCCTGAACATTGCTTCCACAAGATTGATTCTTCTCAACGGGGGAAATGCAGATAAAGCCGCAGGAAGGATTATCGACAGTTTTGGAACATTTGTTGTGGGAGGAAATTTTGCAGTTGGTATTATTTTATTTCTGATTCTTATTATCATCAATTTTGTGGTTATCACCAAGGGGTCAGGTCGAATAGCTGAAGTCAGTGCAAGATTTACTCTTGATGCCATGCCTGGTAAACAGATGAGTATTGATGCTGATCTGCAGAATGGCCTTATCAATGATCAGGAAGCTCGCACCAAAAGAAAGTCTATTGAACAGGAAGCTGATTTCTACGGAAGCATGGACGGTGCAAGTAAATTTGTCCGTGGTGATGCAATTGCCGGTTTAATAATCACATTCATAAACATTCTTGGTGGTATTGCCATAGGTGTTATGCAGCAGAATCTTGGAGCAGGGGATGCTGCCAAAATATATACAATTATGACTGTGGGTGATGGTCTTGTCTCACAGATACCGGCACTTTTGGTATCCACTGCTGCAGGTATTGTGGTAACCCGTTCTTCAACAGCGGGTAATCTTAGTACAACCCTTGTTGGTCAGGTTGTTGGTCAGCAGAAAGTTGCGAGAATTGTGGCATTTATTATTGCATCTGCAGCGTTGCTCCCTGGAATGCCAAAGCTTGTTATGTTTGTAATAGCGGCCGGAGCTTTGATAGTAAGTTATTATGCTACGGACAAAACTGTTGAAAATAAAGAATCAGGGTCAGGTAAAACTGATTCCGGTGATATGAAGATGTCCCCTGAAGATAAGGCAAAAACCGAGAGAGAGGAGCTCGCTTCTCTTATTCCAATAGATCTTGTTGCCATGGAAGTTGGATTTGAACTGATTCCACTCGTGGATTCCAAACGGGATGGTGATCTTCTTACTAGAATTGGCGGCATCAGAAAGCAGTTTGCAACTGAACTGGGATTTCTGATACCACCGGTTCATGTAAGAGATAACCTTACAATTGCTCCCAACACATATAGAATACTACTCAGTGGTGCCGAGGTGGCCTCAGGAACAGTAATGATGAACCGTCTGATGGCAATGAATGGAGGTACCGGTGACTATGATATTCCCGGTGTCGACACAGTGGAACCTGCATTTGGTCTTGCAGCTAAATGGATTGAAGTTGATGACAGGGAGCTGGCTGAGATCTCTGGATACACAATAGTTGATCCTTCCACAGTGGTGGCCACTCATCTCAGCGAAATACTGAGAGCACATGCTCCTGAGCTTCTCGGTAGGAGTGAAGCCCAGGAACTTGTAGATATTCTTTCAAGATCAGAGTCCAAGCTTGTTGATGATGTTCTACCCAATATAATGTCACTGCCAGAAATTATGCTGATACTAAGGGGACTTTTGACGGAAGGTGTGTCAATCCGTGACATGAGGACTATCTTTGAAACTATAGCCATACACGGTAAAGATAATAAAAATATAAATAGTATTATAGAGTTATGTCGTGCATCTCTGGGTAGACAGATAGTTTCTTCTCTAAAAACAAAAGATGGCAAGCTTTATGCTTTAGCTTTAGACAGCAATGCCACCTCTGCTTTTAGAGAAGCAGTTCAGATAAGCGGAGGTGCTCCGGGAGTTGTTCCTCTGGATGTCGACCATGCAAGGAATTTTCTTGGAAGCATAAACGAAGGTGCCAGTGCTTTTGGAAAGACTGGAACCATGCCTGTGCTGGTTACTGAGCCGGATATCAGAAAGCCTGTATGGGAACTCGTCTCAAGATATGTTCCGGGATTGCAGGTTATTTCCTACAGGGAAATAGATCGTCGTGTTCAGGTGCAGACTATCGGTCTGATAAACGTTTAAGACTGTTGAGTTCCTGCTGAATCAGGAGCCGGAAAGGTCAAATCATGGAAGTTAGAACCTATCGCGCCAGAGAAATGAAAGAAGCACTTCAGATGATAAAAAGCGAGTTGGGTTCCGAGGCTATAATCCTTTCCTCGAGAACAATTGATCCGGATGGAATCTGGCGTTCCCGGATTATTGAGGTTCAGGCTACAGCAGATCAGAGTGTCATAGAAGTGACACCTGCAGAGCCGGAAAAAAATCAGACTTATGGTCCGATACCTGGAATGCTTCCAATTTTTAGTTCACCCTCATCAGAAAAAACTGAAAGTGTTCCTCCGGTTTATCAGCGGACAAGAGCAAGACGTCACAGAACCATTGAAAGACAGATTCCAAAACAGTTGTCTATGACAAACAGGAATATAGACCCGTTTTCTCTTCCTTCCATAAAACTCAGTGAAGCAGAGGGGGAAACAGCATCATTTATGGAGAATCTTCTTCTGGATTCTGGTGTAAGCAGTGAATTAGCATCATTTCTTGCGAAGTCAATTACGGTGGATCTTCCTTCAAATATTCCAATGAATCAGAAGCTTCTCAGGCAGCGTCTGGAACATGGACTGTCTTCACAGTTGCTTTGCAGTGGTGAAATACTGGGGAATGGAAGACGTAAAATCATTGCTCTGGTAGGACCTACAGGTAGTGGAAAAACAACGACAGCAGCAAAGATTGCAGCAACCGAAGCTCTTATCAGGGGTAAAAAAGTAGCCATGATCAGTGCTGATGGATTTAGAATTGCAGCCTCCGAACAGCTAAAGCAGTACGGTAGTCTTATAGGTACTCCGGTTGAGCTGGTGCAGACAAGACGTGAGATGTCAAATGCTATCAGAAGATTAAGCGGAGCTGATCTGATTATTATTGATACGGCCGGTAGAAATTATAGAGACTCATCATCTATTGAAAGACTTGGAAGATTACTGAATTCAGCCGGAAATGTTGAAGCTCATCTGGTTCTTCCAGCAACCACAAGAGACAATGAGTTGATGGCGGTTTGTGATGCCCACAGTGTATTGAATCCATCCAGAATGGTTTTTACAAAAACAGACGAAGCACTCACCCACGGAGTTATTCTTAACGTGCATCAGTACTGTGGAATTCCTTTAAGTCTTCTGGGTACGGGTCAAAGCGTTCCGGAAGATCTTGAGGTGGCAGAAGTGGAAAAAATTTCACGGTTAATACTGAACGGAGGCAACTGAAATGGTTACAGGAAAAAAATCATCTAATAATCTTGGAAAAGTACTTCCTTTCAGTCTGTCACAGGTTGGTGGTGGAAAAATTATTGCAGTGACCAGTGGAAAGGGCGGAGTGGGAAAAACAAATATCAGTGCAAATATGGCACTGACCTGGGCAATGGAGGGTCATAAAGTTCTTGCAGTTGACTGCGATTTGGGGCTTGCAAACATGGATCTCATTTTAGGGGTTATTCCAAATTATACACTTAAGGATGTGCTTTTCAGTGATATGCCCGTTGAAGATGCTATATCCCAAACTCCAATGGGAGTGGATCTTCTCCCTGCAGCAGCCGGTGAAGAGGATCTTGCAAATCTGGGGTCTGAAAAACACACGAATTTCGCTCAGATCCTGAAAACTCTGAGACAGCACTATGACTATATTGTTCTGGATACAGGGGCTGGTGTTCATTCAAATGTGACACAAATTGCTTCAATAGCTGATTTTGTTCTTCTTGTTACCACAGTCGAACCTACAGCTCTTTCAAGTGCTTATGCAATGATAAAGATTCTGGGTACTCAGAAGGAAAAGAACCCAATCGGTGTTGTATTGAATATGGTATCCTCAGGCAGGGAGGGTCTTAGCGCCTGGCAGGCCCTTACAAGTCTCACCAGAAGGTTCCTTAATTCAGAGCCGGAATACTTTGGACATATTTATCAGGATTCTTCTGTACCAAAAGCTGTTCAGAAAACCTATCCTCTGGTAAAAATATATCCACGCTCTCCCAGTGCAAGATGTCTTCAGGCTACTGCAGCCAAAATCAGAATTGCACTTGGAAAGCAGAAATTGCGTGGAGGAATGGTTACAGCAAGAGGCGCTGAAGGCCATGGAAGGGAGGTTATAAGATGGAGTTAGCAAGACGGAGGTACAGATTGAGTAACAGCTCTGGTATTGATGATACCTTTTTTGAGAAGGAATTTTATACTCAGGCCGGAAGAGATCTCCTTGCGAAGGAACATATCTTTCTTGTCTACAGAGTAGCTTCCAGAACTGCCAGAAAAATTCCGAGTCACTATCCCTTTGATGATCTGGTTGGTGCTGGTATGGTTGGTCTGATGGATGCAGTGGGAAAATTCAATCCGGAACTGGGTATAAAGTTTGAAAGTTATGCCGAGTTTCGAATCAAGGGATCCATTTTGGATTCTCTCAGAACGAGTGACCCGCTTTCCAGAGAAAGCAGACGAAAGATAAGGGAAATCTCTGAAGCTAGAAGAGATCTGGAGAATAAACTGGGCAGAGAAGCTACGGATGATGAGATTTGTGATACAATAGGCATAGAGCTAAATGACCTTTATGAAATAAACTCTCTCGCTCTCAGTGCAACCACTGTTGATTTTGACTCTCTCAGCGAAATTTCCGGAAGTGATGTTATCCCGGATCCGGAGATGCCTTCTCCTCAGGAAGTTCAGGATTATAAGGAACTTCTTGAACGGCTGAGTGATGCAATCGCCAGGCTTCCCGAAAGGCTGGGGCTGGTTCTTTCACTTTATTATCATGAAGAACTTAACATGAAAGAAATTGGTGCGGTTTTAGGGATTACAGAATCACGTGTAAGTCAGTTGCGTACAGAGGCCCTGGCGAAGTTGAAAGTTATCATGGAGCAGGGAGAATGAGTCATGGCAGATGGAATATACACGGCATTATCAGGAGCTTTGGCAACTCAGAAAAGACTTGATGTACTAAGTCATAATCTGGCAAATGTAAACACAGCCGGTTTCAAGGGTGAGACCATGGTTTTCAGAGAGGTTATGGCGAAAGCTGGCACAGGAAAACAGGATAAGACTTTTGTTATACCTGCCGGTATCGCAGTTAACCACAAAAGTGGGGATCTGCAGAAGTCAGAAAATCCACTGGATCTTGCTATTGAAGGCAATGGATACTTCAGTGTTAGAACGCCTGTGGGAGAAAGGCTTACCAGAAATGGAGCCTTCAGAATGAGCAGCGATGGTACTCTTGTAAACACTTCGGGGTATGTTGTTCTTGGAGTGGATAACAAACCCATAAAGACAGAACCTTCAGGAACTCTGACCGTTGGAAATGATGGAACAGTCCGAAACGGTGAAGAGGAAGTTGGAAAGCTAAAGCTGGTCTATGCCAGAAATCCTGAAAAACTGGGTAAGCAGGAGGGTCAGTATTTTATTCCTAATGCTGCAGCCCAGATTCAGCCCAGTGGTGCCGGGAATGTCCAGGTAAGCGTTTTAAGCAATTATCTGGAGATGGCGAATGTGAACCCCATTTCCGGGATGACTGATTTGATAACAGTTCAGAGACATTTCGAACTTACAACCAAGGCGATTCAGGTTTATGAACAAATTGATTCTCTTGCAGCCAGAGAAATTGGAAGCAACAGATAGTGTTCAGGAGGATATCATGTTTAGAGCATTGACAACAGCGGCCACCGGGATGAATGTTCAGGAAAAGAAAATCAATATTATCGCGAACAATCTTGCTAACGTTAATACAGACGGGTTTAAAAAGAGCAGGGGTGATTTCCAGGATTTGATTTACACAGACGAGAAAACAGCTGGAACAGTGAATGCCAATGAGGCAAGGTTGCCCACTGGTTTAAGCGTTGGTCATGGAGCAGTCCTTGCTTCCACATCAAGACTCCATACCACCGGTGAGATTAAAAGCACCGGCGGTCCTCTGGATCTTGCTATTGAGGGACGTGGATATTTTCAGGTTCAACTTCCCACTGGAGAGATGGGATATACAAGAGCAGGTAATCTCAAGAAAAATTCTGAAGGGCAGTTGGTTACAGCTGACGGCTATCAGATTCAGCCGAATATAACAATTCCTCAGGATGCTGTTAATGTGACCATAGGAAATGATGGAACAGTAAGTGTTCTGCAGAGTGGCCAGACATCACCTCAGGAAGTTGGAAAAATTGAACTGGCAATTTTTTCAAGTGATCAGGGTTTGAGAGCTATCGGTAAGAATATTTATCTTCCCACAGAAGCATCCGGTCAGCCTGTAACGGGTCAGCCGGGTCAGAATGGAATTGGTTCACTTCTTCAGGCTCATCTTGAGAAAGCAAATGTCAGCGTTGTTGAAGAAATGATTGAGATGATTGTCAGCCAGAGAGCCTATGAAGTAAATTCCAAAACTATTCAGGCAGCTGATGAAATGCTCGGAAAAGTTGCCAATCTCAAACGCTGATCCTTCTAATTCCTGCTTCAGACTTTTCTCAAAAAAATGGATATCTGCAGATGGAAATTGATTTTCCTGCGTATTACTGTAGGATCAATTTATGTCAACTTTTTAAATTTGAGGGAGATATCACATGAAACTTGA
This sequence comes from Deltaproteobacteria bacterium, assembly GCA_016937155.1. Taxonomy (GTDB): domain Bacteria; phylum Myxococcota_A; class Polyangia; order HGW-17; family HGW-17; genus JAHJMN01. The sequence goes on from JAFGWM010000005.1 coordinate 94,743, forward strand.
ATCAGCAAAGAAGAAAAAAACATCTTATCCTGATATATACGGTTTTTCTAAAACAGTTCTGATCCCGGGAATACTGGGCACCGCGATGATTTTAGGCGGGTGTAGTTCTGGAACAGAAAAAGAGGGTAAATCAACCAGCGATTCAGTGGAAAACAAAGGAGCAACTGAAAAAAAAGTCGAAAAAATATCCGACAGGGATGGTGATGGGATTCCTGATGATAAAGATGCCTGCCCGGATCAGGCTGCAAAAAACAGTTCAAATGGCTGTCCACCACCAAGACTGAGTGGGATAGCGAGAAGACCGGAGTTGGATGACATGCATATCATTAAGCCAAAAACTGAAAAGGATGGTATGAAGTCAGATGAAAAGAAACCGAAACCACCCATCCGCCTTAAGGGCAAACGCAAACTTCCAGTGTCTCCTGTAAAATAATGTGGGTATGATTTACTGTTCACTTGGTTTCAATTATAAGTTATTAAAGTTTTATGAATTTTTAATGGGGAATCGTTATGAAGCTTGAATCATCAAAGAAAAAAGTTAGTTCCTATCCTGATATTTTCAGTTTCTCAAAAACAGTATTTATACCTGGTGTTATTGGTACTGCCATGATTATATCAGGTTGTGGCTCCGGGACAGATAAGGATGGCAAATCCACAGTAAATCCTGTTGAGAAAAGGCATCCTGTTGAAGAAAAGGTTCCTGTTGAAGAAAAGGTTCCTGTTGAAGAAAAGCCTGATATGAAAAATTCACCACCACCACCCGCCGAAAAAATAAAAGACAGGGATGGTGATGGAGTTCCTGACGATAAAGATGCCTGTCCTGATGTTGCAGGCTCTATTAAAGACAACGGGTGTCCGCCTCCACGACCCATGGGTTCTGTAAGATCGCCAAAACACATTATTGATGGAGATGAGCTACTGATCGAACCTATTGAAAAATCAGGCATGAAAAAGGTTCCTGAAAAGAAAATTATACGACTTGGTGGTAGACGTCGTGCACCAATGCCCCCTTTAAATGATATGTCCGGTAACGAACCAATTCATTTTTAATTACACCCGAGATTTAGTCTTTTCTGTTGCCTGAATAAGGATGATCACGTTATAAATTCCGCAGTGAACTTTTATCAATGAGAGGAGATGCCGAATGTTTGGAAATATGAAAGAAATACTTGCGAATGAACTGGAGTCCATAAAAAATGCAGGGCTTTTCAAATCTGAAAGAATTGTGATTTCGCCACAGAGTTCTAAAATAATGGTTAAAAACAGGACCAGCCCTGTTATAAATATGTGTGCCAATAATTATCTTGGATTGGCTAATGATCCCCGGCTTGTTGAGGCTGCTGAGAAATCCCTTAAAAAATATGCATTTGGAATGTCAAGTGTCAGGTTTATTGTTGGAACTCTTGATGTTCATAAGGAGCTTGAAGCAAAGCTGGCTTCATTTCTGGGAAAACAGGATGCAATCCTATATTCCAGTTGTTTTGATGCAAATGGTGGTTTGTTTGAAACTCTCCTAGGTCCTGAAGATGCAATAATCAGTGATCAACTGAATCATGCCTCAATAATAGATGGTGTAAGGCTTTGCAAGGCAAAAAGATTCAGATATAAAAACAATGATATGGAAGATCTTGAACAGCAGTTGAAGGACGCTGACAATCAAAACGCCAGAATAAAAATGATTGCCACCGATGGTGTTTTTTCAATGGATGGAATTATTGCAGATCTCAAGGGCGTGTGTGATTTAGCTGAGAAATATGGTGCCCTGGTAATGGTTGATGATTCCCATGCAACGGGTTTCACCGGTGCAAGAGGACGTGGAACTCATGAGTACAATGATGTAATGAACAGAGTGGATGTTATTACTTCTACTCTGGGGAAGGCTATGGGAGGAGCCAGTGGTGGTTTCACCGCATCTCATAAGGAAATAGTTGATATTCTGAGGCAAAGATCCAGGCCATACCTTTTTTCAAATACTCTAGCGCCTGTAATTGCCTCAACAACATTAAAAGTTCTTGAGATACTCGAAGAATCTACAGAGCTCAGGGATAAACTGGAAGATAATCAGAAATTCTTCAGGACAGAAATGCAGAATTTAGGTTTTAATCTGGCGGGTAAAGACCATCCGATAATTCCTGTAATGCTTGGAGATGCAAAATTAGCTTCAATGATGGCTGATGATCTCCTTGAGGAGGGGATTTATGCAATTGGTTTTTCTTTCCCGGTGGTTCCAAAGGAGAAAGCAAGAATAAGAACTCAGATAAGTGCTGTTCACTCCAGAGATCAACTTGAACAGGCAGTGGCTGCTTTTGAAAAAGTTGGTAGAAAACATGGCATCATTTCCTGATATTTTTCAGATTTATTAGTTACTCAATATTTTCTGAAGAACGCATCTTTCATTAATAAGTCTGGTCTCACAAAAAACCGGCATTTTCTTAAAAGTAATCTATAATTTTAAAGAATTTCAGCCCTCTTTCAGAACATTTCATTACAACAGGATATATTTTTATTCCTGCTGAAAATGCATGCTGCAGCATTTTTGCATATTCAGGGTGTATTGATGCTGCTCCGGTAAATTTTTCAGCATCCTGACGTTGAATAAGGAACAGCATGGCGCTGATATGACCTGATTCTCTGAGTTTTATTAATTCCTTGAGATGTTTAACTGCTCTGGTTGAAGGGGCATCAGGGAATAGGGCAACTGAATTTTCCACCAGAGTAACATTTTTTACTTCAATGAAAATTTCGGTTCCAGAGATTTTACCATGAATGTCAATACGGCTATTTCCTGTTCTAACTTCTCTTTTAATTTCTTCCATAGACGACAATTCCGGTAATAAACCACTTTTTATTAAATCCACAGCGATTGAATTTGCCTTTATTGTATCAATTCCGCACCAGATGCTTCCCGATTTTATGGCGATAAATGACAAGGGATATTTTCTTGCTGGATTTTCAGTGTCATAGCATAGGCACTCATTTCCTTCAGAAAGGAGTCCTTTCATTGAGCCGGTATTGGGAGAATGAACAAGAAATCTATTCTTATTAGCGTCTTCAACTTCACTTATGAATCTGTTTAATCTTCTAATATAATAGAACTTTTTAGTATTGTCAGGGAAGTTGAAATAAAAATTTTCAAGAAGTTTCATTTTTTTTGCGCCTTATGTAAGTATGTGGTATACATTGTGGTGAGGTGTAGTATGAGTATGTCAAAGTTCATGATTAGCGTCCTTCTAGGTGCAAGCATGTTTACTTCAATTTCCTGTTATGGTGGCCTGAACAACAGTGATCTTGAAAAGTTAAATGCAATAAAAATTAAACAGCAGGAAATTGCAAAGGAATTATCCGAGATAAAAAATAGAATTGTAGTTCTTGAAAGTACAGGAATTAGGAAAAAATCTAAAAATATCAATGAAGACAAAGTTGATGAACCCGAAAATCTGCCCAAGACCAGATTGAAGCCTGAAAAAGTATCTTTTGTTTCCAGAGACGGAGATTTGGAAGAGACACTTGTTGTTATGAACGAAAGAAGGAATACTTCCAAAAACAGAGTGAAACTAGTACTTAGAAGTGAAAATTACCAGGCTGATTCCAATCCGTCTGGTGGGGGTTATCGTAATCATGATGGAACAATAAATCCACATTATATTCCGGTGGTAAAAGGAAATAAAGTACTAAGACTTGGACAGTTTCACGAGATGAAGGAACCGTCTCATAGTCGTGGACATCTCAATCGTAATGTCAAAAGAACCGTACGAAAAACAAAATACAATGGTGATTCAGGGACTGATTATGGTGTTGATGGTGACAGGTTTCTCTATCGTCAGGGTATGAAATGGTATAAATCAGGACGATATGATCTGGCATTGATCGATTTTTCCAAACTGGAAAGAAAATTTCCGGATAGTCCCTACGTGGATAACGCACTTTTCTGGCAGGGTGAATGTTATTTCCGAAAGGGAAAATTTCAGATCGCAATAAATTTTTACAGTAAGGTGGTTAAAAGGTACAAAAGAGGAAATAAGGTGCCTGACGCCATATTTAAAATGGGAATAAGTTATTACTCCATGGGAAATAAAGGTAAGGGCAGGAAATTAGTTTCCAAATTAATAGAGATGTATCCAAACAGTGAAGTTGCCAAAAGGGCATCGCTGTGGTTGAAAAAGGTGAGGTGACATTGTGTTAACGGGTATTTTAATTATTAAATTTATTGTTTTAGGACAGACTGTTCCCGGAACTTATCCTCCCGTCCAGCAGAAATACTGGGCTCCGGTACAGCGCGGTACATCTAATGATCCCGGGTCTGGAAAAGAAAACCCTGTAAAATTAAGGAGGGAAAAGAGGACTGAAAAAAGTAATGAGACTTCGGGAATGGACACAATTTCAGATAGTGGTGTTGTCAAATGGGTTGGAAATAAGACAATACATAATGTCACAAAAGGTGAAACGCTATGGAATCTGTCCGCAAAATACTTTGGAGATCCTTGGTACTGGCCGAGAATCTGGTCTTGGAATCCTCATATCACTAATCCTCACTGGCTTTTTCCCGGAACTAGAGTTTTTCTCTCTAAAAATGCCGCCAGAGTGAACCTGAAAACTTCAGTTGACCAGAGTGATGATGGATTTTCAGGATTATCCTTTGACAAGAATACTGTAACAATACGTAAACAGGCATGGATAGAAGAAAATGAAATTGAGAATGCTAACATTGTTATTGGAAGCCCTGAGGAAAAAACACTTCTATCCAGTGGAGATCTTATCTATTTAAAACTTGGTAAGAAACAGCCTGCTATTGGTGAGATAATGACTATTTTTCGTATGGAAAAGAAGGTTGTGGACCCTGAAACTAAAAAATCTCTGGGTCAGGTCGTAAAGATCCTGGGAGAAGTGATAATAAAGGAAATACGGCCGAAAAACTATGCTATTGGCCGGATAAGCAGCGTGTTGGATACGATAAAAAGAAATGATCTGGTTTATCCTTTAAAGAGAAGGTACTCTAACGTAAGACCACTTGATCCACCCGTGGGTAAAGAGTATATAAAAACAGGGAAGATTCTGTATTCTCTGAAAACAAGAGAGATGCTTAGTTCTGGAAATATTGTGGTGATGAATCTGGGCAAGAGAGACAAGGTTAAAAAGGGTCATAAAATAAAAATAATTCATCAGGGCGATGGCCTTTTCTCTAACCTTCATCCCCTGGATCCAGAATACAGGGTTGACAGTCGGTTCCCAATCGAAAAAAAAGGAGAGATCGTAGTTTTCCATGTTGGGGAAAAATACTCTTTGGGAATAATTATTAAAACTTTCGTGCCGGTTAGAATTAATGATACAGTTGTATTCGGAGAGTATCCTGATAAATATAAAGAAAGCTCCGAAAAGAAAAAAGTACTCCAGAAATAGACCTCCTTCTTATATTTTTAATATCTCTATACCTAATAAAATATAAAAGGTTTCCAGTACCATTCAGGAAAAAGATCCTGGAGTAAGGAATATACTGGGTTCTTATTTCTTGACATGCAGTAATATAATTATAACATCTTCACCTAGTTAACACTTACCCAGTTTATAGATACTGGTGCGGGCAGAAAAATAGACCAGCTTTCCTGGTTTGCAGGAGGTGAATTTTATGAGTGGACAGAAACTATGCCCCCAATGCAATACTCCCATAGCTCCGGGGTTCAAGTTCTGCGGGAATTGTGGCTTTAATATAGGGGATGCTGAACCGGCTCAACCTAAAGCAAAAACCATGTATTTCGGAGCTTTTCAGGTGCCTGGGAGAGCTAGACTTGTATTGATAAAAGGTAGTGGTCAGGATGGTACCACATACTATCTTACGGGTCAGGAACACATAATAGGTCGTACAGAAGGACAGATTCGCAGTGAACAGCCTGATCCTCTTCTAAGCCCAAGACATGCCAATTTTTATTATGAAGATGGTAATCTGTTTGTGAAAGATGAAAATTCAACTAACGGTGTCTTTGTAAGAATAAAAGGCAGCATAAATATTGAGCCAGGCGATGTATTTATGATTGGAAGAATGCTTTTCAGGTTGGACCTGCCTTCTGATTACAACGAGCAGGTTGCTGAATCTGATGGAACATACTTCTATTTTACTCCACATCTTCCGGCTGCATTTTTACTCACCAGAATTCTTCAGGGGGGTATAGATGGTGATGTCTATAGAGCGGAGCAGGATGTGATAACCCTTGGCAGAGAGGGCAATACGAAAGATTTCCCTTCAGAACCTTTCATTTCAGGAAGCCACGCCAGGATTAATTATTCCAGTGATGGTTTTACTCTGACTGATATGGATTCCCGCAATGGGACTTTCTACAGAATTAAAGACAGGAAAATGCTTACTCACGGAGATTTCGTTTTCATGGGTACCCAGCTTTTTAGAGTGGAAATAACCTGATCCCGGTTGTATCCGGTTACATATAAGGAGATAAACTGTGTCAACGGTTATCTGTAAACAATGTGGTCGCGAAAATCGTTCTCACTTCAAGTTCTGTCTTGGTTGCGGGACTGAATTAAACAAGGACAATATAATAGTAAAACCTGAGGCTACAATACCTCCTGCCGCGGTGCCATTACCCGATCCTCCTCCCGGAAGAAGAGGTATGGCAAATGCCCCCACAATGGCAGCTGCAAGTGGAGCAGAACTGGCTGAATATCTTGCTCAGCACGGAGTACAGATGCCTGGCCAAAATGCCACATCTCAGCCACCAATGGCGGCTCCGCCGTCAGGTCCGATGGCTTCTCCACCGATGGCGGCTCCACCGTCAGCTTCTCCACCAATGGCAGCTCCACCAATGGCGGCTCCACCGTCAGGTCCGATGGCTTCTCCACCAATGGCGGCTCCACCGTCAGGTCCGATGGCTTCTCCACCGATGGCATCCCCACCGATGGCTTCTCCACCGATGGCATCCCCACCGATGGCATCCCCACCGATGGCATCCCCACCGATGGCATCCCCAC
>JAFGWM010000029.1 GCA_016937155.1 Deltaproteobacteria bacterium
AGCCAGCTGGCCATAGAGCGACTAAAGATGGAAACCTGAGGCGGTAAAGTACTGAAAAGAAGGACTCAGGGGGCAAAATCGATGGGAGAACTGTAATCTCCAGTAACTAAAAGTCAGTCAGAAACCACAAATCTTGGTAGGAAACACATAAATTCATCACCAGAAACATAGAAAAATAGAGGATAAAAAGCATCAGGGGGGCAAAAAATACCAGAGGTTGAGCAGGAAAGAAGTAGGAGAAAAAACTAACCCGGGTTTATTATATTTAATATGGAAGCATGAGGCGGTAAAGTACTGAAAAGAAGGACTCAGGGGGCAAAATCGATGGGATAGCTGCACCTCCAGTAACAATAAAAACCAACCCGGGATAAATGAAGGAAAGAGTAAAAAAACCAACCCGGGATATAATTTTTAGTGTATATTATGAGCACTGATAAAATTATGAGGAACTCAAACATGAAACATATTAACTTAGCCTTAATTCTTTTATTCTCTTTTATTTCTTGCCAGAGCAGTGATTCTGACTACTCGGGAGGGGACATAACCGGAGGTGAACTAACAGCGGTGTGTGATATTGTAGATGGTTTTTCAACTGAAATTCCTGAAATAACTTTTGTCAGGAACCTTCAGGGACAGACCTCATGGTATGCATCTCCAGTGGTGTACGATCTTGACGGCGATGGAAAAAATGAACTGATTGCGGCATATTATAATGTTTATGTCTTTGATAATGAATTTAATCTTATTGCCACCGGGGAAGATGGGGACAGTAGAGTATATGCACCACATGTAGTTGCAGATCTTGATGGGGATGGAATTACTGAGATTGTTGCAGGTCGTGGAAATGAGGTATACGCATGGGAATATATATCCGGAAGTCTCAGCGTAAAAGCCGGGTGGCCTGCAAATGTTTCAGGAGACAGTGGTGCAACCCCAGAGGTAAGAGGGATGAGCGCCGGCGATCTTGATGGGGATGGGTTAATAGAGATTGTTGTTTCTACAACCCAGACAGTGGATGAAGAGGATGGCGGTAGTCAGATATATGTTTTCAATTCATCCGGTGGTATTTTTCAACCTGCAGGCGGACACTCCCCTGCATGGCCCCGGTATAATGCACTCTCAGGAGATGGAAATGATGCAGACAGAAATGGCTATGGTCATCACGGCTATGGATGTTACGGTCTGAATGTAGCTATCGGGAATATTGATGATGATGATGAGCTTGAAATTTTAGCAACATATGACAATCATCATATTCAGGCATTCAAAATGGATGGTATTGCTATCGACTCCTCTCCATGGTTTACAAACCGTTCAAGCGAATATCCGAATGAACGTCTCACTTGGGGACAGTTCATAAGATGGGAGGATACAGTGGTTGAAGAAAATCATTATCACCTGCATGAAGGTGAATGGCCCCACCCCTCCTGGACCAGATGGCTTCAATGGACTGCAACCCCCCCTCAGGTGGCCGATATTGACGGCGATGGAAAAAATGAAGTCATTGGTGCTCCCAATGTTGAAATGAATGAACCCTACGAAACTCAGGCATACGCAATTATGGTTCTTAATGGAAACTACGGTGATGGTTCAGAAAGTGCTATGAGAAAATTATCATGGGAAGCCCTTCCACTTGGTGAGTATCCTATTAAAGTGGATGGGTGGTATCCGCCCTCAGGTGTACCTGCAATTATGATTGCTGATATTCTTGGTAATGAAGGGTTGGAGATGGTTGTTTCACTTAATGATGGATTTATGTACTGCTTTAGTTCCATCGGGGAAGTTCTGTGGAAATATAACTTCAGGCATAATAAAAGAGTGATGTATTCATCAGAGGCTATTAGTGCAGATCTTAATGGAGATGGAAGTCCTGAGATTATTTTTACCACTTATGGAGCTCCCGAAAGTGAAAGTGGCTACTTAATTGTACTTAAGGCTGACGGTACACTTGTGCATGATATACCTCTACCTGAGCCAGGACAGAATGGCAATGGTAACGGTAGTCCTGCAGCACCCGGTATTGGAGATCTTGATGGAGATGGAAAGCTTGAAATTTTCGTACAGACCTTTGACCACGGTATGGATGTGTTCAGAGTTGAATCCACCACATCAGGCTGTATACCCTGGAAAGTAGCAAGAGGAGGTTTTCTGAGAAAAGGACAGCCAGACTGATTTCCCCTTGATAACCGCTTATTAGATTGAACTGACACGGGAAGTGAAGTATAAAACCGGGATGTTTTAAGGATTCTGTGAATGAGGGTAATTACAATATTTTTTACACTGCTGATGATTACGATGACCACAAATTGTTCCAGTAGCCGTGATAATAAAAATTCAACTACTACATCAGTGACAATTAAAAGGGAAAAAAATGCAGTCAATAAAACTCAGGAAAAAAAAATTCAACTACCAGATATTCGATTGAATCCTGAAGATTTTCGACTCAAAACAAAACTGATAAAAATAGAGAATAACGGACTTCAGAAATTTCCCATTGTGCTTTCAGAATACTCAAATCCTTCAGAATCATGGAATCAGTTCTTATTACTTATAAAAAACGTGTGGAATCTCAAAAAAACTTCACTACGAAAAGATTTCATGATTACTCATTCTTTTGTTTTTGTAACTGATCGTAAAAATTTTATTAATTGCACTGTTACATCTCCTGTGTTTGGAGAACTCCCCCTTTTAATAACCCGATGGAAAAAAAATCTGCTGAGGATTACAGTAAAAGTTCCCGTGGAATCAAAAACGACGCAACTTGTTTTCAACTGTGATAAATTCTCGATGAAAAAGCAAATTTCCCTCACCCAGGAAAATATTGAGAAAATTCGCTCCCTTCATTCAGATATTGAGAACCATATTCGCGAAAGTAAACTCAAACTGAAAAATGGTGAAGAACAGATACTCAGGATTTTAAATTTTGATGAGCCTCGTTTTGATGGCACACTTGGAGAAAAAGCCCTCTGGGGAATTCAATCGAGAAGTGCAATGATGGTGGGTGCCTTTGTACTTATAATGCTTGACTGGCAACTGAGCAGAATAGTCTCCTCCCTTGAAAAACCATCCAGTTATAAAAAACTGTTACTGAAACTGTCTCTTGATGAATATAATTTCAACTCAAGAATTCACAAAAGAGCATACCGTATTGCCAGTCTTGCAGTGAGACGAAACAGACACACATGCAATCGTACGAGAAAAAGACTGGCAAAGAACAATCTTCCTCTTTATGAAATAAATAGAATAAAGAGAAAATACTGGAAAAGCTGTGAGATTCATGATGCTGCTTCGAAAGATCTTAAAGTTATCAACACATTACCGTTTACAGTTAAAAAACGCAAAAAACATTACCTTAAGTTCAACCACTGACGAAATATGTCAGACTTATTTCCCTTATATGGAGATTGAATGATTAATTCACTATTGAAGGAAGCGATTTCGAGAATACTTAGAGATGGCAAGACAACATCAAGTAATTACAAAGAATTTCTTAATGATGCAAGATATATGCTTCTTTATGAGGCAAAAAGGCCTGATATTTATTCATTACTGGTTCATCTGAAAAACAGTTTATATGGTCAGATGATCAGACTGGAAGCATCAAGTGTATGTCAACTAAAATGCAGAGCATGCTCAACAGCCAGTGGAAAAAACCGAAAAGGTGTTGTTGGCTGGGGATTTCTTAGTTTTGATGATTTTAAAAGTCTGGTGGATTCAAACCCAGGAATAAAAACGATTGAGCTATCCAACTGGGGAGAGATTTTCCTAAACCCCGATATAGACAGGATCATTAAATATGGTTTTTATAATGGGGTGAAACTGAAAGCAGCAAATGGGGTAAATCTTAATACGGTGACTGAACAAACTCTTGAAAACCTTGTTAAATACCGGTTTAATTATATGACGGTATCTCTTGATGGAGCATCTCACGAAACATATAAGATCTACAGAAGAAGAGGCTCCTTTAAAACTGTTATAAACAATATTAAGCGTATTAATGAGTACAAGAAAAAATACTCTACGGACAAACCTCGTATGAGTTGGCAGTTCGTTGTATTCGGACATAATGAACACGAAATCGAAAAAGCTTCAAATATGGCCGGAGATCTGGGAATGGATTTTAAACCTAAATTAAACCATACTCCGGAATATTCACCGGTTCTGAATGCAGAAGAGGTAAAAAAGAAAACGGGAATAGGTGCGGCCTCAAGAGATGAGTACAAAAGTGTAAAAAAACGTGTTTATTCAAGGCCATGCACTCAATTATGGGATTCTCCCCAGGTTAATTGGAACGGGGAAATGCTTGGATGCTGTGTAAATAAATTTGGTACATTCGGAAACGTATTCGAACAAGGCTTCAGGACAATATGGATGGGAGAGAAAATGAACTATGCCAGAAACATGGTAACGGGAAAAGCCCCTCCAAGAGATGATATCCCTTGTATCAACTGCGGCGTTTATAAAAAAGCAGTTGAAGAAAATGATTTCAGTTCTTCATCAAACTACGGTATAAAAGATATTTACAATTGGTTTCGCCAGCGTCTTTTCTAATAGATTTTATTCAGATAATTACAGAAGCAGGTAGTTACATAGGGAGTTATTCAGACACTGAAATACTATGAAGTATATCACCACTGCCCTGTACATAAATTGTTCCCTTTTTAAGGGGAGCAAACTGGGTATTCATATAGCGGGAGTTTCCATGCTTGCTCATCTTTATTATTCTTTTCCACTTTCCATCCAGCTTAAACTTCACAAGCCCCTGCTGTGCAAAAGGAATTTTCGTCTGCATTGTACCAGTTGCGGCGTAAAATGATCCATTATAGAAAAGTGGAGGCCACATCCATGCACCCTTGCAAAGATTCAGAATTTCACTTCCATCCTGAGCACTGTGAACTTTCAAACATCTTCCCCCATTTGATGGGTAAAAAACATATTCTGTGGTTGAGTGAACCCACGCGGGAATTTCAGAATCAAATCCATCAAGGGGATCCTTTCCTTTGATTCCTTTGAACTCTATCTTCCATGCAGTGGCAGGAAGACCTTTTTTCCCCTTCTCATATGTGAAGGCTGTGAGCCTGGATGCTGTTTTAGGCTTTAAATTAATCTTTCTGAAAGAGACAACATTATCACCTATAAGAATAACCCTGTGATATCCTGGTAATTCTTTAACCACTTTTCCGTCTGTAGCATTGAGTACCAGAGATTTTTTAAATGAAGAAATAAATACTTTTCCCTTAACTGCTAAAATCCTGGGGTCTAAAATGGAATCAAAATCCAGTTTCCAGATCTCCTTACCCTTCTTCATTTCAAATGCAACGAGCTTCTTTGAATTTTTCTCATAGAGATAAACTGCTTTTTCATCAACTGCACCGAAAATATAATTCAACTCCATTACCGGTGCTGATGCATTCTTTTTCTTAATTTTTATACGTGATTTGGCAGGTAAAATCTTTAATTTGAAAAATCCCAGTGATTTCAATTTTTCCAGAGAAAAGACTTCCAGTGCTGTTTCATTATAGGCCCATAAGAACTTATCAGAAGAACCTGTTTTTACCGAAAGACTTCTGTTCTTAAGTTTTAGTCTTTTACTGGTTTTCTTTCCGTCAGGTATGGAAACGACATAAATTGTACCTTTAGATGAGGCAATAACGTGTTTTTTATCGGGAGTAAGTGAAACAGCTTCAAGAGTACTTTTTGCTTCATCAAGAGGAAGTTTCCATTTCACAGACTTTGCAGCTGGATCAAATCCCCATATTTCACCTGATGTTTTACGGGTTCTTTTGTCAACGGTATAGTCCACTACAGTGATCACAAGGATGCCGTCAATATAAGCAAGTATCTGATTTACCCTAGGATCTTTCATGTTTCTTGCTTTGAGCTCGTATACAAAAGCAGTGGAGCCATCCGGTCTGAACGACTTAACTCTGGTTCCTGCAGCAAGAACAAGATTTGTACCCATAAACATGTGTTTAAAATCATTTACACTGTAGATAGTCTCTCGGTCCCATAACTTTTTCCAGGTGGAGGTCTCATAAAAAGAAACAGTTTTATCATTTACACAAAAGCTACGATTTTCACCAAGAACACATCTTTTGGGAGGATCATCCTGAGAGAATACTGGAGTATCTCCAATTTTTCCGTCTTTGAGATTGATCTGATGCCATTGTCTTTCGGTAGTACCTTCAGGAATTATGACCAGACGGGCATTTGAAGAACCGTATCTTTTAAAAGTTGCAGGCTTTCCTTCAACTCCTATAAACTTTTTCTTCCAAACGGGTGTCAACTTATCCATGTCCCATGATTTGAGATACACCAGATTCTGTGAAGGCAGTGTTTTTTGAAAAACCTGAAGTGTTTCATCACTGGAGAGGAATTTTCCTGCGTCAAATCCACCTTCGGAATCAATTTCCCAGCTCCATCTGATATTTACTTTTTCATTCTCAAGATCCACAAGATTAGCTGTATCACCAGTGATAACTACAATAAAACCCTTTGGAGTGACATGTATAGGGGAAGTAATTTTTCTGCCCATTTCAAAATCAGTGGTTTTACCGGTTTCAGGGTCAACAAGTCTAATTTTTGTATTCCATGCGGTTATAAAGTTTTCCCCCAGAATGGAGAGGCCGAAGCCTTTAACTTTTTTATCCCACATTTCTACCCCGCGATATTTATCAACGGCGTGAATTGTATTGTCTTTTGACCAGTACCCAATCGCAGCTGACTTCACAGCTACTCCAAAGCTATCAGGCTCTTCAATGTTTCCTATTCCAAGATCCACTTCCCGGGACCATTTTTTTATCCCAGTATTTTTTTCATAGGCAACTATTGAAAAGGGATTCATTTTTTCGTCATATTCAAGTGCAAATACTCTTCGTCTGCTTTCTCCGACAACAAAAACTTTACCTGTGGCAGCTTTCTTCCAATTTATCTGTGGAAAGATAACCTTTGGGGCGTCAACAACTTTAGGGGTCTTGGGTGCAGGTTTACAGGAAACCAGCACGAGTATTGCAGGCAATATCAGAAAAACTCTTCTCATGAATTTACTCTCCCTGTTCTTTCAGTTCGTGAAGTCTGGACTCAATTGCGGACATCTCGTCTTTTTTCTTCAGTTTCTGTTTTTTTATTCTGGCAGCTTCAACATGCTCTTCTGGAGTCATGCTGAGATGTTTTTCAAGCTCAACCAAACGCTGATCAAGCGCTCTATGTTCAACTTTGAGTATTTGCAGTTTTTCTTCTAGTTCAGTTATTAATTCACTGTACATAACTACCATTCTCCGAATCATTGGTTAGAGTTAATTTCCAGAGAAAAAATATCACACCCAGTGAAAATTAAAAGGATTACTTGATTGGATTAGAGTTGATTTGAACCATAAGACAAAAAACCGGTTTCTGAACTCAGACAGCAGGGAAAAGATAAGAAAGACTGCTTTCAAAAGCATCTAGCAGCACATAAAGATTTACAGCATCTTCGAGGGTGTAAGTATCTCCGGGCTTACCACCTTTCACTTCCAGTACTCTCATCTCGACACCATTGAGCACAATAACAGCATCTCCATCTCTGTACTCAAGGTTACCATCAACCCTCGAAAGACTTTTTAATGTCCCTTCATTAATATACTCAATCCTTGAATTGTTTTCTCCCGGTGTGAAAAATACACCACTAGTGGTTTCCTGATTAAAACTTTCCCGACTCAGGTGTAGTCTTGGTTTATCTGCAAAAGGACGACCCATTGATGGACAAAATGTCGTACAGTTACCACACTCATTACAAAAATCGGTTATATTAAGTACCTGAGGTGCCTGAGCAACACTAATACTACCTAAAAGTTTGGTGGTAAAGGAAGCAGAAGTGAATGTCACTTCGCTGTTTCTGAATGATGCAGGCATAGTCACATAACTTACATTTGCTCTATTGGGACATACAGTTACACATACGTTACAAAGTTCGTCACAGTAAAGACATCGGGAAGCTTCTTTGGCGGCCTGCTCTGCATTGAGAGTATGAACAACCATATCAAAATTTCGCCTCTCACTTACAGGTTTTTCATCCACTTCCACACTGTAAACTCTTCTGGCTTTTTTAACCTTGAGTTCATATTCCAATTCCTTATCAGCTGTTTTCAGTTTATCCACTGATATTCCGGATTTTTTCATAATGGAATATGCAGCTTCCTTGCCATCAGCTATAGCTTGGATTATCGAACTGGGACCGTGAACCACATCCCCACCTGCATAAACACCTGGTAATGTGGTTTCGTGGGTATTTTCATCCACCAGAATGGTTCCGTATCTTGTCAACTCAATTCCCGTTTCATTAACAAAGTCCAGACGAGTATCCTGACCAATCGCAACAATACAAAGTTGAGCCGGGATAAGATGTACTTTACCTTCTATTGCTTCCGGACGCCTTCGTCCGCTGGCATCAGGCTCACCAAGCTTCATTGCATTACATGCAACCCCGGTCAATTGATTCATTTTGTGAACTGTATGAACTGGATTGAGGAGTTCACGCACTTTTATTCCCTCTTCAAAAAGCGCTTTAATTTCCTCCCTGTCAGCTGGCATTTCTTTTACGGTACGTCTATAAATAATCCATACATTCCCAATTTTGGGTGAAAGTCGCCATGCTGTGCGAGCAGCATCAATTGCACTGTTACCACCACCGATGATTACAGTATTTTCTGGAACGCTGGTGATTGTTCCATCCTTTACACCATTTAAAAAGTCCAGAAAATCAATTACCCCATCCTTTCGATCACCGGAAAGTTCAAGTTCCTTTCCCTTTGGAGCGCCTACACCGAGATAAATATAATCATTTGTGGAACGTAGTTCATTGAACTTTTCCTTATCGACAGTTACCCCTGTCTTTATTTTTACACCTGATTTTCTGATTCTATCCAGATCATTTTCCAATCCATCGGGTAGCATTCTGAAATCCGGGAGTGCACTGCTCAGCATACCACCTGGCTTTGATGAAGACTCATATACGGTAACTTCAAATCCTGCATTTGCAAGATACCAGGCACAGCTCAGTCCACCAGGGCCACCACCAATTATCGCTGCCTTTTTACCCACAGCGTCAGCTGGTTTTACTTCTTCACCGGTTTCACCGTTATATGCGGCATATCGTTTAATATCCCTTATCAGCAAAGGTCTGTCATAATTGGAGCGGGTACATTTGTCCTCGCACTTATGGTCACAGGCCAGACCTGTTGTATAAGGAAAGGGATTTGAATCCCTGATTACTTCAAGAGCTTTTTGGGGTTCATTTCTTGAAACGTGATACATATAAGTCGGGATATTCTGATGTGTAGGACAGGTGTCTTCACAAGGAGCGTGAATACAGTCGAACCATCCTAAAGGCCGTGATGTTTTGATAGAAGGCCAGGGATTTGCATCCTTATAGTATCTGTGATCCTTAAGCACTTTTCCAGCAAGTTCATGCAAGAATCCCATACCAGCTCCACCGTTATCTTCGATAATATCAAGAAGTTTTTCCTTTCCATCACATGCACTGTTAAGATTCTCCACATACTGTGCAAGTCTTCCGTATCCACCGGGCCTTAGAATATCGCTGCAAACAGTAACGGGTCTGATGTTACACTTGATTATATCACTAATATTAAATGCATCAGCCCCACCACTAAGGCTGATATCCAGTTTTCCACCAAGCTGCTTCTGAAGTCTTGATGCAAGATTGATAACAATAGGATATAAGGCTCGTCCCGACATGTAGTTCATTTCCTGATCTGCAGGCAGAACATGTCTTGTATTAACTGATTCAAGTGTATTGGTGAGTTTTATACCAAACTGCACCCCAACCCCGGATGCTGCATTCTCGAGATTATCAAGAAGAGAAAGTGCCGCGCCATATTTCAGATCATGTTCAAAAGCTATATCGGGAACAACTGTTTCATACCCACATGTACTATTCAGAATTTTTCTGAGATCAGTTGCACCAAGAAGAGTGGGATTAAGTTTGATAACAGTGTGATACTTTCGCTGAGTGATGAGATACATTCCGATCTTTTCAATCTCATCGGGAGGACATCCATGCATTGTTGAAAGAGTGAGATTGTCAGACATCCTAGCAGGAATCGATATATTTCTGATTTCAGGATAAATATGGGAGATTTCAGTTAAATAATCCGAAAGAATATCTCCACTGTTCTCCATAAGATCCAGAAATTCCTGCACATTTTCATTCATTATCCCCTCTAGGGAATACCCGACACTCATATTGAAAATAAAGCCAGCTTGAGAATCATCGCGATTCCACTTAAAGTAATTTTTCAGAGCATGGATGATTATCCAGGCTTTAAGATATTCACTATGAGACTGCCTGAGTTTTAATTCCTGCGACCATTCACAGTTATATCCTTCATCTTCTATATCAATACAAGGTTTTGCCACTTCAATCTCATCAAGTGTCTGAACTGTTTTCAACTCAATATATCTGGCACCACAGAGCCAGGCGGCAATAATATTCTGAGCAAGTTGTGTATGTGGTCCGGCAGCTACTCCGAGGGGAGTCTCCAGCACTTTTCCGAATCTTACTGTCTCAAGTTTTTTGTTTTCAGTTGGATTGAAAAATAGTGATTCTGTGATTCCAAATATTTCTCTTCTGCTCTCATATTCATTGATAATTTGTTTAAATAACTTGGAAATTCCCAATGGAAAAAATCTGTCAGACATAAAATCTCCTCATAAAATAATATAGGGAGTGAAACTGTTCACTTCCCTGTGTGGTAAACGAACGAAAAAGTACTATTATCTGTTCAGTCTAGCAAGTTTTTTCACAATTTCCTATTATCGAAAATTGTGAGATAACCTCCACTGGATTTATGGAGTAAACTATGCATTCCTTTCTTAAGATTATCTTTTTCTCGCTCCTGGCGGTCATTTTACCTTTTTCCTGTTCTAAAAAAGATAAAAGCTCCGGAACTGTTCACCACAAGAAAAATAATAAAATCAGTTATAATTCCAGTGGAAAATCAAAATCCGGAAAAGAGCCTTTAGCTGAAGTTATCACTTCCGGTGAGATAAGTATTCTCTTTCATAATATAAATGATATTCCGGTGATACGAGACATACAGGTGAGAGATGGACTTTTAAGGATCAATAATATTATTTCAGGGCTTGACCTGAGATACATGGAAATTCCTGATGCTGCGAATCTGCTTAAAAAATACTATTCAAACTCTTCAACACTTTTAATTGATGGTTCAACACTATGCGCAAATGAAATTCAGGAGATTCTGAAAACATCTCATGTGCCTGAAATATATTTGAGACTCAGCGGAAAGGATATAACCCATCTGGTTTGTCTGGAAAGTATAAAAACTGACAGGCTTTATCTGGAAATTGTAGAAAATAAGGATATCTCTGTATTCAGAATTCTAAAAAAATTAAAAAATCTGTATGGCCTGATAATTTCCAATTCAACATACAGCGGGGAAGTACTTGATGCAGTTTCAAGTCTAAGGGGATTGAGATATCTCTCAATGCACAACCAGAAAACCGGAGATTTTAAAAAGCTGGCCGCCCTGACATCCCTCCATACTTTGAAACTCCCTCTCTGCAACATTTCAGGGGATTTTCTGAAGAACATCGTAAATCCAGCAAAAATAAAGAATCTGGATCTAAGTCAAACAAAACTGGATACAAAACAATACAATTATCTTAAATCATTTAAAAATATAGAAAAACTTTGTTTGAGATATACGAAATTCTCAGGTACCCAGTCCGGACTGCTGGGAGAAATGAAAAAACTTTCTTCCCTGAGCGTTGCCTACACCTCAGAATTTAACGATAAAGCAGCTGAGAACATTAAGAATCTGAAACTGAGAAATCTGGACATTGAAGGTACCGGCGTAACAGAATTTGGAATGGATGAATTAAAAAACATACGGACTCTTGAGAAACTGAACATCAGTTTTCTTGCTCTGAGCCCGGAAATTCTCGGTTATCTCCGAAAACTCCCCCGACTTGTTTCTCTGACAATGAGAAATTCCAATTTGACTACGAAATCTTTGAAAAGAATCGGTAAACTTGAAACACTCAAAGAACTGGATCTTTCGGGATCCAAAATTGATGATTCAGTTACCGTGGAACTGGGAAAATTGAAGAACCTTCAGGTATTAAGACTTGATGAGACAACAATTTCAGATACAGGTTTTAAGCATATTGTTTCTTTGCATAAATTAAAAAGTCTTTCCCTTATGAAATCATCAGTATCCGGAACCGCTCTGGAGAAGATATCCATCAAAGGACTTAAGTTTTTAAGTATCGGCGGGACATCCCTCAGGGATGATATTTATAACTTTATCAAAGGTTTTTTATCTCTGGAAACACTTAAAACATCAGGACTTATGATTGAAGGCAAATTACTTTCTTCACTCAGTACAATTCCGAATCTGAGAGAGCTGGATTTATCAGGAACCGCAGTTACCGATGAAGTTCTGGTGACCGCGGCAGACCTGCCCTCCCTTGAGAAGGTATATGTTATTGATACCGGAGTTACATGTAAAAGCGTTCTTGAACTGTATAAAAAGAAGCCAACACTTAAAGTGTTCGGTCCAAGTTGTGATTTAAAGGAAAATGAAACTGAGAAAAATAAAAAAAGACAAAAAATCAGGGTACGGAAAAAGTAATAACCACAGGGAAGTGGTCACTTATTTTCTCAGTATTTGCCTGAATAACCTTTTCCTTAAAAACTGAAACTCCACTGTAAAAAATATAATCTATGGTTCTGTCAGGAGACTTTACTTCCGGATCATTCGGGAAATGAGTCATCCATTTTTTTCTGTCACTGCTGTTTATCAGAGATATCCGGGGAATACAGGAATATTGACCAGTAAGGGCTTTCAGTTCAGTTTCAGGATTGAAGTATTTTCTCTGATTCTCTCCCAGTGCTGAATATGAAACGCCTGGAGCAAGAAGATTGAAATCTCCTCCGCAAAGCCAGGGTATTTTTTTTTCAGTTCTTTCGTCAAACAGAGCTTTCAGAAAACTCACCTGCTTTGACATGGTATCATTCCCCTGAGCAAAAGCATCAAGATGAGTATTCATTACGGAAAGACTTCCCTTATCTGTTTCAATTACAGTTTCCAAAACCGCACGTTTTATATTGAACTGCTGCTCAACCCAAGAACCGGGCATTAGAGGTAACTGATATCTTTTTGAGGATGATATTTTAAACCTCGAAAGTGTGACCAGTTTCATTCCCACACTTCCCATTATTTTAGGATGAGGTACAAAATCAGCTTTCCAGTAGAATGCTCCCGCTGAGCATTTCCAGTATTCACCAAGTTTGTTTATAAGAACCGACATCTGATCCATGGAATCAGTACGGGATGATCCGACATCCACTTCCTGAAGCAGTATGATATCCGGCTTTTCCGAAATAATTAACTTCACCACCTCATTCAGAGTGAGTTTTATATCTTCTGTTGAAGGTCTTTTGTCTTTTCCGGAACCATCCAGCAGATCATACCAAAAGACATAGTTTTTCCCTGCCAGATACTGGACATTCCATGTCATTAACTTTATTTTGTCACCGGTTTTTAAGACTTCAGCTTGAGGATGACAAGTGTGCTTATCACTTTCAACAGCATCAGGTCTCCATGTGAGATACCACACCAAAAAAGTAAAAACGGTTCCGGTGATAAGTAATAGTAGAAAAACGAACTGAAGTATTCTGATAGGCATATTATTCACAGGTAAACAAGTCAGGTGTTCAGTCAGTACCTGATGTAAGTTTTTTTAATATTTCAGCTAACCGTTTGAATCCGTAGGGTTTTGGGAGAAAAGCGTCAACACCTTCAAGGCCGCTGCCACTATCAGCATCTGAAAAGCCGCTGGAAAGAACAATCTTAATATCACTGCGAATTTCCCGCAATTTTTCCATGGTTTCCAGCCCACCCATACCTGGCATAGCCATATCGAGTATCACCAGACTGATTTCAGTCTGTCTTCTCTCGAAGATATCAATTGCCTCAAGACCATCAGCTGCAAGCAGAACATTGAATCCCAGACGTTTGAGAAGTTTTTCTCCAGCTCTCCTCACCGGTTTTTCATCATCCACAAACAGTATAGTCCCACTACCAAACCACTGACTTGAAAGTCTGGCAGTATCACTGTGCTTTGGTGTTCTCTCTGTCAGACACTCGGGAAATATAATAGTGAAAGTACTCCCTTTGTTTTTTTCACTGCTGACAATAACACCACCGTTGTGGCCCCTGACTATACCAAGCACTGCACTAAGACCAAGTCCACGGCCGGTAAATTTGGTGGAATAAAATGGATCGAATATTCTGTCAATTTCGGAGGACTCGATTCCGCAGCCTGTATCTGTCACTTCGATATAAATATATGTTCCACCGGGAAGTTCAGTTGAAATAATATTACTTTTCAGAGTTGAATTCGAAAACTCTCTGCGTCCGGTTCTGATTATAACTGTTCCTTCTCCATCAATTGACTCTATTGCATTAACAAGCAGATTTGTAAGAAGCTGCCTGATCTGATTTGGATCCCCTTCGATATTAAGGTTTTCTGATTCCTGGATAAAGCTCAGACCTATCCCGGGTTTTGAACTGAGAATAAGTATGGATTTAAGTTCCCTCAGATATGCATTAAGTTCGATAGTTTCGACAGATATTTTTCCCCGACCGCTATAATCAAGCATTTGTCGGGAAAGACCCGCGGCAATTTTTGCAGCATGTTCTATTGCCTGAAGATCCTCATATGAAGGATCATGTCGCCTTACATCGTTCAGTAACAAACTGGAATGACCTATAATTACATTCAGTAAATTGTTGAAATCGTGAGCAACGCCACCAGCCATAACAGCAAGAGACTCTATCTTCTGCTCCTGAATCCGTTTCTGCTCTGAAATGAAGTGTTCCTTTTCCTTTTCTACCATGCTTGTTACATCACGTGCGAGCATACTGAAACCCTGCTGAAACGGATAAATAACAACCTGAAGAAATGACTGAGAACCGTCTCTGTAAAATTCCATTTCAAAGCTGCTTTTCTTTCCGGCAACTCTGGTGCGAATCAGTTGGTTCTCAAATTCAGTACCTCTTAAAGCCCCAAATACTTTCCAGATACTCTCCCCGATGATATTGTCCGATGAAATTCCAGTAAACTCGCTGGCAATTTTATTCCAGTATGTAACTATAAATTCACGATCCATAGCGATAAAAATATCTGATATGGAGTTTGTAAGTTCCTTATATGCATCTTCAACACTGTGAAGCTCCTGACTTTTATTTCTCACACTACGTTCAAGTTTAATATTATTCTCAAGAAGAAATTTTTCATTCATTCTGTTTTCGAGGAGAATGGCCAAAAGTCTGGTACTTTTACTCAGAAGAATAATTGTATCCGTTGGGAGATTATCTAGATTGCCACCAATTCTGACATTACCGAACTTATACATTTCGGTACTGACATCAAGGCAGTTATCGCCACACTGGGTATTTGGTGAAACGAATTCAAGATCAAGACCGCCAATCAGGTTGTTCCACTCGGAAAGATAGGTCTCAGTAATGTTTTGAGATTCCCTGATCTGTGTCAGATTCATGAATAACTGAAAAATCATTTCATAAGTGACAGGATCAGACATTACCTTTTGCTCCGTATACAGGAAAACGTCTTATAATCCTGTAACCATCCGGTGTCAACAGATAATTAAGTAAAGTTGGATATTTAGGGCTTATCAGCATTCCACTGCAGTGTAAATACTGGCATCAGAATACTAAAGAGATGTAGACAGATTGCATCCTTCTCTGTCCCCTAAAGTGCAGGCTTTTTCAAACCAGGATCTGGCTTCCTTTTTATCGGATTTAACACCGCCCATACCCTTTTCATATATTTTACCCAGATTGAAACAGGCATTTACTTCTTTTCCTTTACAGGCTTTTTTAAAGTATTTCAAAGCCCTCTTCATATTTTTCCGGGTTCCGCGACCCTTGAAGTAACTTGTCGCAAGATTTGTACATCCACTGTAGTATTTTCCAATACAGGCTTTTTTGAAAAGATCAAAAGCCTTTCTGAAATCCTGTTTTACACCGGTGCCACTTTTATAGAGTTCAGCTAATGAATTACAACTGGCCATTTCCATAGAAAGACAGCCTTTTCTATAGAGTTTTATTGCGGCCTTTATATCTTTTTTTATACCCCTTCCCGTTTCCATGAGTCTTGCATAGTTCTGACATGCTGCGAGGTGTTTGTTCCCACAGGCTTTTTTGAAAAGAGCAACTGCTTTCACCGGATTCTGTTTTACATAGTTACCACTGTGATACATATGAGCCAGATTATTGCATGCAGTCATCTCCCCCTGTAAACAGCTCCTTTGGTACAGCGTAAATGCCCTGTGATTATCCACAGCAACCCCCATACCCTTTTCAAAAAACCAACCAAGATTTGCACAGGCAATAATTTCTCCGGTTCCACAGGCCATTTCATACAGTACAGCTGCTCTTTTGAGATTTCGCTCAACACCCTTTCCTGCTTCATAAAGTTGCCCCATTGTCCGGCAGCTTTCCATAATTCCCCCGTCACAGCCTTTTTGGTGATACATTGCGGCAGCTTCAAGATCCTTTTTGACTGAATCACCTTTCTCATAGGCTTTACCTAAAGCTGAGCAGCTGTTGGGTTCCGAGTTTTTACAACCTCTGGTGTAAAGCACAATTGCCTTTTTAATGTCCTTTTTGGTGCCCTTCCCGGTTCTAAAAAGTGAACCCAGGAAAAAACATCCAAGCATTTCACCTGAATCACATAATTTTACATATATTTTGAGTGCATCATAAAACTTCTCTTTTTCTTCAAGAAGTCGGGCCTGCCACAGACAACCCTCTTTATTACCTGCCGAACAATAATTTTTTAGGATTTTAAATGCCTCATCGTATTTTTTTGCTGTCCCCTTTCCTTCCGCCATCATTCTCGCACTGTATATACAGCTTTCTCCGTGTTTTTTTCCGCATTTTTTCTCAAACCACTTGAATGTATTGTCATATCTGTCTCCAATAATAAAATTAAGCGAATGATACTGGAAACAACTTTTATCATTTGAATTTCCCCGGCAGGCTTTATCATAGTAAGAAAGAGCTTTCGTAGTGTTTTTAGGTATAAAGTCGAAGCCCTTCTCAAATACCGAACCAAGAAAATGGCAATCAGCGTAGTTACCACCACCACATGACAACTGAAGAAACTGAATCATTTTCTGGGGATTATAATAAGAATTTTCCTTCAGGGCATATAATCTTCCTGCCTGGGAACAGCTTTTCATATTATTGCACTTGCACATTTCCTCCAGAGCAGTTAGCGAGGTCATTGATTCGATATCATGTTCCCTTACATTTTTATACCGGTCACATGGATTTTCACTTTTTTCAGATTTGACGGTTGAAGCCTGCTTTTCCTCAGCTTTTCCGGATTTTACTTCCTCCGGAACAGTGTTGTCCCCGTTTGAGTTGCAGTATGTCAGAGCAAACATCATAACTGAAGAGGTTGAAACAACAGCCATCAGGATAAGAATTTTTCTTGAAAACATTTAACGTACTCTCTTTTCAGGCTTAAACCCCTGATAATATAGTTATGTTAAACAGTAATTGCAAATTATTGAGCAAGCAGTGAAATAATTTCCATGTGCGGAGTCCAGGGCATTGTATCCAGTACTTTTACTTTTTTATGAGTGTATCCACCCTTTACAAGATTTCCAAGGTCTCTCATCCCGGTCATTGGATCACAGCTCACAAGAATTATATATTCAGGCTTCAACTCAAGCAGCATTTGAAGAGTCTCCCTGTCCAGACCGGTTCTGGGAGGATCCGCCACACAAAGTCCATACTTTTTCATCCCCGGTTTGAAACCTGATGTTCGGGATTTAATAAACTCAGCTTTGGGAGCATTTATCCTCATCGCATCTGAAGTATCAACTGACTCAACAGCAGCTGTTGTACCGTATTTCACCAGTAAACGTGTAATATTCCCGCTGCCGGCATAAAGTTCCAGAATATCTCTTCCACTTAAGTCTATTTCGGATAACAGACTGTCCAGCGCCCTTAATATGGCAATATTAGCCTGAATTCCCGGTTGGAAAAAGTTCCCAGGTTTAAGATTAAGGTGGGGATTAATGCCATCATCTATCTGAATATATTTATCACCGTGCACATGAATATTATCACGACTTACAACTTTCAGACGACCGCCGGATGCTTCAGTAACTGCTGCTATTCCGTTTTTTGTTATCTTGCCCCTGACATCAATACCAAATTCCCCATCACTATTCCACAGCACAGAAAGTTCAGTTCCTGGAATTGAAATAAGATTCAGAAAGCTTAAATCAGTTCCAAACTCAGCTACCTGACAGTTCTGAACAGTTTTAACATTATCAGATAACGGCTCCATAAATCCCGCGCCTGAGTCTGTCAGTCTGCACCTGATTCTATCCCTGTATTTCAACCCGGAGGATACTGACTCTATCTCCTGTGGTGAAACAAGTTTTACCCCGGACTGTCTGAAGGCCCTTTTGACCATATGGAGTTTGCTTTCCCTGACAAAGGAAAGAGAGGTTCCCATCATGGGACACCCTCCACAAAATGATGCAAGCGGATTTTCAGGATTAAATGCATAGGGACACTGCATTTCAACCCTGTGCTGCGATAGTTCAACTACTTTGAGAATTTTTCCATAGAAATTCTTTCCGGTTTTTTCAGGTTTAACCTGTACAATGTCACCCACAACCGCCCCTGGGACAAGTACTGCCTTCCCTTCATGAAAACCCAGTCCAAAACCATTTCCACCACCTGCATATAAAATCTCTAAATCAATCATCTGCCTGGATTCTCCTGCGTATTTATAAGTGCCGTTTTTATACCTCTGAACATGTTAGTTGATAATCCCTTTCCTCCGATGGCAGCCAGATTGTTTAAAGCACAGTGGAAAATTTCAATTGAGGAAGGGTCTGCAATAATTAAGTGGCCTTCAGTATCCTTACCTGATGCCGCATATCTGATCCATGTTGAGGAATCTGATGTTATTGTACATTTTTCAGAAATATCCTCCGGGATTTTTGAAAGTCCGAAAACATGTACCGGTCGATCCATACCCCACACCGATAGTAACTCACTGATTACTTTCTTCACAAACCCGGGTTTTTTAATCAAAGGAACAAGGCCGCCCACAGCAATTCCGTCAAAATCCTCTTCGGCAAGTCTTTGAACATATTTTTTCCAAATCTGAAAATTTTCACAGACTCCAATTGATGCATACAGCCTCATATTTCTTTTCCGCCGGTTTTCCAAAGCCCAGCAGGCATTCAGCACACTTTTTTCCAATGCATCTTCCGGGGTTGTTATTCCTGAAAGCGCCGGGATATCCATAGTAAAAGCGGTGGAAGCTATTTTTTCCTGTAAATCCAGAAGCATCATGGGTGTGATTTCCATAACTTCAGAATTGAAATTCAATTTAATCCCTGTTGTGTCATCATCACATGTAAATATGCCTCCACCATATCTGATCAATCCAAACGATCCGGAATCAACCCATATGTCTACATCAGGAAGTTGTAAATCAGGATTATCCGCATAAGGGTAACTTATCAGCACCTCATCCAGGAGAAGAGGAAGATAGGGATAGGTCAGTTTCTCTGCGAAATGCTTCCCACTGATAACCGGA
Source organism: Deltaproteobacteria bacterium (assembly GCA_016937155.1). Lineage (GTDB taxonomy): Bacteria > Myxococcota_A > Polyangia > HGW-17 > HGW-17 > JAHJMN01. Next base: position 19,687 of record JAFGWM010000029.1, read on the forward strand.
ATAATTTTCCGGCGGGAAATATCGGAATATGACATAAAAGGGATGCTTCAGACTTTGACTATCAGGTTGGAATCCCCTTCAATAGCATCATTTGCAGCCCGGTAGAATTCATACCAGAGTTTTTTAAGAGGAGCTCTGGTACCGCCGAAATCGTCTATAATATCTTCGTCTTCATCATCAATAATCTCTTCCTCCTCCTCATCTTCAGGAGATTCCGGGTCTTCAATACCAAGCTCATCCTGAAGGTTCTCAAGAGCATCTATCAGATTCTGAAGACTTGTTACCCTGAAATCCCCTGCGGATAACATCTCTGTAAAAAGCCCGGGAACGTATATATCAGCCCCTGCATGCTCTTCATCGAGGCTGTCCATAAACTCCACAAGTATTTCATCTTCAATTTCGGTTTCGATTCCCTGATCAAGATCATCATCCTGCTCAACTAAAGCAGCACCGAGTTTACCCATTTCATTCTGAAGATTTTCGATATCCTCTTCCTTCAGAACATCTGTCAGTGGTGATATTTTAAAAATTGCCATTTAATCTCTCCATACCTCAGTTAAAACCATCAAGTTAATCTAATTCCATTTGCAATAACTCAATCACTTGTCAAGCTGATTCAGAATAAAAAGGTAATAAAAAATCAAAAATGAGAATCTGTCATAACAGGAAAACTGCACTGCTAAATTTCTGAAACGTGCGTAATAAAACATCAAAATTAAAATTTTTATGGATACAAAAACACGCAGATACCTGCTCCCGAAAAATCAGTATTTTTCCTTACGTGGGTAATTGTTTCCATCTGAATTTTAACGCCTCCTGAAAAACAGGATTTTTTTTTTAATCCTAAACTCCATATTTTTCCTTTTCACAGGATTTATTTCTGAACCTTTGTCATGGAAAAAATTTTTTAACTCACGATAACGGTCCTTCAACCGGTACAAACCACTCACGTACACATTATTTCCGTGTTTTAAAACTGATTTTCACAATTCTAAAACCTTTTAGTTCAAGTCATTACTCATTTCCTTCCAACCCCGGGTGCTTTTTTATTAACTTCTGATAAAAAGTTTTCAGACTTTAACCCATGGAATTTTTCCCTGGAGTTAAAAAATTTTCCCTTCATGAAAAAAATCGGGAAATCGCGCCTGCATGAACTGTAACTTTTAATGCATTTTTCATGCACCATGGCAAATTTATATTTTCCTTTAACCCATGGAAAAACTTCGCCCCCCGGTTTCCGGAAAAATCCCGGGTTTTATGCCTGCTTTTTTTCCTTGCACCTTCAAAAGTCACTTTCATTTCCAGCAGCATTTTTTTTCACTTTTTTATTTAATCTGAAAATAATTTTTCCCGTCCCCGGAAAATTATTGACAGGTGGCCAATTATAAAATTATATAGCATGATTAACAAAATACAGATTACTGAAAGTGCTGTCTGTGGACTGCATTTTTAACAGAAATGTGAGACACCACATCTTTACAATACGGGACAATCCCGTGGAAAGGAAAAATTATCAATGATATCTAACGAAAAGAGTGTAAGACTTGCAACCAGACTTTTAAGGGTTATTGAACGAAATCCAAACACTCACCCGGCGTTGAATGTTATTAAAGACGGCATTGCAGAAAGAGCCGGCAGCTTTATTAAAGCCTCTGAAAAATGGAATACAGCGATGAAATTGCGTGTAAAAGAACGCAATGAAGGTCTCAACGCAATGAATGAGTTTACAGCTACACTTCGCAGTTATATTCCGATGATTGCAAATTCTTATCCTTTCCTTAACATCAGTATTACTAATCTTATCGGTACCACTCCTGATGATACTCTTAATTTTACGGATGCAATTATGGAACAAATTCAGGCACAGCCGGATTTTTCAACCAATACAATTGCGAATGAGTTCATCAATAACATTTCCCCAGTTTGGCAGAACGCAATGAAAGAATGGGCTGAATACGAAAATTCAGATAGCGAACTCCGCACCGCCAGCGAAAATATGAACA
>JAFGWM010000030.1 GCA_016937155.1 Deltaproteobacteria bacterium
CTGGGAGAAAAAAATTAACCTGGGAGAAAAAAATTAACCTGGGAGAAAAAAATTAACCTGGGAGAAAAAAATTAACCTGGGAGAAAAGAACAAACCTGGGGGAAAAAATTAACCTAGGAGAAAAGAACAAACCTGGGAGAAAAGAACAAACCTTAGGAAAAAAATTAACCTGGGAGAAAAAATTAACCTGGGAGAAAAGAACAAACCTGGGAGAAAAAATTAACCTGGGAGAAAAGAACAAACCTGGGGGAAAAAATTAACCTGGGAGAACAGAACAAACCTGGGGAAAAAATTAACCTAGAGGGGGAAAATTAACCTGGGGAAAAAAATTAACCTGGGAGAAAAGAACAAACCTGGGAGAAAAAATTAACCTAGAGGGGGAAAATTAACCTGGGGGAAAAATTAACCTAGAGGGGGAAAATTAACCTGGGAGAAAAAATTAACCTGGGAGAAAAAATTAACCTAGGGGAAAAATTAACCTGGGAAGGGGAAATTATTTTATATTTAGTTCGTTTAGCAACCTGGTTCCCTTAATGTGATTTTTCAGAAGGAAAAGAGCAAAGCGGATATCAAAACAGATACTTCTCTGATCTTTTCTATAGATGTAGTCACTAACGATGCTTTCAGGTGTTCCATCAAAAAGAAGACCGATGAGTTCTCCCTGTCCGTTTAAAACTGCACTTCCTGAATTCCCTCCTGTAGTGTCCAGTTTTGTGGTGAAATTCAGAGGTATATCTTTTATATGTTTATCAAATAAAGGACTTTTCTCAAAAGACCGGGTACCAAGAGCTCTTATTGCCGGGGAGAGATTAAATGGTTGTTTCCCTTTAAACTTCGCAATCATGCCCTTGAATGATGTTAGGTACTGATGCTTTTTGCCAGTTGAACTTTCAGTATAGTTATCAACCAGACCGAAACTTAATCTCATGGTGAAATTCGCGTCATAATAAGATGGTTTTATAAAATTCATCACATAATTTTGTTTGAGCACCATGGGTAATTTTTTAAAGAAATCAGAGTTCTTCTTTTTAAGTCGAATCATTTCTTCATCTATAATTATTCCCATTTCCACCAAGGGATCCTTTATTTTTCTCAATTTTCCCGATGGAAGATTAAAGTATTTCATTCGTGTGGAAAGAGTACGTTTCAATTCTCTCTCAAGTCTTGTCCATGAAAAAATTGCTGTTTTCGAAAACAGAATATGAACCAGTTGTCTGATTTTATCATTTGTGAAGTCCTTAACAGTGCTGAATCTGTAGTAATCCTCAAATGTCATTGCACGGTTTTTCGCTTCTCTCTTCATTTCATTGATATATCTGATTCTAAGCTTTTCAAGAGATTTTAATACTGAATCATTTGGAAATTTTTTACCAAGTTCAACAAGGAGATAATAAATAATTTCAGATTCAACTTTCCTGCTGGACGTCAGATCTGTAGATTGTAAAACATTTTTTAGCCTGTACAGATTACGATCCTTAAAAAGGTCATCGGATCTGTCGACAGACTTCATTTTTTTCAATCGATCCCATCTGGAAAGTATAAAACTGGTTTTTACTGAGGAAGTAATCCTTGAAAATAGAGAATAAATCAGAAACTGCTCATACCATTTATCGGAATTTGTATAAATTGTATCCATTGAGGAAAGAATTGAATGAAGTTCCTTAATATTTTTTCCTGCATTTTTTTTCAAATTTTTTTCAAATGAAATTTTGGTTGAAATAAGGTTGATTTTTTTAAGGTTTTTGGTGAGATCACCATAATATTTAACTGCATTGTTCAGTCCTGCTTTAAGGCCTTCATATGGGCTTGTGTCAAGTTTACTGTTTTCAAGAATTTTTAATATCGAGCCATAATATTTGAGTCTGGCTGGAACAGCCCTGGATGTCATGAATGTAAGCTCTTTTGATGTACTGAATCGATCTGTTCTGCCGGGAAAACCAAGAACCATTGTGAATGAGTTCATAGAAATTCCTTTTTCAGAAATCTTTAAGAATTTCTCCGGTTTGTATGGAACATTTTTTATTGAGTAGTCGGTCGTTTTGCCATCTGGGGAAACCCATGCTCTTAAAAATGTGAAATCAGCAGTATGTCTGGGAAACCTCCAGTTATCAATATCTCCTCCGAATTTTCCCAGATTCAGTGATGGGGCATATACAAGTCTCACATCCTTGATATTTATATAAGTGGTCATAAAGAATTTATGACCGTTCTGAAAGGAGTCAATTTCGCAGTAAAACTGCTTTTTTGTGCACTTATCAGCCAGAAGTTCAGTATTCTTTGCTATTATTTTGCTTTTTTCACTAAGGGAACTTTTCTTTTTAATTCCTTTTGTGACCTGAGATGTGACATCGGTTATTTCACTCACCACTAAAAGATCATAGCCTGGACATGGAATTTCCAGTGTTTTGTCTTTTGCATAATAACCTTTTTTGAGTATACCACGGTGTTTCTTTGTAGCATTGAGTGTTGCAAGGCATCGGTATGCGACATGATGATTGGTGATCAAAAGCCCCTGCGGTGAGATGAAAGAGCCACTTCCGCCCCTCGCAACCTTTATAATTGCTTTTTTTAAATTATCTATTTTTGAAGGGTTCATTAAAAGGCCATCTTTTCTCATCCTCTGTGAGATATTTTTCGGGATTTCAGATGTAAGAAACATCCCTTCAGTTGAAAAAGTACCGGGTGAGTAGAGCATTATCAGTACAATAGTAGAAAAAAATGTGCGTTTCATCAGCAGAAACTTCCTTTCATTGGCTATTCAGCAGGTAAACAGGATATGTGCCAAAGTCTTTTGCATATCTAACCTTTCCTGTATATCTGAAATTAAAATTATGTATACCCAGTGCTGCACAGATAGCAGCAAATCCTTCTGTAACATAAACTTTGCCTGGAGGAGTTACAGGTTCAAGTCTGGCAGTATGAATAACATGGGCACCTGTATAGTTAACCATGCCAGTTACAGGGTTTATTAGACGGTGTACAGGTCCACAGTGTATTCCTACCCGAAGTTGAAGTCTGTCAGGCAATCCCCACTTACTCCATGTGGTTTTTTCAACTGAACTTTGTAATTTAAGAGCAAAGTCACCTGCAGACCCAACATTGTCAAATACTATATAGATGGAATCCCCCCAGGTATTTATCCATAAGGGGGAGGGAAAATCATTCAGGATATCCGAGATGTTTCCAAGAAAAATATTCATAAAAACAGGAATCTGGTCTTCAGTCAGTTTGGAAAATCCGCTGGCATCAGCAAAAACCATTGATGCCAGTATCTGATGAGATTTGGAATTTGTTCTTATTGAAGTATTTTCAACCGGATCAGTGTTTATCTGATGAGTAATTATCTCACATCTATTATCAGGAAGTGATTTTTTTACGGCGTCCCAGGACTCCCTGATGGTTCTAACCAGAGACTGCTCAGTTTCAGATTCTGAATGAATAAGAAACAGAGTGAGATTGCCTCCTAACCTTATGGTTTTCATGAGTGCAAGCCCTGTGGTGTACTGGTATGTATAATCAAGAAGCGTAGGATTTGAAAGGTCATCACCAGCCATGGATGAAACAACATTATGATGATTTCTGAGCAGGCTGGTTAAATCCGTTGCAAAATCAGTATTTTTTTTACTTTGATGTTTAATAAAAATTTCCTTTGAACATGGCAAAACTGCAGTCACCTGAATTGAGCTCTTGTCTATAAGTTGCTGAAATGAATGTTCCAGTTGAGAAAATACAGTGGAAAAAGCAACAATCGGTTTCTTTTTATCCAGAAGATTCTTAATGGTGGTCAGGGTGTCTTCTGACAAATGCTGTCCCGTAGTGGATGCAAAAACAAGAGTATTTCCCGCGGGAATTGCATTAGTGATGGCCACGCAACCAGGAAATACTCGTATGATTTCTCTAAGAAGCTGTCTTTCTTTTCTCAATTTTGCAGGGAAAAGTGAATTTTTTAATGTCCAGTTCTGATATTGATTCAGGCTTGAAACGGGATCAATTATTGCTCTCAGATGAATATCAGTTATTTCAGGCTCAGGTTGAGAATTGATGTATTCAAAAGGGGGACATGTTCCAGTGATAATGGAATTCATCAAAAGTATAAATGAATTCAGTTCGCTGAATATATTATCTTTTTTTATATTCCTTAAAAAGGTGTTCAAAAGCTCAAGGTCATTGGGGGATGCGCTCATAAGCCATAGATCCCTCAGAAGTTTACCTGTATATAAATTTAAAATCGATGAGTCAGTTTCTTTTAAGTCATCTGCTATTTTCCGACATGATTTGATATCGCCTATACACAGGCAGGCTCCTGCCCAGCAGATACTGATTATTAAATCCAGAGTTGACAGCTTGGAATATCCTAATACCGGATCGTAAATTTCCAGATTTTCAGAACTGTTGTACCAGGGCCTCAGCCATTCCCACAGAATGAGTGGTTCATCCAGATTTATGCACAGCGAACTTATTTCCAGAATTAAAAAGGGATCAATGAGCCAGTCATCGAAAACCGTGTTGTCAAAAAGGTCCTGAATATCAGTGACTGAGGGATAATTTCTCAGATTGTTTATGGATGCTTCCAGATCCTGTTGGCTGATTGCCATTTGATATTACCTGGAAAAAGTATGTGTAAAAGACTGATTTAAAAGAGAACTTTCAGGAAAACGAATTGCTCTGACAGTTGAACTGATACAACTGTCAAATTTACTGTTTCCCTTTACTCCAGACTGCATGAACGTTTTAATATTTCCATTACAGTTGATACTGAAACTTATCTTTAACCTGCCTGAAACACCATTTGAAGTAAAGCACTTCGATATTTGTACTGAACGCTTTTCGAGAATAGCACTGATCTTGGTTTTATCCACCGCACTGAGTCCCTTTTTACAGCAGCATTCATGGCTGTAATTCTTCAGCATACACCATACCTTTGTACATTCTTCATTGGCTTTTTGTGTTTTATCGTTATTAACAGGCGCAACGACTTCTTTACCCACTGTGTTCATTGAGCCAACAGCCATTGTGTTAGGTTTTAATTCAGTTGGATTCTTTACAGTATTGTTTCCGCTATCTTTTACTCCAGCATCCTGAACAGTGGTCATACCATTGGGTTTGGAGATCGCTGTGTCTTTTTTCTTCTGGAGTTTTTCCAGAGAACTTTTCTCTGCCCCGGTATTTCCAACCTTCGGGAAATCTTCCTTTTGAAAAAAGAGCATCCATACTCCAAATCCTATTGCAAAAACCAGAATCACCAGAAGAATACCTGTAATAATTTTTTCAGAAGTGGAAGATTTTGACTCCTCCAGATACTTTTCTGACTTCTCCTGTTCCAGTTTTGAATTTTTTTCTGCAATTTTTTTGAAGTAGTCCATCTGGGCTTCATGTGGGTCGTCTATTCTCACTGCTGGAAAGTTGCCCGTATGATCTTTTTTGGGTTCCAGTGAAATTTTTATAATATCCTGAATTGCCAGTTCGGGTGCAGGTTTCTTGCCTTCCTCAAGGTATTTCTGTCTATCCTGGCGAATCTGCTCACTGTATAGTTCCTCTTCTATTTCTCCGGAACCAGAATGAATGTTCCCATAGCTGGAGTCATACCCCATGTTGAGCTCATACCATGGAACATCTGTGATATCTTCAGGTTCATCAAGTTGAGTCACTGCGTACATGGGATCCTGTGCAACCGCCTCCTGAAATTCATAAAAGAACTCCAGTGCTGACTGGTGTCTGTCTTCGGGTTTTTTCGACAGGCTTTTAGCCACAACTCTCGATATACCCTCAGGAATATCATCCCGGTGTGCACTGAGCGGCTGCGGTATATCGTTGACGAGTTTCATCAGAAGATCAGGGATGTTATTACCTGAAATAGGAAGTGTTCCTGAGAACATCTGGTAAACTATAACTCCAAGGCTGTATACATCCGAGGCTGTACCAATTTTGTCCACCTGTCCTCTGGCCTGTTCTGGGGCCATATAGGCAGGTGTCCCCATTACTGCTCCTGATTTTGTCTTCATTGCTGTAGCCTGTTTTGATTCCATCAGTTTGGCTACACCAAAATCAAGAATTTTCGCCCTTAAGCCGGTTTTATCACGAAAAACCATAATGTTTTCAGGTTTTAAATCTCTGTGAATGACACCTTCATCATGGGCAGCACTGAGGCCACCAACGAGTTGAGTCAGGATCACTTCAACCTGACGCAGATCCAGTTGTCCTTTTAACTCTAAAACCGCACTGAGTTCTTTCCCCTGAACATATTCCATTGTGCAATAAAATCTATTGTCAGGAAGTTGTCCAAAATCAAATATCTCAATAATATTAGGATGATTTATCCTATTAGCAGCCCTTGCTTCTTCAATGAAACGATGAATAATTGCTTCATCCTGACTGAAGGCATGATTGAGGATTTTGATTGCCACCTTTCGGCCAATAGTTGGATGCACGCATAGATAGACACTCCCATATGAACCAGTGCCCAGTTCTTTTTGTACAACGAAACTTCCTATCTGTTTCCCGATAATGGGATCTTCCTCAGATTGCATTGCTTATCTATATAATACCCATGACGTCTTATCAAACATTTTTTTCTCCAAAGATAAAGACTTCTGAATGAAGTGTTGATTTTTGCGTAATGTCACATATATTTGCCTTTATGTACTGTGTAAAATTTAACATATAAAGTTAGATTTGATGATTTTTCGTTTTTTGAAAAAAGATTGGTATATCAGACACTCTTTAATGATGGCTTATGGTATTTGGCCATCCGGATAGGACAAGACATGCAGGTGGATTATAAAAGGGCGATGCTTTTTGTTTTCATTATTACTGTTCTTATGCTGTTGGGTACGTGTGGAAAAGGAAATGACTCGGATACTACCCGAAGGCCTCCAAGGCTGACTTCACTTCCAGGCATTGTAATTTCCGAAAACTCAGAGGTTTTCCCTCCGCAAATAGAATCGGATAATGAACCTAAACCAATTCTTTCTAGTCTCCTGAAACCTGTTATAAAAGAGGAAAATACACTATACACTGAAGTCAGGGGTCACTGTGAGGATCAGAAAACTCCGTCAAGAGTTGTTTTTAATTTTTACAATAAGGTGGTTGGTGCTTCTGAAATTGGAAAATATAATAAAAAGTTGAAGATTAAATTTGACCCTGAGATAAAAGGGGAATTCAAGTGGACAAGAAGTAATGAACTACGGTTTGTACCGCATGAGAAATTCAAAAATATTCAGTCTAAAGTATACATTTCAGATACTGTAACAGGAACAAGTGGGGACACACTTAAATTATTTTTTAGGGACACGCTTAAAATAGACGAGCAATGTTCCATCGGTACCAAGGTTCTTGGTTGGAAAATTAATCCTGAGAAACCCCAGGTAGTTGCATTTACCGAATGTGAAGGGAATTATTACTACAACAGTAAACCAGACGGATTTCGCCATATGCCCTGGCCTAAAAATGGTAAATGTGTCGCATTTGATCAGACTGTTTCCATTGAAAAAGTGAAAAAAGTACTGAAAATGAAGGTTTCCATTGCAGGAAAGGATATATCAGTGGTTCCCTTGATTCTAAAGGAAAAGGCAGAGATGCCTTCTCTCCGGGGTAAGTATTTCAGGATTACCACGAAAGATCCCCTTCCTCCAAATGCAGTTGTCAGTATTGACTTCATAAAGGATGTTCTTCAGCAGAAACAAACCGATAAAAAATATTCTGAAAAATGGAATTCTGTTTATGAAGTCCCGAGAGAGTTGTCCGTTGTAAAGGCTGCATGTTCCAATTCTGATTCATGCACAGTAGAGAAATCTGTTCAAGGGTATAAACTGAATGGAATTATTGATGGTGTAAAAATAGCTTTTAATAACGAACTTAAGGACTTATATGGTTCGAAGCTGTCTGAACTTATAAAAATAACACCAAAAATAAATGTGACAACAAGAGTTCGTGGAAATACTATTTATATAAAAACTTCAAATTTTAAGCCAGGGATTGATTATTCAATTACAGTTGATAGGAAACTTCAGGATACATGGGGATATTATTTCGGAAAGAAATTCAGACTTAATATTGTGCTAAAAGAGAAACCTGGAATGATTTATTCCCCACGTGTGGTTACTGTTGACAAAAAATCCAGGGCGGGAATAAGAATTGCTTCGAGAAACATAAAGAAAATCAGATTCAGTTGGCTTGAACTTTCATCTGAGCAACTTCCCAAAGTTGTTGCATTTATCCGGAAATTTACAGATAAATTTCCCGTTTTAAGCAAGCCTCAGGGAGAAAAAGTATATAAACTGCAGTCCATACCTAATAAAGTACAGACATATATCTATGATTTTCAGGGTATCAGGGGTATCAAATTTGGAAAAGTTTATCTGGTGAGTGTCTCGGATGCAGATTCTGACAGAAATTTCAAAGCAGGAAATCTTCTGCTGGTTCAAACAACTGATAAGGGAATTACAACAAAAGTTACAGGTAATGATACCCTTATAATGGTAAGAAGTCTTCAGACAGGGAAGAACATTTCCGGGGTGAAAGTAAATGTGATTGATATCCACTCAGGAAATGGCAGACTTTTACTGAGTGAAAAAACTTCTCAGTACGGTACTGTTGTAAAGAAAAACCAGAATCTTCGCAAATATAAGGAATTACTGGTAACTGTTGAGGATGGTACTTCTCTTTCATTCCACCTGCACCGAAGGGTGGAGCATCTCCTGGATAAAAACCCTTCCTTCAGTTCAAATGTTGATGATCTTAAAGATGAATTGAGTGGCACACTCATCCTCGAACGAGGTATTTTCAGACCTGGTGAATTTCTTAATTTTAAAGGTATTATCAGGAAAAGTATCAGTGGTTCACTTAAGGCTGTTTCAGGAGAGGATTTGAAAGTTGTGATTACCGCTCCTGACTCTTCGGAAATTTATTCTGCCAGGGTTAAAACAACAGAGTTTGGTTCATTCAGTGTGAAAACCAGAATTCCACTGGATGTCAAACTTGGAAATCACCAGATTACGGTAAAATCTGGCAAACCAATTGCTTCCACATGGTTTAAAATTGAGGAATTCAGAAAACCCAGATTTGAAGTGAATATTTCCCTTCCAAAGGAGAACGTTGTCGCTGGGAGTGAAATTACAGGAACCATAGCAGGAAGATATTTTAGCGGTCCGCCGATGAAAGAGCGAACAGCAAGATATTTCAGTAATTGTTCATATACCATTTATACACCACCAGGTTTTGACGATTACAGTTTTTATTCAAGTGGGACAAGTGCAAGTTGCCTTCATTACATTCCCGGGGTGTATCAGAAAGTTCAACTTGATGCAAACGGCTCCACGTCCTTTAAAACTGAAATCCGAAAATCCGATGGTATTAAACCGATATTATTCACTGTAAACGGGGAAGTGAAAGATATTGACAACCAGTCAATTGTTTCCAGTAAGAAAATCATAGTTCATCCATCTGAAAACTATATAGGCGTCAAAGTTGACAAATGGGGTTATTCTTCAGGCAGCACAGTCAGGGTAAACTCAGTGACAGTATCTCCTGATGGAAAAGGTTGTTTCTGCAAAGGGCAGGGTCAGTCTGTCCGTGATGCACACAGTACCTGTCTGGAACTGGGAAAAAACCAAGTCCGGCAAGAGGTTTGCAAACCTCACATGGAAAACTATTGAGAAAAAGTGCAGAGTCAGGAGTCTCAGACATGAGCACAGTTGCGCTTTGAAAAATGTTAAATCAGGAAGTTATTCGGTAAAAGCAAAATACACTGACTCAAAAGGTAATATTGCCGTATCCAGTACAAGTTTTTATGTCTGGGGAGACTCAGGTACTCAAAAGCTTGATCCATCTTATTCCATAATGGATATTAGAACATCCAGGCAAAACTGGAGCACTTCAGAGAAACCTGAAATCCTTTTTGAAAATCCCTGGGACACAGCTACCGCTCTTGTTACAGTTGAATCTGAAGGTCTTCACTACTGGAAGGTGCATGAAGTAAAAAAGGGAATGGTAAAACTGAATGTTCCACTGACCAATGCCATGATTCCTAATGCTTACGTTGGTGTTCATCTTTCAAGGGGACGAAAAGGCAGACGTCTAGATGGTGCTGGAAACGATCCTCTTCAGAGTAATTTTAAGTCCGGATGGGTCAAAATAAATATTACTCCCGATGATAAACTGATTGTTGATCTCAAATGGAAAGAACGGGATTATACCCCCGGGTCAAATCTGGACGCAGAGATTTCTCTCAGAAATAAAAAAGGAGAAGGAGTCAGAGGCGAAGTACTTGTTTTCGCAGTGGATGAGAGTGTCCTTTCTTTAACCGGGTATAAGCTGCCCGATGAAACCTCACTTTTCAGAGAGAAAACAAATCCGTCATTTATGACTGATTCCAGAAAATATCTGTCTGGAAGAATAAGCCTTTTGTATCGAATGAAAATGACACAGGGCGGTGGCGGCGGAGATTTTGACGAAGGGGCAAGTGCCAATTCTTCGATGAGAAAGAATTTTAAAAATCTTGCATTCTGGAAAACTGATATTGTTACGTCGGCAGATGGGGCAGCAAAATTCAGTTTCAGACTCCCTGATAACATGACAACCTGGCGGATAATGGCCTTTGCAGTGGATAAAGGCATGCTTTCCGGAAAATATTCAAAGAAACTGATAGTAAGAAAACCTTTCTATATCAGGGAGGCCATGCCAAGATTTCTGACTCAGGGAGATAAGTCCAGGTTTGGAGTGATTGCCAGAAATGATACAAAGGAGGATTTGAGAATTACAGTAAGTGCCCATTCAGATGGAGTAAAAATATCCAAACCTGAAAAGACAGTTCTTCTAAAAAAGGGACAATCTGTTCCGGTGAAGTTTGATGTGATATCAGATAATCCCGGCGATTTTATGGTGGAATTCAGGAGTGTTGCTTTGGGCGATACTGTGAGAGAACGGGATAATGTCAGATACAAAATAAAAGTCATGCCTGCAATAGACTGGTATAGATCTGTACAGTATGGGACTTTAAAAAGTAACACTGAAGTAGCGGTCCGATACCCTGAGGGAACAGTATCCAGTGGCAGCAGTCTCGAACTGGAGGTTTCAGATAGCCCCCTCAGTGGGATGAGTACTGCTTTTGACTATCTGGTGAAATATCCATACGGATGTGTTGAGCAGACTACTTCTTCTACACTTCCTCTTCTCCTAATGACGGATCTCATTGATGCTTTGGGAAATAATAAATTCACCAAATCTCAATTGACTGAGATGGCATCAAAAGGAATAGACCGGTTATCCACCATGAGAACATCATCAGGCGGTCTCGGATACTGGCCGGGAGATAAATCACCGCATCTTTTTGGCAGTTCATGGGCTCTGCACGCTCTTCTTGAAGGGGAGAGCAGGGGAATAACCCTTCCTAAGGGTATAAAAAATGGTGTTATCACTTATCTTCAAAATGCGGTTGGAAAAGCAACAAATGTGGAAGAGAAGATTTTTGCAGCCTATGCTCTCTCTCTTGCCGGTATTGCATACTCTGGAATTGAAAAATTGTTCAAGGAAAGCTCAAGTTTAAGTTTTTATTCAAAGTTATATTTGCTTAGAATCATTTTAAAAAATAAAGATCTTTATAAGGAAAGCATTAATCTTCTCAATGTAATTGAATCTGAGATTTCAGAAGATGGGAAAATTAAAAAAGAACGCTCCGAACATGAACTCATTTATTCCAGTGATATTCAGATAATGGCTCTTGCTGTTCAGGCACTTATAGAGGCAAATGGAAATGAAAAGAAAATTGCCGGTCTGGTAAAAAATCTTATTCTCTCTCTGAAGGATCCAGGGTATTTATCAACCCAAGGGGCGGCTCATGCACTTATGGCATTGAATATGTATCTCAAACTTCTTGCTCCGGATCCACGGGCTCTTGAAAAAAGTGTTGTTCAGATTGATGGACGTACTTTGCCAATAAGTAAACGAAAATGGGGAAGCAAACGAATTTACAGTTTTAATCTGAAAAATGACTTAATGGATGGGAAAGCTCATAAAATCAATATTATTAACCCAGGGAAAAAAGGGTCACTGATTTATACTCTCAGAACAAGATATGCCAAAAAGCTTTTAAAATCCCAAAAATCAGAATTGAATAAAGGCATCTATCTATGGAAAATTATTGAAAATGACTCAGGGCAGAAAGTAAACTTTATAAAGGCTGGAGAGAGATTGAGGGTTAGATTGTATGTCAGCATTCCTAAAGGAATGAAGTACAAATACCTTGCTCTTGAAGACCCTCTGTTTTCCGGTATTGAAGCTGTTAAAACAAATATGAGTGCTCCAGGATGGGAGGGTGAGTCTTTATCTGGTGTTGCTAACCTTATTTCATCGGATCTTGATAGAGTGAAATACTCTTCAAATTATGTTAATTACCGTGAGTTTAGGGATGACAGGGTTGTATTTTTTATTAACTCATTGTCGAGTGGTTTCTATGAATTTTCATACATCGCTCAGGCCACCACAACCGGTTCGTACACAGTTCGTGGCGCCCACATTTCACCAATGTACCAGTCAGAAATTTCTTCCAGAACCTCCCTTGGAAGATTCAGTGTAAAATAATTTCCATTTTGATATGGGGAATACGGGCTTCCAAGAATTCTTCAGAACTTTTTAAGAAACCAAATTTTTCATAGAAAGAAATTGCCGCAGTTTGTGCGTGAATAGTTACTTTGTTCATGCCTGCTTTGTATGCATCATTCATTGCAGCCTTCAGAAGTTCAGAACCTATGTTTGTTCCTCTCCTGTCTTTCAGAACAGCCATTCTTTCGAGTTTTCCCGATGGATGAAGCCGACAGCATCCAAGGGGATTTGATGCTATATCTTTTGCAAGGTAGTGCCGGCATACAGAATCTTCACCGTCGAATTCCTCGTCGTATGAAACATGCTGCTCCTCACAAAAAACCTTTAATCTAATGTTCATCAGAAACTGACTGTTTTCTTTCCAGTCAACTTCTCTAATTGTAAAAGGGAAAATTTTCATTTGCAAACCGGGGTAGTATCTATGGATAGAAGTAATTATCATGGAATGGTACGAAAAGTTTGGTGCCCTCATCAATCTCAATTATGGCGAATTTTTCGTTTTTATAGTATTTCATGTATTTTCTGATTGGTGATGGATTCAGCATTCCAATTGGTTTGGTTTTTACATCCGGGGTTGAATACACAGGAAGCACAGTTCTTGTTTTGTATTCCATATCAAGTTCAGCTTTGCCAACCCTGTTTTCTTTGGGCATATCTGTCTTGCAGGTGCAATCGCCTTTTATAGAGCTTTTTGCGGCTGATTTTTCGATCCAACCCATAACTGCAACAGTGGAATCAGCAGACGGTTTAAAGAAAACTTTTGTTCTTCCTTTGTTACCGTATATTTTTTTTGCCACTTTAATAATCTGGGCAGTGGATTTGCAAAGTGGAAGTAACACAATACTTTCACCGCCACGGGATCGGGAATAAATATCAAAAAGTGGTGTGGTGTGCGGGAGAGTGCCATCTGGAAGGTTTTTAGAGAAATTCCATGGGAATGCCACTTTACCCTTGGATTCTTTCATCAGATCTTCTTTTTTTAACCAGCCCTTGAGGTGGCTGGGTGAACACTTACTGTTCATCTCATAGGAAACCTGAACCCATCCATCTTTAACGCTTTTTACTATAATATCTGCAACATCAGCAAAAAACACTACAGGGACGCCCTTGGGTGTATCCCGCAAAGTGGTGCCTGCGGGAAGCTTAACCTGAACCTGAAACATATCCAAGTTTCCTTCAAGCCATATATTATCCTTTTCTACACGAACCGGGATGATTACAATATTATTTACTTCTTTAAGAGACCCGGTCTGGAAAATTTTATATGGTGGAGCAATACGGATTTTTTTTGTATCTGAAATTGCAAGGGAAAGATTTGTTACCTTGGATTTTACCTCACCCAAGGATGCTGTTTTTGATGGAATTAAAGTCCATTCCGGCAATGCCGGTGGAGGGCCTTTTTCTACTTTAATATCCTTGACATCATCCGCGGTATCCCCGGTATTTACGGGAACCGGATCCTTTTTAGGTGTGGATGTTTTGTTATCAGTGCACCCGGAAAAAATTAATGTGATTGTAAATAAAACGGAAATCGTTCTCATATCTAACCTCCCAATTACCTTGAATATAGTATATGAAAAAATTTATACAACATCAGAACAGGGTAATTTCTTTTCAATCAGAGAATTTGCAGAGTGTAAAAATATAATAATTCTAATGCATTGTATTGTCTATAGTGAGTGCCTGCAGAATCGTGGAGGTCATGCCTTTAACTTGAATTTGCCCACAAGTGCAGTCAGTTCTCTTGCGAGACCATTAAGTTCCTGAGAGCTTGATGATGCCTCTTCTGCAGTTGCTGCACTGGTTTGTGATGCATCATTTATAGTTCCTATATTATTACTGATCATATTCAGTGCCATTGACTGCTCGTTACTTGATGAGGCTATTGCGCTGCTCATCTCATCAATTTTAATACTAAATTCAATTAGTTCATCCATTTTATCTCTGATTTCATTTGTAAGAGAAAATCCATTTTCCGATTCTGACATACTGTTTTTGATAAGAAGTTCTGTTCGCTTTGCAGCTTCCTTACTTCTGTGTGCAAGATTTCTTACTTCTTCAGCTACAACAGCAAATCCTCGTCCGGCTTCACCTGCTCTTGCTGCTTCAACAGCTGCATTTAGAGCCAGGAGATTTGTCTGAAATGAAATTTCATTAATATCACTGATTATTGCAGTTGACTGTTTTGATGAATTCATTATGTTTTCCATAGCTACAACAAGATTTTCACTGAGCTTCTGAACATTTTTAGAAAGATGTTCAGAGTCCCTGGTAAGTAGGCCGCTTTTTTTAGTGTTTTCAAGATTGCGTTCTGCCATGGAGGTTATTTCAGCTACTGCGGCTCCAATTTCTTCAATGTTGGCAGTGAGATTTGATGTTGAATCAGCCAGCATATCACTGCCTTCCATAATTTGATTTGAGGCACTGCTGAGTTGAACTGATGCCTGCTGAACTGTAGTAAGCGCATCGCTCAATGCATCTCCTGCCTTATTAATAAATTCCTTCATTTTTTTATGTTCGCCCTCATATATCCCATTCATCATTGAGCTTAAATCACCCTGAGAAAATTTTTCCAGAACAGCTACTGCTTCGCGAATTGGCATAATCACTGCCGTTATGCTTGTATTGATATTTTCTATCATTTTATGGAAATCACCATAATAAACATTGTTGATGGGGTCTGGTGCCTGACCTCTGCTTATTTTTTCAATGTACGAAGCACTTAAAAGTACTGGCTCAGCAAAGGCATCCACAAGTTTATTGAGATTGTCCACAAGGTTTTTCCATTCACCCTTAAGATCAGTATCAGCCCTATAATTGAGTTTTCCTTCAGAGATTCTGGATATAAACGTGGAAGTTTCATTTTCAAGGGAATTCAGATTTTCAACCAGTTCGTTTATACTTCGGCTGATCTCCCCAAGTTCTCCAGGCAGCATTTTCTCAAGTTTTTTAGGGATATCCCCATTGGCAATGCTTATCATATAGGTAGTTGATAATTTAATTGGTTCCACAAGGGTGTCCACAAGATTATTGGTTGCATCTATTATTTTTCTAAAATCCTTATCAACACTTTTCACATCCCCTCTGACAGAGAGTTTTCCATCTCTAATCTGTCCCGTGAGTTTCTGGAAGACGCTCAGGGTATTTCCAGTGATAAAAGTGTAATAAAAGAAAATTATAACACTAAGAAATGCTGTGAAAAGGCCAAGAATTATCTGGAGAATCCGCAAACCTGAAACCATTGCAATGGTTGAACTTTGATCCTCCCCTCTGACAAAAAGTCCAACTGTTTTTCCGGAGAAATCCTTAACGGGAAAAACACCATATCGAATTTTTCCCACGGACCAGGAAGAAAATCCCTCATTATATGCCTCAGAAAGACTTTTAAGTGGTACATCGGGAAGTGAGAAATCGCCTGTTTTTGAGACAAGTATAAAATCCCCTCTGGCAAAATCAGGGGAATGTATTTTATTTCCAAGCTTACCTGTAAGTTCTCTTGTTACCTTGAGAAATGAATTATGCATGAGGAAGGCGCTGGATTTTTTTCCGTTGTCTGAAAGAGTCGATATTATCGAATTCATACTCCTCATGGATTCAACAGTGCCAAGATGTTTTCCATTTCTATCCCTGATGGGCACTATTCCTCTTATGACGAAACCTGCAACTCCGGCTTCTATTCCTTTTACTGTCTGCCTGATTTCATTTGCCTTGAGAACACTGAATCTGAATGAAGAGAGATCATCTCCGAATTTTTGACTCCATTGTCTTAAAAGGCTTCTTGCCGGAGAAAGATGGAAATGAATCTTCATTTTTCTACCGAGCTTTTTCTCCA
The DNA here is from genome assembly GCA_016937155.1 of Deltaproteobacteria bacterium. Lineage (GTDB taxonomy): Bacteria > Myxococcota_A > Polyangia > HGW-17 > HGW-17 > JAHJMN01. Next base: position 16,430 of record JAFGWM010000030.1, read on the forward strand.
TAGTGGAAATCAGGGGGGAAATACGTTTCCGCAACAGATCTGATTTGCTTTTTAAATCTTTTCCTTGTGAATAAGTGGATATAACCACCTCCATAGATGCAAAGAATGCAGCTTCATCTGAAGCACTTTGTGTCGTGCTCCGGATCTCTCCGGATATACGGTCTGCAGTTTCCTTCTGGATGGTGTCCATAGACCTATTCAGAAGACTAAGTTGATGATTTTTAAAATACTCCAGCCCGGAAATAATTAAAATTGTTCCAACTGCCAGAATAATACTTATTTTAAATTTTGCACCCATGGTGTAGCCTCATTTATTTTTGTACACATTAGTTTTCGGATATTCAGATGAATGCTTTAGTCTTAATTAAGATTATTCAGAAAATCATGCTTATACAAAATACGAATTCCTGAAGTAAAACTCTTGATTAATATTTCAATTTGATAAAGTATCCCGAATCAGTGAGAGTTCATTATCAGTGTTGACACAGATTTATTATGACTACGATTATCAGGTACTTGTTTTTATATGACTTAGAGTCGATGACGAAAGGAGAATTAAATTGGCAACTGTACACCCATTCAGAGGTCTCAGACCGGGAAAAGATTATTCAGAAAAGGTTCCTTCTCTCCCTTATGATGTAATGAACAGCGCCGAAGCTAAAAAAATGGCTGAGGGAAATCCTTATAGTTTTCTAAGGGTTATAAAACCTGAGATAACTCTGGATGAATCAGTTGATTCCTATGATGAACGCGTTTATCAGGCTGGTGCTGACAATCTGAGACATCTTGTTGAAGACAGTATTCTCATAAGGGATTCAAAGCCCTGCTTTTATATCTACCGTCAGAAAATGGGAGATCATGTTCAGACTGGTCTTGTGGCAGGAACAAGTGCTGTGGAATATGATAATGACATCATAAAGAAACATGAGTTTACCAGAGCAGACAAGGAAGAGGACAGAGTAAGGCACGTCCGGAGTTTAAATGCAAATACAGGAATGGTATTTTTGGCATATAAAAGTGAGCCTGAAGTTGATGCCCTGCTTTTAAATGCAGCAAGTGCCACACCTGATTATGATTTCACCAGTGAAGACGGCATATCTCATACCCTTTGGGTTGTTGACGATGAAGAATCTGTAAGAAAGATATCAGATGCATTTAAATCTGTGTCTTATCTTTATGTAGCTGATGGACATCACAGAAGTGCCTCAGGGGCAAGAGTCGCATCAGTCAGAAAGAAATCAAATCCCTGCCACAGTGGACATGAGGAATATAACTATTTTATGTCCTGTATTTTTCCGCATAATCAACTGAAAATTCTTGATTATAATCGTGTTGTGAAGGATCTCAATGGACTGACTGACGAAGCTTTCATGGATGCAGTAAAAAAAGTTTTCACTGTTGAAGAGACTGCAGACGCTGCTCCTAAAGCCAAGAAAAACTTCACCATGTTTTTTAATGGAACATGGTATTCCTTAGTGGCAAAACCCGGGTCATGGCCAGAATCAGATGTTGTGAAAAGTCTTGATGTAAGTATCCTTCAGGAAAATCTGCTTTCCCCTGTTTTGGGTATTATGGATCCCCGTACCGATAAAAGAATTGATTTCGTTGGTGGTATAAGGGGACTGAAAGAACTTGAAAGAAGAGTGAATGAGGGAAATAAAGTGGCATTCGCACTTTATCCAACTTCAATGGAAGAACTTATGGATATTGCTGATGCTGGAAAAACCATGCCTCCAAAATCCACTTGGTTCGAACCAAAATTGAGAAGTGGTATGGTAATCCACTCTCTTGACTGAGACTCCATTAATCCCGGATACTCCTAATCAGATAACCAATTCCTGAATTTTAAAAGTCTTTTTAAACTATTGAAATATTTTGTCGAAATATTTGAATTGTGGTTCAATAGTTGCGAAATCCAATTTGTAAAAACGAGGTGCATCATGTCCCTTATGGGAAAACTGAGCGTGAGGAATAAGGTAATTATTATCGGCAGTGCCTGTGTTATTTCAATGGTTGGAATGTTTATAGGATTTTCAGAATATCAGAAGTCCAGTGTTATTAAAAAAGTAAAAAAGGATTCCCTGAATCTTCATTCACATGAAAAGTATGAACTGCTGGTACTTTTAGAATCCTTGAAATATCTATATTGCGAAAAAGGATGTGCAATATCTTCCGATAGAAGAATTGTAAAACGTGGAATTACAATAAGTTCTGATATAAATGATGTTGTCCGCCCCGAAAAAAATAAAATTGTTTTTTACTATGGAAAGTCTGGAGAAAAACTTAATTCATTTTTTGAACAAAACAGGTTTAGAAGATCTGTGGAGGCATCTGATTCCCGGGATGTAAATTACTTTTATTCTGAAAATATGTTTTGTGTTTCAGAAGGCTCCGGCGAAATTTATGCTATCTGTAGGGTTGCTGCTACAAAAAGAATGATTGGCTCTATGGAGCGTGAGAATTCCGATGGTTTCAGTAGTTTGTTCATTATAGGCTGTATCCTGGCAATATTTGGTTGTGCTACAGCAGTGCTGGTCGGTTTTCTCGTGTCGAATCCTATTAAGAAAGTCTGTTCAATTCTAGAGGGGGTTGCTTTGGGAAAAGCTGACATTAAAACTCACCTAGAAGTGAAAACAGAGGACGAAATGGGTCGTCTAGCTATTGCCTACAATTCATTTATTGATTTTTTAGGAGAAATTGTTGATGAACTGGATTCAGACATGAGGAAAATGGAAAAGCTGGTGGATGTTTTTACAAGTGTATATGAATCATTTGAAGGACAGTTCAGTGATACAGTCGGCAGAACAGAAAAAATTTCCACAAATATGGCACTACTAAACTCATCTTTCCGAACAATTGCCGCAGCCGTTGAAGAAATGACTTATACAACAGGAGAGATGTCGCGAAATACACAGGATATTGATGGAAGTCTGACTGCTCTTAATGAGAGTGATAATGAAATATCGTCCCGCATACTTGGAATTTCCAGTGCAGTGGAAGAGATGTCATCAACTCTCAGTGAAATAAGTTCAAGTTTCAGCCACGTTGCAGAAAGATCTACTGAAGGTAAGATGCATGCAAATAACGCAAGAGATGAAATGGAGAAATTAGTTCTTTTAGCTGATGAGACTTCAAAAATTAATAAGATTGTAGGTAGTATTGCATCTCAGACGAATCTACTGGCATTAAATGCCAGAATTGAAGCCGCAGGAGCGGGTGATGCTGGAAAGGGGTTTGCAGTTGTGGCCTCTGAGATAAAGGAACTCGCCAGACAGACTTCAGATGCAAGTGTTGAAATCAATATGCAGATAAACCGGATTACTGAATCCATCAGAGATGTGAGGGAGCTTATGCAGAACACTGAAATAATTATTTCTGAAGTAAGTAATCAGTCACTGGCTGTCGGGGCTGCGGTAGAGGAGCAGACTGTAACAATAAATGAAATAACGCATAATCTGGGTGTTGCTGCAGAAGCCGGCAGTGAAGTGAGTTTCAGGTTATCTGAAATTTCTGAAAGTTCAAAAATTGTTTCAACATCCACCAGGGATACAGCTCTGGGTGTAGGGGAAATATCAGGAACTGTCAGTCAGATTTCTGAATCCAGTAATCAGATAAGTGATGAAATAAACAGCATTTCAAAAATGATGGAAAATGGCACAGTGAGCTGTAATGAAATGAAAAATTCCATTGATCTCGTTCGTCAGTCCAGCGAAGAGCTGGGATGTCTTATAAAAAGACTTTCAAACCAATGAGAGCCCTTTATCTGTCAGCGCAGCATCTGAAGCCTGTGGAATAATCAAAATGGTAAACATTGTGGGCAGTTGTTGCATAAAGGCATCCTTCGCCATTGATTACAGTATCAACATAATATCCACCACGGAAAGTCCCATTGGGATCAGCTGTCCATTCATGAAGATTACCCATTGTGTCATAGTGGCCTGAAGTTGATATACACTGAATATTTGCTCCAGTTTTATCAACGGTATCATGTTGTTGATTTATACATGGATGATCAAGCTCTGACCATATCCAGGAGTCGGAAGTGCCAAAAAGTTCCACAACCGGGTGGAGGGATCTTGCATCATTACAAATTCCATCCATCCTTGTATTCCCATAGGGATAAATGGAGTTTGCGGACCCTCTGCAGCCATTGAGCCATTCAGAATCTGTGCATAATCTCTTCCCGGCATTTTCACATGCTGAACCTGCCTGAATCTGATTTATGTATCCCTGGGGTACAGCGCCAGGAGCGCTGACTGCTTTCATGACCCCGGTACCAGGATTAAAATAGGGAGAAAACGGAACTTCTCCAGTTTCTGTAATTTCAACAAGATGAGCCTCCCATCTGTCCATGCAGGCTGTGCCGTCTGCAATTGGTGCCATACCTGATGGACATCCGTCAATACCAGCGGGTGAAGTAATTCCAGAGTTTGGCATTGGAACATCAGTTTCAAGGCACTCACCTTCTTCATCGATCATACCCAGTGGAAGGCAAACTGAAACTGAAACGGAAGGATCGTTAAATCTTGACTGTAAAACGCATTCATAACCATCACCACAACCCAGTTCAGGAAAAAGACTATAATCACAGCGGGTGACACATTTTCCTGAATTACTGTCCAATGGATATTCAACACAAAACGTTATTGGAAAACCCTCCTTGTCAGTGTCTGGACAATACTGTGTACATTCCAGTGAACACATACCGGAAAAAATTTCATCATCCAGACAGATTGAATCCTCATAACTGCACCCGGAAGCGTCACTGCATTCTGAACCAATCCATGTTTCTTCCTGAATACACACATCAATTTCAAAACAATCCGGATCAAGGCAGTCAATTAGAGAGTCCCCATCATCATCAATCATATTGGTGCAGAGAACCGGTCCCGTTTCAACAGGAGCAATACAGTCATTGATTCCGTCACAGTCAGTATCGTCACAATCAGTATATCCATCATTATCGTTATCAATATTGTCAGCACAGTCGGTTTCTTCGGCAGGTGAATTACAAAGTCCGCTGTAAGCATCACAGCCATATGGACATTCAAGTAACCTGCAATCTGCTACACACTGGTGACTTTCGGTATTGCAGATGTAGCCGTATTCACATTTTTGAGGACAAGGAGAATCTGTAGATTCACAGCCAGAAATCAAAAATATCAGAAGTACAACAAAATACTTTTTCATATCAATAGCTTTCTTAAATGATATATAGTTTAGATGCTTAAAATCAAGTTTGATTAGGATTTTACACCTGAATTAGTGTTAATCAAGCAGCTTAAAAGAAAAATCGCAGGATAAGCAGAGGAAATTTTATAGGAATATCTTCAGTGATAAACTTAATTGACAATTCCACTAGAAGTAATTCAGTTAGATTTATATTGAAAACCCTTTTCACACTGGTATTACTAGTATACTCTGAGGTTTATACCTGCTGGAGAGTCGGAATATATTATGATAATTCAATTTTTTTCAGTTTTTATTTTATTACACAGTTCTGGAATGAATTGCAGGCTGGGTGAAAATGCTCCTTTAACCTCACAGCCAAACTGTGGAATTCCCCGAAGACTGAGACTTGAGTTGCCTCAAGGGGGAAGACGTTTTGAATTCAGAAGAAATGATAACCCCGGACTCAATGGTTATTTTGTCAGGAGAAGAGATTCAACTGGAGCCGTTAAACGTTTTTCTAATCTGGTGAATCTTTATAAGGTTGATATCTTTCTGTGTCCTGAGGATTTTAAAACCTCAAGAACTCTTTTATTTCACCTTCTCAAGGGTGGTAAAGTAAAAAAAGTTCAGTGTAATCTGGGGGGAAATAAAACAATTTCTGTTCCTGGAAAAACAGTAACCAATGTTGTGTCCCCGGTAATGAATGAATCATCCATGGCCGTCACAAAGTTAAAAACATCTGTCCCTGATTCACCTGATACAAAAAAATCTATTATCTCAGGTAATGTTGTCCCTCCGGAGTATATTCCGGCTAAGAAGGATCCATTTGCCAGATTTTTGGCTTGGCTGGCATTGGGATTCAGTGGATTTCTTGCATTGGTTTTAATTGGTATGCTTGTCTGGTTCAGTGTTAAATTGAACAGGATCAATAAGTTATAATTTTAATATTTCTAACGTCCATTTTCCCACCCACTGCAATATTCTCATTTGTGTATTTGAAACCGAATTTAACGCCGGGGTTTCCTGCAAATTCACTGGCGTCCACCATAACCTGAGTCCATGAGGTAATGCTGTTTTCAATTTGCTCCAGTATTATACTTTGGGTTGCATATGAATCATTGGTTCCGATTACCTGTCCAAGAATTGGAAAAGACTGAAGTTGTGCATAAATTGAAATTCTAATATCAAAAACAATAATTACCCCGGAGGCAGAGGAAAGATCCATTTCCGGGGTGGTCAGGACCCGGGAACCAAGTTCCTGCGGGAGGCTGGAAACCGTAACACAGCCATTGGCTACATCACAGCTCCATGGAGGAATATTATCCCGTCCCTCATATGGAAACAGCTGTTGAGACCAGTCGCCATCAATACATGTGTTTGTATTCATCTCTTCATCAAAAACAGTTAAAAAATCAACCACCTCAATATGCACAGACCCTGAAGGCACATCATTTTCCCCTGAACCTGAAGTAATGCATAAGTGGTAGTCTCCAGGAGAAGTATACAGGAGTTCTGAACTGAATTCAGGACGTATTTCAGGGCATTCAACTAAGTTTCCTCCATTTTTATAATAAATGAGGTTATTTCCCGGCTCGAATAACTGAAGTTCCACTTCTTCAGGGCAATTGGAGTCTCCAAGGATATCATATCTGGTGGCAACAATCGACTGGTTTGCTTCCACAGGAATTTTTATACAGTCTGTATCATCTGCGGGAGTTATGGAATTACAGAAGTAGGATGGAACAGACATAAGGATATCCGCTGTGGTTACTGTGTCATTTATTTCGGTTTCAACAACGTCGCAGACATTGGCCAGTCCCGATATGGAAAGGCTCAACTCAGAACCATTTCCTGGTCCGGTTTTTTCCACCGAAATAAAATAGGTGCCTTCCTCAAACGCAGTAAAATCAAGTGAGTTGCCATACTTGTAGGCCAGACATCGCTGGGTGTTATCACAATCAGACTGAACTCTGATTGCTACGTCTATCCCTGATGTTCTCTCTATTCTGATGGTATCACCGCGGTGAAGATTTATTGAAAGAATTACCTCAGGGGCTCCACCGAATGTTGGGCCGCAAGTACTGTTATCAAATGACATTTCGTTAGTGTATGAATCGGAGAAATCTTCAATGATTGTGGAAAATGGAAGGGATGTAAGATGATGCACCTGTGAACAGTCATTGCCACTGAATCCACATTCAGCCACTTCTCCGGAAACGATACATGCCTGCATTTCGATATATGAACACTGCTCGGTTTGTTCCCATACAAAACAGCCCTGTTCATTTTCAATACACGACATCACAAAAGCTGAATTTTCAGTACACGATGTTTCCCCCTCTTCGCAAATATTGCAGTCACATACAGAAGAGGAATTATTTTCAGCGCATTGTGTGCCTGTTGGACAAGCACTCTCCACGAAGTTAAAGCAACCAGCAGGTTCTTCCACACAAATAAGACGGGCGGTCAGATCGTCACTGCATGAGGATTCACCGGTTGCACAGTCGTTTGCGCAAAAAGCTTCACACTGCATGCTTACTGGAGAACATGTGAAATTTGAAGTGCATTCTTCCTCTGTCATCCATAATAAACAAAAATTATCATTTCCAGTGGCTACACTTTTACACAAAAGGATGCTGCTTAGATCCCCTGAGCATTTGCTTTCGCCATCTGTGCACTGATCCATGCAGTTGGCAGAACAGTAGGCACCCGATGAATTTTCCTGACACCAGCTGGAAGTGTCAGAACAGTTATCTGAAAGTTGAAGCAAACCACAGTCATTTCCGTCGTTTACACATTGGAATATTTTATTATCGGTACATATGGCACTTCCAATTTCACATTCACCACAATATTGGGTGCAACCGGATATATCAAACGTACATGTATCAGTGCATGTTAGGGTGCCACCTGAAAATCCCAACTGAACACAACTGGATTCCACTGTTTTATCACAAGCTTCACCATCTTCTCTTACTCCATTTCCGCAGACGGGACTGGTATTGTTTGTTGTCGAAATGTTACCCGGACCTGATGAATCAAAGCTGCAGGAAAATAAAAACACAGGTAAAAATACTGTAAGTAATAGGCTTTTCATTGATGACTCCAGAGAAAAAATCCTTATTGTATTGAAATACAATTACCGAAAAACAGTATACCGGAATCAGGATAAATTTTCAGTTATAAAAAATGTAAAAAGATTTCCAGAGTATTATAATTTGAGCATTGTTGGTCGATGAGTTTATCAGTCCTTTGGTTGAATTTTTGTGTCAAAGGGAATAATGTGACTGCATAGGTATCCCTGCAAATTATTAGGAACGTCATGAAAACTGTTGATTATTACAAGATATTAGGCATTTCACACAGCGCTTCGAATGAAGAAATTAAATCTGCTTTCAGGACAAACGTTTCAGAATATCATCCGGATAAAGTTGAACATCTTGGAGAAGAGTTGAAAAAATATGCCCGTATGAGACTTGTTCTGTTGAATGAAGCCCGAGATATTCTACTTGATGAGAGCACCAGAATCATCTACGACAGAAAACTGCAGGAAATGAAGGCCAGATATCTCGATATTCAATGCAGTCAGTGTCTTGAAATTAACAGTATTCCTAAAAAAATAAGCAGGAAAGGAATTTTGAAATGCAGGGCATGTGGTAGCGATCTGGGATTTTTGTCCAATCGAAATGATGATTCCAGTACAGTTGAGTGGCTGTTAAGTTCCACTTTACTGACACTAAGGAATATAAGCAGCCTTGACCTTGCCAGAATAGGACTGATAGTAAGAAGTTTAAATGTTGAAATAGAAATAAAACCTGAGGAAAATAGTAATTCGGGTAATCCAAATCTGATATTTATCACCAATAATAAAAAACTATACAGTGGATTAATTGAAGGAAAATCCGATTCAGAATGGGATTCAAAATTTAATGTGGGATGGATTACTGTTCCAGGAGGACATGACAGGGAACTATCTGTTCGTATTGTCGAAGTTCTTAAATCGATTGCACCTGGGGGCAGGATTACTTTATCCATTGAAAAATCAGTAGAAAGAGAGAAATGGGCACACTGGACCAGTATTTTTATTCTGTGCTCACTTTTTCCCATGGCACCCTGGCAGGCAAATGACTTTCTTAAACGTTTTAACGGTGATTTGCTCCAGTGTTCACGTGGCTTTACTCCTTCAAAAACCTGGCTTGAAAATCTTAAGATTAACTGGAAAATTTTTCTTGGAGCGCCACAGGTTTCCCGGGAAAGTAATGTATTGAATCCAGGGGACTCAGTGAGTGACTTAAAATCAATTCAGATTCAATTGGGGAAAATTATCAGAAAGCTGGATGGTAAATAATTTTAATTTATCTGTCTTGACATAAAAGATTCCTTTTTTATTGTTAACCGAAACGTTAAATGGGTTTTTACAGAACAGGATTTTATATGGATAACAGAGAAAAAATTATTTTAAGTGCCATTGAAGTTTTCGGTGAAAGAGGGCTCTATGGAGCCAGAATGGAAGAGATCGCCAAACGCTGCAAACTCAATAAGGCAATGCTTTACTATTATTTCAATTCCAAGGATAATCTGTTCATGGAAACACTGGTCTGGATAGTACAGGGGATATTTGGCGAAATGTACACCCGCGAAATTCATGCATTTGAAAACAGCAGTTATACACCGCTGGAAAAAATAAAGGCGTTCATTTCAATTCAACTGGATACTTTCAGTTCCAGAATTGAGTATGCAAAGTTGTTTAATTTTGCACTGGGTCATGAGCCCGACAGGGTCAGAGAGGCTGTTATCACTGCTCTTGACAGGAGGGGTTTGAGAGGTCCGGAATTGATTTATGAAATTTTTGATGAAGGAGTAAAAGACGGTATTTTTCGAAGTTTTGATTATTCCCATGCCCTTATCAACATTATTGGAATGACTCTTATCCATGTTATTGCTGTCCCAATAAGTGAAATTATTATTGGAAAAAAAGTTGCTGATGAGCAGAAATTTATTGAAGAGAGAAGAACCAGTATTATTGATTTGGTTTTCAAAGGGATACTAGCGTGAAAAACGAAGACAACTTTCTTGTAATTGTCACTGGTGCTTCAAGAGGAATAGGCCACTCCATATTAAAGAATTTATCAGAAATGATTCCATTTTCAAATCCTGTGGGTATTGTTAGAGGAACTGAATTTAGTGCTATACTTGGCGTTCAGTATGAAATCATGGATCTTCGCTTTCCGGAAAATGCTGAAGAAGTAATGGAACGGATATTTTCTTTTATTTCCCCTGCCATTGAGAAGGCAGTGCTTATAAACTGCGCTGGAGTTCTTACTCCGCTTACCAGAGTTACAGATACTGCTGTAAATGAATTACAGACCACTTTTAATGTAAATTATCATTCTCCGGTTGCACTAACAGCAGCTTTTTTAAAAAAGACCAGAACTGAGATTTTTAAAGAAAGAACTGTTATTAATATTACCTCAGGCGCGGCAAGGCATCCATATTCAGGTTGGAATGCTTACTGCTCAACAAAGAGTGCGCTTGACATGTTCACAAGAGTTGCGGCCATGGAAAATGATGATGGAAAAACTGTGATTACAGCGGTTGCTCCCGGGATCGTCGAGACTCATATGCAACAACAGATAAGGTCATCGGACAGTGCAGTCTTTCCAGAGAAAGAAAAATTTATAAAACTGCATCATAACAATATGTTGAGACATCCCGATGATGTTTCAACTCAAATCCTCACGCTTTTAAGGGATGATGAATTTCAGACAGGGATGATACTTGATCTTCGGGATCTAATTGCAAACTGAATAATTAATGGACGTATCCTATTTGAAACAGTGAAACTTTCTGGACTTTTGGGATTTGGTGTCGTATTCTCTCCAGACTGACTTCAGGAGGTAATATGAGGTTACCATTTTTTCTACTGGTGATAGTTATATCGTTTGTGAACATAAATAGTGCAACAGCTCAGGATAAAACTCTGGATCCGGGCATGTTGCCGACTGTTGCAGATACAGTCAACGCCTGGGATATGGCTCCGGCTAACTTCATGGCGGAAGGCCGAACCAACATATATCTGGAGAATGTTAAGAAGCCCATGCATGCGTGGTTCCTTGCATTCGTCCCGGGAGCATGGGGTCTGGCTGCAACAATGGCAAATAAATATTTCGAGGATCAGGGTTCTGAGGACAAACTGGATTACAGTAAGATTTATTTCGCCGCTATTCCAGCATCCTTAGGCTCCATGTATGCAGAAAGATACTGGGAAGCGCTGGGGTTTACGGTTGGTCAGGCTGTGGGGACTTATTTCATTTTTAACTATTTCAACCTTCCCAGAGCAGAGCGAAACGATAATATTAATACACTCTATATGGGTATTGGTATTTACGCATTTTTCTGGGTGGTAGATATGATCTATGCTCCTATTATGTCATGGCAGTATAACAAAAAACTTGCAAAACTTTACCTGACAGAGGCTGCCGTTGATCCTGTTTTTGCTGTTCCAGCACCGCTGAATCTTCCTGAAGAGGGGAAAGCTCTTATTGGTCCGGGGCTGAATGTCCCCACGCCATTTATGATCGGTACTAATTTCAAGTTTTAATGTCTTTTACCATACCTGCCAATCCGCAGGAAAACAGGAAATAAAATGAAAATCGGATTATACGGCTATGAAGGAGCAGGGGCTTCGACACTTTTTAATGCTCTCACTGGACAGAATGTGGTCACAGGATTTGGCGGTGACAAGGAAAAGGTTCACATAGGGACAGTAAAAGTTCCAGACTCCAGAATCGACAGACTTACGGAATTATATTCTCCAAAGAAAACTGTATTTGCAGAGTTGGTATTCAGTGATTTCCCTTCAAAAAGTAAGGATCAGAAAGGAAAAAGCCTGGGTAATATAAGTGAGGCTAAATCAGTTGATATTCTTGCTCTTGTTATAAAAGCCTTCAGCGATAAGTATAGTGAAGAGGAAGTTGATGCAGCAAGTGAACTTGAAATGCTTCTTACTGAAATGGCTATTCTGGATCTGGAGCAGATCGAAAGATATATTGAAAAACAGTCGAAGGTGGGAAAAAAGGATCCTCAGATAATTAAAATCATGGAGAAAATGGTTCCCCATCTGAGTGAAGGGCTGAGTATTCGTACCATGGAACTATCAGAATCTGAAGTATTGGCCATGAGAGGTTTCAGTTTTCTGTCCTCCAAAAGAGCACTCGCAGCAATAAATGTGAACGAAGATAAAGTGGCTGAAGGAACTGCTGGTGATATTCTTGAGATAGCAGCTAAACATGGCGTAATGCCATTTGTGCTGAGTGCAGGTGTTGAGGAGGAAATTACATCCATGGAAACAGAGGATCAGGAGATGTTCCTGGATGATATGGGACTAACGGAGCCGGTTTCAGGTAGATTTATAAGGGCAGCATACGAATTGAGTGATCTTATTTCATTTTTTACTGTTGGACCTGATGAAGTCAGATCATGGCCAATTGCGCGAAATACCAATGCGAGAAAGGCTGCCGGAGCAATTCACAGTGATCTGGAAAAAGGTTTTATTCGTGCAGAAGTGTTCCATTACGATGATATTATTGCCGTAAACGGTGTTGAAAGTGAACTGAAGAAGCTTGGAAAGCACAGACTTGAAGGCAAGGATTACATAGTTAAGGATGGGGATATCCTTAATATCAGATTTAACGTCTGATCTTCCATTTAGGAGTTTTCATGACATCAACTGAAATTAGAAATGCATTTTTGGAATTTTTTAAAAATAAGGGGCATACAATTGTTGAAAGTGCTCCCTGTGTACCGGGTGATGATCCCACAATATTATTTACCAATGCGGGAATGAATCAGTTCAAGGATGTTTTTCTCGGAACCGGGTCAAGGAATTATTCCCGGGCTTGTGATACTCAGAAATGTATACGTGTTAGTGGCAAACACAATGATCTCGAAGAAGTGGGCCATGATACATATCACCATACTTTTTTTGAAATGCTCGGTAACTGGTCTTTTGGTGACTACTTTAAAAAAGAAGCAGTGAGCTGGGCATGGGAATTTCTTACCAAAGTACTCAAACTGGATGAAAGCAAGCTTTATGTAACCGTATTTGAAGGTGATTCAAGATTTGATGTCGGTCCGGACGATGAAACAGCTGAACTCTGGAGAGAGAATACCAGTGTTAAAAATGATCACATTCTCTTTTTCGGTTCGAAGGACAATTTCTGGGAAATGGGAGATACAGGTCCCTGTGGTCCATGCACAGAAATTCATGTGGATAGAGGTCCTGAAAGTTGTGACAGAAAAGGAATTGAAGGACATGTTTGTGGCGTGAATGGTGATTGTGCAAGATTTATCGAAATATGGAATCTTGTATTTATTCAATACAACCGAATTAATGGTGGGAAACTTGAAACTCTTCCCCGGAGACATGTTGATACAGGAATGGGTTTTGAAAGACTTGTCTCCGTAATAAATGGTAAACTTTCTAACTATGATACTGATTTATTTGCTCCACTTTTTGATGTTCTGACTGAAAAGTGTGGCATTAAATATGGATATGATAAAGAAAAAGACATAGCTTTTCGAGTGATTGCAGATCATTCCCGCGCACTTGCAATAGCTATTTCCGATGGTGTAATGCCTGGCAACACTGGACGAGGCTATGTATTGAGACGTCTGGTTAGAAGAGCTTTAAGGTATTCAAGACAGAACCTTGGAATAAATGAACCCCTGCTTTATGATATGGCTGAAAAAACTGCATTGATTTATCGTGAGGTATTTCCTGAAATTACTTCAAGACTTCAGCATCTTCATCAGGTTCTTGATGCAGAGGAAAATGCATTCATCCGAACTGTTGATCGGGGAATTGAAAAATTCAATTATCTTACTAATGAAAAAAAATCCGGTGATGTAATCTCCGGTGTCGATGCCTTTGATCTCTATTCTACATATGGTTTTCCTGAGGATTTAATCAGCCTGATGGCCAGAGAAAGAGGTCTGGTTATAGATTTAGAATCATGGAACAATGCACGCACTGAGCATGAGCAGGCAAGTGCTGGAGCAAAAAAAGAGTTCAGTTCATTCAATGTGGATGAAATAAGTGATCTTCCTCCAAGCATATTTACGGGATATCCTCATGTGGATAAATTGAATCGGGATTCCGGAACTGTCACATTTGCAAAACCCCTGCGGCTAATAAAGGATAACACCATTTTAATTCTTGATACCACGGTATTTTATGCTGAAAGTGGTGGCCAGACAGGTGATAGTGGCGAAGTTATTGGAGACGGTTTCCGGTTCAGGGTTGATTATACAAGAAAATTTGGTGACTATATTTTACATGAAGGTGAACTGCTTGAATATAACGGTGAGCTATCACAAAGAGTTTCAGTACAGGTTGATGAGAAAAAAAGATTATCCATAATGGCCAATCATACTTCAACACATCTGCTTCATAAAGCTCTACAAATGGTACTTGGAGAGCACGCAACACAGCAGGGTTCTTTTGTGGATGAAAATAGACTGAGATTTGATTTTACCCACCACCAGAAGGTTACCCTGGATGAAATCAGGCGTATTGAGGAAATAGTTAATGAGTTTATAACAGCAAATGTACCGGTTACCAGTGTGATAATGGATATAACGTCCGCCAGGGAAAGTGGGGCTATGGCAATTTTTGGTGAAAAATATGGTGAGCGTGTCAGGGTTGTCAGTGCTGGTGATTTTTCTCGGGAGCTTTGTGGCGGAACTCACGTGTTTGCTACAGGTGACATTGGTATGTTTTTAATTGAAGAGGAAACTTCTTTGGCCGCTGGGGTCAGGCGTATTCAGGCTGTTACAGGGAATGAAGTTCTGGCCAGATTTCAACATCAGAGAGAAGAAATCAGCGAAATTTCCAGGATGCTGAAAAGTCCGGTCTCTGAAATAAAAGAACGAATTTTAAAACTGCAGGATACAGTTAAAGAGTTACGGGATAAAGAAGAACAATATAAGAGAGCTAGTATTACCGGGAGTATCCAGAATATTATAAATGATTCAGAAAAAATCGGAGACGTTTATGTCATTTCGGTTCATCTGGAAAGCACTGACAGAAAGTCAGCAGCTGAAATTACTGATCTGCTTAGAAGTCGTGGGGAATCAATATGTGGAACAGTGGTCGCTACAAGTGAAGATGATGGTATGGCAATAATTAATTTCGCATCAAAAAATCTTACACCTGCTGTGCACTGCGGTAATATTCTGAGGAATACATCATCTATTGTAAATGGCAGGGGTGGTGGGCGTCCTGATTTCGCACAGGGTGGTGGAACTAACACTGAAACCATTCAAGCTTTTCTGGAAAAAAGTCGTGAGTTGTTTATTGAATCACTCAAGTGAAAATAATTTAACTTGAAAAACACCTTCAAAAATGCAGTATCAATAGAGAATCCTGAAAATATAATTTATTTGGGCTATGGGTTTTAATTTTTTGATAATTTGAGTTTCCGGTATGTTTTCTCTGATAAAATGGTTTTTGCTTTTAGTTTTTTTAATTGTAAGTTTTACTGTTCCAATGGGGAACAGAACACTTTTCGGTCATTTTAGTGCCATTTGGAAAAGTGAAGAGGGTAAAGATCTCAGGGATGGTCTGTGTGAGACTTATGATGATGTCAAGGGTAAAGCCAAAGAGAAATTGGGCAATAACATGCAATGTCCCGGAATTAAACCCGAAATGAGAAAATCAGATAGAGTGAGCAGGAAAAAGAATAAAAAATCAAAAGTAAGCAAAAAAGGTATGAGGGTTGATTAATGAAAAAAATTGTTCTTCTGGCTATACTGATTTCTTTTATCAGTGCAGTTTCAGGAAGTTTATTTACAGCTTTTATTTTTAAAAATATTGAGAATTCATCGTCCGATAAGGGTAGACATAAAGAGACTCAAGTCAAAGAACCATCAATACATAAAGAAAATCCAAAGATATCTTCAGCTAAGGTGAATATGGATTTTTCCCATCTGGTTGAAAAATACAAAAACCTTGTTGTTCATATTTCCACATCTTCAGGGAAAGGAAATCCATATCTGCTAAGAAGATATCATGGTTATGGGCCTCAGAACGAGGGAAGTCTAGGGACCGGAATAATTATCAGTTCCGATGGTCTGATAGTGACTAATTACCATGTCATTAAGGGCGCGAGTAGAATCATGGTGAAACTGGCTGATGGTAAAACCAAACCTGCTTTTCTTAAAGGAAGGGATGCTAAAACTGATGTGGCTCTGATAAAAATTAAGGCTGACAATCTTCAGGTAGCACCTCTTGGGGACAGCAGTACAGAACCCATCGGCGCCTGGGTGGTTGCAATAGGAAATCCATTTGGACTTAGCCATACTGTTACTGCTGGAATTATTTCAGGTAAAAACAGAAAAGATCTTAATATTGGAAAATCAGGATACTGGAATCTTATTCAAACAGATGCTGCAATCAATCCTGGTAACAGTGGTGGCCCATTAATAAATATGAGAGGACAGGTTATTGGCATTAACACTCTTGTTGATACCAGAGGTCCTGGAATTGGATATGCAATCCCGATAAATATGGTTAAAAAGGTTATTCCCCATTTGGCCAAATGGGGACAGGTTGCCAGAAGTTTTCTCGGTGTTACTGTTGCGGCGGTTGATCAGTCAATTGCAAACAGATATCAATTGCCCGGAGGAAAGGGCGCAATAGTTGTAAGTCTTACATCAAGAGGTCCTGCTGCCAGAGCGGGGCTGCTAAAAGGTGATATAATCGTTGAATTCAATGGTAAACCAATAGTTGATGATGAGGATATCAGTTGGGAAGCCTCTATTGCGGGAATTGGTCAAAAAATTACGATGAAGGTGTACCGAGATCATAAATATAAATTATTTGAAGTAACCATGGGTTCTCATCCCGATAATCCTGCATCTTCTATGAAAAAGTTGTCGGATCAGGAAAAAAAGCCATTTGGAATTCATGTAACTGACTCTAAAGGAGTGGGATTAAGTACCACGGTGGTTGTCAGCAAAGTTGAACCCGGGAGTATTGGGGCAAAATACGGGATAAAAGAGGGGGATCACATTCTTAATATTGGAAAAAATCAGGTTAGAAATACAAGAGAATATTTTGAGGAACTTTCGAAGTTGAGCTATGGTCAGAATGTGATGGTGCTTATTGACAGTGCAAAAAGTACAAGTTGGCTAATTATGCCATATAAATAGAAACGGCAAATCATGTTATATTCCGTTACAAAGTTGATTTTACTTCTTTCCTTTCATACAGGTGCTTTGTCTGACGGAAGCAGTTTCATCTATGAGAATAAAAACTTAAAAATTACTGACGGTAAAAACAAAATCAGAGCCAGTGTGCCGGTTTCATTTATTCCTTTATGTATGGTTTCCTGTGGTACTAAAATTTTCATTTCGGATTCTTCATCCGGTGGCTATCTCTATGATATGAAATTGAAAAATAGAAAGTTCAAACTGAAATTCACAGCAAATTATTGTGATTGCCACAAAAATAAAGTCATTTATGGGGGGAAAAATATAAGTGTTATGGTTCTGGATACTGATACCG
Organism: Deltaproteobacteria bacterium; assembly: GCA_016937155.1. Lineage (GTDB taxonomy): Bacteria > Myxococcota_A > Polyangia > HGW-17 > HGW-17 > JAHJMN01. Next base: position 34,170 of record JAFGWM010000030.1, read on the forward strand.
GGAAGTCCTCCAAATTGTGGGAGCATTCCAGCTGGGTCAGTGGTGTAGGATATTTGGGGAGCAACCCAGTGAGCTGTTCATGGGATCACTCCTGTGTAACGCTGAGCTCCGGTAATATCAAACGGAAAAAATTTCGTTATGCTGTGAACACAATGGCTGTAGGCCATTACGGGCTGATAGTTAATACTGATAATGGAAGATTACATTTGTTTTCAGATGAACTGAAAAGGATAACTTTCAAATCTGTGAAAACAGTATTCAGTAAAATCACATCCCACTCAAAAAACGGAAATTTTGGTGCTCTTGATTCAACGGGTAAAGTTTACCTGTATAAAATTTCTGCAAAAAACACTATTGAGAAAACAGGTGTATATCAGGATAAAAGTAAAAAAGTAAATGATATACAGTTGAATGACGGGAAAATAAAGTATATTTTCATGCAGTAATCCCGCAGCATGGAAAGTTATCTACAATAAACATGCACCATCTCCATGGTAATTAATAATCATCATCTTCCTGAATTATCTGTGCTCTTTCATCGTTTGCGAGATTTATAATATTGAAGTAATTAAGATCTCCGTAATACACCAGATAATCCACAGCTCTTTTGACTGTTTCAGGTGAAAATCCTGAGGACGGAATGGAAATCATCAGATATGGAGCCAGATTTTCATCAATACTGAAAAATGTCCACTGCATTTCCCTGTTTGCGTGAAGAAGATATTCGTAAAGTCTCAGGGCACATTTAGGATTTCGTGGAGATAACCCATAATTTTTAATAGACAGATATATGTTTTCGTCTTCCCAACTTACCGTAATTCTGTATGAATTGGCATCGCCCTCAATATCAACATTCCAGATGTTTTCTCCCCTGACTGAAAGGGACGTATTATAGTGAGATTTTAAAAACTCATCAAAATCTTCTTTTGTTTCAAAATTATCCATTAGAATTTACCTGATTTATGCAATAGACCAATAAATCTTAGTATTAAGCGTGCTGCCAGAAAATCAGGAGCAACAAGCCCACCAATGGGTGCCAGTTCCATGATATCAAAGCCAATTACATTTCGGGATTTCACCAGAAATTCAAGTAGATCAGTAACGTGGTGATATAGAAGCCCGCCGGGTTCAGGTGTTCCTGTCGCAGGCATTATTGCAGGATCAAACACATCCAGATCAATGGTTACATATACATTATTTCCAAGGGATGAAATTGCTTTTTCCATCCATTCTTTATCTTTTGATGCGATTATTTCTCTTGCCCATACGATATTGATATTTTTTTGTTTAATAAACAGACTTTCTTCATAACTCAGGCTTCTGATTCCCACTTCACTTATGTGTCCCAAATCATGAAGCCTCATTCCAGCGCATGCATGAGAATATGGTGTGCCCTCATATTCATCACGGAGATCGGCGTGGGCATCAAGATGCAGAAAGGTGATATCATTGAAATGATTTTTATAAGCCCGGGCACATCCTGCAGTAATACTGTGCTCTCCCCCTAAAGTAATAACAAATTTTCCATCCTCAAGCTGCTCTTTTACTGCTGCTTCAACAGTTTCTATCATAGCTTCCGGACCCGTCATCACCGGCTCCAGAGGTTCAAGTGTCAGAACTGGAAAATTTCCCAAATCAACTCCAAGAGTTTCATCAAAAGTTTCCATATTTCTGGAAGCCTCAATTATAGCAGCAGGTCCATGTCTGGAGCCTGCGCGGTAACTTGTTGTACTATCATAGGGCACACTTAAAAGCGCCACTTTGGCTCCCTGTGTAATGCCATTACCTAAAAATCCATAGGGTACTGTTGTGGGTTTTGACATAAAATTCCTCTTAAATATCATCTACAGTTCCATATCGGAGAAAACTCATTGTAAATTGGGCTGCAGCTTTTGTTTTTGAACGGAGCTCAGTTGCATAACCAAACATATTTCTTAATGGAACCACTCCATGAACTACTCTTCTGTCACCTCTGAGTTCCATATTTTCAATTCTGCCTTTTCTCTGGCCAATATCACCCATCACATCTCCCAGATTTGCCTCAGGGGATACAATTTCCAGTTTCATTATCGGTTCAAGTATCTTACAGCCATCAGTAAGAGCAGCTTTTCGGAAAGCTTCCTGAGACGCAATAATATAGCCCACTTCAGTTGTTACTCCATCCTTTAACCCAATTTTTGTTACAGTAAGTTTTACATCCTGAACCTGATAACCATTTGCTCCACTTGATTTAGCTGCTTCCCTGGCACCATTAACTGCGGCATCCAGAAATTTTGATTTATCTGCAAAAGCGATTTTTAGATCATCTGAAACTTCAACACAAAGACCTGAACCCCTCGAGCCTGGTTCCACACGGAGCTCAACACTTCCAAAAATAGTTTTTTCCTTACCATCTTCTTCTACAACACGTTCAAAGACTGCAGATGTTGTTACAGGTGCATTGAATGTTTCCCGGAAAACAACCTGGGGCTTTCCTGCCTTTGCATTAACGTTATAGTCGGATGTCAGACGATCCATTATTATTTCCAGATGTAGTTCACCCATTCCGGAAATAAGTGTTTCACCAGTTTCCTCATCTTCGTGAACTCTGAATGTTGGGTCTTCTTCCATGAGTCTGGAGACAGCAGCCTCAAGTTTCTCTTTTTCCTCCATGTTACGGGGCTCAACTGCCATTGATATTACGGGCTCGTAAGTATCAATTGGCTCAAGCATGTATTGATCCTGTCCTCTGCACAGGGTATCTCCGGTTACAACACTTTTCATACCAAGTGCAAGGAAGATATCTCCAGCATATGCTGTTTCAAGACGTTCTTTTTTATTTGCATGAACCTGAAAAAGTCTTGATAGTTTTTCCTTCCTGTTTTCTCTTACGTTTATCAGATCATCACCCTCAGATACTGATCCACTGTAAACCCTGAAATATACCTGTTTCCTTGTCCCATCCATACTGACTTTAAAAGCCAGCATAGCGAGTGGTCCTGCAGGATCAGCATTAAGTTGAGTTTTTTCACTGGTTCTTACATTTTCAACCTCAAAGGGAGGAATATCTGAGGGAGCAGGAAGATACTGATAGACACTATCCATAAGGGGTTGAATACCTGTATTTTTTAGAGCACTTCCGGTGAGTACAGGAATCAACGCTCCGGATATTGTACCCTCCCTTATGCCCAAACGGATTTCTTCTGGTGACAGTTCCTCGCCTTCCAGGTATTTTTCCATAAGTTCATCATTCTGTTCAGCTGCAGCTTCAATCAGGACTACTCTTGCTGTGTTGGCTTCCTCAAGAAGCTCCTGAGGAATTTCAGTCGCCTCAGGCATATCCTCTTCATGTCCTGTCCAGTATAGAGCTTTCATATCAACAAGATCTATGACACCTTTAAAAGTATCTTCAGCACCGATTGGGAGTTGCAGTGGTACAGGATTGCCTCCAAGTCTGTCTTTTATTTCATTAACAACGGCATTGAAATCCGCGCCCATGCGATCCATCTTGTTTACAAATACTATTCTCGGTACTTTGAATTTTTCAGCCTGATGCCAGACGGTTTCAGATTGTGGTTCCACACCACCTTTTGCACAAAAGACAACAATCGTGCCATCAATGACTCGAAGGGAACGTTCCACTTCAATTGTGAAATCAACATGTCCAGGCGTGTCAATGAGATGGTATTCATATCCAGCCCATGGGAAGGATGTTGCTGCAGCGGTAATTGTGATGCCTCTGTCCTGTTCCTGAGTCATCCAGTCCATTTGAGCGGCTCCGTCATGGACTTCACCGATTCTGTGTATTTTTCCGGAATAAAACAGAAAACGTTCCGAGACTGTTGTTTTACCAGCATCAATATGTGCACAAATACCAATATTTCTAATGTGATCCCTCTTCGGGTATTTGGAGTTCTTTGATTTTTTACTCATTTTAATCCTATTTCATGGAGGAAGCCTGAAAGCGAAGTTTTTCTACAGCAACCCGTAAATGCCCGAGTTTTTCAAACAGTGCTCCGAATTTGATTGAAGAGGCTCTGGGATCCTCTACTCTGGCTTTCTCAATTGAACTGCTTAACTGAACATAATTTGCACTTATTTCAAGTTCTCGTTCTTCAACAGATTTTTTATAGCTGTCTATTTCCTTGTTCAGATCAGCAAAAGCGCTTCTTCTGTCATCAATAATTTTCTTTAGTGCGGCACTAAGGGATTCCACCTGGTAAGCTAGATCCCTTAGATATTTTTCATCCACCGGAGTTTTTTGTTCTTTGGACTCCACATTCTTGTACTCCTGATCAAGGTCAAGAATTGCATATCGGAGATTTTTCTCTCTTTGTCCCATTTCAAATCTGATACGTTCGAAATCCTGTTCACGCAGTGTGATCGCATTTCCAAGGGATGTAATTTCAGACTGATTTTCTATAATGGTGTCAAGAACATGGCTGAAGGAACGATCCAGAATTTCTTCCTGCAACAGTCTGAAAGAGAGTTCCTTTAAAACTTCGTGAAGTTCATTTCTCAGGGCCACTACGGATTTGCCACTTGCAAGAATAACCTTTACCTCTGCAGCTTCAAAGTCTGATTCATAAGCCTGAGTATCGGAAATAATTGGTATTGGTTTTGAATCACTTGCTTTTTTGGAAGCCAGAGGTGTCAGCATGCTCCTTACTCTAAGGAGTTCATTCCTGACATCTGAGGCATTTGCATATCGCTGAGACGGATCCTTGGCCAGACACTTCAGTACAATTGCATCAAAAAGTTTGGGTATTTTCTGATCCGGCATTTTCTCAGAAGGGGCAGGGGGCTCATCATTAAGGTGAGACTGTAATATTTCAGTGGGATCTTCATCCCAGAAAGGCGGCATTCCAGTCACAAGCTCAAATGCCAGTACTCCCAGACTGTAAATATCACTTCTTCCGTCCAGAGGTTTGGCACTTGCCTGCTCAGGAGACATATATTCAGGAGTTCCAAAAACCTGACCATGGGCCGTTATTCTGGTGGATGAAAAATTCGGCAAAAGCAGACTTGCAATGCCAAAATCCAGAAGTTTAACAACATCACGTTTTCCTCGTTCAGTAGTGAGAAGAACATTTTCAGCTTTTATATCACGATGTACCACACCCATTCTGTGAGCATGATTAAGTCCGTCTGCAACCTGCATTATAATCGGAACAGCTCTACTCAAAGGGAGTTTCCCCTGACTGTCTAAAAGTGTGTCCAGCCCTTCTCCCTCAAGATATTCCATAACAATATAGTAATTTCCTTCGTTTAATCTTCCGAAGTCAGTTATGTACACAATATTGGGATGTACAACCCTGCTTGCAGCAATTGCTTCCCTTCTGAAGCGTTCAACAAACTGTTCGTTTTCCATATACTCGGACTTGAGAATTTTAATGGCAAATCTACGGGGCAGAGTTTCATGTTCAGCCAGATAGACACTACCCATACCACCCTGTCCGATAAAATCAATAATTCTGAATTTATCAGCAATTTTTCTTCCAATGTAAGGATCGTTTTTCATCTTCAACCTTCCCCGCGAAAACGATGCGGAATAGTATCAGAATTATATTAGCAATGCACTAAAATTTCCCCCGGTCTATAGATCGGTCATTTCGCAGTTTTAAATATCGGTTTTTTATGCTGACTGAACTTTTTACAGGGTGCTTTAGCCAAACCCTCTTTTAATTGAACTTTCGTGCCTCGTTATAATAAATTTCAAGGGTTTGTAGTTCTTTTTGTACAATCTGATGCAGATCTCCAGTTTGTCTCATAACAAGAAAATCGTCAGCTATAAACCATGTCAGTTTCTGAAGATATTTTTCTTTCTCTTCCATTAGAATTCTTATGGCTTTTAAGTTAGCAAGAATAATTCCCTTTTTTGTCTGAAATGAATCTGAGCTGTCTGCAATACTTTTTTCAAGTGCAGTTATCTGGAATGAAATATCATCCAATAGAGATTTTCCATCAGGAGGTGCATTTTCCGCATCAAGATAAGGAAATACAAGACACAATTCTCTTGTGCTGATTCCAGGATTTTCCTTTATTTTTTTTCCCAGAGTTTCCCTGTCATAGCTCAGATCCTGAACTGCGATCCTCAGTTGGGCAACACGTTTCTGAAGCGCACTTTCTTTTTCTGTGAGTTCATCAACAAGACTTTCTTCATCACTTCTTATTTGAGAAATTTCGTCCTCGTGAGAACAGATCCTGGCAATCCCTACACTATGAGATGGCGAAAGGTAATTATACTGTCGAAGGATTTCTGATGCAGATTTTATTTTTTCTCTAAGTCTTTTCTGTATCAGCATTTGAATTTCCCCAGGAGTCAGGGAAGTCCCACTGTCTATTGACATATATTCGCTTGTGGGCAGTCTTCTTTCAAAGCGCAGATCTGCAGGGGCACCATATTTAATCCGGGTTATATGATCCTGAATCTTCCTGAGTTCTACTGAAAGTTCCATTCCATTTGCAAAACGATCAGCTCCGTTTTTTTCCAGACATTTTAATACGAAATCATCAACTTCCCTGGGAATATCCCCCTCAGGCCAGATTTCTCTTAGGGATTTGGGCTGTTCATTTTTGTGTGACAGCATTATTGCAACTATATTTGGAGAATCAAAAGGTGGTTCCCCCGTCAGCATTTCGTATGCCATTATTCCAAACGAATAGACATCTGTGGTAAGATCCAGTTCACCACCAAGACACTGTTCAGGACTCATATATACCGGAGTACCAAATACTTCACCGGTCATTGTTATTTTATCCTGAGGATTTCCGCTTTCAACCATTTTTGCAAGGCCGAAATCAAGTATTTTTACAATTTCTCCATCAGGGGTGTTTATACTGATAATATTTTCAGGTTTTAAATCTCTGTGCATTATTCCAATGGAGTGTGCAGCGGCAAGCCCATCTGCAATCTGAATCATAAATCTGAGTGCTCTGTCTGTGGGCATTGTTTCTATTTCATCTAAGATATCAACAAGTGTAGGGCCTCTAATGAACTCCATGACAAGATACAGACGTCCGTCTTCCAGTTGTCCGCTGTCAATTATTCCCACGACATTTCTATGCTGAATATGACTGTTGGATCTGACTTCACGTCTAAACCTGGCAAGCATTTTTTCATTTTTCGCATGCTCGGACTTAAGTACTTTTATAGCTACACTGGTACCCATGGGATGGTGTATTCCTCTGAATACAATACCCATGCCACCTTCTCCTATGAATTCAGCTACCTCAAATCTTCCGCCAATAATTGTTCCAACCAGATTTTCCTGCTTCATATTCTATCCTGCAGATTAAAAATTAACTCCAATTAATATAGGGCAATTGAAAGAACAATAGTTGCTGAAGAAATAATAATCAAATGGTTTATTTTTCCGGGAAAACAATCGAATAAAAGGGGTGAAAAAGGGGGAATAGTTGCATATAATGGTGGGCGTACAAAGGAGCAAAGAAATGGA
>JAFGWM010000031.1 GCA_016937155.1 Deltaproteobacteria bacterium
TGGAAGTGGAAATCATATCAGGGGCAAGGCCAGGGAAGTTGGAATGCTTGCTTCAATGGGGCCACTTCTCTTTGGAAGTGGAAATTACTTAAATTCTCCGAGTACCAGTCGAGATGCTATGCTTCAATGGGGCCACTTCTCTTTGGAAGTGGAAATACTGTTTACGTTTAATACCTGTGGATACTGCTTTTTGCTTCAATGGGGCCACTTCTCTTTGGAAGTGGAAATGTCAACAGATTGCAAGGCCTTTTATATGGGTATATGCTTCAATGGGGCCACTTCTCTTTGGAAGTGGAAATTCCAGGCATCAAGGTTGCCCTTCCATGTATTGTAACTGCTTCAATGGGGCCACTTCTCTTTGGAAGTGGAAATCAAGAATAAAAATGCCTCTCTTTGTTTTGGGGTATATGCTTCAATGGGGCCACTTCTCTTTGGAAGTGGAAATAGCACTCGCTTATTTCGCTTTTATAACATATTGTTACCTGGTGTAAAACGATAGATTCAATTTTTTTGAGAAAAAAGCACAAATTTTTATGATAAAAATTGAAGCTGGCTCTTAAAAAAATTAATATAATCATGTATGACGAGTACCTTCTGATATTTTTTTATTACTTAACCGCTCGAATCTATTCAATTTTCAATGAGCATATTAAATAATTACTACTCTGTCTGTTGATACTGCATATTTGATTCCCATGTTTTCAACACACTTTTGTCCACGGCCATTTGCTGGCCCGAGATTTATAACCAGAATTTGATCTTCATTATTGTTTATTAAACATCTAAGTTCAGATTTCATTTTTGCAAGTTTCATATTATTAAGTTCACAATAAAATACTGAGTATTGAATATGATCCCCATACCCAAGCATTTTTTTATATACATACCTGAGTCTTCTTTGGTCACAAATATCATAAGTAACGATGTAACTCTGTCTCATTTTCTATCTCGTTGTAAATTCAGGGAATTGGGTTGCCTGATCTTTTATGTATCTTGAAAGAAGTTGAGCCTGTACATGAAGTATCCGGCGATATGAAATTCTGTAACCAAAAACCGGGTGTGTGTACAGTTGATCCATTCTTTTCTCATAAGCCTGAATTGCTGTTTTTCTTGCACCGGGTTTCATTGCAACTGAGTTTCCACGTTTTATAAAATCAGAAATTGATATCATTTTGTTGTTTATTAGTGTAATAACTGTACTGTCTACTATAAGTGGTCTGAATTCTTCCATAAAATCAAGTGCAAGAGATGGTCTTCCGAATCTGGGAATATGGTAAAAACCCATATAAGGATCAAAACCAGCATACATTAATGATAATGAACAGTCCTTTGCAAGTATTGAGTAGAGATACGAAAGTAAAGCGTTTACAGGATCACCAGGGGGTCTTCTGTTTCTTGTCTCGAATTTAAACTCACAGACACTCTCATTTGATTTGAGCATGCTTGAAAATGCACCAAAATAATATTTTGCTGCCATGCCTTCAATGCCTAGAAGAGATTTAATATCTTCAACTTCTTCAGTTTTTTTCTTAAGTTCATCAAGAGATCTTAAAATATTATCATCAAGATCTTTGGCATTTCTTCTTAGCATTGTTCTCTGGTTTGAAATTTTTGCATGGACTATTCTTTTAGAAAAATTAAGCCTGAAAACAGAAGAATCAGATTTCAAATACTGGCTTTTTTTAAGAAATGAATTTTTTGGACCGTGTGGTATTGATATTCCACAAAACCATCCACCATAACTGAACCAAGCTACCGGTATTGTTCTTAGAAAACATTCTCTAATAAGGGCTGATGAAACGGAAGAATTTCCATATATGCATATATGGCTCAAATCCAGAAGTTTTTGAGAGTTAATCAGTTTTCCCTTTTCCTTGACTTCAACAGTTTCTCCTTTTTTACTGACACTTAAACCAAATCCTTGGATATACAGAGGAATAGTATCATCACGAGGTGGAGAAAATCGTCTTACTTCAGATGAATCTATTTTTCCTTCAATATAATTTATTTCATCTGGCAGACAGATAGGTGCGAGTGAGCATCCAGAACATTTTTTGCTATCTATAAGAGGAGGCGGAATCTCATTTTTTTCAATAACAATTTTGAACTCAGATAAAGTTTTTAAAACACTTGAAATTCTTGAGTCTGTTATTTCAATCTCTACTCTTTTACGGTTCTGATGATACCAGACGATACCTCTATTCACTGTGTATCCGTTTTCTCTTAGGATAATAGACTGTAGTACTATCTGTACTTCATCCGGGTACCAAATATCAAGATCACCTGATGGTTCATGACCCCTTTTATATTCAACAGGTATAACCTCGCCACCGGAAATTTCAAGAAGATCTATTTTCGCAATAACCATATATTCTTCAGATGATAGAAGCACCTGTTGAACTTTACAATCAGTTGTATTTGAAATTTCTTCAGGGGTTGGGAGCTCTCCCTTTTCATCATCAATTCTGCGATGTACAGAATTTCCATCAACTGTGTATTGATTATCCTCAAATTCGCTTTCAGACAGTTCAAGAAACCCCAGTCTCGGGCAGAATGCAAACTGAGTCACCATCCTTGTCTGAATAACTGGATTTTCCATCACATATCCTCTGGCCAGAAGGTTCCGAGGCCGTAGTGGGCTAGTGCACCAACGGCAAAAGGTCCGGAAATGTCATTTTCGAAAATTATTCTGAAACCATATCCTTCAAGTTGATGTGAGCTTTTTAAGCGTTTTCTGTAAAAATCACGCCACGAATATTCATGAGCAGTTTTTGTGTTCCTGATTATCTCAATATTTATTGGTGAAGGAAGGGAATGATTTTTGAATTCTTTTAAAAGTTCATCTTTTAACCATTCATCTTTTATTCCTCTTCCTTTCCTCCAGTGCCTTCTGGTGACAAAAGGAGTATGAGAAACAAATATTCTGGATTTGAATGGTAATGAATCTGTGTAAAATTTTACGGGTATAAGATCTATTTCTGGTCTGCCACGTGTAGACCATATACCTGAAATTTTATCTAAGGATTTCAAGTCTGACTGTGAAAAATTATCTTTTTTGATTATATAAATATTATCAATAAAACCGTCATGATTTTCGTCAACCGGAAGTATATATGCATGATCATGACCTACAACTGGTACTCCATCATTTGATTTTCCGCTGAATGATGGACTAACATCTGATGGCGAGCCCCCATTTAATCTTCTGCTTATTCCCATAAGTTTTTTTCGTATAGCCTCAGATATTTTGATTGCATCAGTTATTGGAGGTAATACACGAGAAGATAGTGCAAATTTGATAATTCTTGAATTAATATCTATAGTTACTTGGCTTATTTCATGAAAGACTGATGATGATAACACCGGTCTTGCATATAACCTGAAATCAATGCATGGATGAGAACTCAACCCATATTTCTGTACGTCTGAACTTCCCATACAGAGGGCGTCAAACCAGGTAATTGACTTCATTTTCCTTGTAAGAGGATCTCTAATCTTAAGACTGTCCTTTATATTGTCTGAAAAATCAGTTTTTGTTGAAGGGAAAGCAAGTTCAACAAGTTCGAATCCCTTAGGTAAAAGACCATCATACGGGAAAGAATCCATTTCTGATGAAATGAAATTTTCATCCATTAATGAAATTTCAACCCATGATTCAGATCTTCCAAGGTATGATATGAATTCCAGGATTTCAGTCAGTAAATTTCTTTTCTCTTCATTCAGAACGGTATCAAAATTAAGGAAAATTGATGAGCCTGTTGGCATGGCTACAAAAGAATCAAAGATTTTCTGTTTTGCAGTTATTGCTTTTTTGTTCTCTGAAAGATATGCACGAGTATGTGAAAATCCTGCTGGAACCAGTTCATAGTTACAGTCAGCAGTGAAAATTTCCACCAGTTCCTCAAGAACAGATGGGGTTACTGAAGGGAAATTTCTTTTTGCTGATGCAATAACTGCTCTTGCCAGCCTGAACATGGAAACCGGCCATTCAACGGTTCCTTCATTTACATGTTTTCCCCATGGGGTTGCATGATATTTTCCAGCAAGAAATTTTATTTTAATGACAACCATGGTCATTTATCCTTTTTTTTAGTTAAGGTTACCGGGCATTCAAGCTCTGTTACTGCCGGTAATGCAAAACTGTTTTTGCATTCAGATATTAATTCTTTAAGTGAAGAAAGAATTTCCTGCTTTTGTGGAAGTTCAAACTTTTCAGAATATTTAATATTTTCGGTATGCTGAAGATCGCAGAAGGTTCTTAGTCTTAGCCCTTCATCAAGGAATAACCTGATTTTGTAAAGTGCGAGATTCAGAAGAAGATCTGTTTCTTTTTCCCCAATATTGAAATTTCTCAACTGTTGTAAATCAATGTTGAAATACGCAGTGATTTTTTCAGCTGTATATTCAACCCTGTTATAAGGTACATTGCCGTAGACATCCTTGTTATAATCCTTGGCTCTATAGACGCCTTTTGGATCAAGAGCATTGTTTTTTACTCCTCCATATGCAGCATCTCTAATACCAGTTGCTTCTATAAAAGAACTAAGTGATCTGGGAAGTTTAACTCGACCATCCCTTACATTAGAAAAGAATACTCCGTGCAGGAGTGAGTTGATATCATATTTAAAAAGAGTTTTTGCAACACTTTTCCAGTCAATAACATGACCTTCTGAATATTGCATTTCTTCAATTATTGTATTTTGAAACTTTTTCCCTTCGCTCTCTATTATAAACGGGCTGTTTATCCTATGTGCCTCCACAAGAGATGATGTTTTGCTTGTTATATCTCCAGTAAGGTTTACTTTTACATAAGAAAGGCCTTCCAGCTCATCCACAAGGGTACCATCTGATTTTATAATTGTTGCCTCAAGGCGATTCGCCATCGACTGTGAACTTTCAACCAGAAGCTTGTCTGTTCCGTCAGGCAATGTATAAGTGGCAGCACCAATATCAGGAAAACCTGTTGGCTGAAATCTTTCTCCCTGTATGGGTTTTAAATTTACTTCCATCAGTAGTCTTGATTTTTTAAAATCTGAAATTTTAACCATTATTTTTTCTCCTTGTTTTTATTGGGTTTTGATATTTTCTGGATAATTTTTTTATCGTGTTTTACTGGAATTATTAAAGACGCAATAATTCTATCACTGGCAACAGAATTTTCATAATCTACATCAAATACATTTATCTGGGATACCTTCAGTCTGTGTACGGCAGCCTGCCAGGCTTTTTTATATCTTCCACTGTGGAGAAGTTTTGCAGGTTGAGGGTCAAGTTTAACTGCATGGCCTGTAAGTGATGGTGTGTAAACAGATTTCATAAGACACCATTCACGCTGATAGAAAAGGTCTGATTGATATTTCAGAAATTCAGAATTAATGGAGTTAATTATTTCTGAATATTCCTCCCTTTTCCAGTTAATCAGATTGAATGCAAAAATAAGATCATACAAAAGTTCCGTATCTATATCATTCAGCATAAAAGCCATTACATCAGATACTGAAACTTCTAGTTTAGAATTCAGTGATATGCTTATGTTTTCGAATCTTACTGAGTCCAGAATTCTTCTCATGAAAACTGTGGCTAGGGTATTGTAAATATTACTTTTTAAGAGACATTTTTGATTTTTGAATTCTTTTTCTGCCCACTTGCTGTTACTGAAAGGAGATGTTCCAGACAGGTTTGTTCTCATTGTTCCAACTTTTCCTGAGTTTTGAATGGATGCAATTGCAGCAGCTAATCTAACTTCAAGGATTTGCATACCAGCCTTTTTGATCCATGATGGTGACAGGCCATTTGCAGGTGAGTAAAACTCAGGTGGTTTTTCTTTATCTCGCGGGGCAATCAACCTTTCCATTTTTCCAAGAGATCTCAAAAGATTAATAAATGCTCCTGGTTTTTCAGGCCATGCCGCAGTATTAAAAAGATTATCCCCAATTTCTCGAAATGCTCTATTGAAGGAAGCTGGTATTTCATGAAATTTATTAAGAAAGTTCTGGTATTTAGAAATAATGCTGTCAACTTCATCAAGCAGATTAACATCAGTGTTTATTCGAACAGGGAATGAACCAATATCCTGCGCATTATATGAGTTCCCTCTTCTTTCAAGGAAGGAGAATCGTGTGAATTCAGTGAAACCTCTATCCACTCCCAGAGTAGAAATTGCTCTCAAAAAATCGGTTCCATCTTCAGATTTTTTTCTTCCCTTACTTACTCTTCCTTCTGAAAAAATATGACTGAGTTCAGAAAAATAAACCGGGGTTTCCCAGAGTGGCAGCCAGAGTTCTCCTCTGCTTTTCTCTTCTGCTCTACTGGGATAACCGTGATTAGAAGCAGTTACACCAAATGGTATACTTAAAACATTTCTCTGGTTGTCATATTCGTTTCTTCTCACCACACTTGCGGTGTGAACAAGTGATCCCTCTATGATGAATATATAATCCCAGGGGTTTATTTTTACAGACTTGGTTTCAATGCCCTGTCCCTGATTATATCCTCCGCAAGAAAAAGGATCATACTGACCTATACTGCTGCCAACAAGGCTTTGAGTGAAATTTGAGAAAAGACTGTTTTTTAATAGTTTCTGTGATGAATTACCTTTTGCGTTAAGATCTGGAAGAATATCAGAAATATTGTTCATGAAATTAGTTGAAAATTCCATGTTTCCATCATTTCCTCCGGTACCTAAAAGAATATTAAAAAGTTTTGAACCGTCAGTACTGAATGCAACACTTGTATTCATCCAGGCTATATAACCATCAGGCATTATCCCACGAAGTGTGGTTATCAACTCAGGCTTAAGTTTATCAAGATCCTTCTTCAAGGATGATAAATCCTTATAATCATATTTTGTTTTTAGATTTATAAGACAACTGTCAATAATTTTAATTGATTCTGAGTAATTTTCGTATCTTGGCAGTTTTGAATTTCTCAATCTATCCAGTCCAGAACCTTTTTTAACAGCAAAAAAGCCACTGCCCCCGTTCCATGGGCTGCAGACAGGTGATGGTCTATATTCCTCAAGAAAAAAATCAATAATTTCCGATGTATTCAATACTGTGTTTACATGAAATATTCGTTCTTTCCAGTATGCTGTTATATTTGAATCTTTTTGTTTATGAAGAATTCTAAATACAGCAAGTGCCTTTAGATATGAAGATAATGGACTTGATTTTATTCCATCAAATTTAATTGTATTCATCTGCTAGCCCTCCAGTCGCTGATTCGCAGGAGTGATTCAAGGAAACACAGTTTAAATGGTCCATATTTTTCACGTAGTTTTAGCACTCGTGCCAGCCAACTGAGACCAGTTACAGGATTTTCGCCAAGCTCAAGATAACTTAAATTAATTTTGACGGGTTCTTCCATTAAACTGGAAGTGAGATTAACCCTGGGAAGCTCATCACCCTCAAAAACTCCTCTACTGAATTTTATATTTTCAGGAACTGAAAGGTATTCATCAGGTAAACTTCTTACTGAAAGTCTTACTTTTCCATGATGCGCCACTGCAAGATATGCTGATAAATCACTTTTTCCTGTATCAAGCATTGCAAAACCGCTTACAAGTTCATGTCTGAATCCCTTTCTCTCATATCTGGAAAAGTGGTTTCGTGGTGCTTTCGCATACAATATAGATGGTGCTGGCTTATTTTGTATGGCATTTTGAAATACTTTATGACTCTTACCCCAGTCATGATATTTTGCTGATAAAATAAGGTCATCTACTTCATCAGGAATTGATTGACGAAGATTCAGGCAATCAATTAGTTTACTCAGTTCAGTTAATACCTTTTCAGTATGTTCTGCAATTGTTTCATATGAACCTTTCTGGCAGGATAAAAAGTCTGAAGAATCGTGATCTATATCCTGTTGGGAATTGGTTGTTATTGCATCACATTTATCCTTTTTAGTTCCTGTAAAACCTTTTTCTGTTGAATATCCTCCCTCGGAAATATCAAGCATTAAGATCATTCCGGGGAAAAAGTTTTTGCCTTTTATCCATTTTCCATCCTGTAAATCCCATATATAATAATTTTCTGCTTTTAAATTTTTAAGATCTTCAACAGGAACACTAACCAATTCTTCTCTGGCAGGTTGTTCGTCAGAAAAGATCTTATTTTTAGTATCCCTGTAAAAAACAGTTAGATTTCTGTCATCATTTTCTCTAATGAATGGTGAAACATCAACGTGCATTCCTGTAAGATCTGGTGATGTATCAAATAATTCGATAAGATCAATTTTTCTTAATACAGTATAAATTGATCTCGAATTTTCAGGGGGAGCAATATTTGAAATTGAAAAAATACCTGTGGATTTAACACTTGCATCAATATTCTCTTTTGATTCGATTATTTCTTCAACATTGTAAGGAAGACACTTTTTTTTGTCACTGGTATCAGGTTCGATAAAATAAATCCCGGAATCATCATATTCACCATACCTGTTCAGTCTACCTAATCTCTGTATCATTGAAGACCAGGATGAAACATCGCTGACCATATTTTTTGAGCTTATGTCAATACCTGCTTCAGAAACCTGGGTAGATATACATATTAAATCCGGGTATTTTTCTCTGTTTGTGAGTTTATCAAGAATTTTATTTTTTTCAGGTGGTCTGAAACGCGAGTGGAGTAAAATAATCTCAGGTTGATTTATAGTTTTATTCTTCTTATACAGTTTAATAATATCTTCATAAAGTATTTGGGCTCGTTTTACAGTATTGAGTATTACAAGAGTAAGTGTGTTTTTCTCATGAACATCTTCAATAATTTTGGTTGGCAGGGTTTCCATTTTGTAATCTGAACAGAAACCATTATTTATTTTTTTTGCATTTATTCTTTTGCTGATTTTTTCGTTTGTTGAGTCATCTTCAGAAAGATTTAAAACATTTTTGGAGGATTTATTATCTATTGTATCGATTGAATGGTTTATTGTTGCACTCATCCATATTGATTTGGAAGGTATAATAGTTTTAAAAGTATAATTTCTAAAACCTTCAAGCTGGGATGAAGTCTGTAGACCTGAGCCCATAAGCTGGATCTCATCAAAAATCCATAGAGAATCGTTATTCAAAAGTCCCATATGAATTGGCCACCTGTATGGTGACATGCTATAACCTCTGTTCAATGCTCTTGACAGAAGCATATCCTGTGTTCCTACAATAATTGAGTCAAATTCAGGCCATGAATCCCAATCATTATCTATTTCGCCACCCATCGAAGTGTATACAGCAACTTTATTAATATCTTCTCTGTTATGTATATTACATTCATTCAAATTTATTTTAAAAAGTATTTCCTGGGCTATTTTCACTGTCTGTTCAACTAGAACTCTCATTGGAAGGCAATAAATCAATCTGCGTGGAGTTTTTATTCTGGTTTCAAAGTCAGAAAAATTTCTTTTGTATATCCAAGATGTTATAACGGCTGCGGTTTTTCCAAGGCCGGTGGGAATGTTTATGATATCAGGAAATCCATCGTAGTCTCCAAGATTTTTCTGCCAGGGAAAGGGATCCTTTCCGGTTACTTCTTTAAAAAAATCACTGTAATCATTGAATTCATAAATTTCAGGCATAATTTTCTCCAGGATATTTTTATTAATTTTCATATAAAGATAAAAGCAAACTGCTAAAAAAAGCAATCGGTTTTTTTAACAGAGCTAATTTTTACCTTGTTAAAATTATTATATAGCAGGGGACACTTCCATATAGTGCTAGCGACACACTATAAAATAACTTTTTTTCATTTTTTTTTTGAATTCAAAATTCCAGTAACCTTTTTCTGGTTGTTCAAATAACACGTGAGAGGTGTAATACATGCATCTTTCCAAAAAATTCTTTCTGTTTTATATTCTGAAGTTCTATGATTATTCTCTTCCCGTCTCCAGTGACACAGTACAGATCAAAAATTGCAATTCTGTCTTGGGGCGTATGAACAAGTTTTTCCTTATCAATATATTCAAGATCCGTTATAGATTCCTCGAAGCCATCAAGTACAGCATTAAGGAAATCAATAAGGATTTCGCTGAATAGAGGTCCAAATAATTTCTTGAAACCAAAATCTGTAAAAAAGTCTATATATTTTCCCTCAGTTATTAAATCAGTCATTTTTAATCCTTTTAGTATGAGCTTTTAAAATCCTTAAAAATAATTCTCTGGAGATTTCTGAAAAAGTTGCAGGATTTTTAGAAATTTCTTTCATTTCACATAATGTGTGGTAAAAGCTGAGCGCTTATTGAAATGCTTAATTGTATCTGAAAGGAAGAATCCTATGAGAACCATATTAAAAACAGTAGTAATAACATTGCTTGTAACCGGTTTGTTTTCTGGTTGTGATAATGATGCATCAGAGATTGATGACTGCGGTAATGGAGAAATAGATGGAGTGGAGGAATGTGACACAGATGTCTTTGCTCAGGGAAGTCAGTGCAGTGATTACGGTTATACATCAGGTACTCTCTCATGTGCATCAGACTGTAAAGTTGATTTAACACAGTGCTCCGGATTAACCTATTGCGGTAATGGAGAAATAGATGAGGGAGAGGAATGTGACACCGATATATTTTCCCAGGGAAGTCAGTGCAGTGATTACGGTTATGCATCAGGTACTCTCTCATGTGCGTCGGACTGTAAAGTTGACCTTACACAGTGCTTTGGATCACCTGAGTGCGGTAATGGAGAAATAGATGAGGGAGAGGAATGTGACAGTGATGTATTTGCCCACGGGGATTTATGTCTTGATTACGGATTTGGGTATAATCCCGGTATGGTGGCATGTACGTCTGACTGTGTGCTTGATCTTTCCCCTTGTACAGAAACAGGACAGTGCAGCAATGGTGTGAGAGAAGGAAGTGAAGAATGTGATACCGATGATTTTGGTGAATCCTCCTGTCGGATGCTTGGTTTTAATGGCGGTGCATTGAGCTGTAATGATGACTGTACGGTGGATATTTCAGGATGTGAAGAAACCGGTATGTGTGGTGATGGCAATCTGGACGAAGGATATGAGGAGTGCGATGGAGATTATATGGCTGAAACCACATGTATTGATCTGGGTTACGAAAGAGGAGAACTGAGATGTGATGAATACTGCCATTTTGATGTGGCATTCTGTGAAGCAGCCGGTATTTGCGGTGATGGTATTTATAATGATGGATATGAAGAATGTGATGGAGATGATTTTAACGGTAAAACCTGCGGGGATTATGGTTATACCAACCCTTTGGGATATCTTTTCTGCAGTGATGAATGTGTAATGGATACATCAGGTTGTGAATATGGAAGTTTCTGTGGTGATGGTGTCTATGATGAGGATTCAGAGGAATGTGACGGTTCTGATTTGGGTGGGAAAAAGTGTGAGGACTATGGCTACAGTGGAGGTTATTTTGTCTGTACAGAATACTGCACTCTTGATGAATCAAATTGTATTCAGTAATAAATACTGTGTGGTACAGTTTTTTTAATATCTTCTAAATCTATAATTCAGGGGACCAGATTCGTTGGGGGAGGAATTTCTCCACCTCCAGGGGAAGATATCCCTGTGAGGCCATCTGAGACGGATACATCCTGAAAACTCATTTTAATTCTACCGTCAGCATAAAGCAGCAGCTGGGCATGCAGAATATTTGCGGAGTTGTTGTATTCTCTGGTGAGAAATGTGATGCCCCAGAAATCACCTTCGTTATCATCGTTACCTGTGAGTATGTCGAACTGATCACCTGAGGATATACGGTTCAGGTCATCCCAGAACACAGCAATGATGTGATATGTAAACAGCAGAACATCACTTTCAAAGGGAAGGGAGCTTTCGGGCATTGTAAATGATATGAATCCGTTTGATGATATGTATACTCTACTGTAGTTGAATCCGTAAAAAGTAAATTCAAAGGGCAGATCCAGGGAAATAACTTCATCGTCGTAAACCGGAATGCTATCTACAATATCCCTTGAAAGGACAGTGGCATCCTCAGTGACACTGAGTGTATAGTCGAAAAGCCCTGAAGGGGTGAATGTCAGAGTGTATCCAGTGAGATCCACACTGGTTCCATCTGCTGTAAATATTTCATAGATGCCGTGTTTTTCAACACAGCTCTCATTTAAAATACAGTCAGGATCATCGCAGTCGGTTAGACCATCAAGATCATTATCCATGAGATCATCACAGTTCAGTTCAGTTTCACAGTTTTCTGTTCCGAAGCAGTCAGAATCATCACAGTCAATGAAACCATCGAGATCATTATCCATAAGATCACTGCAAAGAGAGGTTTCTGTGGTGGCGATTTCCATTATTCTGATGTTGAATGAATACGGGTTTTCCTTAACATATGGTGGATTGGACTTTTCAGCTATAATGTAAACCGGTGTTCCTGAAACAAGGTAAAGTTCAGTGGAGATGTCACCGGATGACTGCTGTGAAAACAAAACAGATGATGAATTACTGCAGTCACTTGCCACATAAAGGTTTGTTAGAAAACCGGTATTTTCGAGACTTATCTGGAATGTGGCATCAGTGGATGGTGTAAAACTGAAGAATGCATCCACATCGCTATCCTCAAATATTCCAGCATCCCAGTCGTCAGTGAGTCCCTGAAAATTAGAGGTGAATATACCACTTGGTGTTTCCATGGCTTTTTCACAACTGTTACCTTCAAAGACCCAAGTGCATCTTCTGGATGTGGTGGATGTGTAATCCACAATACAGATGGTTCCTTCCTCACAGACGCCTTCTCCCGGATTAGCAGTGCATTCGCTGCCCTCGGTGAGATTATCAACAGTGCTTATGTTTATATTATAGGGGCTGGTGTATGCACCATCCCAGCTTTCAAAGTATACATACACGGGGTCCATGGAAGGAACGCGGTAGATGATATTATTTGGGGAGGATGCAATACAGTCAGCAGTGCATTCAGTTTTTATGCTGATGTTCAGTGGATGACTTCCGGTGTTTTCTATCCAGAGGATATCATTTTCATCGGGGATTATTTCCAGCCATAATTCCGAACCGGAAGTGGGCAAAATGCATCCTTCACTATAGGGTGTTGCATCAGAAGTCAGGTCGTCAGTAAAATCGGCATTGAAATTACTTCCGTAAAGGTGGAATGGAACTGAACTGACAATCATGGGATCAGAGCATGTATTACCACTTCCTTGTGGAATACATGAAAAGTTCACGGGAGAGCAGGTGAAGTTTTCATCACAGGATTGGTGCAGCGTCCACTGGTAGCAGTCTGTTACCACTTCAGTACAATTCCATATTTGTGATCCTTCACACTTTAAGGAGATATTTTCAGGATCACAACTGCTTTCACATGGAAGATCACAGATGGAATTGGACTCATCAAGTTCAATACACGTATAGTCTCCGCAACTTTCAAAAGTCCAACCAAGACACTCGTTTTCATCATTTCTGGTGCATACTTTCCTTGATGCCCCGTCATCACTGCAGGATGAGATTCCTTCAATGGTGCATGGATACTGGCATCCGCTCGCACATACAGCGTTGCCATAGCCATCATCAATGCATATTGCGCTCTGTAGTGTACAGTCTTCGGATTTTACCCATCCATTGCAGTCGCTACTGGCTGAACAGACTATTATTTTGTTATCCTGACAGCGTTTTTCACCCAGAAGACATTCGTCGGGACAGTTTCCGTAACAGTTGCTGATATCAAAATTGCACGATGGGAGGCATTTCAGCAGACCTGACTGATATCCAAAATCAGTACAGGAAAGCCCCTGAAATTCTGTACCGTCACATTCCTCGTCTTCATCCACAGTGTTATTACCACAAAGAGGGTTTTGGGGAAGACACTGGGAAAAGTCAATTGTACAGTCGGAATTGCAGGATAGAGAACCGGATGTAAAACCGGCACTTTCACAGTCTGAATACCTGAACTGGTTTCCGTCACATTCCTCCCCGGGATCCAGAAATTTGTTACCGCAGTTCAGGACTGTTCCGCTTTTTCCATCACAACTGCTGATGAAAAGTAACACAACTGCTACAAGGAAATTCAGATTTTTAAAACCTGCAAAACTACTCATGAAACAAAATCCCGGGTTTTTAGGAATCCTCATACATTATTAGCACCGCCTCTATGGGGGCATCAGTTTTATCTTTATCAGTTTTTCAATATCATGCCATAGTATTTTAAATTATTAAGGAAAATTTTAATTTATAAGCCTTATAAAGATAGTTTTTTGAAACACTTATGGATTTTGTTCATTGATTAAAATTTATGAACAGGTAGTCTTCCTCAGATGGAAAAGCCGGATAATAATTTCACTGAGATTTTACTGGGACTGGGTTCAAATATCGAACCCAGAAGGCAGTATCTCGATGACGCCATTGAAAAACTGGGTATTATCCCGGACTGTGAGATTGTCAGAAAAAGCAGTATCCGGGAGACTGCTCCACTAGGACCTGGAACACACAATTATCTGAATATGGCTGTACTGATGAACGTTATGAAAATTTCTCCGGAAGAATTTTTAAAATATATTCATAATATTGAAAATTATCTGGGACGTGTGAGGACTGTGAGATGGGGGGACAGGACTGTGGATATTGATATTCTTTTCTGGGGAAATGCTGCTATCAGAAGTGAAAATCTCATCATACCTCACCCTCAGCTTCAGTACAGAAAATTTGTTTTGGATCCACTTTATGAAATTGTACCTTATCTGATTCATCCGGTTCTTTTAAAATCAGTTTCAGAACTGAGAAGTGAGCTTTATAATGAATCTTAAAATTGCTATGAATTCATTTGATCCCTGGCCCGGTGAAATTGAAAAAAACAGGGATGCAATTATTTCTGAAATACTTGTTCAGAAGAAAAAAAACACTGATTTGCTGATATTTCCCGAAATGGCTCTTGGGGGTTACTGCCTGGGGGATCTTCACAAGGATGAATCATTTATTGAGAGGCAAAAAAAGGCCCTTGGTGAAATAGTTGCCGCAAGCAGCGGGATCACCATAGTGCTTGGTCTTACTGTTCAGGGCATGGATTCACAGAGAATGTCAGATGGCAGTCCTGCGAGATATAATGGATATGCTGTTATTTCAGATGGTGAAGTTATCGCTATGGGAAAGAAAACCCTCCTTGTGGATGAGGGTGTTTTAGAGGACTCCAGATATTTTCTTCTGGGAGATGAAAAGGAAATCAATACTGTTGAAATAACCGTCAGAGGAGAAAAAATAAAAGCCGGTGTTTTAGTATGTCAGGATATGTGGGATGATTTTTCCCGTGTTCATGTAGCTGAAACTCTTAAGAAAAAGGGTGCCTCCTTCCTTATTGTCATCAACAGCAGTCCGTTTTACGTGGGTAAGCTTTCCAGAAGAATCGACACTGCTTTAAGGAGAGTTTCCGAAACAGGTCTTCAGTTGGTTTATGTTAATGCATCGGGTATTCAGGATATAGGCAAGAATATTGTTATCTTTGATGGTAGAAGTTTCGCAGTTACTCCACAAAGTGTGATCATTCAGCGGGGTTTTACAGATGAATCTCTGGAATTTGAAATGTCTACCAGTGCTTTTGTTGAAAAACTTCCTTCATATACGGTTAAGGAGGATATAGCTGTATTAAGTGATGCTCTGATTTACACTCTCAGAGAGTTTTTCAGAAGAAGCAAGGTGTTTTCAGGTGCAGTAATCGGACTCAGCGGGGGAATAGACAGTGCGCTTGATGCACTTCTCCTCAGCCGCGCACTGGGATCAGACAAACTTCTGTGTGTGAATATGCCCGGAAAGTATAACAGCACCACCACCAGAAGTATTGCCTCGAGGATTGCCATGGCTCTTGAATGCACCTATATGATTCATCCCATTCAGGAAATTGTGGATTTGAAAAAAAGGCTGCTGATTGAATCTTTAGGTAGTGTGAAGGATATCACCATGGAAAATCTCCAGGCTAGAATTCGTGGCAGTATTTTAATGGAGTATAGCCAGGAAACAAATTACATGGTGATTGGAAATGGTAATAAAACCGAATTTCAAAGGGGATATGCAACCCTTTACGGTGATATTCTCGGGGCGGTTATGCCTCTTGGTGATGTTCCTAAACTGAAAGTTTTTGAGCTGGCCCGCCATCTGGATCCGGATTATGAAATTCTTCCAGAGGAAATTTTTTCAATAAAACCAAGTGCAGAACTCAGTGTAAACCATAATGTGGATGAAAATCAGGGTGATCCCTTTGATTATTATGTTGAAAGTCCTCTTGGAGTGGAACTGATTGAACGCAATGCTGATGAAATTGAACTGGTGGAAAAATTCAGAAAGAAAACTCTGAGCAGTGACATATGGGTTAGTGATCCCCAAGGCAAAACAGTGTATGATAAATTCACCCCCGATGAATTTAGTGGATATATTCGTGGCCTTATAAGTGCCATCAGGGGTTCATACTTTAAAAGAGTCCAGGCACCGCCTATTCCAGTGGTGAGTCCAAGGGCATTTGGTCTGGATTTCAGAGAAAGTCTGTTTATTCCTCCAGGAGTAAAGTAATTCCGGAGAGATGGAAGCACCATGAGTGATCTATTCTTGTATCAGCAGTATGATTATATAATTTTCCTCGCGGGAAGTTTTTTCCTGATTACATCATTTCTGCTTCGTTCAATGGTTGCAAATTCACAGGAATACCGGATATGGGCTGTGCTTTCCTATACCCTTATGGTTAGGGGTTTCTTTCATATTTTCAAGATGCTTGGGGTAAGTACAGGTGAGGTTTTTTTCACCACCATCGGGCTGCTTTTTCAGTATGCTTCATGGGTGCTTTTACTGGAATTCACTCTGCGTTACGGATTGAAGGATAATCCAAATGAACGCTGGAGGAAAATTCTGTATCCACTGACACTGATACCGTTTATCGGTGTTTTTCACAGCTTTGTGATGATGGAGACTCTTATTATCCTCCTGGGTGTTTTACTGCTTTTCTTCAGCATGTTGGTGATTATAAGAACCAGGAATTTCAGAATTTTAACACGTTCAGGTCTGGCGATACTCATAACAGCATTTGTTTTCGCTATTATTTCATCAATTTCTTCGCTTCCGGAAGCCGGTTATTATCCAAATCAGATAATTAATATATCAAAAGTCTGGAAAATTCTTCATTTTCCACCGGTCACTCTGGAAGCTGTGGGTGGAGCCCTCACGGTATATCTGGGTTTTTTCCTGAGGGTTTATTTCAAGAAAAGAAGATACGGAAAAATTCATATTTCCAATTCAACCACATGGGATGTGGCAGTGATGTTTATTCTAGCTGTTTCAATGACCTCAGGGTGGTATGCAGCTGTTGTTATAACGGGAAAAACTGACCTGCGGCTGAGACAGGATCTGGCGGTAAGGGCACAGACTGCTGCGGCATCAATCAATAATCTGAGACTTGGTGCTTTGACTGGAAAAAAATCCAGTGAAAATAATCCTGATTTTAAAAGAATTAAACATCAACTTGCATCCATCAGGAAAGTGAATACTGATTCCAGGTTTATTTATCTCTGCGGTCTGAAAAACGGTCAGGTTATTTTCCTTCTGGACAGTGAAAACTCCCGGAGCAGTGATTACTCACCACCAGGGCAGGTTTATACAGAAGCCACCCCTGTCTTGAAGAAGACCTTCAAGGGTGATACGGTTTACGTTGAAGGTCCTATAGTGGATCGGTGGGGCAGCTGGGTGAGTGCATTTGTTCCTGTGATGGATTCGAAGGGGAAAACAACTGCTGTTTTAGGGATGGATGTGAGTGCAAATCACTGGGCCGGTGTACTGGCAGAAAGCAGGCTGACAGTCATACTACTGGTTATGCTGGTTAATGTACTGGTGATGTTTTTTTATTTTGCCTATCAGAAAAGAATTGAAAAAAGCTACGATGAGATAGGTAGAGTGCAGAGAGTGGAAAAATTCAATGAAACTCTTGTAAAACTTAATACTGAGGTTTTTTCTGACTTCGAACAGGGTCTGAAAAAATTTATGAATAAAGTGAGTGATGTTATTAATGTCAGGAGAATTTCCTTCTGGAATATTTCTAAAAATAATCTCACCAATTTATTTACCTTTCCCTCTGAGGAAGAATCCGAAATCAGGATAAACAGGATTCTGGAACTTTTAAACAGATCATCTGATTCTGATTTAATATTCCACGGAAATATAAAAACAGATGATGAAATGAAAGAGCTGTTAAATAAAGATGTTTTTCCTGAGAAAACTCTTGAAGTCTTTATTTCAGGTATGAAGGTTGACGGGGAAATAAGGACGCTTTTTGTAGTGGAAAATGATGACGGGAATAAAGCCCTTGGAAAAGAGGAAATTGCATTTTTGAAGACCGTTCAGGAATCTCTTACTCTTTTGTATGAAAGAATCAGCAGAATAAATACTCAGGGTATGCTTGAAAAAAGCGAAAATCTTCTGAATGCAATCATTGAGAGTATTCCAAACCCAGTGTTTTTCAAAGACAGTGAAGGAGTTTATCTCAAATGTAATCAGGAATTCGTTGAATATATGGGTGTTCCCAAAGAGGAAATCATAGGGAAAACAGTTTTTGATCTTCATCCTGCTGAATATGCCGAAATCTATCAGAAACGTGATATGGAAACCATAAAAAGAGGTGGTACGGATATCTACGAAATGAGAGTTCTCAAGAAGAAGACAATACCCTGCGATGTCATATTCTATAAACGTGCTGTGGATCTGGGTAATGGAGTAATAAGAGGTCTCGTGTGTGTTGTAGTTGATATTTCTGAGCGCAAGAAAATTGAAAATGCTCTTATGGAAAGTGAAGCTAAATACCGAACTCTGGTGGAAAACAGTTCTGATATTGTTTATTCAATGACTGCTGATGCTCAACTCACATATATTTCAACCGGAATCGAGAGACTTGGCTTTAATGCATCTGATATCGTAGGAAAATCAATGCTGGAATTCATCTGGCATGAGGATCAGAAGGAAGTTCTTAAGAAATTTGAAGCTGCAAAGATAAATGGTGTTACAGGAACAGTTGTTTTCAGGGTTATGAACCGTAATGGTGGTATTTTTTACCTCGAGGAAGCAGGGACTTTTGTTTTGGATGAACAGGGTAATATCGAACAGGTTGTTGGTGTTTTAAGGGATATTACCCAAAGGATTGAGAGTGAAAAAGCTCTGATGACGGAGAAGGAGAAAACAGAGCATATCAATCAGGAACTTGAAAAATCAATTGAAATATCAAGAGAACTTGCGGCTAAAGCCAGAGAAGCAAATATGGCAAAGAGTGCATTTCTGGCTAACATGAGCCATGAAATAAGAACACCCATGAATGGTATATTGGGTATGATCAGACTTTTACTGGGGACAGAGCTTGATAATCAGCAGATTGAATACACTGATATGGTTCGTACCAGTGCTGAAGCTCTTTTAACTATTATTAATGATATTCTGGACTTTTCAAAAATAGAAGCCGGGAAAATAGTACTGGATAGGGTTGAATTCAATCTGGAAACTGTTATTGATGAACTTTTGGAACTTCTTTCCATTAGGGCTTATGAAAAAAATCTTGAAATAACAGCATTTATTGATCCCGATATAAAATATAATCTAAAAGGTGATCCCGGAAGACTGAGGCAGATAATTACAAATCTTGTGGGTAATGCCATTAAGTTCACCCATCATGGTGAAGTCAGTGTGAAAGTTCAGCAGCAGAAAATACAGAATAACAAGGTTGTTTTATTATTCTCAATTTCCGATACCGGAATTGGAATTGAAAAATCTAAAATACATCATCTTTTCCAGCCGTTCACACAGGTTGATTCATCCACAACCAGAAAGTATGGAGGAACTGGTCTTGGACTTTCTATTTCCAGACATCTAGTGGAAATGATGAACGGACGGATATGGATTGAATCCGAAGAAGGAAGTGGTTCAACTTTCTTTTTCACATCGGAGTTTGAAATATGTGAATCAGAAGTAAGTTGGGGAATTCATAAGGGAAATGTTCTTGTTATCGACAGGAATCTTCCATCACTAAAAATGATTTCTGAAAAACTTGCGGCACTGGGCTTTGATGTTGAAACGGTACTGCTGGATCTCTATGATTCAAATCATCCCGATGATCTTAAGATAACAAATAAATTCAGAAGAATATTTATTGATTCGGAAATTCTCGAAAATATTTCCGATGAGATTTTTCCCGAGGGAATCAGGCCGGTAAATGTTATTCCTGTCTGTTATCCGGGGGATGAACTGGGGAAAAAGGTTCTCAATTATCACCACAGAATATGGAGACCGGTTAAAACAGCTGATCTTGTAAAAATATTTGAAGAAAGCGTAAGATTATTACCATCGGGCCCCCCAAGGGAGAATGTTTCCGAATCCAGTTTTACAGGAAAAGTTCTGGTAGCTGAAGATAATGCCATTAACCAGAAAGTCGCTGTGAAATTCCTGGAAAAAGCTGGATGCATTGTGGATGTTGCATCAAATGGACTGGATGCTGTGCTAGCTGTGAACACCGGTGAGTATGATATTGTTTTTATGGATGTTCAGATGCCTAAAATGGATGGATTTGAAGCAACCAGGATGATAAGGGAAAGTTCTATACGTTCGATGAATAATTCCATACCCATTATTGCAATGACCGCACATGCTCTACCTAGTGACCGTGAAAGATGTATCAGGGCAGGTATGGATGATTATATTTCAAAGCCTCTTAATCCCAAAGCACTTGAGAAACTTTTACAAAAGTGGATGGGAAAAGAAATCAGAAAAAAAGCCAGAAAAACATATATTTCAAGAGCCATTGATACCAAAAATATAAAACCGGAAGAAATTGAGTACCTCAGGAAAAACTGCAGTGAATTTTCTGATAACATGCTGGAAAAACTGAAACATCTCGAAATTGCATTGAAAACAGAAAACAGTCAGGAAATCAGAAAAATTCTGTCTGACATGAGGGATTTATGTAGCATTATGAGAGCAGTTCAACTCACAGCCATAATTGATGATTTCATGGAACTGCCTGTATTTTCAGATCGAAGGGGTGAACTTGATCTGGAGACTCTCAAAGCCGCCCTTTCCAGCTATGTTACAACCTGTGAGAGACTTTGAATTCAGTGGAGGTGTTTTCTCAGTTGGATACAAGTTTCAGATTTTTTCCATCGTAATAGTATGTTCTGCAGCTTGAAATTATTTTTCCTGATGGATCATAATAATTTCCAAGTCCCGGTCCTGCACTGATGGATTTCAGTCCGTTGATAACGCTCTCATGGGTGAATTTCCCCTGTTTCAGCATAAAATGAATATTCTGAAGGAAATTAAATGTTTCAATAGCAATTGAAAGTATATTTTTTACTCCCAGAGCAGTCATTTCTTCTGTGAACACGGTATCCATATTGTTTATTGCCGCACTTGAAAACACCGGTGAAAACAATCCTCCAGTGAGATATCGTCCGCTTCTGTCAAATACACCCTGATCCAGAGCTTCTGCAGTTGCCAGTATGAGCATTCCCTTTGAATTTTTAAGTGGTCCGGGAAAATGGCCGCTGGCTGCCAGAACTTTAGCAATAGTTTCAACTCTTGTGGCTTTATCAGGAATAAATATGGCATCCACATCTGGAATTTTCAGTTTTGATGGTATTGAAGAAATGCTGTATTTCTTTGAAAATAGCTGTTTCAGTTTTTTCTTTCTGAGTGACTCTTCAAATTCCTTCGCGAATTCCTTTCCGAAGCTGTTATCGGGATGAAGAACCCCAAAAGTTTTTGCACCTCTGAACCGGGCTGCACTGATAAGATTTTCCACTCTGGTGCTTTTTTCAGGTTCACCGTAAAAAACAGTTTTTCCCGTTTGAAGTTTTGTATCGAATGAACTGAGGGGATAAAAAAATGATAATCCTGATACATTTTCCTTCATCAGCGCAGTGAAGGTATCTTTCCTCGGAGGAGCTATCACCATGAAGCTTCGATCTGATATCATCACTTTTTCCTTAAAAATCCTGAGAGTTTTTGAAGGAGATGAGGCAGTGTCATGAACAATAATTTCCAGAGCAGGGAAGAGTTTTTTTGCGATAAGGATGGAATACATTATCTGTTTTCCGAGAATACTCCACGGGCCACTCAGGGGAATCATAGCTGAAATTCTCCATGGATATGGATTTTCAGTTAATAAATCCCTGCAGCAACTGTTGTTTGAAAGATTTTTCATTTCCAGTTCATCTGCAGCAAGCCATTTGGTTTTTCCCATTACAGAATCGAATCGCTTATGTAAAAGCATCAGAGCTTTGACAATCCCCTTGAATTTGTGGTTTTTATCAATCACTGTGATATGAGTGTTAATCCACTCCCGGATATACTTTCCGGTAGGATTTTTCATCTCAGCTGGATATAAGTTTTCGAGAAATCTGACAAATGCATTAGGTGCACATTTTTTTGTATCCCGGATATCCAGTACATTTTTTAAATTCGAACTGAATACGTCCTTTTCCATAGTTGTGTTGTAAAAAACCGAAGAATAAACCTTTAATAATGTTACAGGATTAATTCCTTTGATATTAAGCATTTTTGATGCATCAGAAAAATCAGGGTTACTGCACATTTTATGGAAAAGTGTATATGCTGTCGCGTTTGAAACTTCCCGGGGTGTTCCACCCATTGCTTCCTTGAGATATTCATCTCCGGATTTTTCTTCATCGAGTGCATAACTGTATGATGCCTTGAGAATTTTAATCCAGGATGGAGAAAGTGATTTTACTTCCACCTTTGATGGAGTGGAAAAAAGCAAAAGGAAAATTGTGAAAAGCATTTAAAACATCCGTTCTTTCAGAGGTCAGATTATTTTAACAAGGTGATATCTTTTTTTGCCACTGCGTAAAACCAGGAATTTCCCTCCGAGAAAATCATCAGTGCTGATAGTGTAGTTCTCATCACTGAGGCGGTTGTTGTTAAGGTAAATTCCACCACCTTTTATAAGCCTTCTTGCTTCGCCCTTGCTTTTACACAAAGTAACAGCCATGAGGTCAACCACGGCCATGGAGTTGATTTCTGAAGAATTCATCTGAGTTGAATCTATATCAGAAAATACTGCTTCAAGTTCGGCGATTGTAAGTCCTGTGAGATCCCCTCCAAAAAATGCCTGCGTTGCTCTGACGGCACTTTCAACACCCTCGGTTCCATGAACAAGTTGAGTCATCTCTTCAGCTAGTTTTTTTGCTGCGATTCTGTGCTGGGGAGCTTCCAGATGCTGTTTTTCCAGATCATTTACTTCATCAAGGGAAAGGAAGGTGAATTCCTTAAGATAATTTATTACATCATTGTCCTCAGTCCTGAGCCAGAATTGATAAAAATGATATGGACTGGTTCGTTCAGGACACAGCCATACAGTACCTGATTCGGTTTTCCCGAATTTTGTCCCTGAGGATGTTGTAACCAGTGGAATAGTAAGACCATGGAGTTGAAGACCATTTTTTCTTCTGGCCAGATCTATACCTGCTGTGATGTTTCCCCACTGATCACTTCCCCCGATCTGAAGAGTACAGTTGTGATTCTGGGCAAGATAAAGGAAATCATATGCCTGAAGCAGTTGATAAGTGAACTCAGTAAATGAAATACCCTGTTCACGGTTTTCCAGTCTCTGTCTGACACTATCCTTGGCAATCATGGCATTTACACTGAAGTGTTTTCCTGTATCTCTGAGAAATTCAATAAAATTTAATTTGCCGAGCCACTGAGCATTATTCACAACAACAGCACCGTTTTTCGGATCGTCAAAATCAAGAAATTTCATTGCCTGAGCTTTAATTCCCTGAACATTTTCCTCAAGGGTTTTTTCATCCAGAAGTTTTCTTTCGGCACTTTTTCCGGAAGGATCGCCAATCATTCCGGTTCCACCACCAACAACCAGTACAGGACGGTGTCCATGGTTCTGAAGACGTTTCATGGTGATCAACTGAAGGAGTGATCCCACATGAAGGGATGATGCTGTAGGGTCAAATCCGATATAGAATGTAACGGGTTTATTATCTTCCAGATGTTTTATAAGATTTTCCTCATCAGTCGAGTGATGATAAAGATTTCTGGATTTAAGCTCCTGTAAAAGATTCATTTAATTTCTCCACTGAAAATTAAAGGGGATTTTTAATTCTCATCTTCCCCTTTGAGAGTTGCGATAAGATTTTTGACTTCTTCAAGTTCCTTTACACCCAGAGGTCCAAGTATAACTTTCGCCTCCGCCAGAGATTCAAGAGCAGATTTTTCATCTCCGGCCTCCACGAGGAATTCAGCATATCTTTTGAGGCCTTTTCCTGTTTCACGCTGATGGCCAAGAAGCTTGAAAAGATCAATACCCTGCTGGAAATGACTTTTAGCTTCCTGAACCTGGGCAGGATCGTCGGAACTGAAAACTGTTCCTGAAAGTACCTCAGCTAAAGTCATTGCTGCTCTGGCTTTGAACTCCAGTATATCGAGTTCCTTGGCCAGAGAAAGTGCTTCCTGTGCATAATCAAGAGCTACATCATGTTTACCCATCTTCTGGAAAACGAGACTCAGATTTCGTTTTGCATCAAAAAGCACCCGTTTTTCATGCATATCTTCAGCTAATTCGATAGCCCTTTCCAGTTTTGCACTTGATTCACTGAACCTTCCCAGTTTAAATAGTGCTTCACCCATGTTGTTCTGAAGTTTGGCTTCCATGGGTCCATAACCGATATTCTGTGCAATATTCAGTCCTTTTTTCCACTCTTCAAGGGCTTCTTCTGTGTGTCCCTGATGGAAATACAATATACCCAGAGAATTAAGTGCCCGGCAGACAGTGCTTTCATCACTTATCTGTCTTGAAATATTCAATCCTTCAAAGAAACATGATGCGGCTTCGTTGAAAAGTCCGCGATCCATTTCAATATAACCAATGTTGATAAGTGCAACAGCTACACTTCTATTGTCACCAAGGGAACGACGGATTTCAAGTGCATGTCCGCAGTACTGCATCGCCTGCTCATTCTCACCCAGAGCGTGGAGAACCTGACCTATGTCATCCTTGGAACCCGCCACACCCCTCATGTCATTTGCAGTCTCGAAAAGTTCCAGTCCTTTTTTAAGGTATTCAAGGGAAAGGGAAAGTTGCCCCTGCTGTCTGTACAGTCTTCCCATTTTGTTGAAAGCAACGCCACCCTTTGAACGACTTGCATTTATCCAACTGAGACGAAGCATTTTCTCATAGCAGGCAAGAGATTTTTCAAACAGACCCTTTATCTCGTAAATATTTCCAAGATCGTGCCACATAAGTATTCGCTGGGCGGTGTTTGAAGTTTCCTGAACAGCAATGGCCTTTATGTAAAGTCTTATTGCTCTGTCATTGTTAAAATGCGCTCTGCTTATTTCAGCTGCCTCACGATATTTTTCACCGGCTTTTTCACTGGAACCGGCCAGCTCAAGATGTCGGGCCACTTCTTCTGAAAGTTCGCTGGTGGGATCGTGCAAATGGAGTTCCAGCCATTCAGCTGCCTGAAAATGGAACAGTCTTCTCTGTGCCAGTGGCATTGCCTCATAAACGATGTTCCAAATGGGGGGATACTTGAATCTGTACTGTTTTTCACCCGGTAGAATACTTGATTTCAATGGCTCGATGAATCCTCTGACTCTATGTCTTTCGAGGCCGGAAATAACCAGATTATTGGTAAAATCCGCACTGTTTGTAATTGATTCAAGGGACGGTCCATCGGGGTCCTCTTTTATATCATCACTGAAAAGAGCCCTTCTTACCTGAGCAATAACTCCATCCTGCCAGAAATTCTCCCCGAATATTGCGGCTCTGTTGAGCAGATCTCTGTCTCCATGGGGAAGCAGATAAATTCTGGATTTAAGGATTCCCTCAAGAGATCTTGGTATTTCAGTTGTGGAGAGCTTTGACAGAAGTACTCTCCACGGTGATTTTTTCATATCTATTATTCCACTTTCAACCAGAAATCTTGCAAATTCCTCTATCGTTCTCGGTGAACGGTCAATATGTTCTTCAAGATGTCCCTGAATACTTTTGGGTACCTTATCAAGTTGCGGTACAAGGTTGGAGAACAGTTTCTCTGCATCAAGGGGTTCCAGAGGAGGAAGTTTAAGTCGAAGTGTGGCATATTCACCGTTGGCCCAGTGAGGATATCTGGTGAACATGGTATCTCTGCCGGCGGTGAGGATCATAACCTGCTGCCTGATAAGACCAGC
This sequence comes from Deltaproteobacteria bacterium, assembly GCA_016937155.1. Classification (GTDB taxonomy): domain Bacteria; phylum Myxococcota_A; class Polyangia; order HGW-17; family HGW-17; genus JAHJMN01. Next base: position 26,151 of record JAFGWM010000031.1, read on the forward strand.
AGCAAGGTAATGTATCAGATTAACGGTTTCCGGTTCAGCTCTGTCAATGGCATCTATTATAAGAACAAGTGTTTTGTTTTCTGAGATACCGCTGAGAAGCCGTCTTACAGCAATGAACATTCTCAGTTCCATCTGTGATGGATTTCTAAGGAGAGGTTCGATAACCTGAGATTCTATTTCAAAACCCAGAAACTGTGCAAGAAGATGAGATGTTTCATTTAGCTGGGATGAACTGATGAAATCCTTTATTTTTTCTTCAATTTTCTCTATTACATCGGTTTGACTGTACATAGAGGTTGAGCCAAATATGAAGCTGTAAACAGCCTGACCCAGAGCACCAAAAGGAATAGTGGCGCTGGTGCGTCCCTCTCCCTTCAGTATGATGATATCATCTGACATGTGTCTTTGGTGAAATTCGTTTATCACCCGGCTCTTTCCTATACCAACAGGACCATATACAGTTACAAAAGCAAGTCTCTGATTGAGTTTTACTCTCGAAAGCTCCTCTTCAATACGGGAGAGATCATCGGTGCGACCGACAAATTCTATCGAGGGTGAAATTTCAAATAACCCGTCATCTTCACCATCATCAAAAGGAGAAGCCGGTGAATCCTCTGATGGAGTGGAAAATGGTGAGTCCACATTTTCCCCTGAGAGAATTACCGTATGCGTTGTCCCGGTCAACTGGAATCCGCACACTGAGCAGGCATCATCCTTGGTATCAAGAATTGGTACTCCACACCTTGGGCATTTCATATTATTAACTCCTTATTAAAGGTTCCTGCACCATTTTAATGCGTTTTTTCGTTTTTCAAGGCCATCTTTAATCTGCTGTAAAGTTGGTTCACTGTTTCTTTCTGATGGATAGAAATGTTCAATGGAACCGAATTCGATAACAGGATCTCCTCTTTCAATATTCTCACAGTTGAGGAGTTTAATGCTTCGGACTATCCGGGGAATGCTTTCAATTGACCAACTGTTGGTGTCATGCATCAATACAATTCCACCACCGAATCTGAAAATATCACCTATAACGTATCTCCAGTTTTTGCTTACATGTCTTTTGAAGGGATCTTCACTGTCAAGATTCCACATCACCACAAGATATCCATTTTCTCTGAGTACAGATCTCGAATACGATGTCATCTGTCCGAAAGGTGGTCTGTAGAGAAAGGAATTTGTTCCTGTATAACGTTTTATATATTTATGGGTATTGAGAATCTGGCGTTTTTGTTTGTCAGTGGAGATTTTAGACATCATGGGGTGATTCCATGTGTGATTTCCCAGATAGTGTCCTCTTTTTACAATTTCACGGATAACCACACGATTTTTAACCGCAGTGGGATTTTTCCCGGCAAATCGTATTCCATTTACAAAAAAGGCTCCCTTTATTCCATATTCATCGAGATAATCAAGAAGCAGAGGAGTTGTTCTGAAGTCAGGGCCGTCATCGAAGGTGAAAAGCACCTGCCTGCCTTCGGATTCAGATCCGCTGATGGAAACTCCCGGTTTATAGGATAGATTCTGTGAAGTAAGTATCAAGGAAACAATAAAAAAAAACATTTGAACAAATATCCGTGGTTTACATGTACACCATTACACTGAAGGCAACGCCCTCCCCGAAACCTCTGAAGGGGATAACAACTCCATTGCTTTGTACACTGAGGGAAGTGTCTTCATCGGAGTGATCTTCCTCAGTTACAGCTCCCTTGGGAGTAAGTTTTCCACTCATGATAAGGGGAAGCCCAAGATCCACTTTCCCATAGTGCTGATGGTATTTACTTTTTATACTACCTGCAATTATGTTGATTAACTCTCCAATTGAATCCCGCATCAGATCCTCATCGGGATTTTCCGTCATGGAAAGTTCCTCTGTAATGAGTTTTGCTGTATTCGAGTCCAGTGAGAGAATCATATAACCTACTCTTGAACCGGCAATACCCACAATACCAACAATGTCCGCATCAACCGGTTCGATGGATTTTTTAACTTTCCCTGCGAATACCTCCATGTTCATATATGCCCGGAAGGTATTTTGGGTTGACTCTATAACAGTAAACATTATTTCTTCAAATGAAAGTTTATCGGAACTGTTTTCGCTCATGGTCTTACCTTATAGTTAAATGTGGTATACATAACTACATTAGTACTTAAGTGTGGTCTCTTGTCAAATTAAAACACCCTGTCCGGGTATATTTTCCAAAAATATAGTTGAATTTTACACAAATTTATACAATTTTCTATCACTGTCTATGGTTGTTTTCTGTAGTTTTCTCCAAAATTTACCTTATTGTGGTTAATTTATTTGAACAGGTTTTAAAATAATGAACTTTATTCTTCTTTTCAGAGTACTCACTGCATTGGGAATACTTCTTTTTTTGAGGCAGCATGTTGCAGTTATTTTACAGTTTTTATTTCCAACTCTGGTGAAGCATACCAACAGGGATGTCGAACTCAGAGAGGAATATAAGGAGTATGTGAAAAAGGGCTATAAATTTCTTGGTATACGGAAAGAGGGAATACGACTGATTTTTTCCCGAAAATATGCTGTTTTTTCAAAAGAAGGAACATTCATGGATATTCCGGTCAACTACGGAAAAAGTTTTTATTTTATAACATTTATCAAGGACAATATTTTTCTGTTTACCCGCAGTTCCGGTTCAGGAAGTATGGACAAAGGATTTTATCATTCCAGAAAGTTTTCCGGAGATTTCAGTGAAATAGAGAATCATCACAATAAAGAACTGGAAAAACTGTCCCTTGGCGAAAATCCCAGTGAAAAAACCGGTATGAAGGAAAGACTTGAAGTTGCCAGGATATGGTACAAGTCATTTGCCAGAATGGAATTGTGGAAATTTGCAATTCTAAGTTTTATTATAACGCTGACTGGAATTTTATTCATACTGAGGATACTGTTTTTTATAAAAGGTTTTGGAGTGGGCTAAACAGTGTTTGATAAATCTGCAGTATTCAAAATAAAATCAGATTTTTCTGTTGATGCTGATGGTGATGTTCTTATTAAATACCGCACAATAAGAAAATCATTTTTTGACAGAATAATGACTCCCCCTGAAAGAAAAATTCAGTTGGATGAAATAGGAAGTGCCACCTGGAAATTGATACAGGAGGGGAAAAACTGGGATGAAATATCCAGAGAACTGATTTCAGAATTTCCCAAAGAACAGAATATGATCAATAGAACCCGGTTGTTTTTGGAGAAACTGTGTTCAATGGGTATTTTAGTAATTTCAAAATCATAAGCCAGTCAGATGGACTCCATTCAAAATAAATGAATATACTCATCTGCATATGAAAAAATCTAACTAAATAACTGGAGGCAGCAGTATTAACCTCTTGGGTGATGTGTTTTGTGTGCAGTTTTCAGATCGTCTGTTACAAGATGTGTGTAAATCTGTGTTGTACTCAAATCCTGATGACCAAGCATTGACTGGACACTTCTTATATCACCACCTCGCTCCAGAATATGTGTAGCAAAGCTGTGTCTTATTTTATGGGGGCTTAATCCGTCATCAATACCTGAAAGTCGTGCATATTCAGAAAGCAGTTTCCAGAATCCCTGTCTTGTAAGTGGTTTACCGCTTCTACCGGGAAAAAGCCATGGAGATGCAGTATTCTTTTTTGAAAGTTGAATTCGGCCGTGTTTAATATATTCTTCCACTGAAAGTCTAGCTGAACGTCCAAAAGGCACGTATCTCATTTTTTCCCCTTTACCTATGCAGTAAAGAATATTCTGATTGAAATCCAGATCAGCTAATTTAAGTGAAACCAGTTCAGAAACCCTCAGGCCGGTTGCATAAAGAAGTTCCACCATAGCTTTGTCCCGAAGTCCTCTTGGTGTGGATGTATCAATTACATTTATAACACGATCTATTTCCTCAAGAGAAAATACTCTGGGAAGAGGTTTCCCGAATCCAGGGGTTTTTATGGTATTAAAGGGGTTTTCTTCCACAATTTTCATTAACTGGAGATATCTGTAAAAACCTCTCACAGCACTGAGAACTCTGGCTATTGATCGTTTTGATAATTTATCACCAAGAAAAATTGTAAATTCAGTGGCTTCAAGTGTTCTTAAAGAAGTAAAATCATATTCTCCAGTTTCAATAAAATTCACAAAAAAACTTAGATCGTGCCCGTATCCTTCAAGGGTTTTCAGCGCACGACCTTTTTCTATCTGAAGATGTATTAAATAGTTATCAATTGATTCAGTAAGCATCATGGGGAGAATTTATCCCCATGGGGGGGGGTGGTCAAATTTTGCGGTAATAATTTCTTGTGAATAAAGCAAGACCAATAATAATAAAGAGAAAATAAAAGCTGGATTCAGAGTTTGTGCTTTGACAGCTGCACCCGCCACCTCCCGATGGAGATATTTCAGATGTGGTGGAATCAGGATCTGTGGAGGCATCAGTACCTTCGGTAAGCTCAGGTTCTATCACTGCAGGATCTTCATCAGTGGGTGTGGCACAAAGGGTTTCTGAAACAGGGTTATTGCGTTTATCGAGAGCAAGAATAAAAGAACCCGGTCCGAAGCCTATCATTGGTACACTTCCGCGATAATCCCCTCTCTGTGGGCAGTTTTCAGTTCCACGGCAGTAGAGTTCACCCATAAGATTATTATTGGCTTCACTCTGACTTACAACCCATTCAAGGAGAGCATCTCTTCTTGCTGTAAGATTATTGACTGAAAGAGCAACACTCATCCGAAGATCGATGAAACTCCACTCCTGATAATCATACCAGTCACCGTCATCATTACGGTAGTAGCCACCATGACTGTTTTCTACACCATCAAAGAAAACATCATGATATTTTTGAAGTGAAGCCGTTGTAACGGGATCAGATGGTGGAAAAATCCCGAAATTAAATGCCTCAATAGCACTGAGATCAAGATAGTTTTCTCCACTGAAAAGTTCTTCCATACTTCCTGCAAGAACATTCTGGGTATCCACGAGATTAAGTCTGATACCCTTAAGGAGTCTGGAAACATTCTCCCGGTATTTCTCAACATCGCTGTCCTGAGTTATATCCTCAAGATCAGATATACTGCAAAGTCCCTTGACTGCCATAACAGTTGAGTATGTAAAACGCTTTTCATTGCCATTCCAGTGTCTTTCCCATATGGAGGAATCAGGTGCTATGAGAAAAGTGTGTTTTTCGGTGAGATTTACAAGGACATCTGCTGTGAGTTCCTTTATTTCATCCCAGTACTGGGTCCACCAGTCATTATCAGGATCAGCTTTCACAGTTTCCGAGAAAGCCCAGAGGAACAGTCCGAAATCATCGAACTCAATATTTGGTCCCTGATGGTTATAATCTGTTTCTTCTCTTCCACTTCCATAGTGTCTGCAGATACTTATATTGTAAGGATAACCCACGGCCTGTGAATATTCACCGGAATCAGCTTCAAGCATAAACTTCAGAGCATTTCTGGCTTCTTCGAGATAACCGGTTTTTGCCAGAGCAACGATACCGTATGATGCATCTCTGACCCATGCAACATTCCAGATACCTTCACCATCCGCTGGTCTTGCCTTGGGGAGAGCTGCGAGAATCTGACCGTAAGGGTTGCCATCTTCCGTATTTGGTTCTCTGACCTGTGCAAATCTCAATACTGCGAGCCCCTGTCTTGCAAGAGCTTCTTCACGAGTTGAAATGCCCGCAGGGAGAGTTCCTCTGGCCTGAAAATCATTCCAGTTCTGCTGTTCAACTGACAGAAGATCCTCACATGTTCTTGCAGCCACATATGATTCCACTTTTTCAATAAGTTGAGTCACATTACCATCCCGGGTGCTGGCGGTGATAATTCCCACCCATGTACTTTCACCTGAGGATACGCCACCTGGCACATTGAACTGCAGACCCAGAGCAAGATCATTTCCGGAAACAAGTGTGCTGGTCTGATCGAAATCTGTTCCGTTTTGCATAACTGACCATGGACTGTTGTCACCTGATGCCGCAGCAAGATAACCGTCAACAGCACTTACCGGTCTGTAGTAAACCACATAACCGTTTTCACCGTATTCGATAAAACCATTATCTGTCTTTTCAATGTTTTCATTCTCTGTACCGTCACCTCCACCCATACGTAGATTGTGCAACGAGAATGCAGCCAGAGGGGGAGCTTCGCCTTTTATTTCCAGCAGCATAACATAGGCTGCCGCATCAAGTTCAAAGGGAGAAAAAATCCAGTTTGTAACACTGATATTTTCAGTTCCGGAGTAGTCCTGATCAACTTTTATGATTCCTGTACCGCTTATGTAACTCACATCTGATTCGGCAACAGTATTCAGCCATACAGAATCAGAAAATCTTAACCCGAAATAGGAATCGAACATGAGATTGGGTGTTTCTGAAGTCCATGCATCATACTGTTTGTATATATGTGGATAAAAACCAGCTATCTTGTGGTCTCCATCATAAAAACTGTAATGAACACTACCAAAACCGTTGGAGGAAGGTATTTCAAAAAAACTCTGATGAGGAGTCTGTGCAGTCAGAGAACCTGATAAAATGAATAGTACTGTAAATAACATGATTTATACCGCTTATGGGGTTGTAATAAGAGAGGAAAGTTTCTGGTTACTGTGGAAACAGATGATATCACTGACTGTGTCACTGTCCAGAATTCCTGAAGAACACACAGATGAACCATAAATGGTGGATCTTATTTTTCCGTTCGTGACAATATCTCCTGAAGTATCACTATGGACAAGTTTTAACTGATAACCATCCTGACAAAGTGCAATAGCATCAAGTAGTCCATCATTGTCATGATCTGTCTGGAAAATATCAATGGGGATACATCCAAAGGATGAAGTGCTGTACAGAAAGACAGATTCCATAAGTGTATCGAATTCCCATACTTCAAGATTCTGGGTGGATGAATTGAAAACAGCAAGGGCAGGTCTGGGAGAATCACTGGTACCTGCATAAACACCGGCAATGGAACTTGACCCTGTGGCAGAGGTAGTCCCGATTGATGTACTGATGAAATTTCCTGAGTTATGAACAGCTGCAAAGATGCTTCCATCACTATTGAGAATGAACAGCTCTGTTGTGCCATCATTGTTCAGATCAAGTCCGGTAATGGAAATAGGGGACGAACCTGCACTTACAGTATGGGTCTGATGAGTAACGCCACCTGTTACGATTACGATATTTCCGTTGCTTAAGGCAAAAGCAGCATCTTCATACAGGTCGCCATTGAAATCCGCCCCCGTAACTGCACCAATGACAGTTTCCCCTGATATATCAATGATTCCGGCGGTGGAAAAAATATTTGAATCATTACTGAGAATATCGATTCCAGTTGGCGATACAGCAAAAATATCGGCATGAGCGTCATCGTAAAGATCTGCGCTATAAACACTGGATATATTTTCATAGTTAATTGTCTGGTTGACACTGAATCCACCGGTACCATTGCCGGAAAGAAGAATTATCCGTCCATCTGCAGTGGTGAAAGCAGTATCTCCATTGTTATCTCCATCAAAATCGTTCACCGTTGCAGTTGTGGCGTTTGTTTCTATGGAAACAGTCTGCGGAAGTGGAAGGGAAACGGGATCATCAGTGGTAATAAAACCTGAAGGAACTCCACCGCTTGTGACTAAATCAGCAATAAAATCACCATCAAGATCCGCCCAGATGAATTTTCCGGGATTTACAGGCCATACTATCTGGGTGTGGTACGAAAGAGAACCGTTACCGGAATTCTTATAAACCATAAAACCAGTGTCAGTTGAAACCACAACATCATTGATGTAATTTCGATCGTAATCACTTACTGCAATCTTTGTTGAACTTGAAGGAAGATTATTAACATTGAAATCCGGGCTGAAACTGCCATTTGGTTTTGATATGAAAACTGTTATGGAAGGAAGTGCCGGACTCTGATTCTTTTTAAGAACAACAAGATCTATTCTTCCATCGTTGTTCATATCCTTTGATTTTATATCTATGGGAAAATCAGCTGAGTTCAGATTTATGAGACTGAATGTGTATCCACCATTGTTTTTAAAAAGCTGGATGTTTCCACTTACAAAACAGGCAACTGCGAAATCATCACTTTCATTTACATCATATCTGTTTGATGAAATTGAAAAGGGTCTCTGGCACGTTGTTACAGATGATACTGCACTAAAAGTGCCTGATGCAGCTGACATGAAAACTACCTTGTCGGAATATGGAATGATTACTGCAAGATCTATTACGCCGTCGTCGTTGAAATCACCTGCAACACTGGCGTCGGGTGTTGATGCATCAATGGTGTATCTCACAGGTGTTGAAAATGAAAACGGCAGACCATCAACTCCCTTGAAGAAAACAAGTTTTTTGGTTGTTGGTTCAACAGCAGTGAGATCCATGGTGCCGTCATTATCAAAATCGCCTAAAACAGGAGAAATAGGAGTAGTGAGTCCACTTCTTGACCAGGTGAGTATATATCCTTCAGAAGAACCCCTGTAGAAAAATGCACTTGTGGAGGTGAGAAGTATGAGATCAGTGAAACCATCACCATCCACATCTCCGTAGGTTAAACTGTGGGGAGTTCCTGAAACGCTTAGAATGCCGGGAGTTGCCAGACAAAACCCGTCATCATCCCAGATATTGTCACCACAATGTGCATGGCGGCAGTCAGTTCTGCACGCTCCAGGCAGCTCATCAGAATTAAGAGCACCATCATCACATTTTTCACCACGGTATACATCTAAAATACCATCACCGCAACCGGCGCTGCAGTCACTGCTGCATAAAATATCGTCAAAATTGTTTCCATCATCACAGACTTCAACACCGGCGAGGATTATGCCATCACCGCAGTGAGCATCGGTACAACTGTTGGTACACATATCAGTATCAATATCATTTGCATCATCGCATTCTTCATCCGGATCAATAATACCATCACCGCAACCGGGAATGATACAGTTGGTTCTGCAGACAGCACCTGGTGCATCACTGTTCAGTGCTCCCTCATCGCATTCTTCATCCGGATCAAGGATATCATCACCGCATCCGCCATTTGTACAGTCTGTACGACAAATTGCACCCGGTTCGTTACTGTTTTCGTCACCCTCATCACATTCTTCAGTGAGTGGGTCAGTAATGCCATCACCACAGTGAGCCAGAATACAGTTGGTTCTGCAGCTGGCACCACCTTCATCACTGTTGTATATCCCGTTATCACATTCCTCATTAAGTTCTTCTTCAAGAATTCCGTTACCGCAACCCTCCTCAATCACATCACTATCCACATCAGAATCAGAGGATGCATCATTTCCTGCATCGGGAAGGTAGGATGGATCAAAGTCGGATCTACCGCAGCTCAGGGTGAAAAACGCACTTATGATTACCAGAAAAGAAAAAAATAACTTTGACTTCATGGAGCTCTCCCATGGGATTTTAATATTACAACAATAGAAATAGCACATCTACCGATTAAAACCAATAGATACATTAATATAACGGAGTTGTCAGATTATATTATCGGCAGTATTCGGCCAGAATGAAGGAAGTTCACTTGAAAATGTCAGATGCTCTTTCCCGTAATTCATTGAAAACCTTGTGGAGTGCAGCATCATGGGTGATAAAGTTTCAGGGTTTTCACCATACCAGGGATCCCCGATAACAGGGAACCCAAGATAACTCAGATGGACCCTTATCTGATGAGTTCTTCCGGTGTGGAGTTTTACACGGATAAGTGAATATTCATCAGTATCTGTTACTGAAAGAATTTCAGTGAGTGCCTTTTTCCCATCGGATGAAACTATATAACGCTCTCTCCTCGAAGATGGTCCTATGGGGAGATCTATCATACCAGGTTTCAGATCACAGCGGCTGACCAGTGCAGTATAAATTTTTTCTACGGGGGATTTTTCAGCTATTTTCAGGGCGGAAATGGATTTAGCAAAAACGAGTACCCCGGTTGTGTGAAAATCAAGTCGCTGGAATATATAAAGGTCCTTTATGCGTGTGAAATTTTCCATCACTGATTTTATACAATAACGGTCTCCCCATGGAGTAGGTGCTGTTGGCCAGTTTCGTGGTTTATCAATCGCCAGAAAATTATGATTATCTCCAAGAATGATTTCTTCAGGGTTGAATTCAACCGGAGGCTGAGGCAGATCCATTGGAAATGTGATTTCATTTCCAGGCTGGATTTTTTTTGAGGCTATTTTACATCTTCCACCGTTTATGAAGACAGCTCCGTGATCAAGAAGTTTGCGGGCTTTTCTCCTGCTGACATATTTTGTGAGGATCTGATCAAGTCTGAGGTTTGCATCAGATTTTTCCGTTATTATTTTCTGAAAACCATCCTTCATTTTCTGCCCTGTCTTAGAGTGATCCAGGCTTTTGAAAATCCTCTGAGGAAAAAGAAACTGCAGATAGAAGCACCTATTTTAAAATAAAAAGCCCTGTCATCGTGCCCCATATCTTCATACCGGAATGCAGATGTTATCATTGAATACCCCATGTATCCGAAGAAAAACTCCTGCACCACATAGTAAAACAAAGTTAAAATCCTGTCAGTTTCAGCAAAACTGAGCTCCAGTTCACCGTAATTTATTCTGGAAATGAGATTTCTGATTTCAGCTGGAAGTGCGAAAGTATTGATTGCAAGCTGTCTCATTGATGAAACCATCAGGGAAGAAGGATCCAGACCATATTTTACACTGAATCGTTTCAGATGAGGCATTATTGAATCCATTACATCAAGATTAGGGCTTATATCAGTTACTATGCCCATCACACTCAGCATGGCTCTTTCAAGAAGAACCCATTCACGGGGAACATGAAAGGTTCTCGAAAGATCTTTTATTGTTATATTCATTCGTTTCAGGTCAGAAAGATTGTCTGCGCTGTTATGAAAATTAAGTTTGATATTTCCCAGCCTGAGATTTTCAAGACCTATTTCCTGATGGAACTTATCATGGAAGTGGGAAACTACCTTGTCATATATTCTTGGATCAGCTTCAATGGCAATGAAGCCCATTTTCTGCATTGCTTTTATAAGACCCTGACTGTCTTTTCTTACACCCGCCTGGATAAATTCTACGATAGCTTCTCTGGTGCGTTCGGAAATTACACATGCTGCTCCGAAATCAATGAAAATAAGTTCAGGGCCTGGCAGGACCATAACATTTCCAGGATGAGGATCGGCATGATAAAAACCGTATTCAAAAAGCTGGAAAGCATAAGCTTCTATCAGCAGTTCACTTAATGATTCCGGATCAATGTCAGCTTCCTTCATTCTTGCAGTATCATTTATTTTAAAACCATCTATAAATTCGGATACAAGAACAGTTTTGGTACTGAGTTCAGAATAAAGATGGGGAGCTCTTATGCTGATATTATCCTTAAAGTCATCCTGAAAACGCTGCATATTGGCTGCTTCAATCTTGAAATCAATTTCTTCCATCAGAATCAGTTTTATTTCCTCGTAGATACGTCCAAGTTCCGCATCAGGGTAAAACCAGGAGAGAATCCTTACGATACCCTTGAATGCCTTCAGGTCAGTTTCAAGGATTTTTTCTAAACCCGGATACTGAACTTTCACAACCACTTCGCCACCATCCCTGAGAGTGGCTCTGTGAACCTGACCTATGGAAGCTGCAGCGAGGGCGGTTGGCTCTATGGTGGCAAGAACATCCTCGACTTTTTTACCCCATTCTGTTTCAAGTCTTGGTCTTATATCCTCAAAAGTACGTGGGGGAAGTCTGTCCTGCAGAACAGTCAGTTCATCCCTGAAAGTTTGGGGTAGTGCAGTTGCCAGTATTGAAATGAGTTGACCCAGTTTAAGGTAAAGACCCTTGAGATTTATAAATGCATCCCTCAGGATAACGGCATTTTTGCGGTTAATTTTCTCAAAATAACTCTGGGCTTTTTCTCTGGACATAAAGCGGCTTTTCCATGTGGCCCATTTGTAACTGAGTACAAGGCGGATAACAGTAATGTACGCACGGTACTGTCTGAACATCTGAAGGTTACTCCGTTATTTCCAATTCTTCTTCTGAAAGTTTTCGGTAGATTGTTCTTGTGGTAATACCAAGAAGTCTTGCAGCAGCATGTTTGTTTCCATCAGTAAACTTGAGTGTTTCACGGATAAGTCTGAGCTCAACGTCCTCAAGTGGTACACCAATGGGAACTTCAAAAGAGGAACGAAATGGCTGTTCCCTTGTTATCTCAATGGGAAGATCCTGTGGAGTAATCATTTCTCCCTGGGATAAAACAACTGCCCGTTCAATTATATTTTCCAATTCTCTGACATTACCGGGCCATTCCCATGATAAAAGCATATCAAGGGCACTGGGATCAATTCCTTTTACTATTTTTGAATTTTTGATATTGAATTTATTAATAAAATGAGCACAAAGCAATGGAATGTCATCCATTCTGTCCCGAAGGGGTGGAAGTGTGACGCTGATTACATTCAGTCTGTAATAGAGATCTTCACGGAAGTTTCCCTCTACAACCATGGTTTTCAGATCCCTGTGGGTTGCACATACAAGTCTGAAATCGATCTTATAGCTCCTGTCACTTCCGAGGGGTTCCACTGTACCTTCCTGAAGTACTCTTAAAAGTTTCACCTGAAGTTGAGGTTTCAGTTCTCCTATTTCATCAAGAAACAGTGTTCCGTTTTGAGCCTGACGAATTTTTCCAAGCCGATCTTCAGTTGCTCCCGTGAACGCACCCTTTGAATATCCGAACAGTTCGGATTCAATAATTGATTCAGGAAGTGCTCCGCAATTGAGTACAACGAATTTTCCATTTTTTTGAGTGCTCATCTGGTGTACAGCGTTTGCGGCGAGTTCTTTTCCTGTGCCACTTTCACCTAAAAGTAATACAGTTGCTCTGCTTTTTGCCACATTTTCAAGAAGGGACAGCGTTTTCCTGAAGGATTCGGCATTACCCACCATTTTACTGGTGGCGGTTTCCTCCCTCAGGAGATTTCTCAGCCTGATATTTTCCTTTACAAGAGAGTGTTTTTCAATTGCCTTGGATATTGTTTTAAGAAGTTGAGCTTTTTTAATCGGCTTGGATATGAAGTCATATGCTCCAAGTTTCATCGCATTGACTGCAGTTTCGATATTTCCGTAAGCGGTCATTATTATGACTTCAGGACTGTTGGGTAATTTTCGGATGATTCTGGTGAGTTCTATTCCGTCAATTTCCGGAAGTCTAAGATCCGTAAGAACCAGATCAAGATCTTCTGATGTTACAATTTCAACTGCTTTTTCAGCATCTGCAGCAGTAAGAACTGAAAAACCCTCTCTGGTTAGTATTTTCTCCAGAGAACCAAGAATTCCAGGTTCATCATCCACCACCAGTATTTTTGAAGGTTCTAAAGAGTCCAGCATATTACTCTGATACAACAATTTACATATAATTGTAAGATTTTTCAGGATTCAGCAGTAAAGAAAAAAAAGGGAGCCCGAAGGCTCCCTGAGAAATTCAATCGGTAAAACGATTATTTAGCTTGAGGTGCGGGGGGAACACAAAGTCCCAGAGCACTTTCGCTTTCTTCGGTATCTGTGTAGACTGTACCATTTACGGTATAGCTATAACTGTGCTGCTCATGATTTTGGGTGAAAATTCTGGAAGCTGAAACACATTCATATGCAACCGGAGTGGCATCATCAGTCATAAGGCCACCACAATCTGGTTCTGCTGCACTGGCATCACAAACTTTAACACAAGCCCAGTCAAGTGTACCGGGGTCGCTGTCGTTTATGAGTGCATCGTACATATCAAGAGCCATGAAGTTTCTGATGTAGCAGAAACTTCCAGCAGAACATGTTTCTTCATCAGATTCACTGTCACATACTGCATCGATAGCATCTGCTTCAGTGGAGGGGGCACATACACCCAGAAGATTTCCAAAACCGTTGAGTTGGCAGGTTTCGCCTTCAGCACATGGGGATGTTCCGTTTTTAATCTGAAGACCGGTGATGAGGTCACACATAACGATTGGTTCATCAATGATAGCATTGGCTTCAGCAACCATTGGTACGCAGAGTCCCTGATCAGCTTCTCTGAAAAGAACGTTGGAGTTTTCACTACCATCAATGGTAGGCTCGAGATCAATACTTCCGAGACTCAGGCAGTTCCAATCAGTTGGACAGGTGTCTTCACCAGCGAGTGAATCATTGGGATCACAATAATCAAAGCAGTTACCATTTTCGGAAGTCTGATTTCCAGCATCGTCTCTTGGAGTAAGGCAGCGGCCTTGGCACTGGCTGTCAGCAGTAATAGTTGTGTCACCATCGATCATAACATCATCATCACTCACACAAGCTGCATTGTTAGCAAGTGTTCCAACTTCCTGACAAAGACCGGTATCATCAATCTGTCTCCAGAGAGGTACACAATAACCGGTTCTTCCGTCACCGAGGTCACATGCTGCATTTACATCAGAAGGTGTTCCTATGAATCCCGCCATGTCGCCATGACCACAGAACTGATAGAAACATTCCCCTGGCATATAACTGTTATCGATGCACTGGAGGCCCCAGCCGCAGTCTCCGCCTTCGTCACATGTCTGGAGACACATTTCGTAAAGAGAGTCACATGTTCCAGCGAAACCGTTGGCTCCACAACATTCGGTGGTTCCACCGGCGGTATTGCAGTCTTCCCACATCTCATTGATGCAGAGTTCAGTACATTCTGTTGTTACCAGCTGGCAGTCAGTTGTACAACCGAGGGTACCACCGCCGAAGCCTTCGTCTTCACAGGTGTTGCCACCAAAGTCGTCCTGATCACATTCTTCGCCGGCTTCCATGATGCCGTTGCCGCATTCGGGTTCTGTACATGCAGATGTATCAATTGTGCATTCTGCTGTGCAGGAAACAGTTCCGTCTGTTCCGGAAACGAGAATAGCGCAGGTTGCTGTTTCAGGAATTATGTCGCCGTCACAGTCTTCACCTGGATCCAGTGTGCCGTTTCCACAGGTTCCGTTGTTGTTGTTACTGCTTGAATCATCATCACATGCGGCACTTATAAGTGCAACACCTGACATAGCTGCAAAAAAGAATAAGGTTTTGACTTTCATTAGGATTCTCCTTGTTAAAATAAAAGGTTCACGGGTTAACGTAATCGTTTAGGCCTATAACAGAGTATGACCAATTGTGCAAGTAATTTAGCACAAGAAATTGAACAGTCCAGATTCAGAACCTTTAAAAAAAAAATCTGGTGGATTTTTTGCAAAATATTCAAAAGACCTATAATGGGGGAACTTCTGAAAGTCGGCAGATGCACAATCAGTAACCGGAGAAAAGCATGAAACTTCATTCATCACATTTGAGAAACAGAAAGCTTAGATGGTTAATGAGAATAGTGCTATCAATGGTTCTTGCCACAGTTCTTGGAGCACTTCCGGTATATATAAACAGTGAACTTTCAGAAATCAGAAAGATGAGATCAGAATTGAGGTCCATGAAAAAACTCAACCAGCGACTGTTTGTGGATCTTGAAGACTCAAGTGTGAGATTGGACACTCTCCGTACAAAAGCAGGTATGGAAAGACTTATGAGAGAAAAGGGATTTGCTCCGGAAGATTCACTTGTTTACCAGTTTGAGTAGGACGGTGAGTGAAACCGGAGATTCAGGAGAAATAATATGACTGCCAGAGTTATCAGCAAAGTCAGAAACGGAATTGAACATCGCTGGATACTACTTACTTCACTGGCCAGTGCCGGATTTTTTATTCTGGGACAGTTCAGCCGTACTGATGCTGTATTGACTGTTTTTCTTCTCACTGCGATTTCCATCAGTATTGTGTATAAAACTCTGAACAAATTTATGGGTGAAAAAGAAAAAAGTACATCCAGAAATTCCGAGTTTATACAGGATTTGGAGACTGTGCTCCTCATGGTTGTGTCTTCGGGCATCATCATTCAACTGACCGGTGGAAGTTCCAGTGCATTCTATCCCGTTAACTATGCGATTAGTGCTTTTCTTACAGCATATTTCAGTGCTGGAGTTGCTGTGGCTGGTCTTGCTGCCATGTTTGCCCTGGAGTTTTTCCGTGAGAATCTTCAGGGAAAGATTCCCATGGAGACAGTAATTATTCATGGCATGCTTATGTTTGTTTTTGCTGCCCTCGGATATCTTGCATTAAGACTTGAAATATCCAGACTGAGATTTTCAACTCAGAAAGGACTGGAAAGAGATCTCTCCAGAATAAGGCAGGATGCAAGGGATTTCCGGCTTATAGGGACAAGTATTGCAAATACCCCGAGAACACGTGAGGAAGCCCAGTCCCTTCTGAGCAGAGCCAGTGTTGAAAATATTCACAGTAATCTGTATTTTCTCATAAACCTGATTTCCGAGTCACTTGATTTAAAAACCTGTGCACTTCTCTGGTTTGATGAAGGCAGGGAAATTCTGAAAATAAAAGAAGCAAGCACCCGCAGCAGAGTTTTTTATTCCGGAGATTTTCCCGCCATGAAGGGCCCTGTGGGATACGTGGTAAAAAATTTGGCTGCAATTAATCTTGGAGATTTTTCAAGACGGTTTAGTGATGGAGCAATCCCCTTCTATAGCGGACATGAAAATATCGGATCATTTGCTGCAGTACCTGTTATCGAGGGTGGACAGCTCAGGGGTATTCTCTGTGCTGACAGAGAAATAAACACACCATTTAGTGAATCAGAAATGAATATACTTTCGGGGAGTTCAGAACAGATTCTAAGGATACTTATCACTGAAAGGGCGTTTCACAGTATTGAGAAATCCAAATTTGAACAGGAAAAATTCTTTCAGGCATCAATGATGATGAATGAAGCTCTGGGTGTTGAACAGGTTGTTTCCAATGCTTTTGAAAGTGTGAATTCAATAACCGGTGTTTCCAATATGGGTATTTTCACAACTGCTGCACATGGATACAAACTGGTGGGTAACGAAGGAAAAATTTTCTCAAAAATGAAGGACAGAGAGTTTCATCCTGAAAGAAGTATTTTTTCACTGGTGATGGAAAATCGTCATCATCTTCCTGTTAATGGCGAGCTTCGTGACAGAAGACAGATGGTTCTCACTCCTGATGTGGATTTTTCAGATATGGCAAGTGTACTGATTCTTCCCCTTATCGTAAGGGACAGAGTTATGGGTGGTTTTGTTCTGGCTGATGAAAAAACAGGAATTTTTAATAATGCAAGGATTGAAATGCTCGGAGTTATTGCAAATCAGGTTGCAATTGCTCTTCAGAATGCCCTTATGTACGAAAAACTTGAACAGATGGCCACCACTGATGGCCTTACAGGTCTTACAAATCACAGGACTTTTCAGGAAAAATTCAGTGAAATGCTTGCAAGATCTGAAAGAATGGGTACTTCACTCAGTGTTATTCTCACCGATATTGATAAATTTAAATCCGTAAATGATACTTATGGCCATCCTGTGGGGGATGTTGTAATCAAAAGAGTCGCATCAATTCTCAAAAAAACAGTCAGAACAATTGATCTTGCCGCCAGATATGGTGGTGAAGAATTTGCCGTGGTACTGGAATCAACTGATAGTGAAGGAGCTATGGCTTTAGCCGAAAGAATCAGACAGGAAGTTGAAAATCAGGTTTTCGATTCTGAAAAGGGTGAATTTAAAGCTTCCCTGAGTCTTGGTGTTGCAACTTTCCCGGTGGAGGGAAACCACAAACAGCAACTCATCGAAAAATCAGACAAGGCACTTTACTACGCCAAGCAGCATGGACGAAATCAGTCTGTATATTTTGGCGATATTAAATAAAAATCACATAATTTCAAAAAAACACCAGTAAAATCAATAGAAATAAAAGTTAAGAAAAAATTTTCGTTCCCATCCCTTGCCCTTTTAGTTTAATGGTTTATAAGGGCGGTCAGGAGAGTTCGGTGATTTTGCGAACCCTGTTTACTTTTAACCACATGTAACGGAGTATAACATGACTAGAAAAAAAGTTCTGATTCTTGGAGCAGCCGGAAGAGATTTCCATAATTTCAACGTTTATTACCGTAACAACAAGGATTATGAAGTTGTGGGTTTTACGGCAACTCAGATTCCTCAGATTGATGGAAGAACATACCCCGCCTCTCTGGCCGGAGAACTTTATCCAGAAGGTATTCCAATATACAGCGAAGACGATATGGAGAAACTGATTGCTGATCTTGCAGTGGAAGAAGTGGTTATTGCCTACAGTGATCTTCCACATAACACAGTTATGAACCTTGGAAGCAGAGCTACAGCAGCCGGTGCAGACTACAGGATTCTCGGCCCGGCCAATACCATGGTTAAATCCACTAAACCTGTTATTTCCATCTGTGCTGTAAGAACAGGCTGTGGAAAAAGTCAGACCACCAGATATATCAGTGATATTCTGAAAGACAACGGACTTAAAACAGTCGCCATCAGACATCCTATGCCCTATGGAGATCTGGCCAAACAGGCAGTTCAGAGATTTGAAAATTATGCAGATCTCGATGCCCATGAATGCACAATAGAAGAACGCGAAGAATATGAAAGTCACATCGATATGGGCAATATAGTTTATGCCGGTGTTGATTATGAGGCAATCCTTCGTCAGGCTGAAAAAGAAGCTGATGTGGTTTTATGGGATGGCGGAAACAACGACTGGCCGTTTTATGCCAGCGATCTTGAAATTGTTGTTGCAGATCCTTTCAGACCAGGTCATGAAAGCCTGTTCTTCCCCGGAGAAACAAACTTCAGAAGAGCTGATATTATTGTTATAAATAAAGCGTCCACTGCAAAACCGGAAGATGTTGCAGCAGTTGAGAAAGCTGCCAAAACCATGAATCTTGAAGCCCTTGTTATAAAAGCCGCCAGTGAAGTAACTGTTGATGATCCTTCTCTGGTTAAGGGTAAAAAGGTTCTGGTTATTGAAGACGGCCCCACACTTACCCATGGTGGTATGAGTATCGGTGCCGGCTTTGTAGCAGCACAAAAATATGAAGCAGGAACAATTATCGATCCAAGACCTTATGCTAAAGGATCAATGAAAGCTGTTTTTGATAAATTCAATCATCTTGGGAAAGTTCTTCCTGCAATGGGTTACTATGCTGATCAGATCAGTGATCTTGCAGAAACCATCAACTCAAGTGATGCAGAATCTGTTGTTTCAGGAACTCCCATTGACATCACCAGAGTTCTCAAAGTTGAAAAACCCATGACCCGCGTAAAATATGAACTCAAGGATATGGGTGATTCAAGACTCAGTGACAGCATTTTAAGCTGGCTTGAAAAACATAACCTCAGGAAATAATCAGTGACAGTCTCAATCAAGTGGTTTTCACATGCAGCTTTTGCAATTGAAAACGGGGAACATACTGTTTTAGTGGATCCCTTTTTTACGGGAAATCCTCTTTGCTCTATAAAACCTGATGAACTTGAACGGGTGGATGCAATAGTTGTCACACACGGTCACAGGGATCATATCGGTGATACTGAATATCTTGCAAAAAAACATGATGCTACAGTGATCTCCAGTGTTGAAATCTGTAACTGGCTTGGCAAAAGAGGTGTTAAGAAACTTCATGGTCAGCAGCCCGGTGGAGGTCACTCACACTTTTTCGGTACTGTTAAATTTACTGCGGCTGTTCATTCAAGCTCTCTTCCGGATGGTTCTTATGGCGGTATTGCAATGGGAGTTATACTGGAAACCGGTGGAAAACGAATTTATCATTCGGGTGACACTGCTCTTTTTTCAGATATGAAAATTATTGGAAAAAATAAACTTGATGCAGCTCTTTTGTGCATTGGTGGAAATTACACCATGGATGTTTCCGAAGCCCTTGAGGCTGCTTCCATGCTTAAACCAGGGATTCTGATTCCGATGCACTATGACACATGGGAAGTTATACGTCAGGATGTTGTCAGTTTTAAAAATAAGGCTGCATCTATTTGTGATGTCAGAATACTCGGTATTAATGACACAATTACCATCTAGCTCATTTTTATTTTTTCTGTTTTCATTTTTTAAACTAAAACTTAAATCCTGATTAAAAAAATGCTCATCTCCAATGGTCCGGGTAACAGGCCTAAAATTCATATAAATAGCGTTTTTCGTATCTTGCACTGAGATAGATTTATGCTATAGTTGGAAAACACACAGGAGGATAATCATGAAACGATTGCTACTATTTTTAACTGTAATTTCGTTATCTGTTTTCACAATTGGTTGTGATGACGATGATGATACAAACAACACTAATAACACAAACCAGGAAATTTGTGATAATCAGACAGATGACGATGGCGATGATCTTATTGACTGCGATGATGATGACTGCGTTGATGCTGAAAATTGCCAGGTTGTTGAAATCTGTGACAATGGTGAGGATGACGATGGCGATGATCTCATTGACTGCGATGATGATGACTGTGCCAACACTGTAGAATGTCCCATGATTAAGCACATAACTGTTATCGGTACTTCTGATATTCACTCACATCTCATGGGTGTTGGAAGTGCTTATGACTATTCACCTCTCACCACAAATGATGATGATACAAAATCCGGTCTCGCAAGAATCGGAGCCGTTATCAAAAACATCAGAGCCACCAAGGATGCTTCTGAAGTTCCTTATGTAACCGTCGACAGTGGTGACTTCCTTATGGGTGATATGGTGGATTTCCTCGGTTCTGAGGCTCCTCCGGTTCTTCATTTCTTCCAGTTGATGCAGTATGATGCGGTTACACTTGGTAATCACGACTTTGACTGGACTCCCGACGGTGCAGCCCTTATTATAAATGCTGGAATCGCAAATGAGGATATCAATTTCAATATTCCCCTTCTCAGTTCGAATATCGTGACTGATGCCACTTCCGACTCTGATAACAGCATTGAAGCACTCATCGCTGGTAACGTTATCCGCAGATATGTTATCAAAGCCATTGATGACGATTTCAGTGTAGGTATCTATGGTGTCATGGGCGTTGAAGCTGATTCCAATGTTCCTCAGGCAAAACCCCTCACCTGGTGGCATGAATTCTACAAAGATGAAGGTGGTGCAATTGTTTGGGATACAGAGCAGTATCAGGCACTTATCGATGAAATGAAGGATGAGGGCGCTCACATGGTTGTTCAGGCAGGACATGCCGGTTCAAACAGTGACACCACCGGTGAAGACCGTGATGTTGCTTCTCACATTGATGGTGTTGATGTAATCATGTCAGGTCATCGTCATCAGGTTATCACAAGTGATGATGGAACCTTCAAGGTTGGTGACACAGTTATTATGGCCACAGGTCGTAATGGTGAATGGGTTTCCCAGCTTGACGTTGCATTCAATGTGACAACAGAGACCGTTGAAGATTCTACCGGTATTTTACATGCTATCGATGATACAGTGGAAGGTGATCCTGTTCTTGCTGCTATTATGGGCGCTTATATAACAGGCCTTGATACAGTACTTGAACCAATGGGATTCACCTACAGTGCATCTCCTATCGCCACGACTACTTTTGATGTTGCCACAAGTGAAAATATTTTCTATGCACCTGCAGGAACAACAATCACTCCTTATGATATTGAAAAACCCGCAGGTATGCTGATAGCTGATGCTCAGAGATCAGTAATGAACACAATTATTGGTATGGCACTTGATGCAGGCCTTGGGGCTGATCCAACATTCGATTCATCTCCAATTGAGATAGTTTTCATCGAAACCGGTGCTGTTCGTGATCCAATTTTGAAGGGTCTAACAGGAAATATTGCAGCAGCAGATGCTTTCCGTGCATTCCCTCTGGGTATCGGACCTGATCAACTTCCTGGCTATCCAATGCTTACTTTCTATCTGACACCAAAAGAAATCGGTATTATTCTCAACATGGATGTTGAAGCATTCAAGGGTAATGTTCCCTTTGAATATTATATGGTTCCCTCAGGACTCAGATATGTTTATGATGATGATGGTACTCAGTTCGACAGAGTTCTGAAAGCAAACATCTGTCCGGTACAGGATCCCTTCACTCTTCAGGACTGTTTTGTGCCCGGAAGTATTCCCGGTGGAACAGGTACTCCTCTTGATTTAACTGATGAAACAACTTTAATCCGTGTAAGTGTTGACTATTATGTTGCTCTTTCTCTGCCGGAAGCTCGAAATGCCTTTGGTGAAAACCTTACCATTGATCCAAAATTCAAAAATGGTGATACAGTTGATATGACTGACAGTGCACAAGTAGCTTCACTTCGCTTCAATGCAACTCCAGGCAGTGATCTCACTGAGCTTAAAGCATGGTTTGGTCTCCTCAAATATCTCGAAGGTTTAGAGGATGAATGGAGCACTTATGGTATCGATTATGACGAAGGCGAAGCCGATGGAATGCCAAGTATTCCCCGTCGTGTTTATGATGATACTCCGGCTCCTGATGATGTAACTGATGGAATGTGGAATCTTGGTGTATTCAGAAATATGGAAGTAACCATGTTCTGTAGTGTGGCAACATTTGCTGCTACCAACCCGGATATCTGCCCAACCAAATAACCTCACCTCTCACTTTTTATACTTTTCCCTTTTCTTATTCTGTAACCACTACATATTGATAATAATTTTTAAATTTGTGGAAAAGTAATCAGTAATCCATTAGTTTACATGCTGGTTCAAACCCGAAAGGAGTCCCTCATGAAGGGTATCAGACCTTACAGAATTGATGGTAACAGAAAAATTCAGTTACTGGATCAGAGATATCTCCCCCACGAGGAGAAATGGCTTACAATTGAGACCTGGGAAGACATGGCGGATGCAATAAAGGATATGATAATTCGTGGGGCACCTGCAATAGGTATTGCTGCTGCTTTCGGGTATTATCTGGGCAATCTGCAGATGAAAACCAGGAAGAATAACGACGGCGGGGTTTTTATGGAAAATGTAAGGAATATTCTGGCTTCAACCAGACCAACTGCAGTCAACCTTTTCTGGGCTCTTGAAAGAATGAGTCTTATTGATCTGCATGATACCGATGCTCTGTGGCAGGAAGCAGTTGCTATATCTGAAGAAGATGAAAAAAGCTGCAGGGATATGGGAAAACATGGTTCCGCAGAAATTAAAGGTAAGAACCTCAGAGTTCTCACCCACTGCAACGCTGGTGCACTGGCAACAGGAGGTTGGGGAACAGCTCTTGGTGTTATCAGGCAGCTTCATACCGAGGGCAGGCTGCAAATGGTATACAGTGATGAAACCAGACCCCGTCAGCAGGGTTCAAGGCTTACCGTATGGGAACTGGCTCAGGATGGTGTTCCTGTAACAATGATTTCTGATACAATGGCGGGTCACATGATGAAAAACAATTTGATAGATCTTGTTATAACAGGTGCTGACAGGATTGCTTCAAATGGCGACAGTGCAAATAAAATTGGAACTTATCAGATTGCAGTTCTTGCAAAGCGCAACGATATTCCATTTTATATTGCAGCACCTGTTTCGACTGTGGATTTTAGCATAAAAAGTGGAGAAGAGATCATAATTGAGGAGAGAGATGAATCTGAGGTTCTTTATATTGACGGGAAAATTCAGACAGCGGAAAATGTTCATGCCAGAAATTTTGGTTTTGATGTGACTGAGGCAGAGTTAATATCAGGTATAATCACCGAAAAAGGTGTACTGAAGTTCCCCTATGGTGAAAGTATCAGTCGACTGGCAGTTTAAGAAGCTTTTTGTCTCCATACAGAAGTTTATATGCAAAAGCACTTGCAGTCACTCTTCTTATGTATTTTCTTGTTTCCTCATAATCCATCATTTCGATCTGCATATCAGTGGAATAATTTTTGTTTTTTCCTAAAAATCTTTTAATTTTTCCTTCACCGGCATTGTATGCTGCAATTATAAAGGGAGTGTTTCCCTTAAAAAGTTTACTAAGTCTTGCCAGATACCATGCTGTCATATTTAGTGAAACATCCGGTTTTTCCAGCATTTTAGCACTTGAGTAACTGATGCCTGTTTTTCTGGCAATATATTTTGCAGTGGCAGGCATAATCTGTGTCAGACCTCTGGCATTTGCACTGCTTATGGCTCCGGGATTGAACGCACTTTCCTCCCTTACAAGTCCTGAGAGAATATACCATGGGATTTTATGCTTAATGCTCCACTGCAGGATCTTTTTACTATAAAGCTCAGGGAAAGACATTTTCCATATCAGTTGATTTTTTCCTGCTCCCCACATCAGTGTATGATCCTCCAGTACTTTGCCTGAAATAAGAAATGACTCATAAAACATACTGTTTTTTAAAAGAATAAATGAAACAGCTCTAAGAAAGGATTTATCAGTACCATGGTTTTTAGAAAAAATACTGAATTTCTGCTGCAGAACTCTTAGAGCAATTTCCACAAGGCCGTATCTTGACAGTTCAAGGAAAACAGGGAATTCCTTCTCATTAAAATGCTTTGATTTTAGAATACTCCAGGGCACAGTGGTGGGAGTTTTATCTGAGATCAGTTTTTCAAGAAGTCTGTTGCCTGAATCAGGTATCTTAAAATTCATTCTGTTTAGAGCATACAGACTGTAAAATGATCCCGGTGAGAGGATAGCAGTTTTCTGATAATAAAGCTGGGCTTTTTTTAAATCCCCCTTGAGTTCATTAAATTTTCCCAGCCAGTAGAGAATTTTTCCAGTCTGCTCTGTGTTTACAACTGACGAGGTGCTGTTTCTGATTTTTTCCAAAAGAGCAATTGCACTGTCAAAGGACTTATTTCTTCCCATTGAAAGAGCACGGTTAAAAAGAGCGTTAAAAGTTTTATCTCCTGAGGGATAGTTTTTTTCAACCAGATTAAGCAGTTTTTTTGCCCTGGATTTGAAATTCATGGACTTCAGGATTGATATTTCTATATATAGAGCATCATCGGCATATCTGTGACCGGGGAATTGTTGGTGGATACGTCTCAGAAATTTAAGTGCAGTTGATTTCTTTCCTGTTGCCAGAGAACTTTTTCCCGCAAGATAAAGGGATTTGATTATCAGATCTCTGGGAGCTGTTTTATGATTGCAAAAATATACGGCCTTTTTAAGGGAATTTAGAGATTCAGTACGGTTTTTCCGGTAATAATGGGCTCTTCCAATATAATAATAATATGCACATTTTTCACTCTGAGAACATCTGATTCCATTAATTTTTATATCCCTGATGATTTTATCAAAGGACATGTTTTTATTCATTTTTTCGAGGTACTTAATCCGTGTTTTACATGAAGAATTTCTGAGTGGATTTTTTCCTGTAAGTTGAAAAATATTTTTTGAAGCTGATTTTTCTAATTTATTATTTTGTGACCACACAAGATAAAGATATGAAAGTGCCTTTTTTTTATCGCCTTTTTTCTTAAGCACTTCAGCCAGTTCCATTGCCAGATGGTAATCATCCCCGGTGAATTTTTTTATTCCGGACAGATATTTTTCAGAATATTTTATGAATTTTGCAGGATCTTTTTCTTTTAATATCTTCATTTTCATGAAGACGGCCTGTTTTTTGAAGATAGTTTTCTCCAGTATATCCAGAAGAGTCATTGTTTCTTTTTGGCCTTTTTTGAAGGAAGCTTTGCAGCCCAGATACAGGAGATATTCTTTCAGGAGGGGATACTTCTTTCGAATACTATAATTTTTTAAAATCAGTTCATCATAACTACCAGAAAGAAAATTTCCTAAAATTCGTAAAAAGTCATGATGAAACGATGTTGAATCTTTTTTAAGAACACTCTCAACTTTTTGTGGCTGATTTTCTCTAATATATCGGGAGGCCTTTTGGAGATTAGCATCTGAGTCGGTATACACGGTATAATTTTGAGGATAAAAACCTGTTGCAGTAAGGACTGGAGAACCTGAAATTTGAATGGATTTTTTCTGCCGGGGTGTTTTAAATGATCTCCCGGATAAAACCGATGAATGAAAAACTTCAAAGGATTCTTCAGATGATTTTAAGATTCCACCAGTTTTTACCGAATATATTACTGGTAGAATAGGAATTGTTATGAGTGTTATAAATATGAAAATTCTAAATTTTTTCATGAATCAAGCTGTGTCTCCAGAAGAAAAAGTCTACTATGGACGTTGATAAATGCAATTTTTCTCAGGTATTTATCAATAAAGGGAGTACATAATTAAAGATATATCTGAGTTTCCTTGACAAGGGAACTCAGGGAATTAAACTGAGGCTGTTATGTCTGACACTAATTTTTCATATCCCCAACTGATTGACGTTCTTCCGGGAGTTATCCATGAGATAAACAATCCACTGGGTGCTCTTATAATGAATATTGCAATTTTAAGGGAGGATACGGAGCTTTCCGCTCTCAATCCCGAAGAAAAGGAATCCCTCATTGAAACCTATGATGACATGGATAATGCCCTTCAGAAAATAAAGGATTTTGTTCAGAGTCTCGGTTATCTCAGTGTTCAGAGATTCTATGACGAGCCTACAGGTATTGATCTCAAATACGTGATAAATCACAGTATAAATCTTTTCCACAACAAGCTTAAAAGGGTTGTCCGTACTGAGGTTCGTCAGAATTCAAACTCTTATCTTTTTGTAAATATCCGCATAACCAGAGTGATTATAGCGTTTTTAGAAGTGTTGTCACAACTTGTGGAGTGCGATGGGGAAAAGATAATTTTATTTGACTGCGATTATCTGAAGGAAGATCAAAAGGTATTTTGTGAAATTTCCAGAAAAAATTGCTCTCTTAGCATGGATTTGGAGAAACTGACCGAACTTTCTTCCATGGGAGATTTTTCTTTTGAAGTCCATCCCGGAAAGGTAATTTTTAAATTTGCTCCTCATGAGCAGATTTCCATTTGATTTGAGGAATATGATGCGTAATTCACTAAAGTTACTTATGGCATTTTTATCAGTAATGGTGATGGTTTCCTGTATTGAGGAGGAATTTTCTCATGAGGAAATCGGGACTTACATCAATGGTGGCTATGATGAGCCCGGACAGCCAGGGGTTGTGTATATTATGCACAACTGGGGATACGGATGTACAGGAACACTGATTGCTCCAACAGTTGTACTGACAGCAAAACACTGTGTGAGAGATCTGGACAATGGAATTGATCTTCCTACTTACGGTTTCAGTGTAAATGTTGGAAGTGATGCATGGTCAATTACAAATACCTACGGTGTATCAAGCATAGTTAAATATCCCGGTGATGAAATTGAAAATGAGGATGTGGCTCTGATGGTTCTATCCTCATCTGTTCCTGATACAGTTGCTCAGCCTTATAAACTCAGGGTAACCTACGGAGGAGAATTTCCCCTCACTGCCAATGAATCCCTAGTTTCAATAATAGGTTACGGTGAAAGTGTGTGTGGCGCCAGTGGAAACAGTGGTGTTAAACTCAGGACAGAAGATTTGTACATGGGTACAATGACTGCAGGTGATTTCTGGACACAGGGAAGAGGAGCTAACCACGGTGACAGTGGTGGACCAATTTTCGATTCAGAGATGCGTGTACTCGGTGTGACTTCACGCGGAAGTGATGAGTGTACCGGAGAGCTTGCGGGTATAACCATTGGTGCAAGTGTTATTTATCATCTGGATTTTATTAATGAAGTCCTGGAGGATGAAGGTTACTGTGCAGCTACTCACGAATCTGAAGTGTGTGGGGATGGAAAGGATAATGACTGTAATGGTCTGGTGGATGATTCATGCCTTGATGATGGAACTATATGCGAATTTGATTACCAGTGTCTCAATGGAATCTGTTTTGAACAGAGTGGGGAAAAACGATGTC
This sequence comes from Deltaproteobacteria bacterium, assembly GCA_016937155.1. Classification (GTDB taxonomy): domain Bacteria; phylum Myxococcota_A; class Polyangia; order HGW-17; family HGW-17; genus JAHJMN01. The sequence continues at coordinate 53,871 of JAFGWM010000031.1, forward strand.
TGGAAAGTTGTGATCCTCTGAGTGGAACCAACACATGTGGAAGTGGTAAATACTGCAGGATAACTGAGTGCAATAGAGCAATATGCAGCCCGGGAACAGCCGGAAGCAAGGGCTTTTATGAACTCTGCAATGTTGATACCGATTGTGAAAGTTTGTTCTGCAGGAGTGCTTCTGATGGCCTAAACAGATGTCTTTACCCATGTGAACCGGGATATGATCAATGTATGACCGGCGAAGTCTGTGACACTGTTTTATATGGCTGTGGCGGATGTATTCCTTCAGAAGAATCAGATCGCGATGTTAATTACACCGGTGAACCCTGTGATAAAGCAACGGACTGTTCCAGTGGTATCTGTATAGAAGTTGGTGATATATCATACTGTTCAGACAGCTGTTCAAATGATCTGGACTGTATTTCCACTTATCACTGCGACGGAGCTCGTTGTATTAAAGGTGAACGTGGTGTTTTAGGGGATCCATGTCTTGTGGATGGTGACTGTGAAAATGGTATGGAGTGTATTGATGCCGGTACTGGAATCGCCCATTGCACAACTGACTGCAGTACTGAAGCATGTCCGGATGCCAATTACACATGTTACGATGTTTCAGGTGGCAGATATTGCCTGAATTATCTTGGCGGAGATGCAGGAGATGTTTGCTCTGTAGCCAGTCCGTGTCAACCTGATTTTACATGTAGAGAAATTACCACCGGAGAATTCAGATGTGTTAACTACTGTAGCAGACAGACGGCATGGGAATGTCCTTCATATACTTTCTGTGAAGAAATGGGAAGTTATAACTACTGTGTTCCGATGGAGAGAGTAGTAAGTGAAGGCGGGGGAAGCAGCAGCGGTTGTATGCAGATACCATCAGGAAGGAATTCATCATCTGCTGTTTCTGTTTTCATGCTGCTTTTCAGTATGATACTGATACGCCGTTTCAGGAGTTGACAAAACTGAAGTATCAGCTTGACTGATCTGCAGGTTTATATATGATCAGTGGTTTATATGCTTATCTTGTTGGTGTAGCTTCAGAAAGGAAGTATCGGATAATGACAATTGCTAAGGAAGATCTGGAAGAAATCCGCGCCGGGCTTATTGACAGGCGAAATAAACTTCTCGAAATGGCCAAAAATCAGTTAAAAAGTGATATCAGTCTTGATCGCAATGAGATGGCTGATGAGAATGACCTTGCTTCCAGTGAGTACCTTCTGTCATTTGAACTGAGAATCCGTGACCGCGAGAAATATCTCTTAAGAAAAATAGAGGATGCCCTTGAAAGAATGGATACTGATGAATACGGGGTTTGTGAATCATGCGGCGAAGATATTTCAGTACCGAGACTTAAGGCTCGGCCTGTAACCACCATGTGTATCAGGTGTAAGGAAGAACAGGAAAGAAAAGAAAAGGAATATCTTGATAACTGATTCCTGAAGGTTTTCCTATCTTGCTATTTCAAATTTATATTTTCCGGGTTTAAGCAGAGGGATTTTGACGATTACGGTTGTTTCCTTATCTGAAATTGATGGGGATATTGTTTTTGTCAGGATAATTTTTTGTCTGGAATTTTTAAGAACAAGAGTCAGATGAGGGGGAGGACTCCCTTTATGCTTAAGTTTAACAGTGGTTTCTGAACCTGATTTGATATGTGAGTCACTTTGAATTTCATATTCGTAAGCTGCTGAAGCATCTGGTTTTCTCACAGTGTTAACCGGAATTATTGCTCCTCCCAGATCAATCCGGACCCATTTTCGGTTATCATCAATAATTTCCACAAAAGCATGAATTTCATTGAAAACAAGCCTTGTTTTTATTCCGTAAGATGTGGCAATGGCCATGAAAAGTAATGATCTGTGTCTGCAGACGCCTCTTTTCTGTTTTATAATATCTTCAAATACACCCAGAGTATTTCCTATTGATTTTAGTGGTTTAACTGTAAATGCATGAAAATATCTGTAAAGAAAATCCACCAACTGTTTTCTGCTGGTAAAATTTCCTAAATGTTTCTTTACTGAGGATCTTATGATCTGATCATTTTTAAAAAAAGGTCCAGTTTTAAGACGTGTTTTTCTCAGATGGTAATTTCCAAAGTAGTACTTGTCCGCTGCAAGTTTAAGAATAATGGGTTTCTTTGAAAGTTTTTTTAAAGGACCAATATAATATATATCATTACCATCCTTCCAGAACCGTGTGGTTTTTTCAATGTATCCTTTTTCCAGTCCGGTAATAATCATACCGGGAGAAACTGAAGGGAGTATATGATATCTGCTTTTGGTTTTTATAGTGTAGGTTCCCCAGAAAAATTTATACAATGAAGGATTTGTTACTGTTTTAAGTGAAACGGATCTGAGGTTGTTCTGAGTATTATAAGTTCTGAGGCGGTATTTCCCTCCGGGGATTTTTTCAAGAACGACACTGTCATGGACATAAATTCTTTCCCAAGGGTAAATATCCGGAGAAAAGATACTTCCCACCGGGTGTCTTGGTGGTGTCCATTTATCTGTTTTATTATCAAGCATCATATCTGAAGTCTGTTTTTCCAGATTTTTATCTACCTTTGATAATTTACGTGAGAGCATTTTTATTGTGCTGTTAAGTATTCCAAGTTCTGAGGTGCTGGTGTTTGTTCCGTTTTTTCCGGATGAAGATGTATTACTGTTGTCGAGAGGGGTAAAATTCTGATCTTTTCTTGCTTCGGAAGAATCCTGAGATGTGTTGTTGACTTTATTAAATTTTTTTTCATCAAAAGGAATGTGAAGAACAGGATTCTGGGAAAGAATAATTATCCCAAACGATATAATATACGCCATACTCTCAATCCCTCTTCAGTTACGTATTTTTCACGTCTGCTCATTGTCCCGAAAGGATTATTCCTCATGAAGGACCATTCTGATAATACGTTGTAAATACCATATTGAGGTCCAAATTCTTCGAATACACTCATTGCATCCATGGCCAGATCGAAAATATCACTCTGGAAGAAAATTTCACCATTAGGTTTAAGACTGCTCACAAGCTCTGATAAAAGAGAAGGACTCACAACTCTTCTTTTATGGTGATCTTTTTTAAACCATGGATCCGGAAAATTAATAAAGAATCTGTCCACGGTTTCTTTTGGGAAAAGTCTAGGGATGTGTGTGTTTATATTACAGAAAACTCCTGTTATAGCAGGAAAATTTCCTTTAGCCTTTGAGTTGATATCATCAATCAGACTTCTTCGAATTTCCAGTCCTATTATACGATGCTCAGGTTTATCATTGGTGCGATCGAAAATAAACTCACCTTCAGCACATCCCAGTTCAACTTCGGTAAAACGATGATCCAGCAGAGGTTTTTTTACTTCAAAATCGAGATAATTCATCGAAAGTGGATTGACATGATGCCTTATTCTTTTGGACATTCCCCTCCACCGCCTGTTTTATTATGTGGTATTGATTTTACTACTGTTTTCATGGGAAAAATTCACATCTAAAAGGGAACTACACTTTTTCAATGAGCTCCTTCAGTTTTGAAAAATCACCTCTGAGATCAGCGATTTCCTTCTGAAGGATATTCAGTTTAACAGCAGTTCTTTCGAATTGATCCCTGATATGTTCCATATCTTCAACCAGTTGTGTGTTTTGAGTATCGTTATTCATGAGTGATATACTGCAACCATGTGTGTTTTCAGTCAAGAAATTACTAATAAAAAAATAATATTTCACAGGGAAAAATTGAGTTTGTCTCAACAATCTGTTCACTGAATTGAAAAATTTTGTTTAAATGAAAAAATAATGAAATTATTCTGCAACAGGATTCAATTTCTGGAGATAATATACAGGAAACAGAATAAAACTGAGATTTATGTGATAATTTAATGTTCAGGTGAAAGTTGCAGTGGATTCCTTTTATGATCGTTTTGAACTTATCGAAAAAATAGCATCCGGAGGTATGGCAAATATATACCGGGCATGGCTTCATGGAACAGACGGGTTCAGAAAAAATCTTGCTGTTAAAACAATAAGTCCCTCACTTTTAAAGGAACCGGAATTTGTTGAAATGTTTAAAAAGGAGGCTTCCCTTGCAGCACTGCTGGATCATCCATGTGTTGTTAAAGTGTATGAATTCAATCAGGTTGTTGAGGGTTTTCATTACATAGCCATGGAGTATGTTGACGGAGTGGATCTGAGGGAACTGATAAAAAGTGATGGTATAAAACTAACTCCTGAACAGGTATTTTTCATCGGAAAGCAGATTTTGAGAGCACTTGATTATGCCTGGAATTTCAAGGATGAAACTGGTACACAGCTGGAACTGATACACAGAGATATAAGTCCACATAATATAATGATCTCTAAAAATGGTGAAGTTAAACTGGCTGATTTTGGGATTGCTAAATTCAGGGATGCGGTAAGTTATACCAAGTCTAATATGGTCAGAGGAAAGCTTCATTATCTTGCCCCTGAGCAGGCAAGAGGTGAAATACTGGATGCAAGAAGTGATATTTTTTCCCTTGGTCTCGTTTTATGGGAAATGCTTACTGGAAGAAAAAGATATATAAACCGTGGGCAGGATATTTTTACTGAAATTATTTCAGGATATTACATTCCTCCTTCAACGGTAAGGACTGATTTGAATTCCAGTGTTGATGCTCTGTTGCACTGTTTTCTTGCTCCGGATAGGGATCACAGATTCTCCAGTGCTCGGGAAGCGGTAGCTGAGATAGAAAACCTTTATAATACAGACGAAACGGCATCTCTTGGAATCTTTTCATCAAACCTTATAGAGCACAGGGAACTAAATAAAGTTTCAGAAAAAATGGTTGAGGATTTTGGAATGATTTATACTGCAAGTACAGATCTGACCATAAGCCAGATGGAAATGTCCAATTCTTCTGAATTCTATGACGCCACCACTACCATGATTTCCAGCGACAGGGATTCAAAAAGCGTCGATGGCATGACTGAAACAATAACTGTTATTCATCAAAAAAAACAAGGTGTTAACAGCAGAAAAACAAAACTACTGATTGGTGCGGTATCCGTTTTAATTATTGCCATGATAGCGGTAGGGATAAAAATATATTCTGATTCAGATAAGCAAATGATAATGACCGGTTTTTATTCTGGAGATAAGTTTTTCACCGGTAATCTGAAAATCATAAAAGAAGTAGATAATTCCGATGAGAATCCTGAAAAAAAACCCAGAGAACCTGAAAAAACAGAAAAAGTTAAGATTATATACATAAAACCGATCGCCAAAGAGTCAGTTAAAGAAAAAAAACCTGTTATCAGGAAAACAATTGTTATGAAGGCAGCTTCAGCTCGAAAGGTAATAATTAGGGGTAATTTACCGATTCGCAAAAAAGAAACCAGTAAAGAAAAAAGTAAATTTACTTCTACCGGGCTTAGAAAAATAGAAGGCTGGGATTAGTTTCTGAAAACTTTCCCCTTAAAAGGAACATTCTGCCCCTGATAATCAACTATTCTTATGAGACTTCCTCTGCTGCTGGAATTCTGGGTTATTTTATAAAAGCCGTTTGGGATGTAGGGATGTGTCCAGTGAAACAGAAATCTTGCATCAAACGGAGAAGTTTCAACACATCCGATACTGTGCCGGGATCCATATACGCTGTGCCAGTAACCGGGATGAATCGCATTTTCTCCATCAAAATATTGAACCCATGGAACACTTTCAAATCTGTTTGTATAGGTGTTTCCATTTTTTCTGCTGATGTCCTGAAATGCTCTTTTATAAAAGATTCGAAAGATTCCAGTGGGTGTTTCGCGTCCGTTTATTCCTGTGGAAACAAGAGTCATAAAAACTGGATTTGAGCCCTGATAAGCCACAAGGGTCTGTTGTGATTTATTGACTTCAATCCATCTTGAATTTTTTACGTAGGATGGGGGTTTTGAAAAAATAATAATTCGAAGATGTTTTTCGTTTATGTATACGTTATCTGAAGTAAGTAAATAACGATGATTGTTTTTTGTGTAAAATTTTCGTGTATTAACATGCACTATTTTGTGATGTTCAAGTTTTTTACCTGAGTATTCACCGCTTTTCAACCATACTGGAACACCGTTAGTATTATATGTGTACGCGAAACTGAAATCAACCGGGATCCCGGATTTGATAAATGAACCTCTGAATGTACTTACAGTATCATTCTGAACACAATCCCGGGGAATAAGAAGACCCTGGCTGTTTAAAAAGTACCACTTTGATTCAATTTTACTGAAACGATTGTCAAAAAAGAATCGTGTACCCTTTAAATAGAAATATTTCGGTTTGTTCAGTTTAACATTCTGTTTTCCATTGAAACCCGGACACTTTTTTTCAAGAACTACTTTTGGTTTAAAATGCAAAGGCTGATTTTCAGGTACAGATACAACTGGAAACTGGATGGGTAAAATGTTTTTTATATTTGAAATCCTTAAGCAAAGGAACCCGCCAGGTATTTTGACAAATTGTTTTCCTGATCCGCATTTCCCTGAGAGGATTTTTTCGACGGGTAAGTATGAACCGGGAAAAATACTTCCGGTCACTGGTGATTTAAGATCCGGTTTTTCATGAACTACCATTTTCTGAGGGCAGTATGCACTTGTTCCCGCATATATCCAGGTGAGATGCATCGCTAGCTTTTGCAGGAGAGTAAAAAGGAAATTCATATCAGATGGAAAAAACCGGTTATCTATTTTTCCGGTTCTATAATTCCTTTCTCAACGGCGACTTTATAATAACAGAATGGATTATCAAATTTTTCTCCACTGTGGCTGTATGATGTCCAGAGGCACCCCCCACGACATATTTCGTTATAGGCGCAATCGGCACAGAAACCACTGAGTCTGTCAATTGTGAATGAGCGGTTATAACTGAAGTTATCCGGATTACACCAGATGTCGGTGAGTGAAGAGTCACGAATGTTACCTTCACTGAAATAATCAACACCATTCATATCACTGGGTAATGAAAGACAGCCTTTAACATTGCCATCGCTTTCAATTCCTATAACCTGTAATCCTGCCCGACATCCAAGCCAGAAATCAATTTCTTTTCCTGTACCTCTGAGTTGTTCCTCATATGGTCCGAAATAACCAATATTATCACCTATGTATATCGCAGGTTTTTTAAAATCAGTTCTGAGTTCAGCTAAAAGAGGAACTATCTCCAGCAGATCTTCAGGCTCAATAACCAGATCCGGATGATCCTGCATATTTCCTGCGGGGTTTCCAATCTGAAGCTGCCACGAATGTACTCCGGATTCTTCCAGAAAATCTCTCAGTGCCCTGATTTCCCCAAGGTTTTTACGATATATGGTGGTTATCACACTCACCGGAAAATTATTTTCAACACAGGTTTTTACTGCGTTGGTGGCTTTTTCAAAGGTTCCAGGTATCCCCCGTATATAATCGTGGCTTTCCCTGAAACCATCAATACTGAATGCGACACTGGAAAATCCGGCCTTTTTAGCCCTTTCAACGGAATTCTGATTCCAGTTAATTCCATTGCTGATCATGTTAACCTGACAGCCATTTTTTACCAGTCTTTCACCTACGAGATCCCAGTGTGGGTGAACTGTGGGTTCTCCGCCGCTTAAGGTAACTCTTTCAGTTCCAAGTTCTGTCAGTTCATCTGCAATACTAAGGAGCTCATCAAGGGAGAGTTCATTGTCTCTTTTTATTCCTGCTCTGCTTCCACAGTGAAAACACCTGAGATTGCATCCTAATGTGAGTTCCCATACACAGGTTTTTGGAAAATAACCGAGTTTATTTATTAATTTAAGCATAGTTTTCTCCGTCTGATGACGATTTATCGTAAGACTATCGCAAAAAAGATCTAATTACCACTTATTAGAAAATATCTCCGGAAACATATGAATTGTACTTACAGAAACAGGTCATGGACCAGCAGGTTATTAATACGATTTACATCAAAAAATTTTATAAAAAAATCAATATTGATGGAAAGTACTGAAAAAAACCGAAAGATTCAATCAAAGGATATAATTTGATAAAGTAATTCTTGACTAAAACGCCGGTTCAGGGTTATAGATTCATAACCTAGAGGAGGTTTTAACCATGAATAATGACAATGGTCTTCCCCCATTGGATCCGAACGTGACCCCAGAAAACTCAGCCCCAGCACCGATGGCACCTCCGCCTCCGGCTTATAATCCCTACGATGTGCCAGCAGTTGGTGGTGTTAAGTCCGGTTCCGGGCTTAAGGTAGGAATTGTAATTCTGCTCGGTTTACTGACTCTCCTTGTTCCTCTTGGGTTATTTAAAATCGGTAGTCCTCACCCGTGTGGTGATGACAGAGCCAAAAAGGGTGAATGTGTTATTGTTCAGACTCCTTCTGGTTGTACACCGAGTGTATTCAGTATGGAATCTGAATTTCTGACATGCAAGATGGTTGGTGCTGTTGGAAACGAAGACTTTAAAGCAAAAAATCCCAGTAAATGGGAATCATGCAATGCCTTAAATGAGAAAATCAAGGCTCAGAAGGGTTTCAAATGTTATGCACCTGCCGCAGTGTTAAAAGCTAAGGCAAAGGGTGGTAAACTTCCTGATCCGATGGATATGCCTCCTCTTGAAGTCCAGAAGATGAGTGCTCTCAACAGTGTTTCCTCTTCCACTATCACTTCGGATATGGTTTTTACTGTTATCACAATACTCATTATTCTCGGTCTTATGGCTGGCGCAGCCTTTTTCAGTCACAAGAAAAACAGAGAAGGTTTTCTCCATGTCAGTGGCGTGTTCCTCGTGGGTATATTCGCTGCATTTATCTACAGATATTACGTGGCAGGATTCTACAGTGGAGACATTGTTGTTATGATGATAGCCCTTTTGGGTGTTGTTCCTATGATTATGATGGCTGTTTCCCGTGAGGGAAAACTTGGAACCGCCATGGGTATTGCTCAGGGTCAGGGTGGCGATTATGCCATTGACACCTCCAAAAAGGATGTTGTTCCCCCTAGTGAAGCTCTTTCAGCAGCTGAAGCCACCAAGTTTGAACGTATGGCAATGAAACATACTGCTGCCTGGGAAATTGCATTTATTCTCGGGTTTATCACTCTGGTTCTCTCACTGCTGCCAATCGGACTGGTAAGTATGGGTAAAACTTCAAATGCTGATAGTGCAATGAAGAAGGAAGCAGCGAAGCTCACCAGTCTTGTTAAGAAAAAAGAAAGTGCCACAACAGATGTTAATGTTGATGTAGGAGAAGGTGGTTCCGGTGAAGACGGTGAAGGTGACGAAGATTAATTTCCTGTCTTTCCTGCAAAAAAACACTTGATCTAAGTTCCCAGTTAAACTACAAAGTCACTAGCTGAAATGATAAACGTTTTCGTTTAAGGAGTTTTGAAATGTCTCGTCAATGTGAAATATGTTCCAGAGGTACCGTGGTTGCTAACAATGTAAGCCACTCCAATATACATACAAAAAGAGTTCAGAAGATTAATCTGAAAAGAATCCGTGTTGTTGTTGACGGAAAAACAAAAAGAATGAGAGTTTGCACCAGTTGTTTCAATAAGGTGGAGCGTCCTTCCTTCTAAATCTTCTTCCGGATAACAATAAAAAATGACATCCGAAATTCAGAAGTTTCTAACTGATGATGAGGTTCCAGAAAAGATAAGGGACAATGTTGCGCTCTTGATCGATGCGGTTCGCACTGCTGTTTCCTTTGAGATGGATCTGTCTTCAGATACAATCAGTGTACTTGATTACTATGTTTTATCACAGACAGAGCTTTCTGACTCTCTTCTTGAACTGGTTGCTGTAATGACTGGAAGTTATTACGGAGAGGTTCTGAGAAGAAAATTCGGGGGGCAATGGCATGTGCTTGAAGATTCCCCACCTCAGGACTGGCAATTGCGTTTTCACAGCTGTCCCCTTGGAGTTAATCCCGTAATAAGTGCTCTTGAAGTAATAACCCGGGATGATGATTATACCGGTATATCCGTTTCTCCTGTCAGAGAAGAAGCTCTTCTGGATATGTTGGAGAATGCACCAACTATTTCTGATGATGAATATTATTCCTTTGCTGGAATGATGGATGCAATGCATTTATGCATTGATTTTCTCACAGAGATCGAACACCTGATCCACGAAAATGATCCACAATCTGATCCAAGATATGGTTTTGAGGATCCTCAGATAGTTGATTGTATTCCTTTTGACCGGAATTAATTGACTGATACTTTCCTTTGTAAAGAAATGGACTTTTAGAATTATACTGTGAGAACATTATGTTAGACGCTGGTTTATATTGCCTTGGAGCATATACCTTTCTTCCCTACAAATAACCGGTAAATTTCATTTCAATACTGCCGATTATGTTTCATATCCGGGTTTGTCAATAACTGGCAATTTTCGGAAGTTGTATCTTCGGGTGGGCGGAGAATACATTTCAATTGCAGTAAGAGGTATATATGGCACCGCGTGCAGTGATAGCTGATACTCATTATCATGACAGGGAACCGCTTTCGAGGTTGCTGAGAACAATAGGTTTCGACGTTATTACAGCTGTTAGTGCAGATGAAGTACTGGATATTATACATGATGGTGATCAGATTGATCTTGTGGTTATAGATAGAACAATTCCAGGATCAGTGGGATGTATAAACGCTGTGGATAGTAATATTCCGGTAATTTATACAGGAAAAAAACTGGAGTGGGAAGAAGTGAGGGATGCTTTCTTTGCCGGTGCAGTTAATGTATGTCAGAAACCATTAAAAAGAACTGAAATTGAAAATCTGTTTAAAAGAAAAAGTGTAAAACAGCAACAGGAGAAAAAAGAGTCTAAAAAGAAGGATATTATACCACAGGGGATAATTGGTGATGATGAGGCATTTCTCAGAGTTCTTGATATGGCACAGAATGTAGCTGATACGGATTCAACCGTTCTGATAACGGGTGAAACCGGTACGGGCAAAGAAGTAATAGCGAGATATATTCATGAAAAATCTCTGAGACCTGATGGCCCATTTATTCCCGTAAACTGTGGTGCAATACCGGATAATTTACTGGAATCAGAGCTTTTCGGCCATGTTAAAGGGTCATTTACCGGGGCAGTTTCCAATCATGATGGTGTTTTTGCACAGGCCGGTGGTGGTACAGTTTTTCTGGATGAGATCGGAGAAATGTCTCCAAATCTTCAGGTTAAACTTTTAAGAGTTCTTCAGCAAAAGGAATATACTCCAGTTGGAGAGGCAAAACCTGTAAAAGCTGATGTCAGGATTCTAGCAGCAACAAATATCGATCTTGAGAAGGCAATAAAGGAAGGAAATTTTAGAAGTGATCTGTATTATCGTCTAAATGTTATTCCAATTGCACTTCCTCCCTTAAGAAACCGTCAGATGGATATATTGCTGCTTTTTGAACATTTTCGAAAAAAATTTAATCGTTCCTGTGGTCGTGATGTGGATGGAATATCAGATGAAGTTGAAAAAATACTGATGACATATTTATGGCCAGGAAATATCAGAGAGCTGGAAAATCTGGTGGAAAGACTTGTGATAATAAAAAGAACCGGAATAATTCTCAAATCAGATCTTCCATACCAGATGTTGAATTCCATATCGGATTCTGATGAGAATGACGTACTTTCTATGAAGCTTACTGGTGAAGGAATGAATCTTAGGGAAGCCCTGGAAGAATTTGAGAACAATATGATTGTTCAGGCTCTTGATATGACAGGTGGTAACAGAAACAAGGCTGCATCACTTCTAAGTATGAACAGAACCACGTTAGTGGAGAAATTACGGAAGAAAAAGTTTTTAACTGAAATGGTGACAGAAAATTCTTAATCAAATTTCAGATATATCTTATTTGCGCTGAATCAGGTGATATCTGTAATGAGGCAGATTTTCGGGGTTTACGGATTTTACGAACTTCATCCCAGGGCAAAAGTTTTCCTTTTACCTTATCAACATATAAAATACCTTCCAGATGATCATTTTCATGCTGAAAAATTCTAGCTTCAAATCCTGTTGTTTTTCTGTGATGCAATTTTCCGGATGTATCATACCACTGAACTTTAAGTGAAGTATGTCTGCTGACAAGTCCTCCTACGCCAGGAACACTAAGACAGCCTTCATATCCATCATTTTTTTCCTGGCTTAGTTCGGACAGTTGAGGATCTATACAGAAAATAGTTTCTTTCTCACCGTTTTGTAGCTCCACAAGAAAAAAGCGTCTGTTTATCCCTGTTTGTGGAGCAGCCAGACCAACACCACCACTTTTTTTCAGTCTGATGCGCATTAACTTCTCAATTTTCAGCAGAACTGATCTATCCAGATTTAAGGCTGAAACGGATTTTTGTCTCAATTCCTTTATACTATGGGTGTTTTCAGGAGTTACTGTGAGAATTGTAAGGTTCCTCTGCAGATGCCTGTTTTCAGTTGGTGTTAACTGTTTTGAGTAATTTCCGGATCTGTTACATGACAGTGCTGCAAAAACAGTTGAAAGCATGGAATATTTCAAAAAAATTCGTCTGTTCATGTTTCTCCGTATGATGGTTAATTTCAGATGAGAAATTAACAGGTTGTTGTAAAAAGAACGGTATATGTTTATCCTCAGTATACACTCTGGAAGGTGTCTTTCATTAGAGAAATGGAGTTTAAATGAAAAAAAACACTTTACTTTTATTTGTTTTAATTATTTCAATATGTTATGGGTGTTCCAAAAAAGAGAAAAAAGCGAAATCTCCGAGATCATCTCAAGAGGTTAAGGCTAAGAAAAAAACTGTAATACCAACCAGAAGGGATATGACTTCTCAGTCTAAAAATATTGTTAAACTGCTTCTTGAAAAAAAATATGATGATATTTATAAAAATTTTGATGACTCAATAAAAGGGATGCTGTCCCCCGCAAAACTTGCCAGAGGGTGGGAAGGGCTTGAAAAATCAATTGGTGAGTTTAAAAAAATTAAGGGAACATCAAAGGAAGACAGGGGAAAATTTAGAAAATATACTGTTCATGCTGTTTTTGCAAAAACCGAACTAGACTTTAAAATTGCCTGGAATATGGACGAAAAGATAACAGGATTTTTTATGTCACCGGTTTCGGGAAAAACAATTTCTTTTAAGGATGCTTCGTATGTAAAAGGAGCCGCCTTCAAAGAAAAGTCCCTGAAGATTAATCCTGGTACCAAATGGGAACTGGGAGGATATTTGACCGCCACCGGTGTGAAGAATGTACCTGTTGTTATTCTGGTACATGGCAGTGGTCCTCATGATGCAGATGAAACAATTGGTCCCAACAAGGTTTTCAGGGATCTGTCATATGGACTTTCATCTGTTGGAGTTGATGTTTTAAGATACGTGAAGCGAACAAAGGCTCATCCTGGGGAATGTTCAAAAATAAAGGATATCAATCTGATGCATGAAACTGTTGATGATGCCGTTTCGGCATTTCAACTGATAAAAAAGATGCCTGAATACAGGAATTCAAAAGTATTTATTGCGGGTCACAGCCTCGGGGCTTTTTCCATTCCTCTTATTGCATCTAAAATGGATGCCGACGGATATATTCTTCTGGCTGGAAACAGCAGGCCGCTGGAAGATCTGATCATTCAGCAGATAAAGTATATAAGTGGATTTAAAAAATCATTATCTCCTGAAGAGAAGAAGAATATAGAAAAAATTGAACAGCAGGTTTCCCTTGTGAAAAGCCCAAAACTGAATTCCAGAACACCGTCGGAAGATCTGCCATTGGGGATAAGTGCTACATATTGGATATTTCTTAATAAATACAAACCGGTAGAACTGATGAAAAAGGTTTTAAAACCGGTGCTCATACTGCAGGGAAAAAGAGATTATCAGGTTACCTACCAGGAGGATTTCAAACTTTGGAAAAAAGAACTGAAAGGTATGAAAAACATAAAGTTTATGGCTTTTGATAAATTAAATCATCTGTTTATGCCTGGAGAAGGAAAGCCATCACCTGAAGAATACATGAAACCATCCCATGTTTCCCCGCTGGTTATCGGTGTTGTCGCAAAGTTTGTGAAAAATTAATACTTAAACGAAAGTTGGAGGTTGTGTTGTCATCTGTAGTACACTTCTCCAGAGAGCTTCGTCGGTGTCTACCACTTTTCGACTGGAAACAGCTGTTTCCAGAGCAACATGAGTAAATGTTTCATTCCACAGACCAACCACCATTCCTGTTTTTCCAGCCATGGCAGCATGAACGGCATTTTCACCCAACCGTCTGCAGAAAATAGCATCTGTGGGGGATGCTTTTGTTGCTCTTATTATGTAACTTGGATCTATGTACTTAAGATTAATTTTGGTTGCCTTTTTATTGAAATGAGCCAGAAGTTGATCTCCAAGCCAGATTCCTATATCTGAAAGTTTTTTATTGCCACTTGCATCGGTTGAGTTTACTTCTGAGAGAAGATCCTGACCCGCACCCTCAGCTACTACAATTACAGCTCTTCCCTGAGATGCCAGCTTCTTTTCAATGTATGACAGAAATCCGTTTTCCCCTTCCATTATGAAGGGTGATTCAGGGATGAGAACTGCATCTACATTGCCGTTGGCCAGTGATGCATGTGCGGCAATATATCCACTGTGTCTTCCCATAAGTTTAACAAGTCCAACACCTCTAGGAGCGCCCTCAGATTCCACAAGTGCACTTTGGATAGCTTCCTCAGCCTTGGCAACAGCAGTTTCAAATCCAAAAGTTTTAGTAATAAAATCAATATCGTTGTCAATTGTTTTTGGAACTCCGATTATTGATATACGATAATTTCTTTTTTGCGCCTCTTTGTAAAGGGCCAGAGCTCCCCTGAGAGTACCATCTCCGCCAATGGTGAACAGGATATTGATATTCATTCTTTCAAGGGCATCCATCATTTTGGAAGTTTCCTGGGGGCCTCTACTGGAGCCGAGCATGCTTCCCCCTTTTATATCCCAGTCTTTTACAACCTGATCGGTAAGTTCAATTACATCGTGTCCATAATCCGGAACTATCCCTGCGTATCCGTATCTGAACCCAATGATGCTTCTGACTCCGTATCCTCTGGATAGTTCAGTAACAATGGATTTTACTACGTTGTTTATTCCTGGACACAATCCTCCACAGGTAACTATAGCAGCACGGGTTTTTGAAGGATCAAAATAAATATTCTCTCTGGGACCGGCAACTTCAAAGGATTTGATGTTATCCGGCACTGAATTCTCAAATACATCGTTAATGATGACTCTGGTATTTTCTGACACATAATTTGGTATCAGATCATCATTGATAAGACTGAGTCTGAGAGGTGATGGATCACTGCACACCCCAAGTCGATTTACCTGTGTAAGAATATCATCCATGGATTACTCCTTTTAAAAATGCTATTCCCCTTCAAGACTCAGGGGATCAGTTGCCTTGACATAGTTTTTTTCACCGGTTCCCTGATGTGCATCAAGCCAGAGCATGGCTTTGGTTTCAATATCAGGTGGGATGTCCTCAGCCATATGAACGGTCATTGTGGGATAGGCAAACTCTATTCCCAGTGCTTCGTATTCCTTCATAATGGCCAGCATAAGTTCCTGCTGAGCATCAAGATACTCACCCCACACCGTAGTTGTGGTGAAGCAGTAAACCATTATTTTTAATGCACTGTCACCGAACTCTGTGAAATTAACAAGATAAAAGTCATTTCTTATTTTATCGTTCTTCTCAATAAGATTTTTAATAATTTCAACAGCGGCATTCATCATAACAGGAGTGGACTGATAGGTTATTCCAACATTGAAATAAATTCTTCTCCGATCTCTTCTGTTGAAATTTCTTATGGAACCAGTGGCCAGTGTACCATTGGGAACCTGAACAAGACTTTTATCAAAAAGTCTGATTTGAGTGGATCTGAAACCTATCTGCTCCACTGTTCCTTCAATATCATTAATTTTAATCCAGTCACCCACATTAAAAGGTTTATCGGTTAAAAGCATGATGCTTCCGAAAAAATTTGAAAGTGTATCTTTTGCTGCCAGTGCGAAAGCAAGACCACCCAGCCCAAGCCCTGCCAGAAGGCCACTGGGATTGTATCCAAGTTCCTGCATACACATAACTGCAGCAATCATAATGATGACAATTCTCAGTATCTGCTCAACGAAAGGAACGAGTTTATCATCAAGCAGAGTATCTTTTCGTGCAGTCAGCCTTCTCAGGAGGAAGGAAACAACTTTTATTGACCTGACCCCTGTCCATCCAAGAATTACAATAGCTCCCAGTCTGAAGAGTATGAATACGAAATTTTCAACCCCCTGATAACGTTCCAGTGGAAGTATATAAATCGCAGCAAGTATACCAAAGTAAACAACTGTGGAGCGGAGTGGAACCCTTATGACTTCCAGAAGAAGATCATCAACTTCAGTTTCAGTTTTTTCTGCAAGTTTGTGGAGAACTCTCAGTAGACTTTCAACAATATATTTTCGAAGTGCCCAGGAAAAAATCAGGATTCCTGTACTTCCAAGAATACTACCCCAGTTTATACTGGTTCCTGGTATGTTGGAGGTAAAAAAATTCGAGACTGAATTGACAATAGAGGCTAACATTTTTTATCCTGTTCAGTTTTCATATATTTTAGGGATAACCAGAGACATATTATTGAATAGAAAGTCTAATGTCCACCCTTGAGTTTGGGTTTTACATTTCGCACTCTGTAGCTCAGGAAAAAACCTACCATTGCGAATGGAATTAGGAATGGAATCCAGTAATTCCAGCTTATTGCAGTGAGTTTGCCCAGACTGAATCCCTGAATGGCAACACCTAGATAAACAAAACCATCAATAATACCAGTAGCTGTAGCTGTAGCCTGTTTTCCACCAAAGTCAGCAGTGGCTGCCCCACTTAAAACGCCATGAGTTCCTATGACTCCGAACGCCATGAGGAAAACAACTCCAAACATGATAACCGGTTTGATTGAACTGTCTGATGGCAGGAATGACATTACACCCCATGCTGCAAAGAGAATAACTATCATTGCACCATATAAAAACATGGCGACAGGAGGTCTTCTGGAGTTGAACAGTTTATCACTCAGCCATCCTGCAACCATACTGCCTGATGCACCTGCAAGGAATAGACCAACACCCAGCCAGTTTCTAACTCCAGGGTTTGCACTCTGAGCTGAAAATGCTCCAAACCAGCCAAACATTCCATCTCTCAGTACACCGGTGCAGAGTTCAATAAATGCAATGGTGAGGACGATGGGATGTGTGAGAATCTGTTTTACTATCTGAGTGACAGGAAGTTTTTCTCCTGTATCAAATTCAGTGTCAGTTCCAGTGGTGAATTCAGTAAAACCACAATCCTCAGGAGTATCCTTGATAACAAAAACAGTTACAAGGAACATTGCAAGTAGAAGGATTCCGGGAATATAGAAATAAAACTGTGGCATTCCTTTGAAAAACATTCCCATTATCCAGGGGGAAACCGTATAGGCAAGAAAAAGACCGGATGAAATAAGAATACCGAATATTCCTCCGAATACACCTCGCTCGCTGATATGGAACCAGTTGGAGTTTACCTTAACAATGGCAACACTTGCAAAACTTTGAAAATACATGTTAAAGCCAAATAAAATGGCCATTTTCATAACAAAATTATCTGTCCATCCAAGATAAAGAACTGTACCCATTAAAATGTTTATAATACCACTTCCCATGGTACTGATCATCATGGCTTTTCGGCCACCGAATTTATCAGTCAGAGGTCCATTGAACAGGAAGGACACACCATAAACAAATGCTCCCACCATTGTCATAAGACCAAGGCCTTCGTTACCCATCAACCCACCCTTGAAATCTTCCTTGGCTGGAATGTAACTGTATCGACCCATATAAAGGGATGCATATGCCATTCCCAAGGGGAACCAGTTCCAGAATCTTCTGACATTAAAAGCTCTACCAAAATTTACTGTCGCCATATTAACTCCTGTTTAAACGAGCGCGTTCATATTAATCACAGAACATATTACAGATAAGCATTCAATAAACAAGCAATTTGATAAAATACATTTTTCATTGTAAAAGCAATTTGAATAGATCATCGATTTTATTATCCCGATGACGGAAAAGTCAGGTTCAGTGTTTAATTTATTTCTTTCAATTTCAATTTTGATCAGTTCTATTACGGGGCCATCCCGTCCGAGGAGAATTTTTACTGTTACAAAATCAGGCGGGGGGATGAACCTTGTTATGATTCCCCTTTATAGTGGTAAATATGTCCGGTATACAAAGGACAGAAAAGTTGAGACAGGTTTACAGTGTTCCAAAGATAAAATTTTCTACACGTCAGGAAATTCTATTTACTGGCAAAAAATTTCTTCCCCTGGAAAGGAAAATTTTCTTGGAAAAGTCCCGGCATCTCTTGCAACTGCATTTGCAGGTCTTTTAAGACATTTTATCCGTATTTCTCCTGATGGCAAAACTGTTGCATGGCCGGGAAATGTGGAATTAAATGTTGAAATTGTGGATACAAAAAAATCCATAAAGATTTTTCCTCCTGAAAATTATACAATTGTTCATCCGGCTGTATGGAGAACCACAAGTGGGGAAATCTTTTATATGATACACAATTCATCCACAGGGGATGTACAGTTCCGGTTCAGGGATCTTTCAAAAACTAAAGACAGTTTTGCAGTGAGTCCTCTTGGAAAAAGTATCTCATCTGTGACTTCTTTTGAGGCTTATTTTTCTCCTGACGGAAGATTTTTTGCAGTAAATCTTGATGCTCTTACTGGAAAGAAAAAGAAACTGAAACGGTTTTTTGTTCTGATAGACCGAAATCTGAAGAAAATTGTTCCTACTAACAAAAAATGGAAATTTGAGCGATTTCATGGTTTTACATCAGGAAGTAACCTTGTGTTCAGTGGGTTGGGTGGTGGAGTGCGAGGAGCTTTCAAACTCTATACAGGTAATAAAAGTGTGACAATAAAACGAATTGAACCATTGAGGGGAAGCACTGTTTATGGTTTTTTTGCAGGCAGAAAAAATCTTATTTTTGCCTCCAGATGGAAAAAATGTGCAAAGCCAAGACTTGAATCCGTAACCATGTGGGGAAAACACAAACGACTGTTAAAATGGACTTCATGGAGTGAAATTATTTCCATGGATCGACACAGAACCTGGGCTCTTTTCAGGGGTGGAAGCGGTTGTAATGATAAAAAACCCTCACTTTACCTTATGAGAACAGATGGAAGTCTGCTGCTCAGGGAGCTTCCACACGCCAGATTTTACCCTCTCAGAAAAGCTTCTCCCGAAGATATTACTCTTTGTGATTAAAAAAGGGATGTGTTTTACAGGTGATAATTATCCGCCGGTGGAAATGTGTTTGTGGAAGTGGCACTGATGTTATATATATAGCTGATATTAACTGGAAGAAAATTTAAACATCAGATATCCATATACCACAAGGAGTTTCAGCATGAGCACAGATAATTCCGGCTTGATTGATATCCATCAGATGACCCAGCAGGATATTTTTAATATCTTGAACCTTTCAGATAAACTGCGCAAAGCTCTTAAAAATCATAACTCAGTTGATTACAAACTGGCAAAGGAGAAGGATCTTCTTGTGGCATCATTATTTTATGAAAACTCCACAAGAACCAGATCATCCTTTGAAATTGCTGCAATAAGACTGGGTTTGAATGTCACAGGTTTTGGATCAATAGAGGGAAGCAGTGTTAAAAAAGGAGAAAGTCTGGGTCATACTCTGGATATGTTTGATTCCTATCTTTGTGATGCAGTTATTCTTAGACATCCACTTGATGGGAGCAGTGTTTACGCAAGTGAAAGAATCAGTGTACCTGTTTTTAATGCAGGAGATGGAAAACACCAGCATCCCACTCAGACAATGCTTGATCTTTATACAATAAGCCGCCATCTGGGGCGACTTGAGAATTTTTCAATTGGATTCGGAGGCGATTTGAAATATGGAAGAACCTCTCATTCTCTGGTTCTGGCACTTTCACGCTTTGAAAATATAAGTTTTTATTTTTATTCTCATCCCTCACTTGCAATGCCTGATTATATTGTTGATGCTTTAAAAGAGTCTAAATGTAATGTCACGATCTGTAATGACCTTGAGGAAGCAGCAGAAACTGTTGATATTTTTTATATGACAAGGATACAGAAAGAACGTCTTCCTGATATTCAGGAATATGAGATGGCAAAAAAAACAGCAGTGTTTACTCCGGAAATAATGGCTATTACGGGAAAAACCTTTGGTTTGATGCACCCCCTTCCAATAGATAAATCTGCACCTGGAATTCTACCTGAACTGGATTCACATCCAAAGTCACTTTATAAGAGGCAGGCGGGAAATGGTGTTCCGGTAAGAATGGCTCTTTTAGCTGCATCATTAGGGCTTGTGGATGAATTAAGTGATTTCGGAAAACGAAAAAATAATAATCCGAAAAATGATTTTATCAGACAGATGGAGTTAAATCCAGGAAGCAGGAACAGAGAGGGTGTTTCAATAAGGCCCATCAGAAAATGCGGTGTTGTAATAGACCATCTTGTTCCCTGGACAGAAAATATTTTGATAAATCTTCTGAATGTCAGGGAGAGAAGAGATATTTATCGCAGTGCCACTGTCAGAAGTATCTCACGACCAGACAATATCAAGGGTATGCTGATGATAGAAAACAGAGAGCTCAATACTGATGAATTGAAGATAATTGCCACAGTCAGTCCCGGAGCAAGAGTTAATGTTATTCATGAAAGTACAGTGGTAAAAAAACTGGAACTACAGCTTCCGGATATAGTGGAAGATATCAGAACAGTGCGATGTCCAAACCATGGTTGTATTTCAAATCCGGAACATATGGAGCATGTGGCACCGAAATTCCACAAAATCAGTTCCACTGCACTGCGGTGTCACTACTGTTCAACAATATTACCTTCATCTGATCTTTTCATTCTGAATTGAAATATTCCAGAAAAGCCCGTCTGACCATTTGATATACTGTTCAAAGGGAGTTTTTTCCGGTGGGGCAAATCCTTCCATCATTCCCTTTTTAGCACACTGGTCAATCCAGTTTTCAAAGTTTTTATTTCTGGGAATAAACAGAATCTTCATTGTGCGACTTTTTTCATCTGTTTCACAGACACTTCCAATAGTCTCATGGAGAACACATCCCATTGATTTCCATTTCAGGTTTATGATATCTCCATTTTTTACACGGGGAGATAGTGTAATAACCACAAAATTTCTGGTAAGTTCCCTAATGAATAAAGGTAGGGGACCGAACGGGCCATCAAGAAATATTGTGTAATCCACAGGATTTGCAACTGAATGTTTCATTGTTCACTGCTCCATCAGGAAATCTCGGCACATTGTTAATTTTTTTTAGTTCTTTATTCAATCCTGAACGAATTGTGGATTTTATTTTCCTGATATGGGATATATAGATTTGTAAAAATTTGTTCATCATGAAGATGATTTGGGTTTATTCATGGATGCTTTATTACAAAATGCTGCGAATGTTCTGGAAAAATATATCAGTATTCCCCCTGCGCTGGGCGTTAAAATACTATATTCTCTGCTTTTGATCATAATCTGGCAGCTTGTTGTATTTATTTTTACCAGATTGATCAACAACCATGTAAAGGATCTTCCCAAAAGATATATCAGCACTAAGTTTTTAATCTACCTGTTCAGAATTGTTGTGGTGATTGCAGCCTTTCGTATCTGGATCGGAGGAGGCAGTGGAATATGGGCATATCTGGGACTTTTAAGTGCCGGTATAGCTGTAGCTCTTCAGGATCCCCTTGCAAATTTTGCAGGGTGGATTTTTATCATGCTCTCAAAACCTTTTGCAATAGGCGATCGTATTCTTATAGATGAACACGCTGGTGATATCATTGATATAAGAATCAATCAGACCACAATTCTTGAGATAGGTAAATGGGTAAGAGCAGATCAGAGTACCGGGCGAATAATTCATATACCTAACGGGTGGTTTCTTAAAAAATCACTGACAAATTTTACACAAAAATTCAATTTTATTTGGAATGAGCTGCCGGTTACAATTACTTTTGAATCCAACTGGAGAAAAGCCAAAAAAATTCTTGAGGAAGTGGCGAATCAATTTCAGGATATGACGGAAGAGGAAGCTCAGAAATATATTCATCAGGCCTCACAGTCATTTTTGATTTATTACAACAAGCTTACTCCCATAGTCTGGACCCGCGTTGATGATATAGGAGTTACTCTGACTATACGTTATCTTTGCAGACCAAAATCCAGACGTTTTTCTGAAAACAACATATGGGAAGCAGTACTGGATAGATTTCATGAGGAAAAGGATATTGATTTCGCTTATCCCACCACCAGAATTTATTATAACCCTTCAGAAAAAAAGGGTAATGCACATGGGGATGATATTTCAGAACGTATTTAATTCAAACTGATACTATCTGTCGTAGGAACCAAAACTCCCGGTTACAAGATTTCTTCCATTTTCCTTGCTCTTATAGAGAAATGAATCAACTCTTCCTAGAAGATCTTTTACTGAATCATCCTTTTTCGCCATGTCAAAACCAATGGATGTTGTAATCCTGAGGGATTTTCCTTTGTAATTGATATAACTTTTATTAATGAGATTTTTAACCCTTCTCGCTATATTTTCCAGATATTCATAAGTGATGTTCGATGCTATAACCAGAAATTCTTCACCGCCCCATCTTGAAATTGTATCCGATGGTCTAAGGGAATATTTAAGGGTAAGTGCAACCATTTTCAGAACGTTGTCACCCGTTTCATGGCCATAGTTATCATTGAAGTTCTTGAAAAAATCTATATCCAGGAAAAGAACACCGAATGGATCTCCATACCGTTTAAATCTATCCATGCTTCTTTTCAGATGAAGTTCTCCAAAGCGTCTGTTTCCAATTTCAGTGAGATTATCAATTAGTGCTAGTTTTTCCATCTCAGAAAGGCGGTTAATAAGGTCTGTTTTCCATTCACTGTTGGTCATCAGGCATGCTATTCCGGGGGGATCTCCTTCAGAAGGTGAATACGGGAAACATTTTTCATTTATTGGAAGCAAATGCCCTTGGGAGTGTGAAATAAAAAAATTCCCTGTGATGGAATGCTGATTTTCAGAACGTTTCAAAGGGCATTCATCTGTGTTACAAACAACTTCACCAGCATTATTCAGGTGAGATACTGTATCAAAACAATTTGTACTGATGGCCTCTTCAGCGGTTATACCAAAAAGTTCATGAGCAGCATTGTTCCAGATTTTAATTTTATAATCACTGCCTATGCATACAAAAGCCTCTGGCAGATCTTCAATAAGTTTCCTGTATATTTGTTTTTCCATCGGGACACCATAGTAGAAATAAAACTCTGTGATGGCGATGATAGCATTTTTTTTTACTACTTGAAAGTCATTGGAATCAAATATTTAAACAAATTTTCCAATCAGAAACAGAAAACCAATAATTGAGAGGATTATCAATAGAGAATTAAAATCTCTTTTCTTTTTTTTTGTCTTTTTTTTGTCTTTTTTCATGCTGTTACCATGCTACAGGGTTATGAGTTGTTGTAAACACAAAAAATCAGAGTAATATATGTTACTGGAAAGTTCATGAATATACAATTTATTGAATTTTCAAGGAGGTATAGATGAAAATATTCTGGTTTTTTCTTATCTTTTTTTCCTTATCCTCGTGCGGTTTTTCTTCTGATTCCGGTATAACTGCTTCAGAAAACTGTTCAAATGGTATTGATGATGATTTTGATGGCTATATTGATTGTCAGGATGTT
Source organism: Deltaproteobacteria bacterium (assembly GCA_016937155.1). Taxonomy (GTDB): domain Bacteria; phylum Myxococcota_A; class Polyangia; order HGW-17; family HGW-17; genus JAHJMN01. Next base: position 77,626 of record JAFGWM010000031.1, read on the forward strand.
GACTGTGAGGATTCTTCATTTTGTATTTCCGGTAATAACAAACCCTCAGAAATCTGTGACAATGGAGAGGATGATGATGGAGACAGTTATATTGACTGTGATGATCAGGACTGTTTTTCACATCAGATCTGTAATACGGTGCCCTCAGAA
>JAFGWM010000032.1 GCA_016937155.1 Deltaproteobacteria bacterium
ACGGGCCACTGTGTGGGAGAGTAGGACATCGCCGGGATTTTTTTTATTTAAAACAAGGGCATACTCAGAATATAAACGCCAATTCTAATACTCATCACCTCCCTCACGGAAGTAAGATCACCTTTGCGCCGATGGCAGGGCAAAGGGAGTGATGGGAGTACGTTCACTGCGAGATGTGTCATAAAGGCAGACGGAATTAACGTGGTTAATTGGAGAGGTTATTTAATAATAGCATCTGATATGTTGAGTAAATCCATTATCGTTGGTGTTGCTACCCCAAGTTGTACCAAACCAGGTTGCTCTCGGAATGGAAGAATCGCATGCGTAATAAACTTCAAAAGTACTGGATCCAGTGAGATAATAGCAAAAATTAGCATGTCTAGTAAAATGACTTTCAGTGGTGGACCAGATTGGACCACATGTTACACCATTCGGGAAATAGAGATCTTCCACAGTAAGGTTTTGACATTCAGTGTAAGTTTCGTTTGTATCTACTGAAGTGCAGGTAACTGTTTTGCCTTCTATAATCTGACTTGTTTTAAAACTGAATTGGCCTGGATTCCCGTTGCACACATAAGAGGTGTTGTCGACCTCCGTGGCATCAAGAGTACCATCTTTATCATCTATCAATACCGGTTTCAATTTTCTGTCCACCGTAAGTACAGTTAGTACCCCATGCTTCAGTTGTTACACTAACAAGAGAAGTTAATCCATCATTGCCATCTGTACCATCAGTTCCGTTACACACATAAGAGGTGTTGTCGACCTCCGTGGCATCAAGAATACCATCAGCATTATCATCAATACCGGTTTCGATTTTCTGTCCACCATAAGTACAATTAGTGCCCGGAGCTTCAGTTGTTACACTAACAAGAGAAGTTAATCCGTCATTACCATCTATACCATCAGTGCCGTTACACACATAAGAGGTGTTGTCGACTTCAGTGGCATCAAGAATACCATCAGCATTATCATCAATACCGGTTTCAATTTTCTGTCCACCGAAAGCACAATTAGTGCCCGAAGCTTCAGTTGTTACACTAACAAGGGAGTTTAATCCATCATTACCATCTGTACCATCAGTACCGTTACATACATAGGTGGTGTTGTCGACTTCAGTGGCATCAAGAATACCATCAGCATTATCATCAATACCGGTTTCGATTTTCTGTCCACCATAAGTACAGTTAGTATCCGGAGCTTCAGTTGTTACACTCACAAGAGAAGTTAATCCATCATTACCATCATTGCCATCTGTACCATCAGTACCGTTACACACATAGGTGGTGTTGTCGACTTCAGTGGCATCAAGAATACCATCAGCATTATCATCAATACCGGTTTCAATTTTTTGTCCGCCATAAGTACAGTTAGTACCCGGAGCTTCAGTTGTTACACTAACAAGTGGTGATGATGTGTTAGTACCATCAGTTCCATTACATACGTAGGTGGTGTTATCGACTTCAGTGGTATCAAGAATACCATCAGCATTATCATCAATACCGGTTTCAATTTTTTGTCCGCCATAAGTGCAGTTGGCTCCTGGAGCTTCAGTTGTTACACTCACAAGTGATGAATTTCCGTCACTTCCATTAGAACTGCTGCAAGATATTATGAGTCCGGAAGTTATGAATAAAAAAAGATAACTGAATTTGATCATGATTTTCTCCTTTTGTAGGTTAGCGTTACGGATACCCTTCGGCACTTTGAAAAAATAGTTTAGACGTTTTAATCATTTTCCAAATTATATGTTCTGAACTTGTAGGGTATAGATAAAAATGTTATGCAGACACGGTCCCGATTGCTCAAATGAGGTGTTAAAATGTCAATGGATATCTATGCTGAATCTCTAAAATCCTTTCTTGAACCTGTATGGCGATATGTTGATGATGAGCGCATAAGTGAAATTCTTATAAATGGCCCGGATAGTATTTGGGTTGAAATGAAGGGAACTTTATATAAAACAAAAGCAAAGTTTACACCTGATGGATTACTTGCAGCTGCAAGAAATATTGCCCAGTATGTTGGCCGAGTTATAAATGATGACCGTCCGAGGCTTGATGCAAGACTACCGGATGGTTCCAGAATTCACGTTGTTCTTCCACCTATTGCCAGATGCGGTACTATTGTATCAATTCGAAAATTCTTCCCTGGTGGATTGACTATTGATCAGATGATTAGTTTCGGGTCCATAACAAGTGAATGTGCTAGATTTATTGAAGCATGTGTTTTGGCAAAAGAAAATGTTGTTGTCAGTGGTGGTACCGGTTCGGGTAAAACAACTCTGTTGAATGTGGTATCAAACTATATACCGAACAATGAACGTATCATTACCATTGAGGATAGTGCGGAACTTCAGTTGTCACAGGATCATCTTGTTCCACTAGAGAGCAGACCAGCTGATGAACAGGGAAGAGGCGCTGTGACAATGAGGGATTTGCTTCATTCTTCACTGCGACTTCGACCTGATCGTATTGTAATCGGTGAGGTTCGAGGTGGTGAAGCTTTTGATCTTTTGCAGGCAATGAATACAGGTCATGGTGGTAGTATGTGTACTACTCACGCTAACACCCCGAAAGAAACTCTCGCAAGGATTGAATCTCTAGCACTTTTCAGTGGAATAGAGCTACCTCTTGTGGCAGTCAGAGCGCAGGTCGCGGCGGCAATTCATGTGGTAATATCATGTGCAAGATTCAGTGACGGTTCAAGAAAGGTTACTCATGTGAGCGAAGTTCTTCCTTTGAATGAAAAAGGTGAGTACAGAGTTCAGGATATCTTTATTTATAATCAGACTCATAAGGATGAAAACGGGAAAATTCACGGTTATCATACCCCTACTGGAATACTGCCAAGAATTCAAAGAAAACTTCTGGCTAACGGTTTTGAAGATATGACAGATGACTTTTTCACACCTGGTACATATGGTCTTGAACCTCCAAAATACTTTGAAGATGGTAAATGATAATACTCAGGGGATTTTTGTGCAGTGATTTATCTTATGCATGTAGCATAGCTGAAAATGTGAAAAAATAACCCAGTGTGAAAATACGATACACTTAAATATAGCTTTTTTAGTAGAAAAAAGTTGCTATACACATACTTTGCCTGTAATTTCCACCTGATATCAGTCAGGCTGATATTTGGATCAAAAATTGCTTAAAACACCCCGGTTTTTGAAATTTTGCCCTCTGGGCTTTGAGGAATAAAGTGACTATAAAAGAAAATTATCTGAGAGCAGCAAGTGAGTCTCTGGCAAGACTCGATAATTCATATTCTTATTTTCCGGAAGAGGATACTCCGGTATTTGTAAAGGGCAAGGGAGTCAGATTATATGATCCCGATGGAAATGAATATCTTGATATGGTTTCCGGCTATGGAGCGCTTAATCAGGGACATACACATCCTAAAATTGTTGCATCCTTGCTGGCTCAGGCAAATCGTCTGACTCACACAAGCGCCACCCTCAGTGATGTTAAAGTGGAACTGGCTGAGAAACTGGCTACTCTCAGTCCTATTCCCAACACTAAAGTACATTTTGATCTTGGTGGAGCCAGGGTTGTTGAAGGGGCAAAGATTCTTACTAGAGCTTATACCGGAAAATCCAAGGTTATTTCATTTCAGAACTCATTCCATGGAAGATCAACAGGTTCTTTATCACTTTACAATGCCGATACATTTCAGCATCTTTTCAATTCTCCCAGAGATTATTACAGTGCTCCATATCCTTACTGTTACAGGTGTCCTGTTGGTCTGAAAAAGGAAAGCTGTAATTTTGAATGTCTCAAGGGTGTTTATGAGATACTCGATAACAATAATGATATTGGTGGAATAATTGTCGAGCCAGCTCTTGGAGCCAGAGGTTATATAGTTCCCCCAAAGGGATTTTTCAAAAAACTCCGTAGAATTTGCGATAAATACGGACTTCTGTTTATTGATGATGAAATACAGATGGGTTTGGGCAGACTTGGAACAATGTTCGCCTGTGAATATTATGAGACGGTTCCTGATATTATTTTACTTTCCAAATCAATTGCAGGAGGTATGTGGCCGCTGAGTGTCATACTTGGAAGGAAAGAAATAATGGAGCGTATACGCCCGGGGACTCTGGGAAGTACGTTTGCTGGAGCTCCACTGGGTTGTGCCGCCGGTCTTGCCGCAATTGAAGTTATTGAGGAAGAAAAACTCTGTGAGAGAAGCAGAGACCTCGGTGTATATTTTATGGAAAAACTCAATGAGAGATTTTCAGAGTATTCAATTGTCGGAAATATTGATGGTATAGGACTGGGGATAGGTATTGAACTTGTACTCCCGAATGGGGAACCCGCCACAGAAGAAGCACAGATGCTTCAGTTAACAGCTTTAAGGAATGGTCTGCTGCTTCAAAGAGGTGGTCCTGCAAAGAATATCATCAATTTGATTCCTGCACTTGTTATAACCAAGTCTGAGATAGATGAGGCTATAGACAGAATTGAAGAAAATCTTATAAAAGTACTTCATGAACCTGAAATAATTGAACATATTTCTTCAGTTAAATCCTCCAGTGACAGCGAAGTTGTTTAGTCATCTTCATAGGATGTTTTAGGCGCTGTCAATTATCTTTTCGTATTGTTGCTATCATTTCTTTACTTAAAATTATCTTTGTTCTAAAAACCATTGGTCTAGTGTGTCTTTTCAGGAAGTGAATATGTCTTCAACTACCAATGAACTACGAACAAAATGGAAATCAATTTTCAGTTTTGACTGGATTTTATCAAAAGAAATTATTTTTATTGCTGCTCCGGTTGTGGGGGCAATGCTTGCTCAGGCTCTTGTAAATCAAGCAGATTCAATTATGGTGGGAAGACTTCCTGCTTCCGATAGTGTTCCTGGTCAAAGTGCTGTAGGTCTCACAGTAAAAATTCTCTGGGCAATAGGTGGCTTTTTAAGTGCTATTGCTGTGGGCACACAGGCAATTACCGCAAGAAGAAATGGAGAACACAATCCCCATGCGGCAGGAAATGTTCTGTCAAGTTCTCTTACAGTTGCTGTAATTACCAGTGGTGTGGCTTCGGTTATTGGTTTTATTCTGGGTCCTGAAATTCTGAGAATCATCAGTGGAAATGATCCCGAAATAATGCGTGTGGGAGCACCATTTATCAGAATAAGACTTCTTGGAATATTTACCATGGTTGTAACAACATCATATAAAGCATTTTTTGATGGACTTGGGAAAACCACTGTTCATTTCTATGCCTCTATTTTGATGAATGCAACAAATATATTGCTTAACTATATGTTTATATATGGAAAATTTGGAGCTCCAAGATGGGGAGTTCATGGTGCTGCAACTGCCAGTGTTCTGTCAACAGTGGTGGGTCTTGGAGTGATGGTATATTTCAGTGCTAAAAAAACAAATTATTCCACTTACAGGTATTATAAGAAATCCAGTATCAGGTCTTCAGTGATGTGGAGTATAGTAAAACTTTCTCTTCCATCAGGTATAGCTACCTTTTTACTTATGGGTGGATTTCTAATTGTTGACTGGGTTGTAGGCGGTATAGGCACTGGAGAAATGAGAACAATTAATCAGACCGCTAACCAGATTATTATCACAATAATGATGCCATTTCTGATGACATGTGTGGCCTTTGGTACAGCGACTTCAACTCTTGTGAGTAGATCCCTAGGAGAAAAGGATACAAGAAAAGCTGAACGATATGGATGGGAGAGTGTTAAAATCTGGGGAGGTGTGATGCTTGTTCTCGGGTTACTTGTGGGGATATGGCCTGAGATACTTATTAAACTGTTTAACTCCAGTGAAGTGCGACTTGTTGAAGCAGCCAGTGGTCCTCTCAGAGTTATAGGATTCATGCTTCCTGTTGCAGCAATGGGAGTTGTCCTGATGCAGGCACATTTCGGAGCTGGGAACACACTGTTCGTTATGATAGTCGAATTTGTTAGTCAGTTCCTCGTTCTTATACCTATGAGTGTGATTCTTGGAAGAGTGTTGAAACTTGGTCTTATAGGCGTGTGGGGTCCTATAATTATATACATTTCAATGATTGCATTTTTAATGACAATCACTTTTTTCAGAGGAAAATGGAAAAAAATAAAGATATAAAAGTTGTAATAAAACTGTAATATATTGACAACTTGTCACTGAATACATTGTCCATTTTGAACCATGAGATATTTTAAGTATTTAATTCCATTAGTTTTAACTTTGTTAATTTTTTCCGGAGGCTGTCTGAGAAAGAGAACCTGGAGTATACCCTCATCGGCACATCTTCACTATGAGATTGAGATTGAGAAAAATACAGGTGAAACAACAGCATTCAGTTATGCTATAACTGATAAGGAAGTCCTGATAAAATTAAAGAAAACTAAAAAATGTAATGAAAATCAGTATGCTGTGGAATCCTTGAGTATGATTGAGACTGTTCAGTATCCACTTAGCAGATATTATTTTATGATTGGAGCTGTTTTGGCTTCTCTTTCTCTGCCTTCCTATTATATGGCATTTTTTCAAAGTGAGGGAACATCAAGTGCTGTTCAGGCAGGAATAGGTACAGGTGTGTTCCTTGCCCCCGGTATAATTTTGGGAAGTTATGGATTTTTAAAAATGAGTGAGGAGAAAACCGAAAAAAATCATATCGGGAACACCAGAAGAAAAATTAAAACCAGGGAATATATATGTGGAAGTGGTGCCGTTAAAAGTTCCAGTAGAGTAGAAATTCTTACAGGAACAGGTCATGAAATTATTGGAAAAACAAATAAAAAGGGTGAAATAAGTTTTGTTATTTCCAGATATGAACCACTGCAGAATGAGAAAAATAAATATAAATATTTTGAACTTGTGGTTGATGGAATATCAATAGGCAAAATTAAACTTGGAAATATTCCTTCAAAAAAATAGTTCATTATATCCGATTTTTAGTATGTCAGCTTGCATTGATCCGGAAAAAATAGGAAATTAACTGGGTTGCCAGATATGGGGGTTTGAATTGGAAACCATAGATATTAGCGGTCAGATCCTGGAACTTGAAGAGGATTATCATAAAAAGCCATGGGATAAGAAACTCATATTACTTCTGATTGATGTATATCAGGAGAATAATATGTGGGATAAACTTATTGATATGCTTAAAAGATTGGCAGAACTGGAGACAGATGGAAATCTGAAAGCTGGATATTTCAATACAATTGGTCAAATATTTCAATTCGAAACAGGAAGTGAACTTGACGCTGTTGATTATTACAATAGAGCTTTGGATGAAAATATCCATATTTCAGGTTCTTATCATAATCTGGTGAATCTTCTTACATCCAGAGAAAACTGGTTTCTTCTGGAGAGAAATATTAAACGCATGATAACCAGAATTGAGAAAAAGGATCCTGGTAACCATGCTGTATTATTCAATCTTTATTATGATCTTGGGGATATTCTTTACAAAAACAGAAATGAAATAGTTCAGGCTGTTGGTGCATACAAGAAATCTCTGGAATATTCACCAGGAGATTCTCATGTAAAGAAAGACTTATCTGTAATATTTGAACAGCACAATGAAACCTTTCTTGATGATGCAATCTCCCTTTGTGAAGAAATTTCAATAAATACTCCACGTGATCCTGATAATCTGGCCAGACTTTTCCGGTTGTATCAGAAGGCTGCTCGTTATGATGAAAGCTGGTGTGTGGCTTCTTTACTCAATTCTCTTGGAAATACAGATAAATTTACCCGTGATTACTTTGAACGTTATAACACCTCCAGTTCAATCCCATGGAAAAACTTTTCCGGAAATGGTGAATTTGAAAAATTCATCTGGAAAAATCCCGGAGATGAGTTTATTGAACCATTGTTTATTATTCTTGCAACAGTTATGGCGGAGAGATTCAGTAAGCCGTGGAAGAAATCCGGTTTAAGAAAGGAAAACGCAGAAGTTTTTACTCCTGATTCACCAATGTTTACAAGTATTTTCAATAAAATATCTGAAATACTTCTAAAAATGCCTGTAAAACTTTTTCTTGTTCCTGAACTCGAAGGAGGAATTACCAGAGGAATTGTCAGAGATGATGACAATTCTATTATCCCCGTGGTCAGTGTTGGGGGTGATATGCTTTCAGGATTATCGGAAAAGGAGCTGGTGTATCATATTTCCAGAGAACTTTTTTACTATCATCCACCAAGATTTTTAATGAAAATAATGGGTTCTCTCAGTGAGTTATATGGTTTGCTTTTAGGTTCAATCAGATTCGCAGATAAAAACTGTGTTCTGGATGGGGATGAAGAAGTAATTCAAACCATGGCATCCATGATAGAATCCTTTATTTCACCGGAAACAGCTTCAATACTTGAATCAGTGGTGAAAAAAATGATATCTGAAACAGGAATACCTTCTTTTCAGAATTACCTGTACAGGATTGAGGCTTCTTCTATACGTGTCACCCATGCACTCATAAATGATCCGGCTGTATCCCTGAAACTTCTGGACGATTCCCAGTTAATTGCTAAAAATCAGGCTGAGAATATACTGATTTCATTTTTAATCAGTGAAAAATATTTTCAGTTCAGGAAAAATTCAGGTATTTCTATTGTTTAGGAGAAAGTAATGAAGGTTATAGCTTTTTGTGGAAGTCCCAGAGGCAATGGTAACACCATGGCATTGTTAAAAACAGTGTGTGAAAGTCTGGAAAATGAAGGTGTGGAAACTGAGATTATAGATCTTTATGAAGGGGATTTATCAGGTTGTCGGGCATGTGATCAGTGTCATGTGAATAAAGATATGAAATGTGTCATTGCCAGAGACAAGCTCAATGAATATGTGGAAAAAATGGCAAAAGCCGATGGAATATTAATCGGGTCACCTGTATATTTTGCAAATGTTTCCAGTAATGTAAAAAGTTTTATTGATCGGGCTGGCAGGGTTGGAAGGGCAAATGGAAATTTGTATAAATATAAAGCTGGAGCTGCTGTTGCTGCTGTTAGACGGGCAGGTGCCCTGAATGTTTTCAACTCAATCAATCATTTTTTTCTGATCAGTCAGATGTTTGTTGTGGGCTCCACTTACTGGAACCTTGGTATAGGCAAAAATCGTGGTGATGTTTTGGGAGATGAGGAAGGTATCAGTAACATGAAGAATCTTGGTCAGAATATGTCCTGGATGTTAAAAAAAATCAGTGATCAATGACAATACTGACAGCGAAAAATATTTCAGCAGGATTTGGGGGAACAAACCTTTTTGAGGATGTTAATTTTTCAGTATCTGAAGGAGATAGAATAGGTCTTTTAGGAAACAACGGCAGTGGAAAAAGTACACTATTGAAGATAATTACCGGAAAATTTCCGATGGACAGTGGAGAGCTTATTACATCTCAGGGTTTCAGTGTTGCTTTGCTTAATCAGGAGGTTCCGGATCTTGAGGGAACAGTCTATGAAAATATGGCAATGGGAATAAGTGGCGGAGAGTATCTTTCCAGGTGGCATAAAATGGATCACAATAAATCCAGCCATGAACTGTCAGAGCTCCAGATGGAGATTGATACAAGAAATCTCTGGGAAACCGACACAAAACTCAATGAAATTGCAACAAAACTTGGACTTGATGTAGATGCAGATACAAAAAAACTCAGCGGAGGTTTTAAAAGAAAAGTACTTTTAGGAAAAGCTCTTGTATCTCAGCCATCACTTCTTTTGCTTGATGAGCCCACAAACCATCTGGATATACCATCAATTCTTAAACTTGAAGAGTTAATATATAAATTTCAGGGAGCAGTTTTTTTTGTAACTCATGATAGAGCTTTTCTCAGAAGAATTTCCAATAAAATAATGGAAATAGATCTGGGCAGGATGAATATCTGGAATATGTCCTATGGTGATTATCTGAAAAGAAGAGAATCCCTTATGGAAAGTGAGAAAAAACATCTGGATAGGTTTCAGAAAAAAATACAGAGGGAAGAACAGTGGTTACACAAGGGTATAAGTGCACGACGTACCAGAAATGAAGGAAGACTTAGAAATCTTCTGAAGATGAGAGAAGAATGGAAATCCCGTCGGAGAGAGAGAAAGGAAGCTGGATTTAGTCTGGAGAACAAAAATTATGGCGGTAAAATTGCGCTCAGGTGTGAGAATGTGGACTTTTCATGGGGTGACAAAAAAATAATCAATAATTTCAGTACCATTGTAATGAAGGGTGATAAAATAGGAGTTGTTGGTGCCAATGGAACAGGAAAGACTACTCTGTTAAAAGTACTGCTTGGGGATCTTTCTCCGGAGACTGGAAATATAAAACACGGAAGCAACCTCAGGGTAATATACAGTGATCAACTGAGAACAGCTATAGATGATAATAAATCACTCAAGAACAACATATGTGAAGGTACTGACATGGTGGAAGTGAATGGAAAACTGAAGCATGTAATCAGTTACCTTAGGGAATTCATGTTCAGACCAGAGCAAATGGATTCACCGGCTGGAATTCTTTCGGGAGGCGAGAGAGCCAGATTAGCTCTGGCAAAACTTTTTTTAATGGAAACAAATTTTCTGGTACTTGATGAACCAACTAATGATCTTGATCTGGAGACTCTTGAACATCTTGAATCTCTTTGTGTTAATTTCAGTGGAACAGTGATTCTTGTCAGTCACGATCGTGAATTTCTAAATAATGTTGCAGCAGCAACATTTTATCTGGACGGAACAGGTAATGTTATGGAATTTGCCGGGGGATATGATGATATTTTTTGGCAACTTGATGAAAATCCGGAAAAAACAGAAAAAAAACAGATAAAACAGCCGAAACGAACTAGGGAAAAAACCAAAAGAAGTTATCGGGAGGAAGAAGAGTATAAAATTCTACCGGAACAAATTGCTTCTATGGAAAATGAACATATGGAACTCGTCAATCTTATTCAGGATCCTGTTTTCTATGAGCGCAGGGGACATGAAATTCAGGATATTACAGCGAAAATGCAGAAAATAGAGAAGGAGTTGGAAGTTTTATACGAAAGATGGGTTGAACTGAGTGAATATGACAACTGAAAGATTTAATTCAGAACAGCAGATTTATGATAATTGTTTTTTGCAGCAAAACCTGTGTAAACCTGATACAAAAGACTGGTCATATGAAATTTTTAAGGATCTCCTCCACAAAGGAGTGAAACCGGAGTACATATTCGATATTATTTCCGGTGATTTATTTCAGTTACTTTTTCAGACTGTTGTTCACTCCTCATCAGATAAATTATCATCCAGTGATATTTTTAATTTTATAATCAAGTCACATCTAAAGTATCCTGTGGAAGTGGAAGAGTATCTGATAAACTCAATTTCTACTGAAAAAGATTTTATACTCCTCCATTTTCCATGGATTCAAAAAGTTGTAAGTGTTCTTGCAGTTGATAAGTTACTGGAAGTATATTTTAAAAGTTCTGAACTTATAAAGAAGGAAGAAAAAAAAAGCAGAGATCTGCTGGATATTTCGAGACAGTATATTATCTGGCATACAGATGACAACCCAATGTTTGAACCGGAAATGTTTTTTAGAAATCCACCGGGCACTGTTAACTATATAGTCAAACTTGAAATGGTGGATATTCTTCTTGAGCCTGCGATCCTGGAAGTGGTTCTTCAGTTATCCGGATCAATAACATTCAATTACAATCTTATAAATTTCAGTGCCGCATATTCCGTGGCTTTAAGTGATGTATTTCAGAATCGAACAGTCAAGGAGAAGTATCGTGCCCCAGTTAGCATTATTGCATCACTTGTTATATTGCAGGAGATACTTAATAACCCGATGATTCTCCAGGATGTTGATAAATTCACCGGTCTTGAGCTGCTTCTTCCCTTTTATGGGAACTCTCCACTGCTATCGGATTATGTAAAAGTTCTGAAAAGAAATGATGAAAAATTTCAGGAAGTTCTTTCAGTTGCTCTTGGTTTGAGACGAACCAACAGGGAAATTGTGAATATGGTATTTTCCTTTATGAAGAAATTTCCGGAAAATTCAATAAAGGCTCTTCAGAAAGCATCATCAAATATTTCTCTGTCAGCACTTATTGATAATTTTGGGTCACTGGATGTTGTGGAGGAATATTTTGATTTTGAAAAATTACCTCCAGTTCTGAAACTTAATTTTCTCAGCAGATTCAGAAAACCCGAATTTTGCGATGAACTTAAAGAATATGCAGACAAAGTAGATGTATTTGATCTTATATACTATTTTCTGCTTGAAGAATCTACTGAAATTCAAAATTTATTGATAGATGAGATAAAAAAGAAGGATGATTCATGTGAAGTTAGAGATGTATTTTTAAACTGGATTGAAAAACCTGATAAGAATAACCCTGTAGTTAAAATAAGATGCCTGAATTGTAACTGTGTGTCAGATGTTGTTATAGAGAAAGCAGCATTTTCCGGTATTGATAAAAAATCATCTTCAGTTGCTTTCGTAAAATCATTAAATTACTGTCCCCGTTGTGATGAGATACTTTTGGGTATTATGGAAAATATGGAAGTTTTCAACGAATATGAAAATATGGTTTTCAGGGAATCTTTTCTCTCACTGAATCAGAAGAAAATTAAGGATCTTATCAATGAAATCAGGGGAAAGCGATTTCTGAAAATGAATCCCCACAGACTTCTTGATGCAGTAAATATTCTGGAACAGGCTGAAAATTTTCTTGGAGCATCCTTCCTCCTTGAATTCTGGCAAATGGAAAATAATGTTTATTATTTTGAGTTTCTGGAGAAAAATCTTACCTATGGAACTGATGGAAATAATATAGTCAACCTGACATGGGATCACTGTATAAACAGCAAATATTTTTTCAGATTTCTTTCAAAACAGAAAAACCATAGAGAGAAAACTCTGGAAAATATTTTTAAAATGCTTTCAGGAAAAAGATTTTCCGAAACTCTGATGAATGAGGAATCATTGCCTCTTCCTGAATATGTTTTCAGGGAAATGGGAATAATGGCTGCTCAGCGATCACCAAATGACCTCTGTTTTTGCGGAAGTGGTAAAAAGTACAAAAAGTGCTGTCAGAGAAAAGGACAGTTCTGTGTATGAACAGTATATGAATCTTTGATGTCTATTCTTTGTTTTCCGAAATTCTTTCCAAAAATCCGTTGATATGTTTTTTTAGTTCCAGTCCAAGAATCTCAAAATATCTGTCCACAAAAAGTTCAGAAATTTTTTCCACGTTGAAATTAATTTCTATGGACATGGAGTCATCCTTCTTCATCATTTCGTCGTTCATCAGCATGAGTTTGATTATCAGACTGCTTATGGAATTTACACTGTCTAGGAAAACCATTGAATAGATATCCTCAAACCGGTTTATTCCTTTGTTGTCGCTGATAAGTTCAGGATAGTGGGTGTGAAAAAAACTTAATACAACACTATGGTATTCTTCTCTGAATAGAAGAATAGTTTTATCGACAATTTTCTGCTGTATCAGTTCATCAAGGTCGCTGAAAAACATTGATGGCAACTTATCAGGTAAGGAAGGATAAGGAAATAAAAAATTTTCCATAAGGATATGGCCGGTTTTTTGCGAAAACCCATTGGGTGGTATATATTTGCGTAGATACGTGTAGGTATGGGTAGGTAAAATGAGCACAGCAAGTCAGAGAGCAAGAACGCCACAGTCCCGGGAATTGAATATAAAAAGAGAAATGTGGGGGATTGTTTTATTAGGAATATCATTACTGCTTGGGGGGGCACTTTTTTCTCTGCAGATGGGTGACGGAAAACTCATGGGGCCTTTTGGACAGCTCATGGCTCTCGGTTTGTATGCAGTTTTTGGTATGGGAAGTTATCTTGTTATAGGAGCAGTTTTTTCTATCTCATGGGGTATTTTTACCAGGAGATTTAATTTAAGAGATGCAAGATTATGGCTGGGTTATTCAGGTGCAACATTATCCGGTACCGTTCTGATGTTTCTGATGTTTCCTTCATATAGACTTCAGGGGTTGTCAAGTGGTGGTAAAACCGGGGAGTATATAGGAACTCTGGGAATAAGTCTTTTTTCAAAAGTGGGAACTTTTCTGGTCACAGGAATTTTGATGGTTCTTTTTTTGGTTGTTGCAACTCAGACTTCTCCCACTAGAGCTGTGAAATTAATATTTAAATGGGTTCTCACAGTTTCCATTTCTGTTGCTGCAGGTCTTGGTGTCTTTTTCAGATGGCTGGGTTCTCTTTTTACATGGGAACCCCTTGATGAATATGAAGAAACAGATGAAGATGATGAGCGCCTTGTGTCAGATATTGAAGACAAGAAAAAAGAAATTGATATTTCAGTAAAATCTTCTGATGCAGAAACTGATATTTTAACTGATGAGAAAGAGTCATCAGAAAGTGTTAAAAAAGTAAAATCAGACGAGAAAAAGCTTCCGAAACCTGCTGTTGATGATTTATGCGATGCTGCTGATACCGGAGAAAAAGAATCAGATCAGTATAAAGAAGTTGTAGAGGAAGAAAAAACATTTGAAATTGCAGTCAAGGACGAGGATTCTGATGAGGTGGAAACAGCCATAGCTGCGAAGGATATACTTACGGGAATTAAAATACACGAAGTAGTTAAAACAGAGGTTAAGAAAATTTCAATTCCGGAAAATGAAAATTCAGATGAATTTTCCGGTGAATTTATTCTTCCTGATATTGATATGCTTCATTATGAGGCTCCGGAAAATGAAAATTCTGATCATCAGGCAATGATTGATCTTGCCGACAGGCTTGTTACCAGTATGTCTGACTATAAGATTCGTGGAAAGGTGGAAGAAATCCATCCTGGTCCCGTGGTCACAATGTATGAGTTTGTTCCTGAAGCTGGAATCAGGGTTTCAAAAATAGAGTCTCTTGACAAGGATCTGGCTTTATCACTGGCTGCCACCAGAGTCAGAATAGTTGCTCCCATCCCTGGAAAAGGAGCTGTTGGAATAGAGGTTCCCAATGATATCAGACAGACAGTATTTCTCAAGGAACTCATAACTGCTGATGTTTTTACAAAATCAAAAAGTAAACTGACAATGGTTCTCGGTAAGGATATTAAAGGAAGACCAATTATCTGTGATCTTGCGAAAGCTCCTCATTTGCTTGTGGCCGGTTCAACCGGAAGTGGAAAAAGTGTGGGGATAAATACCATGATTATGAGCATACTGTTTCGGGCAACACCAGAGGATGTAAAGTTTATTTTTATCGATCCAAAGATGGTTGAATTGAGTATTTACAATGATATTCCACATCTTCTCCTTCCAGTTGTCACTGATCCAGGTAAGGCTTCTCTTGCTCTTCAGTGGGCAGTTAAAGAAATGGAACGAAGATATCAACTTCTGGCTGATCTCCATGTGAGAAATCTGGCGGATTATAACCGGAGAATTGAGAGTATTGCCCAGAGAGGTATTGAAGAAATTCCAGAGCATCTTCCGGCAATAGTTATTGTTATTGATGAGTTTGCTGATCTCATGATGGTTGCGGCAAAGGAAGTTGAAATTGCAGTGGCAAGAATTGCACAAAAAGCAAGAGCAGTTGGAATTCATCTCATAGTTGCAACTCAGAGACCTTCAACTGATGTTATCACCGGCCTGATTAAAAGTAATTTTCCCACAAGAATAGCATTTATGGTTTCTTCCAGAATAGATTCCAAGGTTGTTTTAGATAAGCACGGTGCAGAAACACTTCTTGGAAATGGAGATATGCTCTATGCTGATAGAGGGCTTGCTCCTGTCAGAGTTCATGGTAGCTTTGTCAGTACTTCTGAAGTTCAAAAAGTTGTTGAGCATCTCAGAACCCAGGGTTTACCTTCCTATGATATGAGTATTGTGAAAAATCCCGATGAGGAGCTCTTGGACGCAAGTGACGAACCTCTTGACAGTAAATGGGATCTTGCAGTTGATATTGTCAGCCGTGATAGGATAGCCTCAATATCATACCTTCAGAGAAAATTAAAAATAGGTTATAACCGTGCCGCGAGAATAGTCGAACGAATGGAAATTGAGGGAGTTGTGTCCAGACCGAATCATCAGAATCAAAGGGAAGTGCTTATCAGTGCTCCTCCTGATTGATTAAAATGCTGCTGCCCAATTACAGATTAAACCCTGTTTAATAAAAAAGTCATTCCTTTAAAAAAAGTAATAAGTTACATTATAAAAATTAATTAAAATAAAATTGAATTTTTTGAATTTACACCTTGGAAAAGAGTGTTCACTCAATTAATATTGTACAGACAGGAGAAATTATGGCTGGACCAAGAATATCTATTGCATGGCGAATTATTATCGGAACACTTTTTTTAATTCTGGTACTTCTGGGCGGGTTTGGTTTTCTCAGCACCAAACGTCTTGAAAAAGTTTATCTGGAAACTGGTAAGGAACAAAAAGAACAGTATATCAAAAACCTTCGGTTTGCCGGTAAAGCACAGGTTTTTACATTAGGAAAGCTTTCATCAAAATTTTTAAAATCTTCTGAGTTTAATGAACTGGCAATAAGTGTTCCACCTGTGGGCAGAGAAGATAGTAAAATAGATGCGATAAGTGTTTTTGATGAGAGAGGAAATCTTATAGGTTTTTATGATTCCCGGTATCCAGGTGCAGTTGTTAAAAAAGAAGATAAAACATATCTGGTGGGCGATCGTACCCTTGGTAAAAAAGAAGTTAATTTCAGCGGATTTCCATGGAGTGAATTTCTTGTTAAAAGAGGTGATGCGCTGGCAAAAATGAAAGGTGCTGTAAAACGTCCTGACCAGATAGGTCTTCCCAAGGACAGGGATGTTCTTAGTTCCGGCCTTGATGGTATTATTAAAAACAGTGCAGAGGATCAGCAGATAATGTTGTTTTCTACTCCAATAATTGAGGAAAATCAATATATTGGAACAATTGCCATGATTTATAACCTGAAGTCTCTTCAGGAATATGAAAAAAGATTAATCAAAGCGTTGAAGAAGGAACAGCAGGATTCACTAAAAAAAATAATTATTTTCGGTGGTATTTTACTCTTATTAGGAGCGATTATTGCAGTTTTTCAGGGTCTCCGAATAACCCGTCCCATCAAAAGTCTGGTGAGAAGTTTTTCCACATTTGCTCAGGGGGATCTTGGTCATAGAGTTCAGATTAAAACCAATGATGAAATTCAGATACTTGGTGAAGGTTTTAACTTTATGGCGGATAATCTGGTAATTCTTCTACAGGAAACGGAAAAGAAAGCCGTTATGGCGAAAGAACTTGAAGTTGCCAGAACAATACAGGAAACACTGGTTCCTGAGGATAAGGTGCATCGTTTTCCATTTATTGATCTTGTTGGCTATTTTCAGCCTGCATCAGAAACTGGTGGTGACTGGTGGTCTTATTATAAATTGAAAAATGATAGAATTCTTGTGATTATAGGGGATGTAACCGGACATGGAGTTCCCGCGGCAATGATTACTGCGGCAGCAAATAGTGCATTTGATACTATTTTGGCAATTGAAGAAAAAATACCTGATCTTAATTATGTAATGAGTGTTCTTAATCAGGTTATTGCTGCCAGTGGAAAAGGGCAGTTTTTTATGACGTGTTTTGCATCAATTATAGATCCCAACAAGAGTAATATAGTTTTTGCAAATGCCGGGCACAATTTTCCTTATATGTACAGACCGTCCGAGGATAAATTTGTGCAGATGATGGCCAGAGGATCAAGACTTGGTGAAGTTTCTGAATCAGGAGCATATGAAATAAAGGAAATGGAGCTTCTTCCTGAAGATATAATCGTCTGGTATACAGACGGAATAATTGAAGATGAGAATCCAGAAGGTATGGAGTATGGTGAAAAAAGATTCAGAAGAATCATTAAGGCTGAGTATACAAAACCGCTGATACAACTGAGAGATAACGTAGTAAAGGATGCTAATGATTTTTATGATGGAATTCCACATCAGGATGATCATACTATGGTGTTTGGTAGGGTAAAATCAAAGAATCAACCCGAATAAGGGCTATATCATGAATAAATTATTAAAGTTTTCAGTCATCATTATTCTCACTACAATTGCTTCTATTGCAGGTGCTCAGAATACCGGTGGAGCCGCCAGAGATGCCATCAACCAGTTAAAAAAAGGTGAGCGGGCACTTGATGCGGGGAATACCAAAGAAGCATATGACAGATTTAAAAGAGCCAGTGAAATAGATAAATCATTGATTGCCGCCTGGGAAAAAATGGCTTCTCTCGATTATGCTGAAGGTCGTTTTGATAGTGTCATAAGTAATTGCAAAAAGGGTTTGAATTCAAACTCCGGGGATGCAGATCTTATGATGTGGATGGGTCTGGCTCTTCAGTACAAGGGAAATGTAAAAGAGGGTACTGATTTTCTGAAAAAAGCAGTTAGCAGCAAACCGTCCCTTGCCCTGGCATATTTTGAACCGGCAAGAAGAATTGGGCTTGGAGTGTACTATCGTAAAATCAACGACTGGAAAAAAGCTCTTGATGCATACACAAAATTTATAAAATATCGTCCATCTGAAATCAGTAAAGATACCGATTATATGGTTTTTTTCCGAACAGGGGAAATGTATCTTAAACTTGGTAATTCCGCCAGAGCTCTTGAATTCTGTGATAAATCGCTGAAAAAGAAAAATCGTTATCCAAGTGCACAGTGGTGTAAGGCTGAGGCACTTCGGGGTTTAGGACGGTACATTGAATCTCTCCCATATTTTAAAAGAGTTGCATCCTATGGAGGTAAAAATCCGCGTGTGTTTCTGGGTTTGAGTGTTGCTCTTTTCTACAGTGGAAGTGCCAGTCAGAGTCTTAGTTATGCCAAAAGATATCTGGGTTTCAGACCTCAGGATCATGAAGGACACATTCTTTTGGGGGATCTTTTTTATGCAATGGGTAAAAAACCTGACAGTATAAGAAGTTATCAGAGAGCAATTAAACTAAATCCGGAAATGAAAAAGGTGTACATCAAAACCGGGGTTACCTATATTTCCATGAAACAGTATTTCAAAGCAATTGATATTCTTGAGAGAGCTCTTAAAAAGTGGCCTGGTGATGAAAAAATACTGGTTCCCCTTACACATGCATTTTTACTTGAGAAAAAACCTGAACTTGCATGGAAACTCCTGAGTTCAATGGATATGAATAAGATGGGAGAGAAACTTCTATCTGTTTATGGTATGACTGCGGTGGAGTTTAATAAAATTGATGAAGGTGTGAAAATTCTGGATATGGCTTTATCCAAAAGACCGGGGCATATTAAAACAAAGGAGTATGCAGTCAGGAATCTTCTCAAAGTGGGATACAGAAATATCAAAGTTCGAAAATTTGATGAAACACTTGGTATTCTTAAAAGAGCAAGAGAACTTCAGCCTTCCAATGTTGATGTTCTTAGAAATATGGCACTTATTAATATTTTACTTGGAAAATCAGATATAGCTGAAAAAAATATAATTGAAGGACTGAAATCCATTCCTAATGATTTCAACTTTAACCATCTTCTTGGAAGAATCAGGCTTGATCAGGGAAAATATAAAGAAGCTGTCAAATTACTTGTGAAAATAAGAGAAAAGGCAAGAGCCAGAACGAGCGGTATTCAGGCAAGAGTGGAGATGGATCTCGGTGTTGCCTATATGTTGGACAACGATCCTGAAAATGCTGTGGATGTTTTAAAGGAAGCCTACTCAAATTCACTTAATGAACCAAATCTAGCTAAAAAAATTGAAATAAACCTCGTAAGAGCAATACTTGCAAGAGCTACTCAGCGACTGGGTAACGGAAAAGGACGTGATGCTCTCACCGATCTTGAAAGTCTTGATGAATACAAGGTTAAATTATCCGATACAGAAAACAGACAGAAGGATTTTCTGATTGCTCTTGCACATGTTGATCTGGGTAATTATAAGGAAAGTTCTAAATATATGAATAGATTGAAGAAAAAAGGAAGTATCAAGGATCTTTTTAAATCCCCATGGGATAAATTTGGTCAGGATCTTCTCACTGCGTATTTGGCATACAGGCAGGGAAAATATGATGTTGCAAAATTTAATTTTTATAAAACCTATAAAAATGCACCTGTAAAAATTAAGGTTCAGATAAGTAACTTCATCAGATCCTGTGATGAAATAGCTGGAAGTTCCATGCTTAAGGCAGGGAAAGCAGCTCTTGCATTGCAGTATTTCAAAAATATACCTGATCAGGGTTTGAGTGTTGCTTCCAGAATGAATAAGGCACTGGCTCTCTATAAAACAGGGCAGCAACTGGCAGCTATTGGTATGTGGAAAGCCCTGAATACTCCTATGGCTGCATGTAATCTGGGTGCCCATTATCACAACGCAGGGAACAGTGCGGAATCCTTTAAATATCTTAAGAAATGTTCATCAGCAGGTCTGGGAGGGAAGAAAATTAAATCCCTTATAAAAATTAAAAGTCTCATTTTTGGATACAAATAGGAGCTTCATATGAAAGCCATTCTTTTTTCATTAATTTTTATGTTCACTGGAATAAGCGGTGTAAATGCTCAGAGTAAAATTAAAAAGTTGCGTTTTGGAATATATGCACCCAATACCGCATTCAGTTCGAACTCGGAACGATGGAGTTATATCAAGCGTATAGCCACATATGTGCAGGGTGTAACAAAGATTCCATGCTCAGGTGCTGCTTATGCTCAGTCTGGTGCTTTTGCTGGAAGTTCGGGAGCACTTGACTTTGCACTTGTTGATGGTGTTTATATGGCTACCAGAGGTGGATATAAAGTTCTTGCAACATCGGTTTATGGTGGTAGCAGTAGAGCAGCATGGGGTTTATACAGTCGTCTGGGAAACAGTTTTCAGGCTCTTCGTGGGAAAACACTGGTTATTTCAAGAGCTGGAGGGAATGAAATTTCTCTTGTTGAAGGTCTTTTATATGGTGAAGTTCAGGTTAAAAAGTACTTTGGAAATGTAAAAATTGTTCCTGATCTTGCGAGCGCTATTCAGACTGTCAGAAATGGTGGTGGTGATGCCGTTTTTGCACCTATGAAAATGGCAGGTGGTCTTTCCCTTGTATTTCCGGCTGGAAGTGTTCCAAATGCATCCTTTGTTCAGATAAACCGGAAAATACCTGCCGATATAGTAGCCAAGGTAAGAAGTGCAGTTTTGTCCATCGGCAGTGGTGGTCTTGGGGGTATGGGAGGACCGGCCAGAGGCGGTATCATGATGGGGAAACCAAAAGCAGTGTTTATGAGTAGTTTCCCTGGTATACTTGGTTTTCAGTTTAAAGGATTTTTAAAACCCTTTAAGGGTAATTTTGAAAAAGCACCTCTTTTAAAAACATTTATTCACTAACATTAAAAAACTATTGATTATCATTCCTTCATCTAGTGATTGAACAGGGTATTTTTATTGACACAAGTGATCAATCATCTAAAGTGGTGCCACTTTATGGAGGTGCCAGATGGCTACACAGTTAAGCGCCGCAAGAGACGGTATAATTACAGATGAAATGAAGCAGGTAGCTCAGGATGAGGGTTATGCCCCTGAATATATACGAGAAGAAGTTGCCCGTGGAAGAATAGTAATACCCAAGAATGTACATAGAAAATTCAGAGCTGTTGGTATTGGAAAAGGACTTAGTACCAAGATAAATGCCAACATTGGTGCCAGCAATCTTAGAAATTTTGAATCGGAAGAAGTTAAAAAACTTGATACGGCGGTGCTTTATGGAGCTCACGCTGTTATGGATCTCTCCACTGGTGGTGATCTTGATGAAATCAGAACCACCATAATAAAACATTCACCGGTTATGATAGGAACTGTCCCCATTTATGAGCTTGCAACCAAATATGAACCCACTGATTTTACAGGGGATGTTCTTTTTGATGTGATAGAAAAACAGGCCCGTCAGGGTGTTGATTTTGTAACGGTTCACTGTGGAATAACTAAAAAAACACTTGAAATTATGGATAATAATCCATCCCCGAGGATTGGTGGTATTGTCAGCAGAGGTGGTTCCCTGCTGGCTGCTTATATAACTAAAACAGGAAATGAAAATCCTCTTTATGAGGAATTTGATCGTTTATGTGATATTTGTTTTGAACATGATGTTACTCTCAGCCTTGGCGATGGTTTCAGACCTGGTGCACTGGCCGATGCAAGTGATGCAGGACAGTTATCTGAACTTATGGTACTTGGGGAATTGACCATTCGTGCCCGTAATCGGGGAGTTCAGGTGATGATAGAAGGTCCCGGACATGTTCCTCTGGATCAGATAGAAGCTAATGTTAAACTGGAAAAAAGACTTTGCGATGAGGCACCATTTTATGTCCTCGGGCCTATAGTTACTGATGTTGCTCCGGGATATGATCATATCACCAGTGCTATTGGTGGAGCTATGGCAGCTTCTTTCGGTGTGGATTTTCTGTGTTATGTAACTCCAGCTGAACATCTCAGACTTCCCGATGTTAATGATGTGCGTGATGGTGTGATTGCCAGCAGAATTGCAGCCCATGCCGGTGATATTGTTAAAAAAGTCCCCGGAGCATTTGAATGGGATAAAGCCATGAGCAGAGCTAGGAAAAAGCTTGACTGGGATGCCATGTATCAACTGGCAATGGACCCTGTGAAGGCACAGTCCTATAAGATGGGAAGTGAGGCCTCTTCAGAGGATGTATGTACAATGTGCGGAAAACTTTGTGCAGTAAAGACCGATACTGAAAGAAAGAATAATCCTCTTTTATAAATTCCACTGGAAAATATATTCTGCACCTTAATTTTCATGTAAAAGATGCTATATTTCACAATTCAGGTGCGTCCGTGTATTTATTATGGAGAAAAAAATGATAAAATCTTTTGATATCTCAAGAAGAACATTTATTGCTTCAACTTCTGCTGCAATTATAGTGGGTGGATGTGATGATACGACTTCATCAACCAATAATGATGGAGGAATTGACGTTATTGAGGATATTGAAGACTATGTTGATACTCAACAGGATATTGAAGATATCACTGATATTGAAGATACATCTGATATAGTAGATGATGGTGATGTGGTAGTTATTGATGAACGTCCTCCCACAACGGTATCAGAAACTCTGGTTGGTGTTCTTGCGGAAACAGCTCAATTTGAAGATGGTCGTCCACTGTTTGGAAAAACAAAAAAAGGACCTGGCGAAGATTATATTTCACGGGATGATCTGGGTGGAGCTTCAGTGTCAAATGGTACAGTTGCAACTGCATCATCACTGGCATATTTTGCCCAACTTACTGATATTCATATTGTGGATGAAGAAAGTCCTGCAAGAGCTATTCATTCCCCTTTCAGTGCTGAGAGTGCATGGAGACCTCAGGAATCATACTCTATGCATATGCTGGATAGTGCATTGAAAACAATAAATAATTTTGCAGACTATAGGAAACATGATTTTGTACTGTTTTCCGGTGACCTGACTGATAATCATCTTAACATTGAGTTGTCTTCATTTTTAGGTGTAGTAGAAGGATCAACAGTTGACCCCGATACCGGAAATGATGATGACCCTCGCTTACCTGGTTTAAACGATCCTCATGATCCATTTGAAGCAATAGGGCTCAGGAATGATATTCCATGGTATGCATGTCTTGGAAATCACGATTACTGGGCACTGGGAAGTGTTATGACAAGTCTTATAGCTGATCCCACCTCATCTTCAGCTACTCTCTGGCTGTCAGACAGTGTGACTCCTGTGTGCTTTGATGAACCGCCATGTATTGGTGGTTACTGTTACAGTGCGGAACCTGATAGATGTCATGTTCCTGTTGATGATGATTATTTTTCTGAATCAAGTCTGGTGAGTGATCCCCAGAGAGCATATCTCGGAATGAATGAATTTATGGCAAAAATAATTGCCTCTGATATGCATGAACCTCCTGGTCATGGCTTTTCTCAGTCCAATATAGATCAGGGTGTGGGTTATTGGGTTTCAGAAAATGTAGTGGATGGCCTCGGTGTTGCAATGGTAGCTCTTGATTCAACCTCGGACTGTTCAAATACAACGGATAAAAGTATTGGTGAGATTTCTCAGGAGCAACTGAACTGGCTTGATGACAGGCTGACTTTTCTCGAGAGTCAGAATAAAATAATTATCGTTACCAGTCATCATCCGTCAGGAGATATTCCAAATGGTGGAAATGAATTAAAATCGATTCTAATGTCTCATCCCAATGTGGTATTGCATGTTGTGGGGCATGGTCATATGAATTCTGTTTATTCTCATCCGGATTCCAATGATGAACCATGGAATGGATACTGGGAAGTTCAATCACCCTCAACCCTTGACTGGCCTCAGCAGTTGAGATTTTTCGAAATAGTTGATAATGGTGATGCCACAGGTAGTATTTATGCCACTGTTGTTGATTTCATGATTGAACCGGGTGATATTTCTGAAGCTGGCAGGTTTTATGCTCTTTTGGATGTCCATGAGGGAAGAAGCGCTGATTTCAGAAGAGGAAATCCTGAAGATCGTAATGTTATTCTAAAATTTGCATGGCCCCCGGCTCTTCTGGAAACCTTGTCACTGCTCCCAAAAAGACCTGTGGAATCGGAAAATTTCAGAAATAAATAATTCTTTCAAATGTTTTTATTCCAGAAGAGTTGGGGTGGACTTTGATTCAGTATCTCCCGTTCCCAGTTGACCGCTGTAATTAGAACCCCAGCAGTAGATTTCTCTCTCCTTGTAAATACACCCATGATTTTCTCCACCATCAATAGATGAAGGATTTTGAATCTGATTCTGAGCAACCGGTTCCATATGTGAAACATCATCCCCCGTTCCCAGTTGAAAATCATCATTTCTGCCAAAACAGTAAACTGTGGAATTACTTAACGCACATGAAAAATATGAACCACAGCCTGTTCGTGTGACATTACTCAGGGAAGAAATGTGATATGGCGTAAAATGTCCTGTGGTATCACCACTTCCAAGTTGGCCCCAGTTATTATATCCCCAACAGAAAAGCTCTCCGGATTTAATGGCACAAGTGTGATTCATTCCTGAGCATACGGCTTCCCATGTGGAATCAGTACCGATTTTAACTGGAGAATATCGTGGATCGGTATCATCCAGTCCAAGTTCTCCGTATTCATTGTATCCCCAACAGTAAATTTCTCCTGAGAGTCTTATTCCGCAGCTGTGTCCAAATCCCGTTGTAAGTTCAACCCAGTCTGAAAAAGTACCGATTTTAACCGGATATGTTTTCTGAGCAGTGTCACCAGTTCCCAGTTGTCCAAAAATATTTCCACCCCAGCAAAAGAGTTCCCCTGTAGTTTTTATACCGCAAGTATGAGAAATACCTGCTTTAACATAAAACCAGTTGGAATCAGAACCAATTTTAATCGGAATATTCTGATCCACAGTATCACCTGCACCCAGCTGCCCGTAATAATTCTTTCCCCAGCAGAAGAGTTCCCCGTCCGAAATGGCACATGTGTGATTTCCTCCTGCACTTACATTTGTAACATGACTAAAAGAAATAACTTTTTCAGGTATTAACCGATCCTGAAAATCTCCAAGTCCCAGTTGTCCATTAAGATTTTCACCCCAGCAGAAAAGTTCTCCACTTACTATTGCGCAGGTATGGTGATTTCCTGCACTTACTCCTTCCCACCCTCTGATATCCTGAATATTCACGTCAAAAGAAAGAGTGTCCTCATCAATGGTATCGCTGCAACTCAAACTTACACGGCAATTCCCAGGGGATCCTGGTTCGAAAGAATATATTGCTGTTCCTGCAATTTGAGAGTGTATGGTACCATTGCATGTGTCATCTGCCCCCTTGGTGAGTTGAAGGAGATCTCCATCTCCATCCTGACACTGAAACGGAAAATCAAAAACACTGAAGACAGTTGCATCAGTTGAGGGGGTTGTTATAAATACAGGAGAATGATTTATGCACTGAATGGTCAGAAATTCTGTTTCATAAATCTCTTCATCATCAGCCATTTCAACAGTTACTTCCTGAGAGCATATTTCAGGTTCTCCACATGTCCAGTAAATTGAACCATCAGTGTTCATGCTCACAGGAAATGAGCAGTCAGTTTCACCGGTAGTTAAAACAACGTCAGTTCCATCGTCGTTTTCATATTCGGGTATAAATGATCCATCACGTCCCCATGAAATCGATATATTCGCAGGTAAATTAGTAAAATATAAGGAATCCGATAGACAGATTTCTCCCTGTAAAGAGTATCCATTGTCACATTCGCAGACAGGAGAATTTTCTACTACAATACAGTGAGAGTGAATGGAACATGTAATACTATCACACAGATCTGTATTGTTTGAAGAGGTGTTGTTAACATTGTTGTTGTTATTTGAACTGGCGGAAGTTGTATCGTCACATCCAAAAATGAACACCATTGATATAAGTATTAAAAATTTATACATAATAGAAAACTCCCTCATTAGTTTCTAATCGGTATTTTTTTTTAATTTTTAAATCTCTTTAAACGAAGTTCTTATCTTTGATAAAAAATCAGATTAGATGATGCATTTTCCGTATAGTCATGAACAGATAAGTAAGATATACAGAGTGAATCAGGAGAGAGGTATTGATGAAAATTTTAAATTTACTGGTGATGTTTATAGTTCTTTCTTCATGTGGTGGCGAAAAAAAAGAAACGCCTGTAAAAACAGAAAATCAGCCAAATTCAGTTGATGTTAAAAATACAAAAACAAAAGAAGAGGTTGATTCCAAAAATAATCAACTTCAAATTAAAAAAGATCTTTCAACTCCAAAAATTATAAAAAAAATCAAGGTACCTAAGACATATGATGAGAAGTTTGACGATCTTGCAAAAATCATTTCAGGTCTGAGGGTATCTGAAAACAGTCCCTATGCCGTGGTTATGAAAGAGAAATCATGGAAAGCTTATGAATATCGTATAAATGATCTGTGGAAATCAACTGTAGAGAAAAAAATGGGGATTATGCAAAAATGGTCTCAGCAGGAACTGTCTGATATTCATAAGGAGTCTGGTGTTCTCTTTTATCCCTTCTCGGGCCCTGACTTTCTTCATGCCCAGATTTTATTTCCATCTGCTGATGAAACTGTAATGATTGGTCTTGAACCGATTGGCTCAGTTCCGGATATCAATGAAATAAATAAAAACGGTCTGAGATCCTATCTTAAAAAAGTTGAAGCCACTCTGGAACATATTCTTAAATTATCATTTTTCAGAACAGTTTCCATGAAAGCTCAAATGTTTAATAAGGATTACAAGGAAATAGACGGAACTCTTCCAACCCTGATGTTTTTTATGGCAAGGATGGGAAATAAAATACTGAATATTGAAAAAGTTGTTATAAATTCAGATGGTAAGTTGGTTGCTGCTGCACAAATGAAGTGGGATCGTCATGAAGCACTTGGAGAAAAATCTGATGTTTCAAATAAAAAATCACAAGTTACCGGTGATGACTCTGTTAAAAAATCTGAAAAACTGAAAGTTAAAAAAAATAAAAAAGCCGGAAAGACTCACAAGAAATATAAAAGAAAGAAAGGAAAATCCAGGAGAAGGAAGAAAAGAAAATCACGTGTAGTTGTTGCACCTGTATATGGAAACAGAATTACTTTTGAATCACCCGATGGAAAAACAAGAACACTGGTTTATTTCAGTATGAATCTATCAGATGGTGAATTTCATAACATCGAGGGTCTTCAGAAACGTAAAGATGTTATGAATTACCTTAATTCCTTAAAAATTATAACCACATATGTAAAATCAGCTTCATATCTCATGTACAAAAGTTATTTTGTGGTAATAAGAGATTTTATTCTTTCCAAAACAAAATATTTCCTTCAGGATGATTCTGGAATGCCAATAAAGTATATTTCCGGGGATAAATTTACATCCACATTTTATGGGACATATTCCAAACCGATAAAATTATTTAAAATGTATACTCAAAAAGACCTCAAGAAAATATACCGGGAAAACAAAAATATTAAGCGTCTTCCATTTGGAATTGGATATCATATTGTGAGGGGAAATTCCAATCTTCAGTTGTTTAAGCGAAAAAATAAATAATCTGATTCATCTTTTGTAATGCAAATTATCAGTGGGTATTGAACAGGATTCATGTGTGATTTTGAAATCTATGGTATGCTTTAGAAATATTGGGAGATTATAATGAAATTATTATATGGAGCATTGGTATTTTTTTTGTTTCCATCTCAGGCCCTTGGTAGAAATTATATAGAGGTAGGAAAGAAAGTAGGTGGAATTAAACGGTTTGACCCTTATGCTATTTCTTCAGGAAGATATGTAAGCAGTCAAACCAGTGACGGTTTATATTTACCTGTAATTATTGATCTTAAAACAAACACCAGAACTGTATTGAAAAAACTTCATGAATATCTGAAAAATTCTAAAGATTCTGGCACTCTTTCTTACGCTGAACAGTTAAAACTGAAACTAGATGGAAAATGGAAAAAATGGTATTCATCAAAAATTATTTCATTTGATGGTTTGAATATTGTTGGCCTTTTGCATCAGGGTGTTTCTCAGGGATTGAATGGTAATCCCTCATGTAAAAAATGCGGAGCGACAGCATTGAAGCATAAGAGAACCGGAAAATATTATTGTCCTGTCTGTAACAGATACCTTCTTCCTTCGAGTTATCTTAAAATAGTTGATAATTACTATCTGGCCAGAGTAAATCTAAAATCAAAAAAATCAGAAACCATTAAAGTTGAAGGATCATGGCAAACCGGTGCAACTGATTTCAGAAAAAAAATAGTCTACATATGGAAAGAAAAAAAAATAAAATCAAAGAGGAAAAGAAAGATAAAAATTCTTCAAATAGATTTTGAAAATATGAAAAAACTTTCTGCAACTGAAATTGATATGCCATACAGAGATAAAAATGGACATCTGACGGTGATGCTTTCGCGTACTGGGAAATATCTGGTGTTTTTCGAGTATGATGAATACTCAGATACAAAAAAGAAAACAGGCTATCTTTCTTCTCCAACAGGACGTGCATTAATAATTAATACCTCTGAAATGAAATCTAGGAAAGTTGAAATACCGGTAACACCTTATGGCTTTGATATTGACGAAAGTACTAATCTCCTTGCAGTAGGGAGTAATCAAGCTGGTGAATTATGGATTATTAATCTGATCAAAGGAAAAACCATCAAAAAAATAAAAATTGCGAGGGGTGTTTTTCACATGGTATTCAGCAGAAATTATAAGTACCTGTATGTCTTCAATAAAAGAACTTTTGATACATACCTCTGGAAAAACCTGAAAAAAACTAATAGTTTTAAGGTATCCAAATTATGCAACGGTGTTGAAAAATTTCTGGCATCTGAAAAAATGATTTCATTTGGTGATTCAGGAAAGGCCATAATAGGAGTCATAAAAAAAAGTAAATATGGTCCCTGGGGATCCTCATCTTTTGATGACGGTTTTCAGATTTTGAATTTGAAAGAGTAAAATGATAGATGTAGTTGCGGGAATAATTTTCAGAAACAAAAAAATATTTATTTCAAGAAGACCTGAGTCATCTCACATGGGCGGATACTGGGAATTCCCCGGAGGAAAGATTAATCATCTGGAGACACCGGAAGCCGCTCTGGAAAGAGAATTAGTTGAAGAACTTGGTATTAAAACAAGAATAAAAGATTTTATTCTTGAGACCAGATGGAAATACCCGGAAAAGGAAGTGAATCTGATGTTTTTTGAAGTTGAATGGCTTGAGGGTCAGATCATTCTTTCTTTTCATTCAGAATACAAATGGGTTTCTCCAGAGGATTTGAATAACTTTGAGTTTCCTCCTCCGGATAGAGAAATCGTTGAATATCTGGAAAAATCCAACTTCTGAGATTCTAAGTGGTTTTGTTTTGTGGGTGGAGTATTTTGTAATGGCACCATACAGGTTCATTTTTTTCAGTGTCCCGTATGTGCAGAGAATTACCCTGACATACAGAAAACTGATTACAGTCCTTGCAAATTCCAGTTCTTAGCCACTCCCGGTTTCTGAATATTTCATATCTGTTTTCCCAAACTGTTACAAAAGAATCAGTATTTATATTTCCCTGTGACATCCATTCAGGAAGGTTTGGACAGGCACTGATGGAACCATCTGCCATAATTCCTGAAATATTTATTCCTGCCCTGCAAAAATATGGTGTATCTCTCAGTTGTTTCTCATATTCCCATCCTAGCCATCCCTCCTCACTCAGGTTTACTACAACATTTTCCTCTTTACCACGCAACTGGAGTTTTATCATTTTTTCCACAAGAATTCTAAATTCGTCCTCTGAAAGAAGAACTTCCCTGTTGAGCGCTGCTCTTCCAGATGGAAAGATGTTAAATACTCTCCAGTATTTTGCTCCGGAATTTTTTACTATTTCATATGTTTCTTCCATATGCTCAAGTGATCTGGGAGTTACACATGTTATTGCTTCCACAACTGGAATTTTTTGTTCAGTTAGAAATGAAAGTGCGTCAACAGCCCTTTTATAACTTCCTTTTCTATTTCTAAGCCAGTCATGAATTGCTTCTGGCCCATCAAGAGAAACGACAATACTTGATATACCGGTTTGTATTATTTTTATGGCAGCTTTTTTGTTCAGGATATAACCATTTGTAACCATACCTGTTCTGTATCCAAGTTGTGATGCATAGCCAAGAACTTCAAAAAGGTCTTTTCTGACAAGTGGTTCGCCACCTGTAACCACAAGCATAATTCCTCTGGGATCCCACCTTTGAGCAATTTCATAAAAAACACTTTTAATTTTTTCTGTCTCCACTCCTTTTATTTCAGGATCTGCTGAGCAATCACTTCCACAGTGTAGACAGGATAGATTACATTCCCTTGTTGTTTCCCAGAAAAGATATCTCAATTCATGAAGATCAGTTTCAAATTTAGAATATAATTTCCACTTCATATCTAAAAAAGAATGTACAAGATTTCCAAACATTGTTCTTCCTAACTGTATTTATACTGTAAAATCCAGATGAAAAAAATAGCCACAAGAACCATAAAAAAAATAAAAATCCAATTGGTTCCCTTTTTTTTTGATTTTTCTCCCACAGGAACCATGGACATCTGAGATAAAATAGTCAGTTGACGAATTCGTCTGGTGGTGTCGACACCATTTTTAATCTTCAGGTTTCTGTAGGCAATGGCAGCATCATTTAATGCTCCTTCGTTGAAGCATTTTTCCAGAAAATTATCATGGGATTCATCTGATACCGGTATGTTTTTTATGAGTTCCCACTCTGTTTTTAAATTTGGAAAATTATTAAAAAAATCGGATGGTTCCACCCAGTTATTAAAAATCAGTCCACACTTGGTACATGAATTTTCATTGAGTTTTTTCCACCCGCACCGTGGACAGATTTCTTCGGATTTTTCCAGAGACTTTACTGTCTGTTTTGAACCTGGATAATTAAACGAAGCGCTACAGTTATTACATATCAGATAGATTTCACCATCAATGGAATTAATCTCAGGATTTGTGGATTCAGATGAGCATTCCGGACATTTGAATTTTATTTCCAGATTCATGTCATTCTCATGGGTACAGGCATAAAAATTATAATAAAAATAACAAGTATAACTGTAACTGTAACTTTATTTCTGTGTTTCAGTGGTTCGTTATTAACCGGTGGATGGGAAATTCCACCGGATAATTTTGATAATATGTATATCACTAACGGCCAGACAAACCATGGTGCGGCAGCATTTAAACCGGAGAAAAAAGCATCAGCAAATGAAATTCCACCGTTTATATTTCCAGAAAGAAGAAGTACCCTGAATTTCATTCTTACATAAGTGTCAAAAGCAATAAAACTTGCTATTACAGTACCAAACACAGGAAGAAATTTATGAAGTAATGTACTGAATTTATTATATTTATTACCGAACCATCCGTGAGCGATATGTCCACCATCAAGTTGACCAATCGGTATAAGATTTATCATAGTTATCAGCAAACCAATCCATCCGGCAAATGCTACTGGATGCATCATAAGGTCCCTGTTTCCTGAAGGCAGGTATTCCCCTTTTATGAAAAATTTCAATGAAATATACAATATACTGTTTCCTTCAGTCATCAGTTGATGTTCACGTTCCAAAGGAATGGAGGATACATCAGACATGGAAATTCCAATAATGAGAACTATAACGGCAACAATAAGTCCGGAAAGAGGTCCTGCAGCACCCACGTCGATCAGTGCTGAAGGTTTTGAAATTGGTTCCCTTATTTTAATTACAGCACCAAGGGTGCCTAACCCAAAGGGCGGAGGAAGAGGAATGAAGTATGGTGGCGATACATCAATGTTGTGTTTTCTGGCAGCTATGTAATGTCCCATCTCATGTGTGAGAAGTATAAGAAGAAGTGGAATAGAGAAAAACAGACCCTGATACCACTGATTAAGATTCACTCCGGCATAATTCATTCCCGTGACAGTTGTAGTCACTAAAGTGACAAAAAATAAAATCACAGGGATTCGCCACTGAGAATTCTTAATCATTTATCTCCGTCATCGGAAAATTCCCTGTAAATTACTTCACTGAACAGGTGAGCACTGGTTTCAAGCCGCATAACAGCATCCTTCAGCGTTTCAATATTCTGGGATTCAATTTTATTCCTGCACCATTCAAGATCATCCTTGATATCCTGAATTTCCTGAGGGCCGAGAAGATCCATATACTCTTCAAGGGCTTTTTCTGTTGTATATACAAGAGTTTCAGCCTGATTTCTCAGTTCAACAATCTGTTTTTTCTTTCTGTCATCATCGGCATAAAGTTCAGATTCTGTTTTAATTCTATCTATTTCATCCTGAGTCAAGCCACTGGTTGGAGTAACCTTAATTTTCTGTTCTTTACCGGTACCAAGATCCTTGGCAGAAACATTTAAAATCCCATTTGCATCCACTTCAAATGTAACCTGAATTTGTGGAACGCCTCTTGGTGCAGGTGGAATCCCAAGAAGCTGGAAATGCGCAAGGCTTTTATTGTCTTCAACCATCTCTCTTTCACCCTGCACAACATGAATATTTACGAATGGCTGGTTATCCATAGCTGTTGTGAATATCATGCTTTTTCGGGTGGGAATGGGAGTGTTTTTAGAAATGACTCTTGTGAAAATACCTCCGGAAGTTTCAACACCTATGGAAAGAGGAACAACGTCAAGAAGAAGTATGTCTTCCACCTGTCCTTCAAGAATACCTCCCTGAATACATGCACCAATAGCTACAACTTCATCAGGATTAACACCCTTGAAAAGTTTTTTACCGAAGAACTGTTCCACCTTTTTCTGAACGAGAGGCATACGTGTCTGACCACCAACAAGGAGAATCTGGCTGATTTCCTTTATTGATACGCCGGCATCAATTATAGCCTGTTCACAGGGTTCAAGAGTTTTATCCACAAGATCAACGGTAAGTTCTTCAAAATCGGATCTTGTAATAGTTGTGATAAGGTGCTGAGGTCCTGATTCGTTTACAGTGAGAAATGGCAGATTTATATCAGTCTCATCTGTTGCACTTAATTCCATTTTAGCTTTTTCTGCAGACTCTTTAATCCGCTGTAAAGCCATATCCTGCCCCGAAAGATCAATACCGGTGTTTTCTTTGAAAATATTCATAAGATATTCCACCAGTCTTTGATCAAAGTCTTCTCCACCCAGAAATGTGTTTCCATTAGTGGATCTTACCTGAAACATACCCATACTTATTTCCAGAATAGAAATATCGAAAGTACCACCACCAAGATCATATACAGCGATAATTTCATTATCCACATCGTTGTGAAGTCCATATGCCAGAGCAGCTGCAGTGGGCTCGTTCACGATACGTTTAACATCCAGACCGGCGATTTTACCTGCATCTCTTGTTGCCTGTCTTTGCGCATCATTAAAGTAGGCAGGAACAGTAATTACCGCTTCTGTAACCTCTTCTCCAAGATACTCCTCAGCTATTTCCTTCATTTTCGCCAGAATTATTGAACTTACTTCAATTGCACTGAAACTTTTTCCCCTGATTACAACCTGAGCATCCCCATTGTCCGAAGAAGTAATTCTGAAAGGAGATGTTTTTGCCATCTTCTGAACTTCAGAATCATCAAATTTTCTACCCATTAGACGCTTGACACTGTATACGGTATGCTCAGCATTGGCAACGTGAGCTCTTTTGGCCAGCTGTCCAACGAGTCTTTCACCACTCTCATTATAACTCAGCATTGAAGGTGTGGTTCTGGAGCCTTCCTTGTTTGGTATCACCACAGCTTTATCATGCTGCATCACAGCAACGCAGGAGTTCGTTGTTCCCAGATCTATTCCAATGAGTGTTCCCATTTATTCTTCTCCGGGTGTTTCAGATGGTACATCGTCAGATTTTTCCTTAGTAACAGCAGGTCCTGGTCCTTTTGAAACCACTACTCTGGCGGGTCTGATTAATCTTTCCCCCAGTATATATCCTTTCTGCCACTGACTGATGACAATACCACTTTCGTAAAGATTGCTTTCCTCCTGAGCCATTGCTTCATGTACATTGGGATCAAACCGTTTTCCCAACGCATCCACTGGTAGAACATTCCATTTTTCAAGTGCTGTTCTGAACTGCTTCATCACCATCTCTATACCATTGAGCAGTGATTCAATATTTGCACTTTTCTGTGCGTGATCCATAGCCATTTCAAGATGATCCAAAACAGGTATAAATGAATCAAGAAGATCACTCTGTGCTCTGAAAATTCCTAATTCAGATGTTTTGCCGGATCTTTTTCTGAAATTTTCAAATTCAGCTGCAATCCTGAGTTTCTGATCTGTTTCAAATGCAAGTTTGGATTCAAGAGATGTTATTTTTTCCTGAAGTTCTTTAATCTCAGTATTTTCGGGTATATCATCAACCAGCAATTCTGAATCACTTATATCATTTTCATCAAAATTGTCCAGCTCATCAAGAACTTCTTTCTCAATTTTCGCAGTAAGATTAATATCTTGAGATTTTTCAACTACGCCATCAGTCTCAAAATTCTGCATCTGTGTCATTTCATCAGGAAAATCTTTATCATCAAAATCGGACATCACTTAGAATCCTCCATAATTAAAAATATTGTATACAAATAACATCGGGTTGATAATGTGGCAACAAAATACAATATTTCATACAGGCGAAATTTAAAACACTAAAAAAATTACATAGAAAAATCAACTACTGGAAAGTGTCTCAGGGAATATATTTCAGGTGAACATCAATATTATCATCAGTTTGATTTATAACAGAGAAAACAATAACTCCCGAGGTAATGGCAACCACTCCTGTCCAGAAAATCCAGTTTTTCCACCACGGGGTTTTTTCATATTTATCCTTATTCTCTCTTTTAACCGGAGCCTGGTTTTTTTTCAGAAAAATATCGGTGAGGGAGACATTGAGGGCACCTCTTGGAGCCGGTGGCTGGAATGGACCGTGGATTGTTTTTTTACCCACCACAAAAATTCCCTTTCCAGTGAGGATCACAAGCCAGTCAAGTCTGCGATTATGGAGTTGTTTTCTGATAAGACTTTCGGCCAATTTTCCAGGAAATGAACAACAGCTTTTCAGCGTGGTTTCCAGTGCTTTTTTTTCTTTTTCCGGAAAGACAGCCTCTCCTCCCGTTGTGACTGTCGTAAGAACTCTCAGTCCAACAACAGTTCTTTCTGCAGCTCCGGAATCTTTCATATCAATGTTTATTGTTTCAATCACAGGGAGAGTTATAACATTTGTCAGTAAAAGAAATAAATATGTCATTATTCAATGTTTCTGGGATCGTCATCTGTTGAAGAATCCCCTTCAAAACCTGTAATATAAAAAAGATATAATGTATTGAGTCCACCAACAATGAGTTCTTCTCGATCAGGCATTTCTGAACTCGGAACGCCAGCAAGACTGGAACCAAAAAGTTTTTCGTTTTCAGGTGTTCCTATTGTTACTGCAGGTGAAATTTTGGAAATAGTGAAAGGCATCTTGAAAATATAGACTTCACCACTGCTTCCGTTAGTTTCAATTCCAGGATCGGTGGAAATCAGTTCCATAGTTCCATCTCCATCCAGGTCAATAATTTCTATGGATTTACCAAGAGATCTGTCTGTGGAATACAATTCAACATCCGGAACACTGCTGTATGAAATAGAGTCGTTTTCAGACTGAAAAACAAAAATACTGTCTCCACATCCGGCAATAATATCCGGAATATCATCGTTATTAATATCAAACAGTCTGATTGTGGAAACTTCATCCCCGGGATAAGCTTCTGAACCTTTCAGAATAATTCGTTCCTCCGGAACTACTTCAAGCAATGAAGAATACACTGAAAAAATCTGGATTGACCAGAAATTGGTGTCAGTTTCCGTTCCACCAACTATCAGATGCGGTATATCATCAAATTCAGTTATTTTAATAAAATCACTACTGAATGTGTTATTTTCAGTGGAAGTAAGATTGAAATCTCCGAGAGAGACATCAACTCCAGCCGAATCCATTGTTTCAAAATAGTGAATATGATTATCACTTGCTGCAATCACTGAGTAGGTTCTGTTCGAATTCTGATAGATGTCGAGAGCTCTGCCAAATCCTGAGATATTCTCCATCTCATCAATAGATTTTTCCACAGTTCCAGTATATTCGTTTTCAGCATCAGGATTTTTATCGATGGAAACTATATAAATTTTACCAAGACTGGAGAGCCCTAAAAGAAATTCAGAATTATATGGCACTAGAGGAATGATATTACTTACTTCCAGTCCATCCACACCAGGAAGTTTTACAGGATGCTTGGAAATTTCACCATTGGAGAAGTTAATGATAAAAAGAGGAATATCGCCACTGCCTCCGATTATCAGAATATTCTGATACTTATTTCCGGAAGAGTCCAGTAGATGGGAAGAAATCTGGCCGAAGTTTGCATCACCAAAGTTTTCCGGTGCATTAATCACCTGAACCGTAGCTTCGCTTTTGAGATCATCAAAAACCCTCCAGTCACAGGAAATAACAGCCAGAGAGGACAGTAGTATAAATAATAAATTTTTCATGTTATCCTCAGAATTTTACGGTCAACGAAATACCAGTCTGATTTCCGGACAGAACAGGGTCAAGACTGACGCTAGTTGTTCCTATGTTGATGGACTGGTTTATTGTGGAATCCGGTCCTGAATCTGAAAATGTCCTTATAACAGCAATAACCAGAGATAAAGCACTGAGCCCGTACAAAACATCAGCTGCAATGGAATAAATTTTACCATCCTGCAGTCTGGGATCATTACTGTATACAGGAACACCGTTTTTTATGTCATTGTTGAAATCGTCCTCTATTTTTTTTGACATTCCCCCAAGCCATATTCCGCCACCAAGGGATGCCAGACCAATAACATACGCTGTTATGGCTCCAGCTCTGTTTGGTGATTTGTGAAGTGTAACATTAAAATTTTTATGATCACCAGGAGCAAAATTAAGTTTTTTCTCAACGCTCTTCATTCCCTTTTTTGAAATCTCAAGTCTGTGTGTTCCACTTTTTATTTTGACTTTAAGGCATGGGGCAACACATACAGTTCGTCCATCAATTTTAATTTTTGCATTTCTTACATTTTTACCAAACACACTCAGATATGCTATGGGAGTTTTTTTCAGTTTAAAATCAAACTGATTAGTTTCTCCTGCTTTGGCATTTATGACAGTTTTAATTTCATCAAATCCTTCTTTTGAAATAATCAACTGATGTTTTCCCGGTTTAAGAAAACCGCTCCAGGGTGTTTTTCCAATAGCTCCAACGGATTTGGATCCTGGATAAATGTATGCATCAGGTGAATCGGTTGTTATTTGAACCCAGGCAAGTTTTGCATCCTTGTTTAAATTTATGAAAATATCTGTAAACCTGTTTTTTGTAATGGTGATTTCTTTTTTTATAGTTTGAAATCCTTTTTGTTTGATGATTATTACATGTTTCCCATCAGAGATAACACCTTCCCATGGAGTTTTTCCAAGTTTGTTTTTTTCATCATCAAGAAAAAGTTCACTCCCGGGAGGCTCTGTACTGATTGATGTAACATTCTTTGTTTCAATAGGTGGAAGAGGTGGTTTCTTTATTATAATGATTTTTGTTTTTTCGGGTATCGGTTTTTTATCAGGATTTTTTTTACCATCAGGATTTTTTTTGTTGGCATTCTCTAGGTTTTTTTTATTTTCCGCGTCTTTTTTTTCTGCATCAATTCTTCTTTTTTCATTTTCTTTTTGAATGGATATCAATTTATTCAGTAGACGTATTCTTGCCTGAATAGCTGAAATACCTTTAGCACTTGGAGATTTTGCAACATACTCCACAAAAAACTTTTTCGCCTGGGTGTAATCTTCAATTTTTTCAAAACATACAGCGGCATTGTATAAAAAAGCAGCAAGAGGTTTTTGTTTGTATGCTTCCAAAAATTTTTCTGCAGCTTTTTTATATTCTCCTGCCCCAAAAAGTGCCTGACCCGCATTGAAACTTTCCCTGGCCTTTTTTGTGGATATCCCGTGAGAAACTGAAGGAGAAAAAGTCATTAATAAAAAAATCAGAGTAAATATTTTAGCCATATTGACCATCCATTGGAGAAAATCGAATCTGTTCCAAGAATATTGATACCATTATACTCTGAAACTGCAATGATTGAATTTCAGACAATGTGTTTTCATCGTTACTGATAAAGCATTGCAGTGTTGACTGACAAAAAAGCTGAAGTAAAATGTTCATTTGAAAAAGGAGACAGTTATGAAAAAGTATATTTTAATTTCATTGATAATTTTTGCGGGTTGTGATGATTCCAGTTCAACGATTCCTTCAAATTCAGCTATTGCAGAATCGTTGTGCACCAAACAGTTGGAATGTGATCCGGAAATGCTCGAAGAGGAATACCCTTCATGCGTTGAAGATATCAAGGAAGTTCTTGATATAAACAGTGATGCATGTTCTGTAGCTTTCAATGATTTGAAAAACTGTGGGAATTCACATACATGTGAGGAAATAAGCAATGGTGACTGTAATGCTTACTATCCGGAAGTCATGGCGAACTGCACAGTTGAAGTATGCGGGGACACAGATTTTGAGTGTAATGACGGCAGTTGTATAGATTCTGAGTGGACATGCGATGGTGAATGCGACTGTGGTGAGTGTGAAGATGAGGAAATATGTGACGCTGTTTAAAACATCATAGAATCAGGTGATCTTTTCCCGTTATGAGACTCTGACTGGATCTTATTTTTTCAATAAAAAATAAAAGTGGCTTCAAAACAGTGTTATTTCAGTGGATTGAAATCTATCCTACATTTGACTTCATTTGCTTACTTGTATATACTTGTAGTATAGGAGCTGATATGAAAAACAGAAGACACTCCAGATTTCAGATAATGGCTACAGTGGTTGTCACAACAGAAGAGTTTGGTACTTTTGATGCGGTGGCTGTAAACATTTCAAGAGGCGGAATTTTTATCCAGACATTTGATCCCCTCCCCCTAGGAACATCTGTCATTATTGAATTGGGCACTGATACTCCTTTCTATGCTACTGGAGTTGTCAGAAGCCATTATTACATGACCTACAGAGCCACACCTGAACAGAGTTCCTATACCGGAATGGGGATTGTATTCACGGATTTTCATGATAACGAGGCTACACAGTCTCTTCTTTCAAGCGTACCTGTAAATTGATATTATTAAATAATCTTTATTTATCTTAATTGTTGACGGTATCTTCCTTTATTTTCCCTTTAATTCATATATTATTCAGACGATAGTTTATTTGCATATGTCGGAATTTTTTTTGTGGATACCTGAAAGAGGTTTGTTTTAAGATGTTCTCCAGAATTAACACAGTGGTTAATGTTTTTATGCTGATTTTACTTTTTTCATGCAGCGGTGGAGATGCGAAAAATGAGGACCAACCTCAGAAGGAAGCAGTTGTTCCTCCCATAAACACTGATGCGGGAAAGGATACTGTATCCAAAGATGCATCTTCAGATAAAACAGATAAAGCAAAAAAGCCTACTGTGGATACTGTTCGTCCCGATAGACTTGTGGATCAGATCAACAGGCTAAACAAGTGTCTTCAGCGTTCTGTAAAAAGCATAAAAAAAGAAATTGATGCAAATCATGCTGTTATTTCCAGGACATCTACTGCAGAACTGAAAAAAATGGGAAAAATATGTGAACGAAATTATTTTGACATAATAAATAACTATAATGATCTGACTTTCTACTATCGTAAATACTTTCTTGCCGCAGCACATTTTCTGGATAGTTATTTTCTCGGAACTGAAAACTTGTCTCTCCCAATGGATGCTCCGGGAAAGCAGAGTGTACTTGAAGTTGAAAAATCTGTCCTGAATATTTATAATAAATATGCTTTAAAAAACAACGATCTTGTTGGTGTCAGTATTCTGGAGAAATATCCAAAACAGGAAAAATCAACGGTAGATCTAAGAACCTATAGTGATGAATCTGCCAGACTTGGAGAATTTATCACTAAAGAAATCAGAAAATGGAACAGAGATCACTCTTTTGATCTGGTACCCGGTGCTGACAGACCAAGCTGGATGTTTTCACTTCGCAGAGAATTTACAGCAATTGTTTTTCTTGAAACTCAACTTAAGAAAAAATCGGAGTATTTTAAGACAATTTCTTGCATCAGAGGATTTGCAAAACTGGAAGAAAAAAAAGAAGTTTCAACTGATATTAAGAGAGTAAATGAAGTGAAAAAGATTCCTGCAAAAGTGGATTCTCCTGCAAATTTGAATTCTGCAAAAGAAAAACCCGCATCTAAAAAATCTGAAGATCCTGTTCTGACATGTAAAGCAGTGGAAGTGAAGACAGGAATGGTTATAAAGAATCTGGATAACTGGGTAAAAGAATGGAAAAAGCAACTGAGTAATTCAATCAGAACATGGCCAGTGGTTGATCAGGGGTTCAAAAATAAAACATTTCTTCAGTATTCAACCCTGAACAGCTCTCTTTCCTCTCTTCCCCCAAAATTAAAATGATTCTGTAAATAATTTAAATAATTTTTTTAAATACTGTTTTGTTGATTTCCAGAACATCTTCAAGAAGTTTTATACCGGATATATGAGAACCATAATTTTCAATTGAGAGTAAATCTTCTCCAATATTACTTTCCTTACTGGAAAAGTTTTGAAGTGAAATAAAATTTGAGACAGTTTTTCCAAGATTTTCAGAAAAAAGTTTTTCTTCTGAAATCGAAAGTGGACTGGAATTTCTCACAAAAATAAATCTGGCGGTTTTTATGAAGTTATCAACAATCAATGCTCTCTTTAAAGCCTTTTGAGTAATTTTTTTTGTTTCAGTCCCTGATGAAAGTTGATCATGTGAAATATTCTGAAGGTTTGTCCACATTCTGGACAATTCATTTTGCAGATCTGAAAATTCTTTTGTCCACTTAACAGTGTGGATTGCATTTTTTATCAGTTTTATCGCCTGTCCAGTGGGTGGAGCATCAATAACGACGCTTCCTGTGTGTTTTTTTATTTCATCTGCAGCAGCTTCCCAGATGGCCTGATCCTCGATTCCGGGAGAGTTAACCAGTAAATCGATGAATTTTCCCACTGAGAAAGCATCAAGAAAACGATATTTTTTTTTAAGTAATCTTTTTGATTTTTGAGAAGTTTTTTTAATCCAAAGATCAAAATCAGGTTCAAAAATGCGGATTGATCCACCGGGTTCAACGGATTTTTCGGGGA
Organism: Deltaproteobacteria bacterium; assembly: GCA_016937155.1. GTDB lineage: Bacteria > Myxococcota_A > Polyangia > HGW-17 > HGW-17 > JAHJMN01. The sequence continues at coordinate 41,672 of JAFGWM010000032.1, forward strand.
TTTTGTCAGTCTCCCATATGGATGAAAGGGAATGTGCACTATCCATGCTTATGAGAAGAACGGGATTCTTTTTTGAAAGTTCAAGTGCCAGTAAACTGGAAATAGTACTTTTTCCTGATCCCCCTTTTCCCGTAATGAAAAAAAAATTGTTTTTCATAATATTCAGGAACTGGTTCGTCTGACAATAAGTTCTGCTAAAAGACCCATTGCAAGAGTCTGAACACTTGTCATTATAAGTACAGCAGAAGTTGAATCCATTATTCTCCCCGTGACAAAATAACTGCCAAAAAGTACAATGATTCCGGCAAGAAGAAGAAAAAGTGAGAAGGGAAAAAATACCCTCAACGGTCTGAAATACATAATTGTCCTGACGATCAGTGACATAAAATTTAAAGTGTCATAAATTGGTCTTATTTTGGATTTGCCCTTCCTGTGATGATAGTCAATGGGTATATATTTTACTCTGTAGCCATCAACGATCATTGCAATGGATATTGTTGACGTAAAAGAAAATCCATCAGGAAGAAGGCGTATATACTTAAGAACCACCTCTCTTCTCATTAAACGTAATCCACTGTTCAGATCCGGAATTTTTCTGCCACTGACATATGATGCCAGAGAGGTGATAAAAGCCTTTGCTGGACGTCTTACAAGGGGAATGTGAACGCTGTTTCCTGTTCTTGAACCAATTATCATATCGGATTCATCCATGTATCTGGATAAATTAAGTAATTCAGTTTCAGGATAAGTCCCATCGGCATCAATTATTGCAAACCATTTGGTTTTAATGGAATGAACCCCGGTTTTAAGGGCTGCTCCATATCCTCTGTTTTCAGCATGACTTATAGTTTTTACACCGGATTTTTTTACAATTTCACTGGTTCCATCAGTGGAACCATCATCAACCACTAAAATTTCCCATGGAAAATCAGCATCTTTCATAGCATCCTGAAGTCTGCTTAATACTTTTTCAATACCTGTTGCTTCATTGTATGCAGGCATTATTATGGTTAAATCGTTTATTTCCTGTTCAGGTTCTTTAGACAAATTCATTTACCCTTCACCAGTAAGAGAATTATAATTATGATTATTATGAAAACAGTGGCTCCGATCATCATATAAATATACTTCATAAGATCCGCTGTCTTTGGTTCTTCAACAGGGGGCTCCTTAATTTGATTGATGAGATTATCTGTTTTTATGTCAACTTCCTCATCCATGTCAGAATCATCAATATCCAGTTCCAGTTCCATAACTTCTTGAAGATTAAAGTCTTTTTTTACAATGGTATCAAAGGATTCGTGTCTTCCGCTATCCTGAGGATTCATATTAAAATCAAGTGTTGATGCAACACGGGAAATATCCATTTCCGCCTGAAATTCATCCGGAAAAATTCTTTTCATAAGATCAGATAATTCCTGAGGCTTAAATTTATAGGGTTCTAAAAGTCTGTCTATATCTTCCGAAAATTCTCTGGCTGTCTGGTATCTGTCTTCACGTTCTCTGGCAAGAGCTTTCATAACAACAGCATCAAGTTCAGGGCTTATTCTTCTGTTGATTGATGATGGAGGATTAATCTCGGATTTCCGAACTTTCTCCATCAGAACAGTTTCACTTTCGCCCTTAAACAGTCTCTCCATTGTCAGCATTTCGTACAGAATAATACCGAGGCTGAAAATATCAGTTCTTCCATCAAGTGGAAGTCCACGAATCTGCTCCGGTGACATATAACTGAATTTTCCCTTTAATGTGCCTATTTCAGAAGTAAAGCGTGCTTTTGTTTTAGCAATTCCAAAGTCAATAAGTTTAACATCTCCGTCATAGGCAACTCTTATATTTGATGGGCTTACATCACGATTAACTATGTTGAGAAGTTTTCCCTCTTCATCCTTGAGATTGTGGGCATAATCAAGTCCCTTTGCTGCCTCAGAGGTTATAAAAAGAGTCACTGGAATTGGAATACGCTGACCATTTAGCTGAACTTTCCTGAGAATGTGATTAAGATCTTTTCCACAGATGTAATCCATAGTGAAATAACAGGTGTTTCTGTACCTTCCACCTTCATATGTTTTGACAATATTGGGATGGTCGAGCATACTTGCCAGTTTCCCCTCAGCCATGAACATATCAACATACTTTTGTTCTCTTGCCAGTCTATTGCGCATGCATTTAAGAGCAATCATCTTATCCTCTTTCATACGCTTGGCTCTGTACACTTCAGCCATTCCACCTTTGGCTACAAGACCCAGCATCAGATATTTTCCGAACATTGCAGGATTTTCAGGTGATCCAGGATCCAGTGCTAAGGAATCTGCTTTTTTAGTCATTTTGTTAGATAACTCCTGAAGGTGGTGAGAGAATAATTTCGGACACTATAGGACATCGCTTCAATGTGTTCCAGAAAAAATATTTCATAGTTTTAAATTTATCTGTACCGCTTATGAAACCAGTTCAACCAGTTGAATCTCATTTTTTCAAATGAAAGGGAATCCATTCCTGAAAGATTCAAAGCTTTTTCCATGAATTTTTTTTCAGAAAGCGGCATCTCGATAGCCCTGACATTACCCGTAGATGAATGAAGTTTTCCTGATTTATTCAGTCTGACTAAAGAGGTGTGGGTATCAATAACTGCACTTCTCAGGAGGATACTCAGAAGTTTTTTCCTTTTTGTCGCAATGTCCGGTCGAAAATTTATTTTATTTTTAATTTCAAACGGGTTTGTATAAAAGACCGCGTTTTTATTTGAATAAAGCTTACTGTTGACAGGTAATCTTGGAATTGATTTCTTTACGGGTCCCTGCTTTGAACCTGGAGGAAGAATAAATATATTCTGGCCTTCTCCGAGAATGAATTCAACAAACTTTTCTGCCAGCTCTTTTCTTGGTGAAAATCTGAGAACACTAACCGGATCAGGTGTGAAAACAGCTGTTTCCGGGGGAAGAATAAAAATCATTTTCTGAGTCAGGGAAGCATCAGATTCAGTTTTCCAAAGGAAGTATAGAAAATCAATGAGTATCCCACAGACTGCATTTTTATCTTCGACTAAATGATGCATAATTCCACTGGAACTTCTGAGGAAGTGTCCGGAAATATTCGATGAAATTCCTGTTATTACTTCCCATCCCTTTTTCCATCCTAAAGACTGGAGGATCATTTCATAGATCATTAGAGTGGATGAAGATAGAGTAGGATCAGCACTTACCAGTGAATTAAAAAATGTTCTTTTTGAAAGATCAGTCCATGATGCCGGAAGTCTGATTTTTTTCGCCGCCAGTTTTTCCTTGTTACAGACAATGCCGAATCCACTTAGTGCAGTGGCAAACCATTTTTTCTGAGGATCTATCAGATTGATTCCCTGAAGAGTAGATGGAATATTCTCAGTAATTTGAGGGTCCGGATTAATTTTGACTGAACATGATTTTTTTTCTCCGTTTATGGAAACACAGTTTGAAGATGCAAGTTTGCGATGGAGCTGCTGGCCACCTCCAAGCATTACATCAACCATTTTGTTCGGATTTTTCTTTGTGGAAGACAACCTCATTCTTAGAAGAAAAAGTTCATCCTTGCTGGTAACCCATTTGATTGAAACATTTCTGCCAAATTTACGGTTCATGTATCTTTTAAAACCCTCTTCATATTCGGAATTAAGATCTGGCGGGTGGGCACTTAGCACATGAAGTGTTTCAATATTAAGATTTTCAACTTTATCTGTTTCGATCTTTTCAGATTTTTTTTGATTGGCATAAAAGTATATACCGATTCCAAGTAATGCAGTAATTCCCATAAAGAGAATAGGACCAAACCAGGTTTTGCGGTTTTTTGGTTGAGGCTCCGAATTAATATCAAATAGAACCTGCCTGATTTCCATATTCAGGGATGAAGCACTTTCAAATCTTTCAAATGGTTCTTTGGAAAGACAACGAAAAATAATATCAGCCAGTTTTTTATCAATGCCATGCTCATCAGAAATAGCAGGAGGTGGATCCTTTAAATGACCACTTATAACATCCATTGGAGTGGTGCCTAAAAATGGTTCATGACCTTTAAAACATCTGTATAAAATAACACCAAAACTATAAATATCACTGGATGTTGTAATATCCCTTCCTCTGCACTGTTCAGGTGACATATATAGCGGTGATCCCTTGATGACTCCCTGAACAGTCTGATTGTTGGTGTATCCCTCTTCCTTGAATTTTGCTATTCCAAAATCAAGTAGTTTTACATGAAAATCTCCATGGGAATTTCGCCCAAGAAAAATATTTTCAGGTTTAAGATCTCTGTGAATAATATTTTTTTTATGAGCAGCATCCAGTGCAAGTAAAATCTGAGGAAGAATCTCGTATGCTTCCGTATAACTCAACGTTGAATGTTTTTTGAGAAAATCTCCAAGATTTTCTCCTTCAAGAAGTTCCATTACAAAGAAAAAATTGCCTGATGGCAGTTGTCCAAAAGAGAAAATATCAATGATATGTTCAGAGCGGATTTCATTTGCCGCCTTTGCTTCATTTTTAAAAGCCTGTACAATATCAGTATCTTTACTGTATTTGGTTTTTAGTACTTTAACAGCAACTTTTTTCCCTATAATGGGATGTTCTCCGCTGTAGACCCAACCCATTCCTCCTTTTCCAATGATTCCGGTAATAATATACTCTCCTGCCATTTGTCCTATAAGATTTTCAGGGATGTTACTCAGGGAATCAGGTTTGATTATATCTTCCTGATTATCCGGAGAAATATTTTTACCGGACACCGGCATTTTTAGAGTTGATGAAGTGGCAATATCCTGTCCGCAAAAACCACAGAATTTAGCATTGTTTTCATAGGAACGGCCACATTTGAGGCATTTTTTCGTCATTTAAACGCACAATCAGGAAAGTGTTTTTCCTGTGAATAAAATAAAACCAAGAACCAGTGCAATAGCAGCCGGTGCAGCAAACCATATTAACGGTCTGAGAATATATCTCAAATATTTTAGTTTTTCACTATTTCGAAAAAGTTCCTTCTCAGTATTCTTTATTCCCCATTTAAATACAACAAAGAGTATCAGCAGCAATCCACCCAGAGCAAGAGATACGTTTCCGAAAAGAAAATCCATTATACCTAAAAAGCCTGTTTTTTGTCCACCAATTGAGATCATGGAAGTAAGTGATTTATTTGCTCCAAGACTGAGAGCACTGGGAATACCTACAATAAAGGTAATGAATGTCACTATTGTTGCAGCTTTTTTTCTGGGAATCTTATGTTCATCCATAAGGTAGGAAGCCGCCACCTCAAGCAGTGAAATTGTTGAGGTTAGAGCAGCTACGGTGAGGAGGAGAAAAAACAACGCCGCAAGTATTCTTCCTCCAGGCAGTTTTGTAAAAAGATCAGTTATAACAACAAAAACCAGACCGGCACCACTCTTTTGTGGTGCTCCACCCAGTACTGGAAATATGATCAGTCCGGACATCAATGCAATTACAGTGTCAAAAATTACAACGAGAAATCCTGCTTTAACCAGATTTTCTTTCTTCTTCAGGTAACTTCCATATGTCATCATTGCTCCCATTCCAAGACTCAGGGAGAAAAAAGCCTGTCCGAGAGCAAAAATAAAAGTTGTCTTTGTGAAATCTGATGATTTAGGAACCAGATAATATTTGAGCCCTGAGGTGGCCCCCTTAAGTGTCATTGAATAAATAATAAGTCCTGTGAGAAGAAGAAGAAGAATCGGCATGAGAATGGAACTTACTTTCTCTATTCCACCCTTGATTCCGGAAATTACTATTCCACCTGTAAGAGCCAGAAAAATATACAGCAACGCAATCTGATGAGGGCCTGATGCAACAAATTCACCGAAAAGTTCATTGGTTTTTCCTGATGGAAAACCATGAAAGACAGCCTTAAAAAAATACCACACTGTCCATCCGGCTACCACACCATAGAAGGAAAGAATACCTATGCCGGTGATAACTGCGAGATATCCCATGAATTTCCAGAATGATCCTGGAGCAATACTCTCCACGGCTCCAACCGGACCCCTTTTTGAAAATCTCCCCATTGACAGTTCAAGATACATTACCGGTAAACCAATCAGGAGTACAATTGAAACATATAAAAGAACAAAGGTTCCACCTCCATTTTGCCCGGTAATATATGGAAATCTCCATATATTACCCAGTCCTATAGCACTACCCGCCGCTGCCAGAATAAAACCAAGCGAGGAATTCCACTGTTCTCTTTTAGGTGCGCTCATTTTCTCCTCCCGATTTTGAGCATCCTTTTATCACAAATAAAGTTGTATTATCAATTCCCAAAATGAAAAAATCATTTTTTTGCCTTGTATTACACTGATTTTAGTATTAAGTCTTCATTGAATAAAATCGGGTACAATGGTGCCCTTATGGGAGTAGAATATGACCTCAGAAGATTTAAAAGTCAAAGTACAGGCAGCACTGGAAAAAGTAAGACCATCACTTCAACAGGATGGTGGAGATGTGGAACTTCTTGAAGTTACCGAGGAAGGCGATGCCAAAGTGAGACTTCAGGGACATTGTTACGGTTGTCCCTTTTCTACAATGACAGTTAAAAATCTCGTTGAAAGAGTTGTAAGACAGGAAGTTCCTGAAATTCAGAGAGTAATTAATGTAAGTTAAGCACTGGTTACGGTATTTTAGTCCGTATTTTTATATGAAATACTTTCTTGACCATATCACTTAACTGGATTTATACTTTCACCAAATTATTTCGGAGGAAGAAATGAACAGACTGTTAGCCATTGTACTAGTTTCTGTAGTTTTTACATGGGGATGTAGTGATCCGTGTGAGAAAGCAGTCAAAAAAGCTCAGAGTTGTCTGGAAAAAGAAGGTAAAAAAGAAAACAAAGCTGATCCACCGGTTTTTTTGCAGATTTGTAAACAGAACAGAGATAAATTTAAAAAATGTCTTTCTATCAATGACTGTGTAAAATACAGGGAGTGTATCAGCAAAGCTGGAACCGATGAGAAAGCTGAAAAGGAATTGAATAAATCTGATTCTTCCGAAAAGGAAGAAAAAAAGACGGATAAAGTGGAAGCGAAATCTCCTGAAAAATCTGAAAAAAATACCGAATCTGAACCGAAAAAACCACCTGAGAAGAAGTAACTGTTCTTTTTTATTCCGTTGATGTTCTGATAAACTTCAAAAGATCCGTAAAATTATTCCGGGGGAGAATTTTATTTATCAGATATGTAATTAGTGGCCCTGTGGTTATAATCTGATGATATTTTTCAATGGAAATTTGTTCAAGTACGGTGTTAACTGTTTTATGAATAATATTTTCACTAAGACCTGTTATTATACCGGATCCTGACAGGCAATGATGTTTTTCATCTGGAAAATCAACTTTTTCAGCAAGATATTCGAGAATTCGTAATGGAGTCTCTTTAAGTCCAAGATGATTTATCATGGAGCATTCAGGTATATAGTAAACAGATTCGTTTTTACATCTGACATCATTCCATTTCCAGTGATATCTGTAGAAGAACTCCGAATAATGAATCAGTTCCGGCTGATTACCTGAATTTTGACCATAAATATTTTTAAACATATATAGATCTTTTTCATCAAGAAAAACAATAAGTTTATATTTTTTCATCCATTCTGTATTTTTCTTTTTAATGGAATTATATAATTCATATCTTCCGTTAATCCAGTTTTCGTATCCTGAAGAAAAAGGAGTGGAATCAACTAAAGAAATCTTTTCAATTTTAAAAGTTCTGCAAATGTGCATAAAATCCTCAAGGGCCACCGGATTGTAATTGAGAGTCATGCTGCCAGGAAAAATACCTGTGGTTTGGAAGGTTTTTATTCCCTGGGGAATATCCTGAAGAAAATTTTCAGGAATCATGTTCTTTTCATCGGAAATCATAAAACTATTTTTTTTTGTATTTATAGATTCCCTTAAGGATATCATATTTTTTCCTGTTTTAATTGAATAACAGCAAAATTCTGTACAGTTTCCACAGTTTATACAGAAAGAATAGATTTCTTCTGCGGTTTCAGTTGAAAGTTGTGAATTGCAAAACAGAAATTGAATTTTATTAAGAGAAGATGGAGAGTGAGAGTGCTTTTTTGTGGCATTAAAAACCGGACAGACAAATCTACAAAGTCCAGGACAGAGTGAACAAAGTTTCATTGAATTTAAATTGTCTTCGTCTATTTTACTCATCTAAAACCTCGATGGATCTCATAATCTGTGTATTATCATGGGTGTATTCCTTGAATTCAATTGCCTCATGAGTTCCATGCACACAGTAAATACCTGGTTTAACAATATCATCCATTGTTGCTGATGAAGGTATCAGGTTTCTTCCAGATAGAAAAACATCTCTTGAATTCCATAGATTTTCTTTTGGATTCTCGAATAGGACATTTCTGAATTTCTGCGCATGGTTTAGTTTTGTTCGTGTAACTGCAGTGTTTCCTGTAAAAAAACAGTGAATTTCAATATTACCATTATTGTTCATCACAAGACTGGTAAGAGGTTCCATCTCTGTAGTTGACGCTGTGTGTATGAGAAATTTTTTAACATCATCCTTTTTTTTTGGATGAACAATCAGTGGTTGAACTGGAGTTTCCAGATGATTTACCCTCAGATAAATATCAGTGATAATTCCAAACTTTCCTTTTTTACCAAGGAACAGATCAAAAAAATCAATTCCATAATTTCTTTCAGGAACTACCCGAGAAGTAATGACATCGCCTGAAAGCATTATTCCGTTAAATCCGGCAATAACTCCTCTTGGTCCGAAAAACTGGAATCCGGGGAGTGAATATCCATTACTGATAACTTCCCATAATGTCATCTCTGATATACCAGGAAAAAAACAATTGAGTGTAAGCCCTTCTTTTCTTAATGTATTTTCAAGAGATCCCAGTTTAACTCCTGTTTGAACCTGAATTATAAGACTTTTTTTGTCTCTATAAAGGATAGAATCAAGTGCAGTAAGATCAATCAGTAGACCTTCTGAATTCAATGGTTTCTTATGTGTTGCGAGTAGGGGAATATTTCGTCTGCTGCATTCTCTCATCAATCGAGAAAGTTCAATTGTTGAATCAGGTTTTGCAGTAATTGTTTTGTTGTTAGAAAAAATATCGATATTTTGGAATAGATTTTTAATGATACTATAAGTTAATTCCATTAGAAATTATCCTCAATACTTTTAAACAGTTGTGACGTGAATCCCATATTTCCGGGATTCATAATATTTTCAGGATCAAAAATCCTTTTTACTGAATTTGAAAGCCAGAAACTATCACTGGTGTCTTTTTTGAAAAAATTGCCTTTTACCCGACCTATTCCATGATGATGAGTGATTGTTCCCCCAAGCCTGATTATTTCATCGGCAGCTTCTTTCCAGATTTCCCGGAAAAGTCTAATGGTTTGGTCATAGTCTGATATTACCTGTGCAAAAGTAAAATAAATGCAGCAGCCATCTTTCCACGCATGACTGAAATGTGCAGTTACAAATGCTTTTCTGGATAAAATATTATTTATATTGTTGTAAATCTTATCTATTTTGGACCATGTTGAATTTATTTCTATTGTGTCAACAAAAATGCCATTTTTAAAAACACTGGCTCTTTTAAAGGAATAGTTGGCATAGGCTTCAAACCATTTTTTACCCTGAGAATAGCTGCTTTTTTTAAAATTTATATCTTTACCAATGGATTCTACATATGCGTGGGAAATTGCGTTATCCTCATCAGAACCTTCAAATCCAGCGAGCAACAGGTAGTTCTGTTTTATAATGTATGGAAATTTTTTATTTATTATTCCGGACATGGAGTTATAAAATTTGAGTAATCCGGGAAGAGATTTATGACTCAACTGAGAAAGGGGTGTTACTCCCTTGATGGAATGTAAAATCCTTGATAAATAACCATTATCTAAATCACAATTTCCTGAATTCATTGCTATAATTGAAGAAATCGGATCATAAAGTCTGAGAATAGAGGGGAACGTGTCAGTCTGCATAATCCTCTTCATCAGTTCGAAACCATCTTCCAGTGAATTCAGGTAAATTGCTCTGACTGACATGGTACTTTTTAAGGGTATGATTCGGAGTTTTACTGAAGTAATAAAACCCATTGTTCCTTCACTTCCAATAATCAGAGACATATAATTTGTTTCTTGGGAATTTTTGCTGAAATGATATTTTTTACCACATCCTCCTATAAAATTCATCTCCAGACACATATCCTGAATTTTTCCATATCTGCTTGAGTATACTCCTGCACTTCCAGTGGATAACCATCCACCAGGAGTTGAAATGTTGATACTGGAAGGAATATGACCGATGGTGAATCCATGTTTTTTTAGATGAGACATCAATTTGTTACCGGAAATTCCTGCTTCACATGTAACAGTCATATTTTCTGAATCAAAATCAATAATTCTGTTCATTGAAACCATGCTGACCTGAATAGTTTTCGACGGAGCGGTAGCACTTCCTGTTACACTTGAAAGTCCACCGGAAGGAACAAGACCAATGTGGTATTTGGAAGCCCAACTGCATAATTTGGATAATTGTTCTTCATTCTCAGGCCATACCACTGCATCAGGTCCGTGAGGAGGTCTTCCAGTAGTAAATTCAATTGAATTCTGTGTCCATAAATCATGTCCTTCACATATCAGATCTGTAAGAGAGGTTGAAAATGGAATTTCCAGTTTCTGGAGCTGGTCAGATAAATGTTTCTTGTCCATAAAGACTCCGGCATGGCCATGGCTGATTATTGTGCTTCAATAAGTTTCTGGCCAAAAAATCTATGACGGCTATACTCGCGTCACTCCAAGGGGTACCTGTTTGGTGATAACATGGAAATAAAAAAAATAGTAAATGAACTTAATATATCCTTTCCTGATATGAAAATTATTGAAGATTTTGATATGTCACAGGTAAGTTCATATAAAACAGGGGGGAAATCGGAGGTATCGGTATTTCCCCGTGATTCCGAACAGATTTCACAGATAATCAGATTTTTGAATGATAGAGACGTGAATCCTTTAGTTTTAGGAGGGTGTACCAATATACTGGTTTCAGACAGAGGGATCAGTGGAGTAACAATTTTTTTATCCGGCCTGAATAATTTTCAGATAAATGAAACAGAATTGAAAGTGTCAGCTGGAATATCATCCAGTAAATTGTCAGATATTGCTCTTGAAAATCAATTATCCGGTCTGGAATTTCTTTCAGGTCTTCCAGGGTTTGTTGGAGGAGCAGCATATATGAATGCAAGGGCATTTGGTTCTGAGATGGGGAATGTTATTTCCACGGCTGTGGTGGTGAATAAAAAAGGGGATATCTTTACCAGAAAATGTTTTCCTTCAGAATTCTCTTATAAATCAAGTCCTTTCAGGAAAGAGGAGTTAATTGTTGTTTCTTTGGATTTTAACCTGATCAGGGGTATTAAAGAGGATATCCGTGAGAAAATGGAAAATAATCGTAATCACAGGATAAAGAATGGAGAAAACATGTTTCCATCATGTGGTTGCGTTTTTAAAAATTCATCAGAATACAGTGCTGGCAGATTGATTGATTCGTGTCAACTTAAGGGCTTTGTTATGGGCAATATAAAAGTCTCTCCTCTTCACGCAAATTTTATTGTTTACGAAAAGAACGCCACTTCCTCGGAAATAAGATCTCTTATGAGTTTTGTAAGAAAAAAAGTCCTTGATGATACCGGGTTTCTTATGGATTATGAGGTTGAATTTGTGGGGGACTGGGATTGATGCATAATATATTTGATTTTATGTTTGTTGCTCAGGTGATGAAATCGGAGTATAGAAACTGAATGTTCAGGTATGTTCTGATTTATTTTATTTTATTTTCAGGTTGTTTCACAACTGTGGCATATTCTCCAAATGCCTCTGCTCAGGGAATTACCAGACGTTTTTCCTTTGGCGCCGGGACTCAACTTGGGTTTGGAGATCAGGCAGTGGTTGGGATACTGGGCAGTGCAAGGTTTATGGGTGTAGCTGGATTTGATCTTGAGTATGATTTCAATAGAGTTACTTCAACTCCACCTAGGAATCCCCGGGAAATCAATGCGCTGCATTTTGTTCCTAATCTAAAACTTTCCGGAGCTGTTTATTTCTTTCGAAAAAGAAGATATGCAACCTATGCACTGGGCGGAATCGGTATTGATATGGGAGCCGATTATAACCGTTCCAATTTATTTACCGGTGCTGCTGTTGAATTTACCTTTCTGAAAAACACTCTTACGCTGAATGTTGGTCTGAGATTTTATTTTCCACGTCCTGTGGATGTTGAAAAACAAAGAGAGCGTCTGGTTATGGATGGAACTCCGGTTCTTCCTTCTTATACAGATTATTATAATTTTGATACCTATCAACTGTTTATCTCCTTACGATACTATTATTGAAAACGAGATAAAGAATTTCTATTATTTCAGAAGGCTTAAGCAGAATGTCTGAAATACATTTAATTTGACACTGAAGCGTATTTGCGTAAAGTTGGATTGTTGACTGAATTCAAAGTAACTCTTACTTCATGTGTGGTGTAATATGATTAAAAAATTTGATAATCCCGATCGTGCCCGGAGATATGCGAAAACTGTAGCTTCAGATATAAAGCTCTACAACATGAAGGTTCTTGAAAAAGCTATTATGGAAGATAATGTTTTTGAAGCTTTAGGTGATCAGATCAATGAGGCAAGGGAAATATTTAAAGGAAAAGTAACTGATGAGATTTTTCAGATGAATATTCTGGATCGTGTTCTTGTTGATGTTCTTTTATATGAAATGCGACATGTAAAATCGCCCATATGGTAATGCCCTCCGAAGAAAATTTCAGTTGTTCCGAAACTGAGCCGGTGTTTTTTGATTGCGTTGGGGGTGGAGTAAGACTTGATAGATATCTTGTTGAAAATGTTGATGAAAGCAGGGAAAAAATCAAGGAAAGTATTGTTGAAGGGTTAACTCTGGTTAATGGTGTAAGAGTAAAACCATCATACAAAATAAAAAAGGGAGATTCTATTTCCTTTATTCCTGTTCCTCCTCCTCTTACGACTGCAATTCCTGAGAATATTCCGCTTAAAATAGTATACAGTGATGAAAGTCTCGTTGTGGTTGACAAGGAAGCTGGAATGGTCGTTCATCCCGCTCCTGGTCATGAAACCGGTACACTTGTAAACGCCCTTCTGGGAATGAAATTTTTTAGAGTAGAAGAAGGAGATCTCAGACCCGGTATTGTTCACAGGATTGATATGGATACAAGTGGTTTACTGGTTGTGAGCAGGACGGATACAGCCAGAGACTATTTTGTCAGTCTTTTCAAGGAACACAATATAGTCAGGGAGTACACAGCTCTTGTTTTCGGGATAATGGATTCCTTAGAGGGAACATTTTCCTCTCTTCATGGAAGAAATCCCGGAAACAGATTCATGTTTTCAAGTCTCGTGAAATCTGGAAAAAAAGCTGTTACTCATTACAGGGTTATTGAGACATATGGAGATCAGGCTTCACTTTTAAAGGTGACTCTGGAAACTGGAAGAACACATCAGATCAGGGTTCATTTTTATGATAACAGCCACCCTTTACTTGGAGATAAACTTTATCGGAGGAATAACAACTTTCTTATTGCAAGAAGTGCTTCTGAAAGACTTGGGAGACAGGCTTTACATGCATCAAAACTCGGTTTCATCCATCCTGTAACAGGTGAAGAAATTATTTTTGAATCAGATCTCCCTCAGGATATGGCAGAAACAATTGAATTCTTAAGAAGAGAGATTTACCAGTGAAACATTCGGTCATTTTTGAGAGATTTACAGTTTTTCCTGATTTTATCAATGCTGTTACAACAACCAGACTTGGTGGAGTCAGCGAAAAACCATGGGATACCGCAAATATGCAGTATAGACATGGTGATACAAAAGAGAATGTGATTGAAAACAGAAATCGTGTTCTTGATGCAGCAATGTTTAAATCCAATGATATTTTTTTTGTTAATCAAATTCATGGAACAGATATTGTATGTGCTGATCAGAAAACCCCTGAGGAAACCTACAATATTGACGCTGATGGTATTTATACCACTGAAGTGAACAAAATATGTGGAGTATATACAGCTGACTGTATTCCTCTGATTTTATCAACACCATCAATAGTTGGCGCTTTTCATTGTGGTTGGAGATCCATCGCCAAGGGGATTGTAAAAAAAGCTGTGAATATTTATAAAAATAATTATGGAGTTATATCAGAAGAAATTTTTGCTGCTACAGGTGCAGGAATAAGCCTCTGTTGTTTTGAAACAGGAATGGAGGTTGTAGAAATATTTGAAAAACTTGGTTACAGCGCATTTGTTCAGGATGTTGGAAAAAAAGAAAAAATGCACATAGATCTTCAGGGAATTATCCAAAATCAACTCGTTGAAGCTGGAGTTGTACCGAAAAACATCAGTATATCGGATGAATGTACCTATTGTGGTAATAATAAATATTTTTCCTATCGAAGAAATGGTTGGCCTACAGGGCAGATGATGAGTATTATAGCTCGTGAAGAAAAGTGAGACAGGGTATGACAGAGGAAAATAAAAAATCGAAAAATTCAGATGATGTTTCATTGCAGGAAAAGAAGAATAATATTCTGTGGGATATTATCAAAGCAATAATGAAAAATACGTGGGGAATGAGAATAAGTCTGGGTATGTTAGGTTTTTTACTCTTCATTATTGGATATTTTATGGGCAACTGGGGGACGTCCCACCTGGAGTCGGAAATAAAAAACAGAGAATCAGATGTTGTTCAATGCAAGAGGGAAAAAAATCAACTGAAGGATCAGTTGCAAAAAACAGAAAATGAGAAAACAAAACTTCATATGAAGCTTTCAGAAAGTAAAGAAAAAATTAATTTTATACAGCAAAGAGAAAAAATTCGCAAACCATTGAGTCAGGCGTTAATAAGCTGGAAAAATAAAAAATCAAAGGATACTGTGGAAAAAATATATGCTTCATTAATAAATCTAAAACAGGAATCAAAAAATTCCATGGGGCTATCAAAGTTTTTTTACAAAACCACAATCAGCAGACTTAACAGAGCCATCGTTTTGATAAATAATGGCTGTACTGATACAGAGAAAAAACTCAATTCTGATGATGAAACTTCTAAAAAAAATGAAAATTCTGAAAATAATCTGAAAGAGGTGGAATGTCACAACAGAATTGCAGAGATTCTATCAAGTGCACTAGATGTTCTTCCTCCTCCAAAGGATTAAAATGATGAAGTTTTTTGTTACAATTATTTCTACAGTAATTCTTCTGGGACCTAATTATTCACTGGCCTGGAAGGTTAAACGAAATCAGTTTAATCCTGCAATGATATCACGATACAAAGGAATGCTTTCCTCTGCACCGGATGATGGCTTTGCTTTTCGTAAACTTGTGGGCCTTTATACAACATATTCAAGTATGGATGCACTGATAATAGAGTATCGTCGTGCTTTAAAAAGAGACCCTGAAAATTACAGTCTCAATGTTGTGATTGG
Organism: Deltaproteobacteria bacterium; assembly: GCA_016937155.1. Taxonomy (GTDB): domain Bacteria; phylum Myxococcota_A; class Polyangia; order HGW-17; family HGW-17; genus JAHJMN01. The sequence goes on from JAFGWM010000032.1 coordinate 57,195, forward strand.
GCGTCTTTATTTGAAAATAGATAGGTTTGATGAAGCTGTTTCCCATCTGGAAAAAGCTCAGAAAAAAGATCCGGCAAGGTTTGAATCTTATAAAAATCTTGGAAATGTATTTGTCAGAAAAAGAAAGTTTATAAAAGCAAAGGGATATCTCGATAAGGCTCTCTCCCGCGTTAAGGGAAAAGTAATCAGGCAGAGACTTCTGAAGGAGCTTGTCAGACTTACGGTTATTGGGGGTGATATAAAAAATGGTGTCAGGTATTTTGACATGCTTTTAGCTCTACGCCCCGGGGATTTTCAGACAAGATGGGATTTCGCCTCACTTCTTGTACAGGGAATGCATTTCGAAAAAGCCATGAAGCAGTATAAAAAGTTGTACACTATGTCTTATGGTGATTCACGGCGAAAAGTGGAAATTCTTAAAGCGATGGGAGATACATCCGAAAGGATGGGAGAAGATAAAAAAGCTGTAAAAACTTACTGGAAAGCTATGAGTATGACGGCAAGTGGTCACTGGATACGAAGAGAACTCGTAAATAAACTGGTGAGTATTTCCCGAAGAAGAGACGAGCTTCATCTGCTGATAAATGATTTTAAAAGAAGATGGGGTAAACCAACAGGTTTTCAGTATTCCATAATGGCCAAAATATACGGCGAAATAGGGCAGTTTGATAAGGCTGCGGAACTATATCGGAGGGCTATCCGAAATGAACCTTCAAATGTTGATTATCGTTCTGAATTAATTGCTCTCCTTGAAAAAAGCGGGGCATCTCCAGAAGTTATAATCAGAGAACAGAAAGCTCTGGCGGATGCTGCTCCCGGACAGATAAAGTTTTCAATAGAACTTGCCAAACGATATGAAAAAGCCGGAAATAAAAATAAAGCCCTTAGTATAACCCGTAATTTACTCGCTAAAAATCCTTCAGATGCAGGTCTTTATCTTGCTTTAGCTGATCTGTATGCTCAATGGAATAAACCAGATAAAGTAATAAAAATGTATGAAAAACTGGTTGTGCTTGAACCTTTGGATTATGAACATTACGTCAATCTGGGACAGCAGTACTGGGGAAGAGGTAAAAGAAAAAAAGCGATTTCAACCTGGAAAAAGATTCTTAAAAAAGGAATGTTCCCTGTAAAAGAGGATGGATTTTTTATCATTTCGGGTCTTTTTCTAGAGACCCAGCAGTTTAATGAAGCCAAGAACTACGTTGAAATGGCAATTTCCGGGAATCCCCAAAATACGAAATATCTGTTTTTAAGATCACAGGTTGAAATAAAACTTAGACAACCGGAAAAAGCTCTTCTTACGCTGGAAAAAGCGTTGAAAATAAGTCTGAAGAGCAATGATGTGGTTACTGTTAAAAAAATCAGGAAAAATCTTCTTAAATTATGGAAAGATATGGGAGTTCTGGAAAAGAAACTTTCTGAAAGACTTCGAAAATGGAGAACCTCGAACATCTCTCAGGGAATGTTTCTAGCTGAGGGGTTTACAACTGCTGGAAATGTAACTAGGGCAGAAAAAATTTATTTGAGGATGAGAAAAGCAAATGGAGCAATGAGTGAACCACTATTGGGATTGATTTCACTTTATGAATCAATTGGAAAGTATGGTGCACTGATAAAACTTCTGGAAGAAGCTGTGAAACTCATACCTCATCGTGCGAGGGATTTTTATGAGCAACTGAGCAATACGTGGGCAATTCTTGGAAATGATATTAAAGCCAGACAATATCTTCGTAAAGCTCTTGAAAAAGGTGCTAGGGATTCCAAGTCATGGGCAAAAGCAGGAGATCTTGCAATCAAACTTGAGGATTACCGAGGTGCAATAAAAGCTTTTCTGGAAGCCATACGTCTTGATCCTTATGAAATGGATTATTATTTTTCGCTGGCCAGTTTATACGTACAGTTAGCTGAAGTAACCAGTGCATCAAAGGTGTATTACTCAGTCATCAGTAGATCAAGTGAAGATGACCTTGTTGAGAAGGCTGCCAGAGCTGCCTGTGATCTTGATGAACTTACAGGAAATCTGGGAAAGCTAGAGAAAGTTCTTCATCCTCTTTCATTTGTTTATGCACACAGAAGTGTTTTCGGGAAAATGCTTCTGGAAGTTTATAAAAGATATGTTCCCTGGCTTTACAGTCAAATCAGGAATTCAACTTCTATTAAGGAAAAGAAATACTTAACCAGAGAAATTCATAGATTGAGAACCAGAGCCTTAAAGCCTCTTCTCGAGAGCCTTACCGGAGAGGAATCTCTTGCAGATAAAGAGATTGCAAGATCTCTTCTTGCACAGTTGGGAAATCCAAATAGTGCAGTGCCTATTATCAGACTGGCAAAAAGAATGTTTGAACAGGGTAATAAGAAAAATATACAGGGTAAACCGACAAAACTGAGTTCAGGTGAAAAGGATTTTATTCGCAAGTCTGTTTATATTGCCAGTGAATTTAAAACAAATGAGATTTCCAGAGAACTGAAATTTTTTGCATCTCAGGAAACTGATAAAGTGATACAGGTTATTGCTCTCAGAGGATTATCTCTGATAAATACTTCACCCTCCTGGTTTGCAACGTTTCTAAATAAATATCCAAGTGTTTCACATGCGACCGCAGGATGTGCTGTTGCCGCAAGAGAAAAACGATATCATAGTAAAATTTATTCAATTATCAGGGATACAAAAATTCCGCCCATGATAAGAATAGGTTGTATGAAGGGTATAATTGCCTATGGTGATTCTTCAAAAAACTCTGAGTTGATGAAAATAATTTCAGATACAGATCCTGATTACTACATTCGAAAAAATACTGAGAAACTATTGAGTTTTGTTATTGGTAAAAAAGATCTTCCATTTTTAATAAGTCATTATTTGAACGAAAAAAATGAAAGTAAATCACGTTGGCTTAGAGGAATTCTGGAGACTTCAGGAGTAATAAAATCTGCCCAAAAAAATTTGCAGTTAGGACTTGATTTTAATTCATCATCCCTTGAGTCTGAGGTCTTTAATCTGATTAAATCTCAGACGGGCAAAAAACTGATTGAACATGGTAATTTTATTAATATTTCAGGAAAAATTCAATCAGTCAGGCTGATTACGGAAATTGTTGAAAAATCCCATCGAAACTGTCCGGATTTGACTGGATATTTAAATCTTATGGAAAAGCAACTGACATCGAAGAATTTAAAAAATTTTATTTCCATTTGGAATGATGATCTAAGTTTAAGGGGTATGGATCGTATATGCAACAGTGATACAAGAAAGTATGGAATCCAGTTATGGAATAAAATGAGGAAACAAATAATTTCCAGTATTTATATTTCAGAGTGGTCAGTGAAAAGACGACTGTTTTTAAGTGACCTGGTTTCCGGCAATATTACTCTCATGCAGTTTGTAAACTCCAATGAAAGTATTATGTTTAAAAAAAGTGTACTGACATCATTGGGATATATAAAGTCTGATTATAAAACAGGTGGTTTCTCCGGATTAAAAAATACACCACCTGAATTGAAATTTATTGTTTATAAACTTTATCTCGCAAAGAACTTTGACAGAAAAATTGTTGAGCAAATTCTTAAGGGAGAAGATTTCCCACTTTCTATTGCAGTAATGGAAATGATTTCAGAAAGGAAAAGAGGTTTTGATCTTCTGCAGGGAGTTTTATCAGGAAATTCTACCACCCTTGCAACCAAAGCTTATGAAATCCTGAAAAAGAACAATAAAAAAGAGCTGTTGTTAAAAGTATCACCAAAACAGATATATTTTCTTGAATCATTAAAGAATTAAAATTCATTTACTTCTGAAAAATGTCTATAAAAATTGTAACGTACCAGCAGGTCATGCCAGGATTTTGCAAGTGTACTGGATGAAATTGAAATTTTTCTTCGAGTCTGAGGATGTGACTGAGGATCCGGAATGATTATCTGCTGAGCCCACAGGAAGTGGTCAGAAAAACCTTCTGTTTTTTCTCCCCCGTAAATGATATCTCCCACTATAGGTGTTCCAAGATGAGCCAGTTGAACCCTAATCTGGTGACGCCTTCCAAATTTAGTTACCATTTTTACCAGAGAATGATTTTTAGAGTGATCAATAACTTCCAGATAACTTACACAACGTTTTCCTTCTGCATCAGAACCCGGATTATATTTCACTCTATCTTTTGAAGACGGATAATTACTTATGGCACCTTCCAGCCAGGTATCTGAACCCGGATGTCCTGTAACAACGGCATAATATGTTTTTTGTATATGATGATTTGCATAATATTTTCGATAGCGTTCTATTATTTCATGGTTTTTTCCAACTAAAATCAATCCGCTTGTAAGGTTATCTAGACGATTAATTATTCCTCCTTCTCTAGGGAGTGCAAGTTCTCCAACAAGATCGGGAAGTAATTTTGTTACAGCACCTGCAAGGGAAGGAAAATCACCTGGATATCTTGGAAGTGTTGGAAGTCCAGGGGGTTTTTCTATAACCATAAAATTAGTTCCATCCATTACAATCTTCAACTCAGGGGCTTTTTCAACAGATGGGACCCATCCGGAATCATCAGGGGGGATACGGGCAACACAAATAAGAGAATCTTTTTTTATGCGCTGACCTTTCTTAAGACTTTTACTGTTCAGAGTGATGTAATTTCTTTCCAGATACAGTTTGATGATCTGGTTTGTAACACCTGGAAAATGTTTTTTTAGAATATCTTCAATACGTTTTCCATGCTCAGATTCAGATGTAATAAAATTGTTGGATGTCATCAAATCCTCCGGATTAAAGGATGATAATAACAAAACTAAAAAAAAGAAAGGTAACCCCGGTCCGGCTCTCGAATAAAATCTACATACTCCGGAGGAGAGGAGAAAAAAGAAGAATCGAGATTGAAGAAGGTAAGAGCCTTCTGGACCGGGGGTAAAGAAGAATTGAGATTGAGAAGATCAATCGTGCGAAGTTTTTTCTCCTCCGGAGAGAAAATGCAATCGCCAAAGAGTGGATATTTCCACCATCTTCACCCGATACTTAAAGTTATAGTTATTATTCTACGGTAAGTCAAGTATTTTTGGAAAATTATATCCACACTGGATTTTTTAATTTTCTTTAATGAATTCTAAGCATTTTTGATATATTTCTCTTTTACTCACATCATAAAAATCCACTAAAAGTGAAGAAATTGTTTTTGGAGAGACTCCTGATTCAAGAAACTTGATTACCTGATTATTTAATGGTGGCAAGATGTTTTGAGTTTGTTGCTGTTTGTTTTCAATGATTATTACAAACTCGCCCTTTTTTGTAATTCCACTCAGAGTGTAATTTAATTCGGAGCATTTACAGTGGATGAATTCTTCATATAACTTTGTGAGTTCTCTTCCAATCGTTATTTTAGTATCAGGGTGGAAAACAGAAACAATATCAGTTACGGTTTTTTCTATTCTATGGGGTGATTCATAAAGAACAATGGTTTCACCGATGCCTGAAATTTGTTTTAACCGTTTCTGGCGTTCTCCGCTTTTTGGAGGAAGAAAACCTTCAAAGTGGAAATGGCTGCTGTCAAGACCACTTCCGCATAAAGCAGCTGTTAGTGCACTTGGACCTGGAATTACTGCATATTTTAAACCTCTGTTTATAATTTCTCTGACGATAATGTATCCGGGATCTGATATTGCCGGGGTTCCAGCGTCTGAGATTAAAGCAATCTTCTTTCCGGTTTCAATCAGATCACATATTTCATGAGATCTTTTGACCTCATTTCCTTCAAAGCATGAAATTATTTCCGGAAACTTAATTTGGAGATGAGATAACAGCATTCTGGCAACTCTGGTATCTTCAGCTGCAATTAAATCCACTGAGCTAAGAACCTCAACCAGTCTTGAAGAAACATCTGCAATGTTTCCTATTGGTGTGGCGCAGATATAAAGGCATCCTTCTTCTGACATTATGTGCTCCATATTTGAAAATTTGAAAATTTAGGCGGTTTTATTCGAAGCCCAGAGCTATATTAACATTTTCTCCCAACTGATCTTCAAGAAACTCCCTGAGTTTGGTAAGAAGGCGTTTTTCCAACTGTCTGGCTCTTTCTCTACTGATACCGTATCTGTCTCCAATCTCCTTCAGTGTGAGAGGTTCATCACTGAGAAGCCGTTCTCTCATAATAACAAGATCTCTTCCGCTGAGATCTTTGGCAAACAGTTGAATTTTTTCAGAAACAAGTTTATGAATTTCGTTCGCTCCGGCAATTTCATCAGGTGTTTCTATGGGGTCTGGCATGACATCCATCATGGATCTGGAATCACCCTCACTGCTATCAAGTGGAGTGGAAAGACTCAGATCAGAAGATCCCAGTCTTTTTTGCATTTCCTTAACTTCTCTTTCAGGGACATCCAGAGCCGTTGCAAGTGCCTGAGATGTAGGCACAATGCCCTTTGCTGTGAGAGCTTCCTGTTGTTTATAAAGGTTGAAAAACAGTTTTCTTTGAGCCTGTGTTGTTCCGATTTTTACAAGACGCCAGTTGTTCAGAAGATATTTGAGAATATATGCTCTTATCCACCAGCTTGAGTATGTGGAAAGCTTAACACCCCGGTATGGATCATATTTATCAACAGCCTGTATAAGACCTACGTTACCTTCCTGAATCAGATCTAGAAGATTGTAATGAGCTTTTGCATATTCATGGGCAATTTTCACGACAAGTCGGAGATTTGAGGTAACCAGTTTACTGGCACTGGCAGGATTCTTATTGTCATAATAATCACTGGCAATTCTAAATTCCTCATCAGGAGTTAAAAGAGGATATCTTCTTACCTGATGTATATATGCTCTAAGAGGATCATATCTTACGAGACCGGAACTTTCATCTTCATCTGAATAAGAAGAAGTTTCTCTGTTATCTGTGGATTCATCAGTTGATAGAAATTCTGTTTCTCCTTCAAGGATTTCTTCATCTTCAGAATCATCCTCAAACTCCACCTCATTATCTGATATTTCAACAATATTATCTACTGATGATTTCAGAACCAAATTGTTGTTTTTTTCTTTATTTTCCTGGTTTTTCTTCTTCCCACTCGCCATCTATAATATCCGTATCCGTTCCCGGAAAACCACCGGGAAACATGCCTTCAGACATAGTAACAATTTTAATCCTTGATTTAAAGTGTCTAATCAAGGCATGGGCCACTGCAAACCTCAAAGGAGGAATTAACAGAAGTATTCCCACCGCATCAGTTATTACTCCAGGGGTGATAAGTAAAAGCCCTGCGGCAAGCAGCAATAATCCCTGAACCATTTCAATAGTTGGAATATTCCCTGATGAAAACTGATTCTGAATCCTTGAATATGTCCCTGCAGACTGGGATTTAATGAAATGAATCCCAGTCAAACCAGTCAGTAAAACCAGCAACACAGTGTAAATAAAACTGAATTTAACTGCCAGATATACCAAAAGAACCAGATCTGTCAGGGGCAGTATTATGAATAAAAATAAAAATATCAATGTTTGAAAACCCTCTGATTGGTAAATACCATGGTAGCATCCCGTTCATTACAGGCTATGATGGATTCATAATCTTTTATGCTTCCACCAGGTTGAATAACAGCGGTTATCCCCATATTGAGAGCAGCATCCACACCGTCTCTGAAAGGGAAAAAACCGTCAGATGCAATTACACTTCCCGAAAGACCACAATTTTCAGATCGTGACTGTTCCATTATTTCAAGAAGGTGAGACTGTGGTCTTAAATCTTTTTTCACCTCAAGTTCCATCTGAAACAGCGATATACCATATTTTCTGAAACAGATTCCATCAGCATGTTTAGTACATGCTTTCTCAATTGCAAGTCTTACTGCTCCAACTCTATCCTGTTCACCTGTGCCTATTGCTACGGTTGTACCGTTTTTCACCATAACAATAGAGTTGGATGTGATACCGCTTACAATATGCCATGCTAAAATAAGATCTTTTTTCTCGGATTCAAGGGGATTACGATTAATTCTGAATGTTTCTCCCTTTATTTTCTGTTCGGGGATAATAAAATCATCTGATGAAGTAATCATTGGAATCTGAGTCTGCTCTACAATGATTCCCCCATCCTCAAGAGTAGTAAATTTTAGCAATGGCTGATGGGAAAGTTCACCGATTTCAGCTATTTCTGGAATCCTTATGATTCTTAAATTCTTTCTTTTTTTCAGAAGTTCAATAGTACCATTTTCAAATTCCGGAGCTACTACGACTTCGCTGTAGGTCTGACTTATGGCTTCAGCTGTGTGAATATCACATGGATGGCTAAGAACAGTACAACCTCCCATAGCGGCAATACGATCAGCATTGTATGCATTGATATAACTGTCATACAGATTATCAGAAATGCTTACCCCACAGGGGTTGTTGTGTTTAACAATAATAGTTGATTTTACCGGACCAAGCAGTCTCATTATCGATAATGCACTTGAAATATCTGTAATATTTGTTTTTCCCGGATGCTTGCCAAATTGAATGAAAGAAGTTTCATCTATACCGGAAATAAATGCTTTTCCGGGAGTAACAGTTAAATTACCGATTTTTAATTCTCCAGATGTCCATTGGTACATAGCTGCGCTCTGATCAGGGTTGTCTCCGTATCTGAGTCCCTGAGTCACATTTTTTCCGCTTTCATCAGGAATAGTCCAGGTTCTTTTTGTAAAACCCAGTTTTTGTTCTCCAAATGAAATAGTCATATTTTCAGAAAAAAATTCCTTGAGAATAGTTTTATATGCTTTACGTATTGTTGACATGGAAAGAGCCTCTCATTATCTGCCGAAAATATTCATTAGAATCTTCATCGTCAACCTATTTTTCTGGACATGCGCTGCTGTAGCTTCCCCGGAGAATAATCTCAGGATTCGTCTTAACAGGTTGGTGAAAAGGAGTACAGTTAAATCCAGACATGGAGTTTATGCACGCTGGCTTGGCGGTAAGGGGATTTACCGGTGGAGAAGTAAAACTCCGATGCAACCTGCAAGTTGTATTAAAATACTTTCCACAGGAACTGCTTTGAGAGAAATGGGTAGAAGCTTCAGATTTGAAACCTCATTTTATGGTAAGTACAAGGGTAATATCATGACTACTCCACTTTTCTGGAAAGGGAGTGGAGATCCCAGTTTCAGTGTAGATGATCTGCGTTCAGTTGTTTTAAAACTGAAACGGCTTGGGATTCAAAGTATCCCTGGGGGAATCACTATTGATAATTATGCATTTTCAAGAAGGAGAACCACAGGTTTTGAATGGAAACACGGGACTGAAGGTTATCTTACGGCACCCAATGCAGTCAGTGTTGAAGGAAACAGTGTAGGAATTGATATATTTTTAAAAGATGGAAAACCGACTGTGGAATGTCAGGTTAAATCACCATTCTTAAAATGCATAAATAAACTAAAGACAGGAAAAAAGACAAAAAAAGTCAGGGCATATTCCAGACTTCAGGATAAATACTTGGAAGTTGTCGTATTAGGAAGAGTTGGAAAAAATCACAAAAAAAAGATTCATGAAAGAGTCAGAACATTCAAACCTGAAATGTTTACTGCGGGGGTTTTGATTCAGTTATTAAAGGATAACGGTATTAAAGTACCTGATCAGTTCAGAAGGGGAAAAGTACCAAAGGATACTCCTTTACTTGCGGTTCATAAAAGTAAGCCACTTTTTGAACTTGTTAAAAGTACGAATAAATTCAGTAATAATTTCTGGGCCGAAAATATACTTAGAGCACTTGGCAGATATAAATCAGGGAAGGCGGGTTCAACCTGGCTGGGATTGAAAAGAGTCCGCTCCATGATGACAAGAAGTGGTATAAAATCCAGCAGATATGTAATATCAAACGGGAGTGGTCTGTTTGGGAAATCTTCAATTTCTCCGTATAGTCTTGTATCTGTTCTACAGAGATATTCAACTCTCTCGTGGCTTCACAGGGATATTGTGGATTCCATGGCTAGACCAGGGAGAGATGGTACACTTCATTCAAGGCTTACCACCAGTTTGACCTGGGATATTCTGTACGCAAAAACAGGTACATTAAGGACTGCTTCATGTCTAAGTGGTTATCTTATTCACAAGAACCGGACTATTATTTTTTCTGTTATGAATGATAAACTTAAGGATTCAGCAAGACATGCCAGAAAATTTCAGGATGAGGTTGTCAAAACTCTGGCAAAATTGATAAAAGGTTTGAAAATAAGTACAAAACCCCCTGTTATATGATTATTATTTTTCCGGATAACCTACCGTCTGGGAAAGGATTATATGCTGGTTTTGATTCAGATTGAGTTTTTTATGAAGAGTTTCACGGTCAACCAGGCCTAAAGCTACAGTAATCAGTCCTTTTGAAGCACAGTAAAGGTATACATTCTGACTGATATATCCAGTATCTGTTGCGCTGTAAAAAGCTTTTTTTGTTTCGTCATCACCGTGTCTTCCTGTAATTTTGTCGTAATTGCTCACAAAAACAAGTGTTATGGGGGCTACGGAAGTAAATGCCTGTTTTCCGGCAAATTCTCTGATATCGTTTTTTTCAACTCCAACCAGAGAGTGTTTAGAAGCATTATATATGTATACTCCTTCTCTGGTTACTGCATAAATATCAATTTCCTGCCAGTTTACCGCTGTTGGAGCTGTTCTTCTTCCATCAGGCCTGTTTACACCGGCAGCTGCCCATAGAAGCTCACTTACAGTACTGATTTCCAGAGATTTATCACTGAAATTTCTTGCACTTGATCTTTTTGACAGCGCTTCCATTAAAGAACTTCCTGACTTTTTATCAACATCGGGAAGTAGTGTTTCCGGAAATTCTAATTTTAATGTCTTCACTTCCAAATTCCTTTTTTTATTATTCTTATTTTTAACAGATGGTTTACATCCTGATACGCATACAAGAATCATAGATGTCAGAAAAATAAAATTTGTCAAATCAGCCTCCAAATTCAAATGATCTCCAGTTTCAGATCTGGGGACATTTGTATAATTTATCAGGATGTTCAGGTTATTCCTCTTTTTGTACTTTTCAATTAAATTTTGTGGTAACTCACTTAAGTAGAGGTGTACCAATGACTGAAAATTTGGATAGTATTTTTTATTACAGCACCATGATGAAATTTCTCCCCAGAGCCGGATGGCTTATGAAGGGTGTAAAAAATCCGGAATCTCTTGCAGATCATAGCTTTGGTGTTGCTTTTTCCACGATGATGATGGGAAAGGAAATAATTCAGGATGGCAGATGGGAACTTGATTTGGAAAAAGCGATTCAGATAGCGCTTATCCATGATCTTGCAGAATCTCTAATAACAGATATTCCATCTCCCATGATCCGTTTTTTTGGTGAAAAAAATAAATATAATGCTGAAAAAGCAGCACTTTATGAGATATTTTCATCATCCATATGGGCGGATGAAATGGTGTCATTATGGGAAGAGTTTGAACAAAACTCTACAGCGGAAGGAAGACTGGTCAGAGCAGCAGATAAAATTGATATGGTTCTTCAACTCTGCAGGTATGAGGAAGCAGGAAACAGAAGTCTTGATGATTTCTGGTCAGATTCGGAAACAATATTCTCAGGTTTAGGTGGTTCTGAAACAGAAAGAGAATACTACTCCGGTATTTATGAAAAAATAAAATCACGGCACTTGAGAAAATACATGTGAAAATCACTTACTGATCGGAATCATCAACTTTAGATGAAGCATCAGGATCAATAAACGGTGCAGCATAATCACAGTTTGTACATGTTGTGTTATTTGTATTATTTACATTGTTATTATCATCATCATCATCACAACCCACGGCAGAAATACTGATACTGGCACCTATAATGGCTGCCATAGCCCAGTTTGGAAGTTTGTGTTTATTTCTTTTTGCCGAGAAATCATCAAGAAAGTTATTGGCTATTTTTTTTCTTTTATCGATTGTCATATTCCGGTTCCTTATTATTTTGTTCTGAATTAATCCACTTTTCATTTACCCTGTAAAGCAGAGTGAAAATATACAGTTTCTGCTATCGATACTCTGGCAATTATTCGGTAAAAAGTCTAGGAAAGTATTTTCCAGAATTCACTTTCCGCCATTATTTTCACACCGAGTTTTTCTGCTTTTTTTAGTTTTGAACCTGAATTTTCTCCACACAAAAGATAATCCAGTTTTGAACTCACATCATTTTTTATGTTTCCACCATTTTTCAGGATAATTTCCTCCAGTTCCCGGCGTGGTTTACTAAGAGTTCCTGTTATACAAAAAGAGTATGGAATTTTTCCGGTGGAAGAAGTTAAATCCTGAAAAACAAGAACTTCTGAAAGTTCTTCAAGATGAGATTGTTCATCATCATTACTGAAAAATGAAATTATTTCGTTTGCCACATTGTCACCGATACCATCAATTTCCAGCAGCTCTTCTCTGAATGAATCAATATTTTTTGATATTTCAAGTAGATTGTCAATGGTGTGAAATTTTTCAGATAGATTTCTGGAATTAGCTTTTCCTGTTCCAGGAATACCTATGGCGTTTATCACCCGGTTCAGTTGAGTATGCCGGCTTTTTTCAATTGAAGTTATTATAATATCAGCAGATTTTTCTCCTTTTCGTTCGAGAGAAAGAATCTGCTGTCTGGTCAATTTGTATATATCAACTCCACGTCTGATAAGTCCTTCAGAAAACATCTGTTCAATGAGTTTTTCTCCGATTGCTTCAATATTCATCATATCTCTACTTACGAAGTGAATCAGTGAATTTTTAAGTCTGGATGGGCAGCTGTGGTTGATGCATCTGATATTTTTTTCTTCAATGTAGGAGGTTTCAGTTTCTTCAGATGATGATTTTATTTTTTGTGTGGTATTCTTTCTCTGTAGAGGATTACCACATGCCGGACATAATTCAGGTTCTTTTATTTCAATGCTTTCTGGTGTATGTAAAACGGAAGATATAACCTGTGGTATGATTTCACCGGCTTTTTTAACTTTGACAATATCATTCAGCATCAGGTTTTTTTCTTTGATGTATTCAAAGTTATGGAGAGACGCTCTGGAAACTCTTGTACCATCAAGTAAAACAGGATCCAAAACAGCAACAGGTGTAATACTGCCGGTACGACCCACATTGAGTTCAATATCCAGAAGTTTTGTTTCCATTTCGTCTGAAGGAAATTTATATGCAAACCCCCATTTGGGATCCTTTATATTGGTTCCCATGGAATCCCTTTGAGAAAAACTGTTCAGTTTAAAAACCAATCCATCAATAGGAAATTCGAGGTTTTTACGTTTTTTATCCCAGTCATCAATTGTAGTTTTTATGTTTATGATATCTTCAATATCAAAAACATCAGATCTACTGTAAACCGGTAGTCCACAATCCATGAAAAAATCTATCATTTTATCATGATATCCAAGATGGTCCGCAGGTGACAAAAGATCATAAACAAAAATATCCAGAGGTCTTTTTGAAACTTCAGATGTATCCTTAAGGTGGAGAGTTCCTCCGGCTGCATTTCTGGGGTTCATAAAAAGCTTCTCACCTTTGATTTGTCTTTCTTCATTCAGTTTTTCAAAAGCAGAAAAATTCATGAATATTTCCCCACGGATACTCAAATTTCCTGAAAATCCCTTTAGATGGTGAGGAATTGTTTTAATCTGCATGACATTTGCTGTCACGTCATCACCGGTTATCCCGTCGCCTCTGGTAACTGCTCTTTTCAATTTTCCTTTTTCATATACCAGTTCAATGCTTATTCCATCAAATTTGGGTTCACAGACCACCTGTAATTTTTCTGTTTCAAGTGCTTTGGTAATCCTGTTAAAAAAGTTTAAGACTTCATTAAAGTTATATGTATTTGAAAGACTGAGCATCTTTCGTGTGTGTAGAGTCTTTTTAAAAATATTCTCAGGTTCTGTATTTCCAATTTTTCTGGTGGGACTGTATTCAGATATCAATTCGGGAAACTGTTCCTCCAGTTCCTTTAATTCACGATATAATCTGTCATATTCCTCATCAGAAATAATCGGAGAGTTATTTGAGTAATACAGTTGATTGTGATGGTTTATATCAATTACAAGTTGATTGTATCTGGATCTGAAAAGTTCAGGGTTCATGATGTGAAATCTCCCGTTAATACAATATAATAATAAAAACTGAAGGACTTATGTTTTCAGTTATCCTTTTAATTCCAAAAAAAAGATAATCTGATAAATTTCCACATTATGGATAAACAGACATTGTTTGCAAGTGAAACTGCTGCCCTTGGTATGTTGAAAAAGCGTCTTTTCAATTCTCTTTTGGTATTTGTTCTTCTTGTTATCATTGGCAGTACAGGTTTTTACTTAATTGGAGAGCTTTATGTTCCACTTGTTATTCCAGATGGAGGAAACTGGTCTCTGGTGGATTGTATCTACATGATGATGATCACTGTAACAACCACCGGGTATGGGGAAGTTCTATCAAGTATGAGTCTTCCGGTTGTAAGGATATATACAACGGTTATGCTGGTTCTTGGTTTGGGTGTTTATGTTAACATTGTTTCAAGTATGACGACATTTTTTGTGGAGGGAGCCTTCAGTCATATCACACAGAGGCGTAGAATGCAGAAAAAAATAAGTGAATTAAAGGATCATATAATTGTATGCGGTCTGGGAAATGAAGGTATTCATATTGTCAAGGAGCTTATTACCACAAGGTGGCACTTTGTGGCCATAGATATTGATGAAAAAAACCTGAAGGATCGCGAGGGTGAGTTCTCAGATACGGGGAGGCTGCTTTATATTTGTGGTGATGCTCTGGATGATAAAGTTCTTGCTTCTGCTGGAATTGAAAGAGCTTATGGGGTGATTTGTGCTCTGCCTCAGGACAAAGACAATCTGTTTGTAACTATAACAGCAAGACAGATGAACAGAAATATCAGAATTGTTTCAAAAGCACTTGATTTGAGAACTTCAGAAAGAATGAAGGTGGCTGGTGCGGACAGTGTTGTTTCAACAAATTTTATTGGTGGCATGAGAATGGTGAGTGAGATGATTCGGCCTCATGTTGCACAGTTTCTTGATCTTATGCTTAGGGATCGGGAAAAAAATCTGAGGGTGGAACAGCTGGAAATATCCGGAAAATCATCACTGGCTGGTAAAAAAGTAAAAGATGCAAATATTAACAGGCAGGGTAAACTGCTTATTATTGCAGTAAAAAATCCTGAAACCGGTCAGTATCTTCATGGTCCTGGTGGTGATTTTGTTCTTGAAGAAGGTATGATTCTGGTGGTAATGGGAGATCCTGTTGTGGTTAGTAACCTACGGAAAGAACTTTCAGGATTGGATGTAAGAGATTAAGGAGATTTTTTATGAGGAAACTTTTTGGAACTGATGGAGTCAGGGGTGTTGCCAACCGGCATCCCATGACAACTGATACTGCCTTAAGATTGGGATATGCTGCTGCTCTGATGTTTAAACCCAAACGAAGAAGAGGTCGGTTTCTAATCGGAAAAGATACCAGACTTTCCTGTTATATGTTTGAAAATGCTATTGCTGCAGGAATTATGGCGATGGGGGGAGATGTTTTGTTTGTTGGGCCATTACCGACTCCGGCAATTGCTCATCTTACGACTTCAATGAGAGCAGATGCGGGAATAGTAATAAGCGCCAGTCATAATCCTTATAATCACAATGGTATAAAGTTTTTCTCAGATAAGGGACATAAACTTCCTGATGATATGGAGTTGAAAATTGAGGAGATGATGTACAGTGATCAATTGAATTCTCTCATGGCTCAGGGAGAATCTATTGGAAGATCAAAACGAATTGATGATGCCAGTGGGAGATATATCACCTTTTGTAAAAATACTTTCCCTGGAGATCTTACTCTTGATAATGTTCGTATGGTTGTAGACTGTGCTAATGGTGCAGCATACAAAGTTGCCCCCTTGATTTTTCAGGAACTGGGAGCAGAGGTTTTCAGTACAGGAGTTTCCCCCAACGGTACAAATATAAATTCTCTTGTGGGGGCTCTTTATCCCGAACATACTGCTGAAAGTGTGAAAAAATTCAGGGCAGATCTGGGAATAGCACTGGATGGTGACGCTGATAGAGTTATTTTCAGTGATGAAAAGGGTGAGATTGTTGACGGTGATGCAATTCTTGCATTGATTGCCACCAGAATGATTAAGGAAGGGACCCTCAGAAAAAAAACACTTGTTTCAACAGTAATGAGTAATCTGGGTCTTGAACATGCATTAAAAAAAGCTGGTGGAAATCTTGTGAGAACTCAGGTGGGTGATCGATATGTTTTTCAGTCAATGCTTGAGGAGGGATATAATCTCGGTGGTGAGCAGTCCGGGCATATTATTCTGAGAGATCATACAACAACTGGAGATGGTATCATTGCAGCTTTACAGGTTCTTTCTATTATGCAAAAGGAAGGTAAACCATTAAGTGAATTGAAAAAAATTATGACTAAAGTTCCACAGGTTCTTTTGAACATTGATGTACGCGATAAACGTCCTATCGAAGAAATGAAGGAACTCTCAGAATTGATTTCTGAGAATGAAAAAATTCTTGGGGATAATGGTCGGATTTATATCAGATACAGCGGTACTGAAATGAAAGTCAGAATTCTGGTGGAAGATACTGATGAAATAAAGGCAAGGGAAATTGCTGATACATTGGCCGTTGCTTTTCAGAATGGATAGGTGTGTTTATGAATAATATAAGATTGCACGTGAATGTTGATCATATAGCTACTTTAAGATCCCAGAGGGGTACAAAATATCCTGATCCTGTTGCAGCGGCATCTATCTGTGAACTTTCAGGTGCTGATGGAATAACTGTACATCTTAGAGAAGACCGAAGGCATATTATTGATCGGGATGTGGAGATACTTAGAAAGACTATTTCAACAGTAATGAATCTCGAAATGGCAGTGACAGATGAAATGGTGGGGATAGCATGTTCTCTAGGGCCGGATATTGTTACTTTGGTGCCGGAAAAAAGAGAGGAAAAAACAACCGAGGGTGGTCTTGATTTAAGGGATAGTAAACTGATGGATAAAATTTCATCAGCTATAGAAAAAATGAGAAAAAATGGCATAAAAGTCAGTCTGTTTATCGACCCTGACGTTGATATTGTTGAAATTTCACAAAAAATTGGTGCTGACATGATTGAACTTCATACAGGAGATTATACTCTATCTGAGAATTCTGATGAAATCAGGAAACAGCTGCTGAGACTTGAAAATTCAGCTTTTGCAGCTTCTGAGTGTGGGATTGAACTGGCTGCAGGACATGGTCTGGATTATACAAATGTGAAAGGAATTCTGCATCTGCTTAATCTAAAAGAGCTAAATATAGGTCACAGTATTATTTCCAGAGCCGCCCTTTCCGGGCTTGAAAAAGCCGTAAGGGATATGATTTTTCAGATTCGTGGAGGAATATAATGAGACTTGTCAATGCCGCTGAAATGAGATCTCTTGATCAGTATGCCATTAATACTCTGGGAATTCCGGGTGTTGTATTGATGGAACTTGCTGGTAGTGCTACAGCCAGAGCCATTTCCGAAAGATGGGAAGTAAAAGGATCTTCAGTTGTAGTTGTATGCGGCAAGGGGAACAATGGTGGTGACGGATATGTGGTTGCCAGACATCTTCATAACTATGGAGCAATAGTAAATATTATTGCTTTGGGAAACGAAAATGATTCCAGGGGTGAGTCAAAAACCAATCTTGATATTGTAAAGGCGATGAATATTCCCTTCTTGGAACTCAATGGCACATCAGATATCATGTATGTTGAGGAGTTGTTTTCAGATACTGATTTTATTGTGGATGCTATTTTCGGTATAGGTCTGGACAGACCAGTGACAGGACTTCCAAGAGAATTGATAAGTATAATGAATTCAGTTTCTGCGGTTAAGATTTCTGTTGATATTCCATCAGGACTGAGTGCAGATACAGGTGAGCCACTTGGGGGTGATGCAGTTCAGAGTGATTTGACGGTAACTTTCGGTTATCCCAAAATAGGTCATTATACTTCTCCAGGATTTGAATATTGCGGAGAAATAGTTATAGCTGATATTTCCCTGCCAAGAGTGAACCATGGTGATTCAACAGTGTTTCTCCTTTCAGATCAATGGGTGGCGCACCATATTCCATATAGGAAAAGAAGCGGTCATAAAGGGACTTTCGGTCACAGTGCTGTTATAGGAGGGAGTATAGGCAAAGTTGGTGCAGCTGTTATGGCAGGTGAGAGTGCTGTAGCTATGGGTTCAGGTCTGGTGACAATAATTGCCAGAGAAAATATTATGTCAGTTCTTATGACCAGACTGACTGAAGAAATGTGCAGAACACTTGAAACTGATACTGATTCTCCACAGTGGGAAGAACAGATAAACTGGCTTATTGAAAGAAGTGCTTTGGCAATAGGTCCTGGATTGGGAAAAGATGAATCCGCAAGAAAACTCCTTATATCCATTCTTGAATCATCAGAACATCCTGTAATTATTGATGCAGATGCTCTGTCAATTGTTGCAGATGATCCCGAAATACTACTGAAGGCAAAATGTGACGTCATCCTTACACCTCATCCAGGAGAAATGGCAGTACTGACAAAACTTTCCGTTAAGGAAATTCAGGCTTCAAGACATATAATAGCCAGAGATTTCGCAAAAAAATATAATGTTCACGTGATCTTAAAGGGTGCAAGAACAGTGATAGCAAGTCCAAGAGGGAGAATTGCTGTT
Organism: Deltaproteobacteria bacterium; assembly: GCA_016937155.1. Lineage (GTDB taxonomy): Bacteria > Myxococcota_A > Polyangia > HGW-17 > HGW-17 > JAHJMN01. The sequence goes on from JAFGWM010000032.1 coordinate 75,892, forward strand.
AATTCTACAGGAAATCCAGGAATGGCAACAGGTGGTAGCGGGGATGTTCTGACAGGCTTTGTAACTGCACTTTGTGCCCAGGGATGTAGTGCATTTGACGCGATGTGTATAGGTGTTTTTCTGCACGGAAGAAGTGGGGATCTTGTAGCCCAGGAAAAAGGTGAAATAGCTTTGAAAGCTACAGATATTATTCACTCCTTAAGTGCGGCTTTGTATTCTCTTGGAAGTCAGGGTACAGAATTTCCTGCAAATCTGCCTGATATACGAAGATCCTGATTTTTTCCGATGCTGTCTGGAAGAAAAATAAAAAAGAAACTGCTTAATATTTTAAGTACTAAAAAAATAATTCTTTTTATCGTGTTACCGGCTGTTTTACTGACGGGATTGAGGTTTTTTATTAAACAGCCTTTATCGGATTCCTTTGAAAAAGCATCTCTTAATCATGTAAGGCAAAAGTATTCCGGAAAAGTCAATAGTGAGTCATCGAAATATGGTGTGGACCCCTATTTTTTTCTGGCGCTTATCATGCTCGAGACAAGCGGTAGAGATCATCTTCCAAGATTTGAAGAGCATATTCACTCAAGGCTGCTTAAATACCGAAAACTAAAAAACGGATCATTCAGAAAAATTCCATCAGGCCAGTTAAAAAAATTATCAGAAAGAGATATTAGATATTTTGCCTCAAGCTGGGGGCCTTTTCAGATAATGGGATATAATGCATATCATCTTGGTATTCCTGTACAGGAACTTTCCGGGTCCAATGCAATAACTCACGGGATGAAGTGGATTATGAAAGAGTATGGTTACCTGATTAAGCGTAAAAGATATAAGGATGCACTTCATTATCATAACACCGGCAGGAAATTTCCCGTGGATGGTAAGTCATTAACACATGATCCTTCATATGTTTTCAGAGGGATGAAATATATAGAATACTACAGAAGCAACAAGAAAGAATAGAAATAAATGTATGAAATAATAGAAAATTTAAAGCAGTATATTACACATACTCAGGGAAAGATTATCACTACTGTTATATTTCTTATGGTTTTCTGGATTATGAAATTAGGAATACAGAGAATAATCAATTCAAGGGTTGAAAATCTCAGGCACAGGTATATATGGCGTCAGGTATCTTCATATATAATTTATGTACTGTTACTGATAGCGCTCACAGTAATATGGTTCAGATGGTTTCAGAGTATTCTTACAGCACTGACTCTTGTTATTGGTGCACTTACCATTGTTTGCAAAGAGCTTATTCTTAATGTTGTGGCAAATCTGGTAATCGTCTGGAGAGGTCTTTTTGATGTTGGAGATCGTATTCAGATTGGAACAGAAACAGGTGATGTCATGGAAATAGGTCCGGTCTTTATTACAGTTTCTGAAATAGGTAACTGGGTAAAGGGTGATGAACCCACAGGTCGAATTATAAAGATTCCCAACGCGAAGGTTCTCACAAACTCTGTGGCTAATTATACAAGAGCGGTTTCGATGGTATGGAACGAATTGACATTCGAAATTACTTCCGATTCGGATAAGAACGAAGCAAAGAGAATAATACTTGAAATTGCAGAAAAATATTCAGAAAAAATTGATGATGAAAATAAGAAAAAAATCACGGAAAGTGGTGCAGAATTTATGTTTAAATCCTTTGAACCGGTATGTTATACCCAGATAAAAGACAGTAAATTAACAGTTCTTTTGAGATATCCAATTAAGTTTCACAAAAGAAGAGAATCGGAGATGATGATTATGGAGACTTTATATGATACTCTGAAAAACTCAGAATCCGTAAAGTTGGTGATTAAATAGTGGTATTTTTCAGAATTTCAGTAACTTTCTTCATAAGATCTATGGGAGAAAAAGGTTTTTGAATGAAACCACTCAGTCCTTTGCCTTGAAATCTGCTCAATGCTTTATTTTCAGCATATCCACTGGTTAAAAGAACTTTTATATCAGGTTCCAGTCTTTTTAACTCTCTGAAGGTATCCTTACCATCCATTACCGGCATCATCATATCCAGAATTACCAGTTTTATGTTTTTAATATCAGGCGCATACAGTTTCAGTCCCTCAAGTCCATTTTTCGCTGTTACAATTTTATATCCAAATTTTTGAAGAACATTTCCTGCAACAATTCTGACCCACTCTTCATCATCAATAATGAGGACAGTTCCCTCTCCGTAAAAGGCATCAGGTTCCTTATCCGGAGAAAATGTTTCAATTTCAGTGTTGCAGGGTGGAAAAAATATTTTAAACGAACTGCCTTTTCCAGGTTCGCTGTATACTTTAATTGCACCCCCGTGACTTTTTGCAATTCCTAAAGCTGCTGCAAGCCCTAGGCCTCTTCCTGTAAATTTGGTTGTGAAGAAAGGATCAAAAATTCTTGAAACGGTGGCCGGATCCATTCCCTTTCCGGTATCGGATATTTCTATGAACAGATATTCCCCAGGTTCCAGATCATTTGCGCCCAGAGTATCAAGCAGATATTCACTGGAAAGTACAGTGATGCCCGTTGATACTGAAATAACTCCATGCTTTTCTCCAATGGACTCATTGGCATTTATCATGATATTCATAATAATTTGGCGAATCTGTGAAGGATCTCCTTCAACTAGGGGAATATCACTTAGAAGATTATATCTGACCCTTACATTGGGGGGAATTCCTATTTCGAGGAGATGATCCATTTCCCTGATCATATCGTTTATATTCATTTTTGTGGTTACAAACTTTCCTTTCCCAGAGTAAGCAAGTAACTGATTAGTCAGTTCACTGAGTCTCAGTGCAGCGGTCTCAATATGACTGATATGCTCATTACAGGGAGCACCTATTGGCAGTTCCATAAGTGCCAGTCCGGCATTACCAAGTATTCCCATAAGCATATTATTGAAATCATGTGCAATTCCCCCGGCAAGGACACCCAGACTTTCAAGTCTCTGGGTTTCTCGGATTTTTGTATTCAATTTCTCCTGATATTCCTGAATTTTTATTAACTCAGTTTTATTTGATAGAAGCCAGATGAATCCACCATTTGTTTTATCCGGAATAAATTTTGTTTCCAGATAAAGAGATGTTTTATCTTCTTTAAACCATCCTTCAAATGAGCTTTTAAACCCGGTTTTAGCTCTTGATACAGACGTACTGATTTTTCTTAGAATGAATTCCGGCAGCAGTGTTTCCAGTTTCCTGCCATTTTCAAGGTTAAATTCCTTAAACAAAGAAAAGAAACTGCTGTTTCCATAGGAGAGTCTGTCTTCTGCATCAAAATGAGATATTGCCACAGGGAGATTGTCTGTAATGAAATTTATATATTCATTGCGATGCATTAACTCAAGCTGGGCCTCTTTTTGACTGGTGATATTACTTACTGCTCCTGCTATTATCCTGCTTTTTCCGGAAATAGAAATAATTTTAAAACTATCTTTTAGCCAGAGTATCTGTCCGGATTTTGTGCTTATCCTGTATTCAACAAATGAACTGTTAGTCAGATTGAGTTTGTTTAGGTGATCAAGAAAAGTTAGTCGGTCATCCTCATGAATTATATCAATGATTGATTTTTTTCCACTGAGAAGAGAGATGGGACTGAAACCTGTTATTGAAGAAAACGCACCAAGAATCCATATATAGTGGAGTTTTTCAGTGTTATTCCAGTTCGCAATGTAAACATAGTCCGAAAGTAATTCAGAAATAATTTCATTCTGAAATGTATCCAGATTCATTCCACTTCTACCTGGGACAGGGGGAGTGTTTATCAGGAAAATATTGTTTTTTATAGGTATGATTTCTGAATTTATTTCGTCAGTAACCCGAAAATGAACTTTTACCTGTGGATTTTTTTCGTGAATGAAATTGTACAAACTAACAAGAGGGTGATTTTTTTCTCCATGAAAGTTTTGTAATCTGAAAAATTTTTGAGCAATTTTATTAGCGGTTATAACATTAATCAGATTTGTTGATATCTCAATTACAAGAACAGCACATCCGGTTGAATCAAGTACAGATGGTTCATAAGAATCATTTTTTTCAATGTCATAATAAAGATTTAAATTCATGATCTTTTTTCAGGATAATAATGTTAAAATAAATTTATATTTGAATCAATATAAAAATAATTAATATAAAAATAATAAAAAACTTAAATAAAGGATCCTTCCAAAACACCCAGTTGAACACAGCAAAATTGTGACAACTGAATAACAGAAGGTGATATATCAAGACCATCATCAACCGATTTGTAGAACTGACATGCTGAAGTGATGATATTTTTCCTGGTTTCCATCGCCTGAATATCATATAAATAATTTTCAGATAAAAGGAGAAAAACACTTAAGATTATTAGATATTTTCTTAGGTAATCTTTCCGATAACTCAGCTGGAATAAATTCGTTAATTATGGTATCCATAAGTGCCCTGAAAATATGGGCGTATTGGAAAAAAAGGATATGACTACAGATAAAAATATTGATTCACAACAAAGTAATTATAATGCTGATTCTATTCAGGTTTTAAAAGGTCTGGAGGCTGTAAGAACCCGTCCGGGTATGTATATCGGGGACACTGATGATGGTACAGGCCTTCATCACATGGTTTTTGAAGTGGTTGACAACTCCGTTGATGAATATCTTGCCGGAGTTTGTGACAGAATACAGATAACAGTCCATTCAGATAACTCTGTTACAGTTGAAGACAACGGGAGAGGAATTCCTGTTGATATGCATGCTGAGGGAAGGCCTGCTGCAGAGGTTATACTTACGGAACTCCACAGTGGGGCTAAATTTGATTCTTCACAGTATAAAGTCAGTGGTGGTCTTCATGGCGTAGGTGTGAGTGTTGTAAATGCTTTAAGTAAAAAACTTGTTCTGGAAGTTAGGCGAGATAACATTATCCATAAAATGGAATTCAGTAAGGGAATTGTTACCAAACCATTGGTTCAGATTGGACAGACAGGTGGAAGAGGTACTAAAATTACTTTCTGGCCGGATGAAGGTATTTTTACTGAAACAACCTTCAGTACTGAGGTTCTTATTTCCCGTCTGAGGCAGATAAGTTTTCTGAACAAGGGCGTCGCGATAGAATTTTTAGATGAGAGAAATGGAAAGGAGATGAAATTTGATTCTGAAGAAGGATTGTCATCCTATGTCAGATATATCTCCAGAAACAGAAATGCAATGCATCCTGATCCAATATCCATGTCTGGAGAAAAGGATGATGTTGTTGTTGAACTGTCGCTTCTATGGACAGACTCACTTCAGGAGATTATTTACTGCTTCACAAATAATATTCCCAATAAGGATGGTGGGACTCATCTGACTGGTTTGAGAAAGGCCCTGACCAGAACAGTTAACGATTATGGGATCACCAATAAATTATTCAAGGATCCCAAAAGTCTTCCTTCCGGAGATGATGTGAGGGAAGGTCTGACTGCTGTTTTAAGTATCAAGCACCCCGATCCTAAATTCAACTCCCAGACAAAGGATAAGCTTGTTTCCAGTGAAGTTATAGGGATAGTTGAAAGTGCTGTAAGTGAACAGTTGTCCAGAATACTTGAAGAAAACCCTAAATTTTCAAGAATGATTATTGACAAGGTACTCACCGCAGCTAGAGCAAGAGAGGCTGCCAGAAGAGCAAGGGAAGTAATAAGGCGCAAAGGTGTTCTTGATGGGGCATCATTACCTGGAAAACTTGCTGACTGTCAGGAGAGAGATCCTGTAAACAGTGAACTTTTCATCGTGGAGGGTGACAGTGCAGGAGGCAGTGCCAAGCAGGGTAGGGATCGCAAAAATCAGGCGATACTCCCATTGAGAGGTAAAATTCTCAATGTAGAAAAAGCCCGTCCGGATAAAGTATTATCTTCTCAGGAGATTATTTCTCTTATTACAGCCCTTGGAACGGGTATCGGAAAAGATAATTTTACGATTGAAAAGCTCAGATATCACTCAATTATTCTTATGACAGATGCTGATGTTGATGGAAGTCATATAAGAACACTGCTTCTTACTTTCTTCTATCGTCAGATGAGAGAAATTATAGAAAACGGTCATTTGTTTATTGCTCAGCCTCCGCTTTATCTTATTCAAAAAGGTAAAAAACATCGGGTGTATATTAAAAACGAACATGAGCTTGAGAATTATCTGCTGACTAATTTTTCTGATGACATGAAAGTACTGACGGAAAATGGTCCTGTTTCCGGTGAAGAACTAAAAGACTTACTTTCAAGACTTCTGGTCTATAAGGAAAAAATTAATCGTATGGGACGAAATTTCGAACCCTTTTTCATTGATGCACTGATGAAGATGCCTGAATTTACGGTTGAAACATTAAATAAACGTGAAATCCTTGAGAAAAATGCAGACAGACTCAGCAGAGTCATTGGTTCAAGAAGTGGTATTACCGGTGTTGTCACAGAGATATTAAAGAAAAATGATGAAGAAAACTATGTTCTTGTTTTTAAGTTCTATAATCATGGAACTGCTGTTGAATATCTGATAAATGACACATTTCTTGAATCAAGCGGTTTTGAAGATCTTAGAGAGCTTTATAACCAGTTTACTCAGATTAATACTTTTCCGTGGACGATTGAATCCTCGTCCACATCAGTTGAGATAGATTCCCCTATTGGAGTACTTGATTATTTTGAATCCACAGGAAAAAAAGAACTTTCAATTCAGAGATACAAGGGACTTGGAGAGATGAATCCGGATCAACTCTGGGAAACAACCATGGATCCGGAAAAAAGAACTCTTCTGCAGGTAAAGATAACAGATGCAGCCGATGCGGATGATATATTTACAACTCTCATGGGAGATGAAGTTGAACCCAGAAGAGAATTTATTGAAACTAATGCTCTAATGGTCAGGAATCTTGATGTCTAATATACTCGCCAGAATATTTTACAGAAAAAAAGTAAAAAGATTTGAAAATCTGACAAATGCTCTGCTTATGATAGGTGAGCGCAATTATCGTGAGGCTACAAGACTTCTTAATGAAGTTAAACCCACTGAGTATATGGAGGATATTGGACTTTATTATTTTGTAGCTGGGCGACTTGCTCTGGATTTTGGTGAATTGGAAAAGGCTGATATCCATTTATCTACAGCATGGAATCTTGGGTTTAGGAGACCTTCATTGTTTGTAAGTCTCGGCCTTGCCAGAGCAAGACTTGGTAGACTTTCAGATGCGAGAGAATTACTTTCTATTGCAATGTCTGATGGCAACGAATCTGAAGAGGATGATAACATAGTAAAACAGCTTCTTGTTCTTATAGATAAACTTTCATCAGGAGAAGGAATTGCCAGAATTAATGAGCTGGTATCCAGTGGTATGAAAAAATTCAGAGGTTCGTCAAAAGGTGATAAAATTAAAAAATCTGAATTAAAAAAAGCCTTTACTCAGTCACTTGAATCTCTTGATGAAAACGATCCGGAACAGACAGATATTGTTTTTGCTCTGCTGGGGGAATACCTCAGAATTAATTATAATGGAAACTGGATTTTTGGGCTTGAACTGGAAGATCACTCAATTCTTATAAATGGAGTTTCTTTCAGTGTGAAGCATGTACTTGCAGGGTATAAGTCAGGCACTGTAACTCTGGAAGAACTGGATAAAATTTCATTATCATCTTCGTTATCCGGAGTTTTTCTTGATGAAACAGGAAACGTTTCTTCAACGGGATGAATTTTGTATCATATTGATATTTAATATTTTTCAGAATTTCGGGTTTTACACTGATATTCTGTTATCTGTTATTTAATCTCATATATTCAGCAATGAAACTTTAATAGTTGAAAAATAAGAACAAATAACAGATAGTGTTGTGTCCATGGCCTGGTTTTATTTACAGTGGAAATTGCACTCATGACTTCTGAACGATACGGAAAATATGAACTTATTGAAAGAATCGCCCGTGGAGGGATGGCTGAGGTTTTTAAGGGCAGAGTAAAGGGTGCGGCGGGTTTTGAAAAAGTAGTCGCAATCAAAAGGCTTCATCCACATCTCAGTGAAGATAATGAGATGGTTGCAATGCTTAAGGATGAGGCAAGGCTTGTTTCAAATATGGTTCATCCAAATATTTGTCAGGTGTTTGATTTTGACAAGGTTGGGGATACTTATTATCTTGCTATGGAGTATATTCATGGAAAGGATATCTCTACAATAGCTAGGTATGAAAGGCAGATGCAGGGAAAAATACCTGTTAATATAGCCCTGTACATAATAAGACAAACACTTACAGGACTGGATTTTGCTCATCGTGCAACTGATCCGGTAACAGGAAATCCACTTAATATAATTCATCGCGATATTAGTCCCCAGAATGTTATAGTTTCATATAATGGTGGGGTAAAAATAATTGATTTTGGTATAGCTAAAGCTGCGGAGTCTATGCATCATACTCAAAATGGTGTTATCAAAGGTAAATTCAGATATATGGCTCCTGAACAGGCAATGGGAAAGGATATTGATCATCGTATTGATATTTTTGCCATTGGTGTGATGCTTTACGAACTTCTTCTGGGTGATATTCATTCAAAGGGAGCAACTGATGCTGAACTGATTATCAAGGCGCAGATGGCAAATTTTCAGCCGATCAGTCAGTTGGTTCCGGACTTGCCTCTTGGTCTTGACATGATCGTTATGAAAGCTCTGAGTCCGGACAAGAATATGCGATTTCCAAGTGCGAGAACTTTCAGGAATGCTCTTGATACTGTAGTTAAAAGGGAAGGTATGGAAGTAGCACCTGAGGTTATAGCAAATTACCTTCGGAAGCTTTTTCCGGATCCTTATTCAGGTGGAAGCAGGGTTGATGAGGTGGAGCTATCCATGGGTAATATCATGGAATTAAGTCCTGAACCTGAGATGAGGACAGGTAATTACAGAATAGGTAATAATCCACCAACAGGTGTGAATTCATCACCCTCTAACACTGCTCCCGTTGCTGTTTATTCTCCAAGTGTTCCTTTACCACCACCACCACAAGCTGAACTTCTTGATTTCAGTGCGGAAGTTAAACCTCCGGAAGTGGAACCACCAGTAGTAAATCAGCCATCACCTCAAAAATCGGGAAGAGCTACTTCAGTTGAAGCAAGGGTTGCCCGAAGGCGGGCAAGACAGGAAAAAAAGATTGAGCAAAAGCAACGGGAAGTTGAAATAAAGCAGCAACTGGCACAAAAGGATTATTCGGCAATTCCCAGACCTCCAAGAAAACCCGTTATAGGACCTTTTATAGACAGGTTGGGGAAGGCTTTTGTAAATACCCTGATTAATCTTTTCCTTATTATTACTGTTTCCGGGGTTGGTCTAGTTGTATTCTATATCGCCCGCGGGAGCGAAGCGCCCAAGGACCAATCCGAGTCATCTTCACTGAAAAAAAATTCCGGTATTAAAAAAACTGCATGTAAAAAAGGTCTAGTGGAATTGACTGTAAAATCTTCACCTTCCGGTGGAACTGTAGTTATAGATGGTGAGGTTATTGGTAAGAAAACACCTGTTTACAATATGCAGATTGAAATGTGTTATAACACGCCTCATATAATTCGAATAGAAAAAGGAAAACTTTTTGCTGAAGAAAACTTCCAGTTTCCTGTGGACAGTAAAAGGCTCCAGATTGAGTTAAAACTTACCTCTTCAGGATCTGCCGGTGCTTCATCAGGAAGAACACATGTAAACACTTATTCGAAATCTTCAAAAGTCCCTTCCGGAAATTCGATGAAAGTTGAAACACCGGATATGAAATCTGATGACAGCAGGGAAATTCAGCCTGTTGAAAAATCCGCTACTGAATCCAGAGTTCCTGGTGGAAGCGGTTTACTTAAAATCACATGTTCTGAAGCCTGTACTATACTTGTTAACGGACGCAACAAAGGAAATATTAAATCCATTCAACTTAGAGGAAGAGATACACCCTATAAGGTTCAGGCAATCTGGAAAGATGGAAAGAAAAGTGAATTGAAGCATGTAATTATTCTTTCCAATAAAAAACAGTATGTTTATTTTGGAAGGTAGAATCGTTTTCTGTATTTTTTAATATCAGGGAAATAGAGTTTCAGGAGGTGATTTTTGTTATAAATGGGCTTAACTGACCCTTGAGCCGTTTCTTGATGGACGCTTTCAAATCATAATATTTTCTGCTTATCTCAATGAGACGCTCAGTTCTCCGGTTAAGTTCATCCCGAAGATTTTCCCGTTCTATTGCTTCCCGATCAAGCATTTCCTGATATTTCAACTGTACCATTGCTTCGTCGGTTACATTCCTCATTATAACAATACAGCCGAATATTTCCTCATTTTCATTATGAAGTGGAATGGCGCTCAGAATAAAACGGAATTCACCCATGTCCGGAATTACAGCACCTATTTCATCAAGTCTCACCTGTCTGTTCTGAGAAATGGTATCATGAACAATATCAACAGGTATCTGCATCGCATCGGTGAGTTTTATTCCCTTAAGTTTTCGAGCCATACTTCTGGGAAAAAAACTATAGAACAACCGATTGTAGTTTGTTATCAGGCCATCCTTGTCTGTGACAAAATAGGCATCAATAATTATATCGCTAACAAGATTAAATGCATCCAGTTGATTCATAATGGAAGATGATATCATTTCAGGTTCTTTAGTCAATCATATAGATCAGGTTTTCTTGTTTTGGAGGCCATATTTCCTGTTTTGGTACATAGTTAATTCAGAATAGTTATGAATAAATTTTTATGATAAAATACCTCAGTTGTTTTTTGGAAAGGGAGATTTCAAATTGACTGACAATGAAAGTTCTGGTGGCAGTATAAAAGATGATGAGAAAGATATCTCTTCTGGAAATATGAGTATTGATGAGGAGTTATTTACAATTGCCGGAGGAGATAAGGGTATTTCATCGGAATCAGAAAATGAAGAAAAGTTTGAAAATTCTTCAGGTGGTGTTGTAACCGGTCCTATGGAGGATATTTCAAGTTTCCGATCTTTTGATCCTCCTGATCTTGGAGTTGAATCAAGTATCAGCAGTTTTGACGGTCTCAGACCTGAAGATATTGGGATAAGTGATGAAGTATTTCAGGTGGAGACGGATGAACCATCTCACGACGAATCAGAAGTTGATGAAGTATCAGAGTTCGGGGAAATTCCTGAATCCGGGTTTAAAGACTATCCAGAGGAACTGACAAAACCCGGTATTTTAAGAAGAAATACAACTGGAAATGTAGTAAAAAATGAGCCGGAAAGAGAAGACTCTTCAGTGGCGTTTACCGATACGGCAGAATATATTCTTGATAAACATAAAAGTGGTTTCAGTGGAATAATGAAAGTTGTCAGTGGTTCCTCCAACTATATTCTCTGGTGGTACAATGGTCTTTTGGGGGATATAGACAATTATGGTGGTATTTTAAGTGATATACTGAAAAGTTCCGGGTTTGATGATCGGGTTGTGAGTGACTTGGCAAAGCCAGTTTATGATCCTCTTGAAATTGCCAGAAGAAGACATCTGATAAGAGATGGTGATGAAAATAATTTCCTTGCCAAGTGCAGACAGAAAGGTTTTCTTGGCCTTTTTCAGGAAAATGTAAAATTCAGTTGTGATTCAAACCAAAGTTTTTCATTAAACTTCAGGCTGCCCCTTATTCATCCTATTCCTCTTATAATAAAAGGTGTTGTTGAAAATTATCATCCTGCCCTTTCGTATGCTCTGGGAAATGGAGAGGAGCCTGGAAGTATACTTGAATCCCAGTGGAACGAAATAAAACACAGTGAATTTCTTGATCCATTGTGGGTCAGAACAGTGGAACTTTTCAGAGGAGGGAAAACCTGGAAAGAGTCATCTGTTTATGGTGGTATTTCTGAAAAGGAAAGTGAGAATTTACTTTATTCTCTCAGATTGACATCATGTATGAATCCTCCTGTGAAGTACGGAATTAATCATTATCTGAACATACGTACGAGATTTTATTCCCTTATGGAAAGAATAAATTCTGATACACCGGAAGAGTTTTTTGAAGGTACTGATGCAAAAGCAAGATCTAATTACAGAGAACTTCTTCTGTTTCTTGCGGAGATGCCTTTGAAAATGCAGAATTTTATATACAGTGATATTGTCTATCTGAAAAAAGAGATGGAAAGAAAACTTCAGGAAGTTACCTGATACAGGTTGATATATGAGAATAATTTTTTTTGGAAGTCCTGAATTTGCTTTGCCCTCACTGAAACTGCTGACACTTCGGCATGATGTTGCCATGGTAGTTACACAGCCCGATAAACCAAAGGGAAGAGGAAGAAAATTATCTGCCACACCAGTTAAGGAGTACTGTGTGGAAAAAAATATTCCTTACATAAGTCCAAAAGCTGTAAAAACCGGCAGTTTTGCAGAAAAACTGAAAGCCGTCAGAGCTGATTATGGTGTGGTTGTGGCCTATGGCAGAATTCTGACTGAGCAGGTTCTTGAAATTCCCAGATTTGGTTGTATTAATCTTCATCCTTCCTTATTGCCTATGTACAGGGGTCCTGCTCCGGTAAATCATACTCTGATTCAGGGTGATACCATAAGTGGAGTAACCGTTATGCAGATGAATAAAAATATGGATGAGGGAGATATTATAGTTCAACAGAAATATAATATCTCAGATTTTAAAAGTGCAGGGGATCTGTTGGGTTTTTTTTCCGACAAAGGTGCCCGACTTCTATGTGATGTTATTGATAAGGAAGAAAGTTTAAAAAAGTTAATGGATCGTGTACCACAGGATCATTCAGGGGCTACTTATGCTCCAATGTTGAATACAGATACTGCACATATTGACTGGAGACAGAAAGCTGATAAGGTCAGCGGCCTGATAAAAGGACTTGATCCAAGACCCGGTGCCTGGACAATGTACAATGGTTTCAGAATCAAGTTATTTCACTCAGAACCCAGGGAATTCTCCTGTCAGGCAGGAGAAATAATTGGATTTGATGGAGAAGGATTGCTTGTTGGCTGTGGTGAAGGTAGCGTGTGTATAAACGAGGTTCAACTGCCCGGGAAAACTAGGATGTCTTTCAAGGCTGCAATTTCAGGTAATCAATTCACTGTCGGAACTTTCATGGAGGTCTAATGGATATTTCCACTGAGCCAAGGCTGTTGGCTGGAGAGATTCTTTCCAGAGTTGAAAAACATAATGCTTATGCAAATATTGCTTTTGATGCGGTTGCTCATAGAGGCGGAATTTCCCGGGATGTGAAAGCTTTGGCAAAAGAGTTGATATTTGGGGTATTGAGGAATCAGAGCAGACTGGAAAGAGCAGTAAGTGCTTATATCAAATATCCTTTATCCCATACTCAACCATTTGTTAGACGACAACTGATTATTGCGGCTTATCAACTGCTTTTTCTGGATAGTATTCCTGATTATGCTGTTGTTGACAAAGCTGTAGAAATTATAAGAGTTTCAATGGGAACTTCTCCAAGCGGTTTCGCAAATGCTGTTTTAAGAAAAATCGTCAATGAAGGAGAACCATCTTTTCCGTCCTTTGAAAATTCTCCCAGAGAATTCATATCACAGTTTTATTCTTATCCGGACTGGATAGTGGATATTTTTATTAAAAGTGTTGGTATTGAAAATGCTTCGTCCTTAGCAGAGTCATTGAACAGCAGGGCAAGAACCATTATCAGAACGAATATAATTAAAAATTCACGCAATGAACTCTCTGAAATGATTTCCCGTGATTTTCCCGATCTTGAAAAATCATTCACAAAGTATTCTCCCTATGGAATTGAAGTAAGAAATATGGGAGATCCAATCAGGCAAAAACTTCATAGAGAAGGAAACTACCTTATTCAGGATGAAGGAAGTCAATTGGTTAGTCTTTTTGTGGATCCGCAAAAGGGTGAAAAAATTCTTGATGCATGTGCTGGTACAGGAGGAAAATCACTTCATATGGCTGCTCTGACAGGAAATGAGTCAGAGATTCTTGCTGTGGATTCAAAAGCATCCAAGATGGATGCTCTGCGTCAGAGAGCTGTTCGTACAGGATGTACTAGAATCAGAACTACTCCGATGGATTTGACACTTGGTTATCCTGATGAGCTTTTTGACAGAATTCTTCTGGATTCTCCATGCAGTGGTCTGGGTGTTTTGAGAAGACATCCGGAAGCGAAGTGGCGTTTAAAAAGAGAAGATATAAATGATCTTGTTGTAACCCAGCAGAAGCTTCTTGAAAATGTTTCTTCTCTTGTGAAACCCGGCGGCACTTTGATTTATACTGTCTGTACCTTCAATAATGAGGAAACCACAGACCAGATTGAAAAGTTTCTGCTGAATCATAAGAACTTTGAATTGGCTCCAAAGCCTGAAAATTCAATAGTTAACTGGGATGGGATAACAACTAATGAAGGTTACCTGAGATTGTATACTCATCTGCATGACTGTGACGGTTTTTTTGGTGCCAGACTTATCAGGAAAAGTTAAAAATGAAAAAAATTTTGTTGGCTCCCTCAATATTAAGTGCAGACTTTATGAAACTTGAGGAAGAAATAGAAACCGTTGCAGATATGAGTGACTATCTCCATATGGATGTTATGGATGGACATTTTGTTCAAAATATAACATTTGGTCCGGATTTGGTATCCAGAGTTGCCAGGAAAGGAATTCCTCTTGATGTTCATCTTATGATTTCAGAGCCTTCCCGATGGATTGAAAAGTTTGCAGACGCTGGTTCCTCTATTATTACAATTCATGTGGAGACTGATGTTCATATTTATAAAACACTTACAGCAATAAAGGATAGAGGAATTCTGGCTGGAGTATCACTGAATCCTGGAACTTCACCTGAACGATTAAATTTCCTGATGGATGTTGTTGATCTCATACTAATAATGAGTGTTAATCCAGGTTTTGGAGGACAGAAATTTATCTCATCTTCAGTGGAAAAAATCGCTAGAGTGCAAAAAATGGTTGAGAAAAGTGGAAGGAATATAATTATTGAAGTTGACGGAGGAGTTGATCACTCAACCGCAAAAATTGTTTGTAATGCTGGTGCTGATATGCTGGTTGCGGGGAGTGCTATCTTCGGAAAAGAAAACAGAAAGGAAGCCGCCAAAGCAATTTTAGCTTCCTGCAGCTGTTAATATATGTATTCAATAATATTAATCTTATCAGTCCTGTTTTCTCAAACCGACAGTGAGGAAAAGAAACCGCAGTTTATCAGGGATGTAAATTTATCAGCAGATTTTTCGGTTTTTGTTTTTCCTGAATTTATTCAGATGCCTTATCTGAAACATTCAAAAACAGTGGCAGGTGAAAGTTTTGGTTTTACTCTAGGGGCTACTCTGGGAAAAAGAAAATACAGCATTGGTTTTTATACATGGAATTTGAGAACTGGAGATGGAAATTATCTTAATGCGGGAAGTTCTTATGATTCAACAAACTATATTCATTTTTCTAACACAGCGCTGAATGTTATTCACTTAAATATATATGAGAACTGGAAAATCGGAAGAAATCTGGAATTTCTTCTGAGAGGTGGTTTGGGAGCCGGGATATTATCCGGCAGTATTCGATATTCAACTGCAAGTGGATGTACATCACAGAATATTGATGATTCTACCACCAGTACAATTTGGACTGGTGGCTGCTATCATAATCCCACCACATTTAAAGATATGGATTTTCCTCCAGTACTTCCAATTGTTTCTTTGGGTGCAATTATTCAGTGGAACCTTAAAAATCTAAGTTTTAGATACGAAACAGGATTGATTATTCCCGGTGTTTTTCAATTTTCAATTTCAGTTGTGTTCAGATACTGATTAGTTCCAAAATCCTCTTTGCAGTTTCCACATCATCGAATGCATTTTAAGATCTGGTGAAGAGTTTATTTCTATATTTCTTGTTTCACCACCGTTTATTGAGCTTACAGTATATCTTATTTTTTCTATACTGTTTCTGTTTTCATCCAGCAGTGTGCATTCAAAAACCAGATTAACTATTTTTCTGTTGGAGTGATTTGTTATTTTTCCTTTTATTGAAAGACGATCCTTCTGAATATCACCTGTCAATTCAGTTGTTTCTATGAAAGGTTCAATCTCATCTTTTCGGTCTACCCATTTTTTAATCCTATCAAGGTTTATTCTTCCCAATGTAGAATCAATTGATATATGAAAATGTCTGGTGAAATTGAGGCCGATAAGACCCTGAGAATCCTGAGAACTGCAGTGATCACAGATTGCAACAATGAAGGGTGATACAGTATGTGAACCGACGGTGATACTTTCCAGAATTCCTATAGGCATAGAGGTTTCACCCCCTGCTGTTTTAACAGAAGAAATTTTTCCAGTAGGAATTACCCCCAGTTCACTAGCCAGTTTTCCTGAAATAGTGCTTATTGTTGCTCCTGTATCCAGAATTAATAAATATTTCCCGGATTTTCCACCGTTTTTCAATAAAACTTTAGTTATAATAGATCCATTTTTGAAGATAAATGGTGTTGGCTTTTCACCAGGAATTTTGGCCATTATTTTTGATAGCAGTTTATCCCCTGAGTTTCGCTGGGATAGTCCAATAAACTTCAGCGGCCACCCCCCATGTAGCAACACTGCTCTGGTTGTGGAATGTCTTGCCCCGGTAAAAAGCACAATTACAACGGTCCATGATAGTATTCCCCAGAGAGAAGTCACAAGAAGTTTTCGGTTTCTTCTTCCTGAAGTGAGAAAAGTAAAAATAGTTAAGGGTAATACTATAAAAAATATAATACTTAAAATTGTGTGGCCAAAGCCCTCTCCTATACCTGAGGCAAGTAAAGAACTCAGAGCAATAAAAAAAAGAAAACAGCCAGTCAGAAAAAAGGAAGTCAGTAGATACTTCTTCACATCGAGAATCCGTTAGAGAGAGTGTCCCAGTTTTTTTTCAACACTTTGAATTTTTTGATTCATTCCATTGATTCTTCCATGTCTGTAATCGACTTTAATCTGAAATGCTATTCTTTTGGAAGATTCACTCATTGTGTCGAAACATTTTTTTATACACGCCATACAATCATCAAAAGATCCTTCAATAGTTGTTGACATTGGTGAAAGTTTATAAGGAATTCCACTTTCTTCGATAATTTCAATGGACTTTGCCACAAAAGCACTGAGACCCCCTTCGGCATCAAGAGGATACATACTGAAATCACATAAAATTACCGGGTTTTTTTCTAAAATATCATCAGTATTCATTGAATATTTCCTATCCGGGGAGAATTTTATTTCAATACTGGTGGTAAGTCAAAAAAAGCAAAAAAACTAAAATATCTATTGGGTTAAAGTATATCCTCTGGTAATTACCAGACTTCCTAAACCCTGTGGCCATTTCTGGGAAATATCAGAGAAACCTTCCCGCAAAAAGTAAAATGATATTTTATATGCGGGAATTGAAAATCTGAAGTAATTCATCAGGCGATTAAAGATGGTTAGATTACCCTCACGACTGATACTCTGATCAATGGATATAAGACAGATTGATTGTTTTACTTCAGTTATATCCTTAATGTATTTGAGAGTATCGATATTTTTTTCAGAGAGAACCTTGAACAGAATAACAGTCCCCGTATCCAAAGAAAATGAATCTGTAACAGAATAACCTTTTAAAATTAGGTGTTTTTTTAGAAAATCAGGACCCCTGTAGAAAATAGATTTATTTGATGGAGGCTCAAGAAGGCTGAGCACTCCTGATTTTAGATCACTGGATTTTTTTAAGTATTGCTTTCCTGAAGTCATATTAAATTGTGTAAGGAACTATAAAACTTCCATGCTTGGATTTTATTAACAGTCTAATGACTGTTCCCTGTCTAACACTCAGTAGAAATTTTCCAAGTTCCTTAAATGTTTTAAATTTTTTACTGTTTACAGCTATAAGAATGTCTTCATTTAAAATATTTTTAGAGGAAGCAATGGAGTTTTTTCTCACATTCATTATAAAAATTTTTCCATTATTCTTTTTAAGTGAAACCCCCAGATTTTCTGCAAAAATTCTGACAGCATTAAGTGGTGTAAGTTCACCGACTGTAACTGTAAATTTTCCGCTGTTTGTTGTGATATTTACTCTATCTCCCACAATAAAAGTGGATAGTATAAAGGAAAAATCATCTGAATCTAGTATGGTTACTCCTCTTATCGATTTAATATATTGTCCGGCACTCAATCCTGCTTTGAAAGCAGGAGAATTTTTTGTAACATCGGTTATAAGAATCCCTTTTTTTGTTTCCCTGATTGTAACCCCCATAAATATATTTCTAATTTTTCCATATTTAAGGAGTTCCTTTACAATTACCTTTACAATGTCAATGGGAATGGCAAAGCCGATATTTCCACCATCGGTTTTGCCAGCTGCTGTTATACCTATTACTTCACCGAGGATGTTAACTAAAGGTCCTCCGCTGTTACCTGGACTGATGGGAGCATCAGTCTGTATAACATTCCCATAAATACGATTTTTCAGTTTAAAATTTCTGGTAACCGCACTGATAATTCCTTTTGTTACTGTAGATGTAAGTCCATAAGGATTGCCGATACTCAGGACAGTTTCCCCCTGAAGCAAATTATAACTGTCTCCGAGCAGAGGAACAGGAAGGTTTTTACCTGAGATTTTTAATAAACTTATGTCAAGTTTTTGATCTGTAACAATGACTTTTGCGTCGAAAATTCTTTTATCATGCAGTTTTACTTTTATTTTTTTTGAACCCGCAACGACATGATCGTTTGTAATGATGTAACCGTCTGAAGTATAAATCAATCCACTTCCCAGTCCGAATTTGTTCCCTGACTGATTTTTTGCGTTTTTTACAGTATAGATACTGACCACACTGGGAAGAATTTTATGAACTGCTTTTACAACCGGTGTTATCCTACCTGGGTTGATGTCAGTAAATTTTCCGAAAGTTACTAACTTATTATTTTTTCTGGGTTTTATTGTATTCTGTGAGGGAAGTAAGAATGCAAAAATTAAAAGGAACATTTAATTACTCCAGACAGGGTGAGGGCGGCGTCTGTTCTATAATCTGGCTGCACATGAAATAATTGTAACAATCATCTCCTTTGTAGCAATCTACCAGTTTCTTTTTCGTTTCATCATCCAGACTGAGACACTCATCAATGCATCCATCCATATCAACCAGCCCACCACAGTCAGCACATTCTCCGGCTTTTTGACAAAAAGCCCTGCAGTAATCAGATTCAGAAGCACAGGATGAAAAAGAAACAGCAAAACCAGCCAGAATAAATAACAGTATTTTCATAGTTAACTCCCTTTGTTCCATTTGAGATTCTAGTACATTTTTTCCAGTCTGCAATAATGCTATTTAACAAGTCTCTCAATGATGGAACGGAACATTCCAAGGGTACGTTCCAGGTTTTGAGTACAGGAACTGACTTCAATTGCGTCAGGAGAGGAAATTGTTATCAGTGAATCAGCTTTTTCCATATGCTGTTTTGCTCTACTGAGTGCTTCCGGTCCATAGTTTGTATTCAGGATAAGTTCCTCAACTTTGGGATATAAAATTTCTATTTCCTGCTTCAGTTGTGAAAGTTTGACTGAAATATTTTCATTACTTATCGAAAATGAAGACTCATCAAATCCCATTGAGGAAAGTGGCACGGTTTTTCCGCTTTTGTGGTTACCCTGACCGATAAACCCTGATTTGAAACTTGAGCCGGATTCAATAGAAGAAAGTTCTTCTCCTGATACTATGTGATTTCGATTTAATCTGGCTGTTTCTCTCAGTTCATTATTATCAAATTTACCTGTTGGAATTGAATCATGATTAGGCACAGGACGCATTTTAACACTGTCGGCAAAAGTTGATTTTGTGACAGGTTTCCCATCAGGAGATTCAATTTCAAATGTAGGTGTCAGCACTGGAGCCTGTTTTGAAACAGGCGATGGTGTCTGATGTGAAAAAGGAGCCAGGGGAGGTGTGGATTTTGATGGTGCACTGTAACTACTGATGGAAGGTGTAGTCTTAGGTGGAGATATCTGCTGGGATGGTTCGGGTAATGCACCACCTGTGGTGTTCTTTTTGATGATCTGCTGTATTTCCTCTTCGGAAAGTTTGCTGGAAGAACTAATGGTGATTGCCTGCTCTTTTCCAGTTGCGAGATCTCTCGCTGTGACCTTTACAATACCGTTTGAATCAATATCGAATGAAACTTCAATATCAAGTTCCCCCTTGGGTACTTTTCTGAGTCCGTATAGGGTAAACTCACCAAGAAGTTCATTATTATCTGCTACATCCTCTTCCCCCTGAAAGACTATGATATTAACAGCATCCTGATTATCCCGAACGTTGGTGAATGTCTGTCTGCTGCTTGTGGGAATTGTGGTGTTGCTCTCAATTATCTTGTAAAATCCACCACCTGACATTTTTATTCCAAGAGAATGAGGGGTGACATCCAGTAAAAGGATATCATCTTTTTTGTCTCCCAGAAGTGCATTTCCCTGAATTGCGGCTCCTAGGGCAACCACTTCATCCGGGTGAACGCCTTTGCTTGGTTCCTTGTGAAAATATTCAGTTACCTTTTCCTGAACCAGTGGCATTCTTGTCATGCCCCCAACCAGAATGACAGAGTCTATTGAAGACAGCTCAATTGCTCCTCGTTTAAGGCTTTCATCACAAATTCTGATGGTTCTTTCCACAAGATCACTGGTTAATTGTTCCAGTTTTTCCCTAGTTATTGTTGTCTGAAGATGGAAAGGATCAGATTTTCCGGTGGAAATAATAAATGGAAGATTAATTTCAGTTTCTTTGACACTGGATAATTCACACTTGGCTTTTTCACTGACATCCTTTAGTCGCTGAAGTGCCATTTTATCTTTTCTAAGATCTATGTGGTTTTCTTTGGCAAAGTTAAATACCAGCCAGTCCATAACTCGGCGATCGAAATCCTCTCCACCTAGAAGAGAATCACCAGCAGTTGTGATTACTTCAAAAACGCCATTTCCAATGTCAAGAACCGAAATATCGAAGGTTCCACCGCCAAGATCATAAATAGCGATTCTTTTTTCGATATCCTTACCCATACCATACGCCAGAGCGGCAGCTGTGGGTTCGTTAATAATTCTGATAACATCAAGGCCGGCAATTTTTCCGGCATCCTTGGTTGCCTGTCTTTGTGAATCATTGAAATATGCAGGGACTGTAATGACCGCTTTGGATATCTTGTCCCCACTGTAATCTTCAACGACTTCTCTCATGGCCTGCAGAATAAAAGCACTCAATTCACTGACGGAATATTCAACATCACGTAACACGACCCTGACATCACCATTTGTACCGCCAGAAATTTTGTATGGAAGTGTTGTGGCAAGGTTTTTAACTTCCTGACTGTCCCACTTGCGGCCTATAAGTCTTTTAAATGCAAAGGCTGTATTAGCAGCATTAGTTATAGCCTGTCTTTTTGCCATATGTCCAACAAGCCTTCGTCCTGTTTCAGCAATTGCAATCATTGATGGTGTAGTATCATAACTTCCACGATTGGGTATAACCTTTGCATCCCCATCCTCAACAAATGCAACACAACTGTTGGTGGTCCCCAGATCTATTCCTATTACCTTTTCAGGCATTTTATTCTCCTATTTTGAAACTAATCAAGCAAATAACTGTGTTATATTCTGGGAAGATTTGAATCTTTGTCAATATAATAATATGTAAAACATATTGGAGATACTGCAAAAGAAAAAAGTACAACCATACCAGAGGCAATGACTCACTCAGATACTTATTAAATATTTTAAATATTTAAATGGGTTATAAGATAAGTGTGTTTTGAAAAAAAGAGATGTTAGTGAAATAACTGCTGCAATTTCCAATTAAAGATGATCTGCAATTTCTTTTTGAAGCCTTTGAGCTTCCCGATTATAGGGTACCGTCGTCAAAACTTCTCTGATGGTTGAGTTGGCTCTGTTAAAAAGTCCCGCTCCAATATAAACCTTAACAAGATAAATTTTTGCACTGATATTTTCAGGATCAGTAGCCAGGATTTTATTAAGTAAATCTTTCGCCCCTGAATAGTCCCTCATTTTTAACAGACATGAAACTGTTTTTAAAACGGTCTCATTTTCCGGTAAAGCTTCTGCGGCGAGTTTATATAGATTTGAAGCTTTTTCATAATTACCCATTTCTTCTTCCATTTTTCCTCTTGCAATGTATGAAGTTGAAATAACAGCAGATGCTTTTTTAGAAGCATCCTTATGCCATTTTTTATATTCTTCATTCTGAGGGTCGAATGTAAGAGCCAGATTGAAATGTGATGCAGCCCCTGGAAAATTTTCGTATTCCAACTGCTTTTTGCCCTCTTCAAAATGAATCTGGGCTTTTTTCAGTCTTTCCTTGATTCCTTCTGAAAAGAATTTTACGCGATCTGATTTTTTGTGATTTCTTCTGGGAGGGGGTTTTTCACTTCCTTCATCAACAGTTTTTGTTTCACTGGTTATCTTGACTATGTTATCTCTGATTCTTCTTCTTCTGGTATGTTTTCTTTCAGGGTCGTCAGACATGCCTGAAGGTTGAATATCTTTTATGTTCTCAAAATATTCATGATAAACTTTTTCCAGACTTTTTCTTTTATTCTCGGTGTTTACCAGTTCATAGTTTTCAGTGATTATTTTAAATATATTTTCAATAAGTTCTCGGAAGGGTCCAAGATTTTTATCATAGTATCTGTCCGGATGATAAAGCAGTGTAAGTTTCTGAAAACTTCTTTTTACATCTCTGTCTGATGCATTGGAATCCAGTTCAAACATCTGAAAAGGATTTACGGTTTTAAGTGATGAATTAAAAATCAGGATCTGTTTCTGTTTTTCCACATCTAAATCCAGTTCAGGATTTAAAAGTTTTTTCTGGGATTCATTGAGATCTGATATTTTCTCCGATACCTCTTTTTTTGAAGATTTTTTCTCTGCTGCATCGGCTTTTTCTGATGAGGCAACTATACCCATATTTTCCAGTTTATTAATGATCTGAACGGTCTCCGATACGGATTTTGCAATAATAAGGGATATATCTTTTATTGTTTTAGTAGAATCACAATGACTGAGCATGAGCAGCTCGATAGGATCTGTTGGAATTCCCGACCAGTTTTTCTGATCCTGAAGTTTAGGTTTGTCATTTTCAGATTGTATAGTCATATAATATTCCTGAGTAAAAGTAGTTCATTACATTTAAAACAAAAATTAAAACTATAAAATATTAGTAACAATTTTTTTACAGACATCCCTCAGGTTTTTACTGAAAACATCAATGTTGTCAGGAGGGGGTGTCAGCGACGAATCGATATTGTATATCGGGAAATCACCAAAGGCAAATCTTTCATTTGATTCTTTTCCAGAAATAACAGCACCTCTTTTCCCGGTACTAATTGCTCTGGAAATAATTTCTCCCGTTACTTTGCCATTGATGGACTGAGAATCAAAACAGCCTTCTCCTGTAATTACGAGATCAGCCCACTGGAGATATTTATCAAATTCAAGATATTCAAGTACAAAAGAGGAACCTGAAACAAAGTCCCACCCAAGCAGTGAATTGAATAAAGCCACAATGCCGCCTGCAGCTCCATAACCTTCCTGGTCTACGAAATTTTCACGTTTGATAATAGAAATAACTCTTGATAAATTTGCAAGTCCTATGGAAAAAAATTCAAGTTCTCTTGTCTTCGCACCCTTTTGAGGTCCGAAAATCTTTGCAGCACCACTTTTTCCGGTGAGAAAATTTTTAACATCCACAATCATAGTAAGTTTTTGTCTGGTGAGAAAACTGAAATTTTCAGGCAATTGAATGGTTGATAACTGAGGAAGTGAACCACCACCTCTTGACAGCATTTTTCCCTCAATGTCCATAAAACTGAAACCCATGGCAGTAGCGGCATCCTTGCCACCATCAATTGTGGATGTTCCTCCCACTGAAAGAAAAATATTTTGACCAGGAAATTTCTCAAATATAAAATCTAAAGCACGACCAAGACCATAACTGCTTGTTATTATAGGTTTACGTTCGTTGTTAGATAAAAGTTCGTAGCCAATACTTTGGGCAGTATCCATATAAATACTTCCGGAATCAACTGCCTCGAAGAATTCAGCTTCAATTGGTCTTCCAAGAGGATCTACTGTAGTAACTGTGTGTCTGATCCGGTTAATATTTTTAGTTAAAACATTAGATGTTCCTTCACCTCCATCACCTACAGGAATTGAAATAATTTTACTTTCAGGTAATAGTCGTGAAAGTTCATCAGAAATTATTTCTGCGGCTTCAATTGAAGAGCATACGGATTTGAAAGAATCAGGAGAAATCAGTATTTTCATGGAAATATCCTGAATTATAGCGTTATCTGAGGTATTGGTGACTTGATAGCGCTGGTATTATTTTAATTTCGAAAACAGTTTGAGAGTCAGGTTACTAGTAAAATTTTTTTAATCAATAGTTTTATAATAAGTGGCCCATAAAAATTAGTGTATTTTTTAGATTATTAAACCAGTAAAAAACTTTTCAGTTCAAAATACTTTTCATTAAAAAGGTAAAATGATGCATTATACCCTCAGTTGAACTAATTTTCAGTGCCCGGAAATATACGGGAAGGACTATCAGAGAATGAAGAAAAAAACAATCTGTGAAGAAATAATGCCTGAAACATTCAAAACAGTTCTGCAGGGAGGACTGACTCTTACTGTGGAAGTTAATCACAGAAATCCGGTATGCAGTGTTTATGCACTCGTCAGAGCTGGAAGTGCTGATGAAAAACTTCCAGGTGAATATGGGATTTCTCACTTTATTGAACATATGCTTTTTAAGGGAACTGAAAAACGTAAAACCGGTGAAGTCGCAATGGAAATTGAAAGTGCCGGTGGAAATTTGAATGCATGGACTTCTTTTGATGAGACTGTATTTCATATGACTCTTCCATCAGATCATGTGCTTACAGGTATAGATGTATGTTGTGATTCTCTTTTTAATTCAATATTTGATCCCATTGAACTGGAAAGGGAAAAAGAAGTAATTCTTGAAGAAATAAGACACGGGGAAAATAGTCCGGGGCATTTAACTTCAGACAATTTATTTAAGGTTTCATATGGAGATTTCCCTTATGGAAGGCCAATAATTGGAAATATGAAATCAGTATCTGAGATGACCGTCGAAGATCTTAAGAAATATCACAGAAAATGGTATCACCCTTCCAATATCCAACTGGTTGTAGTGGGAGATGTGGATTATCAGAAAATTGTGAAGTTTTTAGAGGGAATTATTATCCCAAAAAAGTTTTCAGGGAAACCTCCTGTGAGAACTTCAGTGGAATGTAATCGTCCTGATACAGGTGTTATAATTAAAAAAACAGACTTTAATCAGACATATCTTAATATGGCTTTTCCCATGAAACCATTCGATATGGATAAAACGCCAGTTATGGATTTATTGAGCATGATTCTGGGAGAGGGCGAAAGTTCAATTTTACAGAGAATCCTTAAGTATGAGAAAAATCTTGTGCTTGATAGTTATGTATGGTCCTTTACTCCCAGACTTGACGGACTTTTTATTGCTGGTGCACTTCTTGAACCTGAAAATATTAATGACGTAATTTCAACTGTTCTGGAACAGATAAGATCAGTGGGAAAGATAACTGAAGAGGACCTCAACAAGGCAAAAACTACACTTAAAAGTGAAGAAATAAGCCAGATGCAAACAGTAGGTGGTATTGCAAGAAAAAGAGTGTTTTTTCTCAGTGCTCTTGGGAATTATCTGGGAGATAAGGATTATTTTAAGAAGATTGATAGTGTGACTTTGGATGATCTTGTAACAGCAGCAGTGGAATTACTGAAGTCCCCTGTATATGTATCTGTAACTACTGGCAAAAACAGTAAAGTCTCTGGAAAATCTATCGAAAAAACGCTTAAAGGATTTTTAAAAAAAGAAATTGATATTATTATTAAAAAACCTGAAAAGGAAATTACCAGAGAACTGGATAATGGAATTAAAATTGTATTTCTTGAGGATCAGTCTTTACCCTTTGTAAGTATGAGAGCTGGTTATACCGGGGGTTTACTGGTGGAAAATTCCCGTTTGAATGGAGTATCACCACTTTTAAGCTCTCTTTTGGTAAGAGGGACACTGACTAAAACTGGTGAAGAAATATATGAACAGATAGAATCACTTGGAGGAACAATTCTGGGTTTTTCAGGCAGAAGTTCTTTAGGTATCAGGACAGATATACTTTCAGAAAACTGGAAAGTTGCTCTGAAAACTATGGCGGAGTGTATTCTTCTGCCATCCTTTGATATCGACGAATTTGAAAACGAGAAGGATAGACTGAAATTTTCTCTTAATGCTGAAAAGGACAGACATAATGTTCAGGTATCAAGATTATTTGAGAAGGCAATATATCCATCCAATCATCCGTATTATCTCAATATAAACGGAACTGAAAAATCCATTGAATCAATAACAGTCCGGAAACTCAGGGATCATTTTAGAAATAATTACCCCATATCTCAGATGGTTTGGGCAGGTTGTGGTAATGTTGATGCTGAACGTTTTGCAGATGCTATTGAGATGTCCTTCAGGGATCAGAAATTCTCTCAAAGAAAGAAATCCTTGAGACTTGATGTTGAAGATAATGTAAATAAACGGGATGTTTTTCTGAAGAAGGATCTTTCTCAGAATCATATAATTATCGGAAGTCTTGGAGTTGATATTCACTCGGATGACAGGTTTATTCTTGATGTTATGTCACGAATTTTATCAGGACAAAGTGGACGGTTATTCCTTGATTTGCGTGATACACAGGGACTTGCTTATCAGGTGAGTTCTTTTTCAATCGAAGGTTTATCCAGAGGTTTTGTGGGTTCCTACATAGTAACAAGACCTCAGCAGACACCAGAAGCTGTAAATGGAATTTTAAAGCATTACAAAATGCTCAGAGAAGAGAAAATCAGTTCTGATGAATTGAAGAGAACTGTTGATTATATGATTGGAACGTATAAAATAGCATTACAAAAGAGGAGTACAATAGCTGCAAGTGCATTTTTTGGGGAACTTTACGGGATAGGTTACGATTCCTTCAGAAAACTTCCTGAAAGGCTTGAAAGAGTAACGGCAGATGATATAAAGAGAGTAGCTGAGAAGTACCTTTCGGAAGACAGACTTGTTACAGCGATTTATGGACCTGGTAATAAGTGATGTTAATTATATTATGGCTTATTTCCGGCGGTGTGTTTTGGTTTTTTTCATAAACGTGGGAATAACGGTAAAGATTTGACTCAGGAAAACGATAATAAAAGTCAGGAGAATGCTAACCGCGGAGATGAAAACTCCACTATGAATACACCCTCTGAAAAACATTCTGATAATAACTCTGATCTTCATCTTCAACCAACACAGGTTGTTGTTGATACAGAGGGATCTGGTCCTGTAAATAAGATATCTGATGTGGATCATGAGCGATATCCAACTGCACAGACATCTAAAGTTGATTCAGGTGAAAACAGATTTGTCAGAGAAGGTCCACTCAGTGGCACTTTGTTTGAAGGAAAATACAAGGTTGGGGAGCTTATTGGTGAAGGCGGTATGGGGCAGGTTTATAAAGCTACCCATGTTATGATGAAAAAAACTGTAGCATTGAAAATTCTGCAGTCAGTTTTAAGTGCTCAACCCGATATTGTTGAAAGATTCAGGAGAGAGGCTGAGTCTGCAGATAGACTCTCAAGTGCCCACATTATAAATGTAAGGGATTTTGGAAGAAGTTCAGATGGTCTGTTTTATCTGGTAATGGAATATGTTGAAGGTATTCCACTGTCCAATTTTCTCTTTGAAGGGCCAATGGACTGGCGCAGGGCATCCAGAATTATGATGCAGATTTTGAGTGCTCTCGAAGATGCTCATAGAAATGGTATCATTCATAGAGATCTCAAACCTGACAATATAATGATAAGCACCTCTGAAGGTGGTGAGGAAATAGTTAAAATCCTTGACTTCGGTATCGCCAAACTGGCTGAAGGTGAAGAAAAGGGCATGCAGGTCACCAGAGCCGGTATGATATTCGGCACCCCTTCATATATCAGTCCGGAACAGGCAAAGGGACAGAATGTAACTCCAGCCAGTGATTTATACAGTGCCGGAATAATATTTTATCAGATGCTTGTTGGTGAATTACCGTTTACTGCTGAATCAACCATCGATCTGATAAACAAGCATATAAAAGAAATTCCACCTCCTGTAAGAAAATTCCGCCCTGATGTTCCTCCTGAAATAGAGTTTCTGATCAGTCGATCGTTGTCCAAAAAATCCAAGGACAGACCTAAAAATGCATTTGAGATGAAGGCAGTGCTTGGGAATGCCCTTAATCTGACAAAATTTATTGAGACAGTTCCAATTTCTCTGAGTGGAAGATTTCAGGACTTTTTTGTTACTGCTTTTGGTAAATTTATTCTCTTTTTGTTCACTCTGGTGTTGTTATCAGGTGTTTTTTATTTCATGTTTATCAGACAGACCTCCAATCAGACTTCCGGGGATGTTGTGAAGCATTCCGAGAATGTTTCCAAAAAAAATGTAGGGGATGTAAAATCCGTAAATAAATCCAGCGGAAAAAATGAACCTGATGTTATTGAACTCCTTATTAAAAAAGGTAAACTGGCTGAAGCTCTTTCCATAGCTGAAGAGGATCTTAAAAAAAATCCCTCAAATAAAACTGCAGTTCAGAATCTTGGAAAAGTCAGAAAGCTTTTTGTGGAAAAAGGAAAAAAATCTGCACTTGTTGAACTAGCTGCCATTACTGATAATGCTGGTATTGATGGATATATTGTAAAGTTAAGACTCTGGTTATCATGGTTTCCCACTGATGGCGAACTGAATTATTTTATAGCTCTGGCATATTCCAGACAAAAAAATCATTCCACAAGTATAAAACATTTTAATAAAGCATTGCTTTTAAAACCTGATCTTGGAATTAAAAAAGAATCCAAGGTCTTCATAATAAAATATCTTCGCAATAAAAAGCAGTGGATCAGAAGTCTGATGGTCAAAACCGTTCAGGAAACGTACGGAAATGCAAAACCTGAAAATCTCGTCTTCTTGCTTGAAATAATAAATGATGAAAAAGTGGATGTTGATGAGAGATACAGCATATATCGTTTTGTTCAGTTAAGGGGTCTTTCAAAGGGTATCCGGCAGATGGATTTCTGGAAGTGGCAACTGAAGTGGTCGACAGTCTGCAGTGTAAGGAAAGAAGCCTGCCAGTGGTTTAAGAATAATGGAACCCGAAATGAAGTCAGATTTCTTAAAAGGGAATTAAAAACAAAATATTACAGAACAGGAAGCGGTGCAAAAGTATCCACAGCCTGCTATCTGCAGGATTTAAGAAGTGCTATTAATGAATCAGGCAAAAGGAGACCACCCACAAAAAAAGCAAGGCCGATGAAGAAGTGATACGTGGTTATTTTTTATAAATAACTATATTTTTAATGTTTTCGCCACTGTACAGGGGTTCCAGATGTGTGGCTACAATTCTTTCCAGTCTTGGAATATCATCTATTCCGTGTTTCTTTAGATTCTTTTTCATTTTAATCATAAGTGAAACAGTTGATTCTTCCATTGATGGATGATTATTTATCCATAAATCAATATGTTTTTCTTCAGGGATGGAATATTCAGGCAAATTGAAATGGTGAAGCATAAGCCCTGTTCTCAGGAGATCACCAAATGTTATTTCCGCAGGATGTTTGCGGTTAGTATGTTTTACTCCACTATCTGTAAGCAGACTTGCGTTAAGAGATGAGCCCAAAAATACCAGACTTTTTAGGGAACTCATATCCTCAATAATATCTCCTGCCCATTTAACATCCCTGAGGGTTTTAAAATAAACAACTTCATTGTTGCCTTTCAATCCCAGATGCAAAACGGGATGTGAGTTAACAAGAGAACGGTAAAAATCACTCCATGAACCTTCAAGTAGGGTGAAAGATCTGGGAGTGAGGGAAATATGTCCACTCCTAGAGAGAGTCTGAGAGAGTCCTTTCAATTGAAGTAAAAGACTGTATCCTACTCTGAAAATTCGCTGGATAGAAATATTATGCAATGCAACTGGAATTTTCAGAGTGTCACCCTTTGTAATGAATTCAAGACCTAACTGAATGGTTGAAGAGGCAAGTTCACTAAGTTTTCTGAGACCATCATCATCGTCAATTGGAATTGTATCTGCACTGGACATTTTATTTATTAGAGCAGCAATCTGTAGTCGTATTGAGTGGATTTCATCGTCTGAAAGTTGATCCATGAACTCAAGTATATCTGATGAAGGATCCCAGTATTTTGCTGTTTCAAGGGAGACTCTGGACTCTCGGATATGCAAGGGAATAGAAACTTCGTCGAGAGTCACATTCTCCGGAGGAATAAACCTGTATATTGAAAGTGCGTCAAGATAGTTAATAAATCCCTTTTCTTCGAGGCGGTTATTCATCCAGTGGTACGCCTGTTCTTCCAAAAGAGTTGGTAGTTCCCACACGGACTTGGTGAGAGTGCTGATGGCAAAGTTAATATCACCAGCATACAAGTAGTTTATTAATTGAATGATATTCTTCCAGATATCCTCATTAACGCCCTCTGCCGGGCTAATTTCAAAAAACGAATCAGGAGTCTGAAAATGTGGAATATCATCATCTGGAGGATCTCCTTCCCTGAGATTGTAAATAATACAGCTTTTAAGAAGGATAAGACTGATTATTTCTTCGTCGAGATTCTGAAAAACTGTATGTATTTTTTCGTAACCCAGACTAAGCAGAGCACTTGTCCAGTCAAAAAACGGTGCGAGTAAAAAATTATCCCTGTTCCAACAGTCGAAGTCCAAAAAACATTGAATCTGTTCCGGGGAGGCAAAGGATAACAGCTCTGTGGAATCATTTATACCAACATTCTTTATGACACTATAAAGTTCATAAGGTTTTATTGATGGAATAGTTATTTCAGGGCTGGAAAGTGATAAAAGAGGATCAGTATTTCGAGTCAATACTGAGAGTTTAACAGCCTCTTCTATTTTTTCAGAAGTAATTTGTAGTTCAGTCATTGTGCATCCTGAGATTCAATGGTTGCTGCATCCGGATTGTTGTTTTTATCATGCTGAGTCATCAGTTTCGCCAGATTTTGTATTGAAGAGTTACAGCCTTTTGTATAAATCATGGCGGTTCCAATAAGAAGTGCAACCATAATAACAACCCAGTCAAAAGTGTGAGAGTCTTGATTAGTGTAATATCTATTGATTTTTCTACGTCTCACAACTGGAGGCGGTAGATTTTCTCTTGGATCTTTTTCTTCTGTATCTGTCATTTTATTTTCCAGTAAAAAATTAATTATCAGACCAGATATGTAATAACCTTAGTTGAATGCTTTTTCCACCCCTGAAAAAATCTCTTTCAGGTACATAAACCGCATTTACAAACTGGGAAACCTGAGAAAAACTTTCGGCCATATTGAAGCCAATGGCCCTGTGAACTATTCGGCTTACAGGATCCCTGAGTAAAAGCGATAAATGAACAGATTTGGGATAACGGACACTGAGGACTTCAAGTTTTTTAGTATAAAGGATAATTTCGGGGTTGCTATTTCCAAATGGAGCCAGAAGTTCCATCTGATCCAGAAATTCCGGCGTAATTTCAATAAATGATGCCTCTGTATCAACTTTTAATAAAATATCCTTATCAGTATCAGTGGGCTTCAGAATTCTATCCATTTCTGTTGCAAAAGAGCCGATTTTACTTCTCTTTATTTCTATTCCAGCAGCACCCTCATGACCCCCAAAGGAGATGAGCAGATCCTTTAGCTGATCAAGGGCGGCATAGATATTTGCACCACCATAACTTCTGACACTGCCCCGACCGGTATCACCATTGATAAGAGCAACTGCAGCAGCAGGTCTTTTGAATTGTTCAGCTAGTTTGGCTGCCACTATACCGACTATCCCGGGATGCCAGTCTTCTCCACTGACAACAACCGGCCATCGATAGTCCAGGGAGGCAGTAGCCTGCATTGTGGCTTCTCTGAGCATTTTTTCCTGAAGTTTCTGACGGGAAACATTTATTTCTTCAAGTCGTTTGGCAATCTTCAGTGCCTTTGAATAATTGTGGGTGGTCAGCAACTCAAAGCTTATATGAGCATCTCCCATTCTTCCAGGTGCATTAAGTTTTGGGACAAGCTTAAAAATGATGCTTTTTTCACTAATCTTTTCGAGAAAGTCGATCCCACTTGCATCAGCTAATGCTTTTATAGCAGGATTCATTTTATTTCGGATGAGATTCAATCCAAATGAAGTCAGTTTTCTGTTTATTCCGTTAAGAGGAGCTACATCGGCAAGAGTTCCAAGGGATACTATATCAAGATATTTTTTTACATCGGGTAATTCATGTTCACTGAAATACCCGTCAGTAAGAAGTTTACTTCTCAATGCTGCAACGAGATAAAAAGAAAGCCCCACACTTGCCATGGATGTATATGAGAAATCACTGTCATGCCTCAAAGGATTTACAATTGCCACAGCCCTAGGGTAGGGAGGCGTGAGATGATGATGATCAACAATTACTACATCAACTGAATTTTTAACTGCATGATCAATGGCTTCATAATCAGTGGAACCGACATCAATTGCTATAATAAAAGTGACTCCATTACTCAGAAATTCATCCACGTCTTTGATGGTTAGACCGTAGCCTCTTTCACGTCTTGAAATAATTGTGTGATCAGGAATACGCAGTGCCTTAAAAAATTTATGCCAGATAGATGCACTCCCTATCCCATCGACATCATAATCCCCAAAGATACCAATTGTCCGGCCTGATACTATTTCCCCGATAATTCTCTCCATTGCAATGTCCAGATCAGGAAGTTTGTCAGGAAGTGCAATATTTTTTAAACGTGGCTGAAGAAAGTCAAGAAGAGTATCATCAGCAAGATAGCCTCTGACAGCAAGAATTCTTGCAACAGTTGGATTGATTCCCAGTTTGTGTTCTATATCAAAAGCTGCTTCAGGGGTGGGTTCCAGTAATACTGTAGGTTTGGGGGAGATCACTTTTCACGACATAATCTGGGGATATTTATTAGCGTTTACCGCCACGTCCGCCTTTGGGTTTACGCTTCATACGTTTTGCTTTGCGAACGGCCTGAGATTTCTGCTCTTCTTCAGTGAGCTCTTTTTCAGGTTTTTCATCATTATCGTCCTCATCCTCATCCTCATCGATAAGATAATCGTCAGGATCTTCTTCTTTTTTGCGTTCTCCAAGTCTTTCTGCAATTTCTTCAAAGGTGGCATTGAACCATAAAACCATGGGACTTGCGACCCAGATACTTGAGTATGTTCCTACAACGATGCCGATGATCATTGCGAAGGCAAAATCTCTCAATACACCAGTGGCCATAATTGCGATGGCAAGAACACTGAACAAAGTGGTTATTGAGGTAAGTGTAGTTCTTGAAAGTGTCTCGTTCAGGGAGATATTAATAACTTTCTCAAGATTTTTACTTCGTAGTTTAATAATATTTTCTCTGATACGGTCATAAACAACAATAGTATCATTAAGAGAATAACCAACAATTGTAAGCAGAGCAGCAAGAATCGGGAGAGAAAACTCCATATAGAAGAGCGCAAAAATTCCAACTGTTATTGAAACGTCGTGAACAAGAGCAATAATAGCACCCGGAGCAAATTTAATATCAAATCTGATTACGATATAAAGAAGGATAAACCCGATTGCATAGAGGAGTGAAAGAATACCGTTTACACGAAGTCTTTTACCAACCTGAGGTCCACGACTTTCCACACTCAGAATATTTACAGGCTGTTTCATCTTTCCCGTTAATTCAGCCCCAAGTTTCTCTGAGATTGATTTGAGCGTAATGGTGTATTCATTTTTAAGGGGTGAAACGCCAGTTGTCTCAGCATAGTCCAGAAGATGTGAATGCTCTTTTTCCCAGACAGCTTTTTCTCCCTTTTTCAATTTAGATGAGTATTCAACGGATTCCTGACTGAGAGTAACATCAGGAAGTTTCGCATCAATTCCCAGTTGAGTGAAAATTGTAGAAAAATCTTTTAAATCGACAGGTTTGAAAAAACGAACCTTTACACTGTCGCCACTTTCGGAAAATCGGACTCTGAAAAGATTTGTATTGTATTTGGCTTTGAAACCGTTTTCTATGGCAATCTTCTTTTCATCGCTGATGGAGGAAAAACTTCTCATTCTGATGTAGTATTTCTTATTGCTTCCGAATTTAATTACATCAAAATCCTTGTATCCCAGTGATTCCATAGCTTTTTTAACAGACTCACGGCTGGAAGATTTTTCAAGTTCCAACTGAATCTGTGTTCCACCAAGAAAATCAATACCCCAGTTGAGAATACTACCTCTTCCTGGAACAAAAAGATTACCGATTAAAATAAGAACAGTAATTCCTATAAGAGAGAATGAGATGAAGGCAGCCTTCTTTCGCATACCCATAAAGTCATACTTTGCATTTGCAAAAAAACGTATCATAATAGTACCCCGCCTAGATGCTCAGGTTTTCAATCTTCCGCTTGGAAGTAATGAAGTCATAAATAACTCTGGTAAAGAAAACACCAGTGAGGATAGAAGTAATAATTCCTATGATTAAAGTAACGGCAAAACCTTTGATAGGACCGGTACCAAATTCATAGAGTACAACACCGGCAATAGCAGTGGTTATCTGAGAATCCATAATGGTCCAGAATGCTCTGCCGTAACCACTGTCGATGGCTGCTCTGGGATTTTTACCCGCAAGCAGTTCCTCTCTAATTCGTTCGTAGATAATAACGTTGGCATCAACTGCCATACCAAGAGTCAATACAATTCCCGCAATACCGGGAAGAGTAAGTCTGGCTTCAAATCCTGCCATGATTGCCATTATAAGAAGAACATTCAGAACCAAAGCACTGACTGCAATCACACCACTCCATCTGTAATAGAAAATCATGAACATGACAACAAAGATTGCACCAATAACCATAGCCCAGGCACCTCTGCGGATTGCTTCCTTACCAAGACTTGGTCCAACATTGAGTTCCATTTCCTTGGTTAGAGGAGCAGGAAGTGAACCACTTCTGAGAACATCAATGAGATCGTTTACCTGCCTCAGACGATCATTGGCACCACCAAATCCGCCAACAGTAATCTGAACATTTTCAAAGATTTTATCCTGAATAAGAGGAGCGGATTCCACCCAGTCATCAAGTTTAATAGCCATTTTCCAGCCGATGTGGGAACCCGTGAGTTCAGCAAAATATTTACCACCGGTTCTGTTGAAAGTAGCATTTACTACTGCCTGATTCTCCTGATTGTAACCGATCTGTGCGTTAATGATGTATTCACCGGTTACTTTTGTGTTTTTTTCAAGAACCATTGCTTTAAGAATGCGCTGTGATGTACGTGTACCCATTCTTGTGGTTTTAAAGTCACGTTCGTATCCAATTTCCCTTAACTTAGGCATCTGGATTCCAGCTTTTACCAGCTCTTTTCTGAACAGGCTGTCAAGTTTTTTTCTTGCCTTGATGAATTCCTGCTGCTGATCAGTGGGAAGAGATCTCGTTGGAACGTCAGCTATCAGGTAAATGACCTTGTGATCTTCACCTGATTTCCTGGCTTTGAACCGATCTTCTTCAATTCTGATACCCTTATAAGGTCCTTTTTTAACAGTGTTGGCTTTTCCAAAACCATACTTGTCACGAAGATATTTTCCGGCTTCATGCATATATTTTGTCTTGGAATCAACAACTTTGAACTCAAGATGAGCACTTCTGGTTATGATTCTTTTTATTCTGTCCTGACTTTTCTTATCGAGTCCGGGAAGCTCAACAACAATCATGTCATCTTTGCGATAAATTTCCGGTGAAGCCACACCGAATTCATCCACACGATCTCTAATTGTTTCAACAGCTCTTGCAAGTGCTTTACTCTCAAGATCTCTTGAGTATTTCCCATCCATATTGAAAAATACTGTGTTTCCCTTTGTTCCGGTTTTAATAAGTCTCGGATCTCGAGGATCTGTGTATCCATCAACAGCTTTATCGAGTTTTTTGCTATCAATTGATTTTTTGAAAGTGAGTTCAATCCGTGAACCTCTTACATTGATATCAAAATACTCTGATTTTGCCTTGTTTTTTTCACCATAGGCTTCCTGAAGCCTTACCTTGATATCCTCAGCAAAGTTATCAAGCTGGTTTTCTATGATAATGTCGGTGTCAATGGCATATTCCAAGTGAACACCACCAGCAAGATCAAGACCTTGAAGGACTTTTTTGGTGAAAGTCTTGTTGATAAATCCTGGCAGTTTTTTCTCACTTACAAAAGTTGGCAGAAGATAAACTGCCGAAAAAACTGCTACGAAAAGAAAGAAAAATGCTCTCCAAAACCACTTGCGTTCCATGGTTCTAAACCCCGTTTATTCCTTTTTTCTGCCGCTGTCAGTGTTGCTGTCAGCACCTTTATTGTCCATCTGTTTACCCTGAATATAATGTCTCAGGACTTTAATTTTTGTTTTATCCCCTACTTCCAGGGTTACAATCCGGTCATTAATGGAAACGATTGTTCCAAGAATTCCACCGCTGGTTACTACCTTATCGCCCTTCATTAATGCGTTCAAAAGTCCCTGATGCTCTTTTTGTTTTTTCTGCTGAGGACGGATAAGGAAAAAATAAAACACAACCATCATCACAGCCAGAAGTCCGAAACTCATAAATGGATTGTCGCCTCCGCATCCACCCTGAGAGTTGCCTTTATTTTTCTGAGGAACGCCCATCGAAGTCTCAGTCTGTTTGTTCTCGGTTTGTGAATTTGAAACCGCCTGAGGTGGTTGAGCAACAGGAGTATTCAGTTGCTTTCCGCCGCTAACCTGCGGACCATCAGGGGTTTGAAACGGTATTCTAATACTCACAGATTACCTCCTAAAGACAAAATGCCTCCATAAATGCCAGCCAAAAAATTGAGGCAGGTCAGCTTGGTGTATCAGAGAAGAGTAAAGAGGTCAACATTGAATCAACCAATGTGAATAACACTCTCGATTTTGTTTGCAAACATAAAAAGTAATTTTTAAAAAGCAATATAAAAAATAACTTTTTTCATTGGAGTTGACTTTGTTTCAGGGTTTTTTATATTTCCTTCCTTTAATTCAGTATGTATTCGTCAGAAAATTTGATTTTACAGAACCTGGAAACATAATACTACGTGAATGGTACAGATACTGAGTATTACAACTTCACTGGAAATATATTCATCGGAGACATAATATTGCTTTACAGCACACAGAACCTGCATGAGATTCGACAGGCAATTAATATTGCTGATTATGTGGGGAGGATTGTTCCTCTTAGACCATCTGGTGTGCAGCTTAAGGGCAGATGTCCCTTTCATGATGAAAAAACCCCCAGTTTTTATGTTCATCCAGACAAAAAATTCTATATCTGCTATGGCTGTGGGGCAAAAGGAGATCTTTTTGATTTTGTCATGAGGTATGATGGAATTAGTTTTGGCGATGCAGTTCGTAAACTCGCACTTGAAGCTGGAATTACTCTTGAAACTGCAGAACCGGAAAAAGAAGAAGGTCTCCGGAAAGAACAGGAATACAAAAAACATCTTTTCCATATCAACAGCTTTGTTACCGATTTTTTTGCCCATAAACTTGAAATACCCGCTGGTGCAATTGCAAGAAATTATCTTGAATCCAGAAAAATAACCATGGAAACAGCAAGAAGATTCAGAATCGGTTATGCCATGGATTCATGGGATTCTCTGACAATTGAGTTATCCTCTAGGGGAATGATTAAAGGTGCTTTGGAACTGGGATTGATAAAACCCGGAACTTCAGGTAACTATTACGACTTTTTTCGACACAGACTTATGTTTCCAGTTTTGGATACCAGTGGGAGAGTTTGTGGATTTTCAGGCAGAATA
This sequence comes from Deltaproteobacteria bacterium, assembly GCA_016937155.1. Classification (GTDB taxonomy): domain Bacteria; phylum Myxococcota_A; class Polyangia; order HGW-17; family HGW-17; genus JAHJMN01. The sequence goes on from JAFGWM010000032.1 coordinate 113,798, forward strand.
CTTGATTCAGAAAGAAAAGAGGGGAAATATGTAAATTCTCCTGAATCATCTGTATTTCTGAAAAGAAAAAGTTTATTTGGAATAAATCTGGCGAGGCCTGCAATTTTAAGAGAAAAATCAGTTCCGGTTCTGGTGGAAGGAAATCTTGATGTGGTCTCCTGTCATCAGGCTGGAATTAGTTCTGCAATTGCACCTCTGGGAACTGCTTTCACAGATGAACAGCTCGCTTTGATACGACGTTTTTCCAAGGAACTTCATATAATGTTTGATGGTGACATCGCTGGAAAATCTGCTGCGCTGAAAACGATTCCTCTTCTTGTATCCAGAGAAATGTCTGGACATACAGTTCTTCTTCCTGAAAAAGAGGATCCAGACAGTATAATACGGAACCATGGCAGAGATTATCTGGTTGATATTATCTCCAAAGCTCGTCCTCATATTGAAACTTATCTTGACATTACTCTCCCCGGGAGAGAAAAACCGGTTTCTGAAAGGGTAGCATCTTTAAACAATCTTGAACCATTATGGAAAATACTCCCTGAGAACCTCAGAGATGTATACGTGGAGCATATTTCTATACTTCTTGATGTGGACATTAAAGCTGTAAAATCCTACCTTAAAAGAATAAATGTTACCGGACCTGAAAAAAATATTATTCCAAAAACTGAAAAACTCGCTATTAAGACCCTGAACATGGAGGAGCGATCTGAGTTGACTGCGCTTATGCATTTGTTTGCTCTGTATTTCAAGGATACAGAAAACAAACTTCCATCACTTGAAAAATCCGGTATGGAAGAAATGTTTGCAGGTAACCTTGCCAAGGATCTTCTCAGAACTTTCATGGAGAACGGTCCCGGTATCGAAGCGGATATGGGTTCTTTTTTAGGTGACTACCTTATGGCGGAATTCAAATCTGCGAAGGATTCTTTCAAAGACAATATTGATCTGGAAGGAGTTTTCGCTGAGATAATGAATAAAATAACAGTTTTATCACTGAGACATAGAATTAAATTACTGGATTTCCAGATTATGGATGCAAAAAAAGAGGGAGATAATAACAAGTTACATGGATTATTGAATGAAAAATTGAATTTAGAGCGACTCCGAATAAAACAGAATAACTCCTGAGAGGTAACGATAGATGGCAGAAAAAAGTACAAAGAAGGTTCAGGAAAAATCCAGGGAACAGAAAAAAGAAACAAAGGCAGCTTCTTCCAAAAAGAAGACCTCAATTGAGAAAGCCTCAAAAAAGAAAGCTCCAACTTCTGAAAAAGAAGAAAAAGTGGAGAAAATTGAAAAACCAAAAAAGGCTGTAAAAGAGGAAAAGAAAGCTGTTAAAGTAGTTGAGAAAAAACCCCGGCGTTCTTCCAAAACTGTAAAATCAGTATCAGAAACCGAAGAGAAACCTGCGAAAAAGGGAGTTAAAAAACAGACTCCAAAAACTAAAAAAGAGGAAGTTTCTCAGCATCCTGAACCGGTTTCAGATGATAGTGATGACTTTGAAAATGATGATTTCAATGATCAACTCATAGTAAAGGAAGCTGCTACCCAACTTTTTATGAAGAGCAAGGAAAAGGGATTTGTGACATACAAGGAATTGAATGAGATAATTCCCGAAGATATTGAAGCAGATCAACTTGATGAAATATACTCAATCTTTTCCGATGCAGGTGTAAGCGTTGTTGAGAATGAGGAAGAAAAAATATTTAATGAATCCAAGGAAACCGAAGAAGTCAATGTGGGACACAGCAATGATCCCGTAAGAATGTATCTGAGGAAAATGGGCGAAGTTGCTCTCCTGACAAGAGAAGGGGAAGTGGATATCGCTAAACGGATAGAAGAAGGCGAAAATCAGGTTCTCGAGGTTGTACTGAACAGCCAACTTGCTGTTCAGGAGATAATTACCCTTGGGGAACTTCTTAAAAAATCAAAAATCAGAGTGAGAGAAGTTACCAGGCGCTTTGATGATGAAGCACCCGATGCTGATGAAAATGTTCAGAAGGATTCTATTGTACGTCTTATCGAGAAGGTTAAAAAACTCAAAAAAGATATAACCCGGCTTGAAACACAAAGCAGAGGCAGAAGTAAGATAGATTTTTCAATTAAAAACATTCTTAAGAGGCGTAATCTTACTCAACTGGAAAAATCTCAACAGGAACTTTTCCAGACTCTTTGTGAACTTAAACTGACAAAAAAGCAGATTCAGACCATTGTTCAAAGGATGAAAACTTTTCTGAATCAGATTCAGGAATCTGAAAAATGCATCACTGATATGGAAAAACTTACCAGTCTTGATGTTAAGCAGATTAAATCTCTTGCCAAATCTGCAAAAGGTCATGAAACGAAAACCCATAGATTCAGTTCTGAAAAAATTCAGGAATTTGAGCGTCGCATTCGTGAGATGCAGAAAACAATAAACAAGGTAGAAAAAGAAGCTGAATTAAGCTCAATGGAACTTCGGGATACCTACCACAAGATTAAGGCCGGAGAAATTCAGGCTGAAAATGCAAAAAGTGAACTTGTCGAGGCAAATTTAAGACTTGTTGTAAGTATCGCAAAAAAATATACAAACAGGGGTTTGCAGTTTCTTGATTTAATTCAGGAAGGCAATATCGGTCTTATGAAGGCGGTTGATAAATTTGAATATACCCGCGGTTACAAATTTTCAACCTACGCCACCTGGTGGATCAGGCAGGCAATAACCAGATCAATTGCTGATCAGGCACGTACTATTCGTATTCCTGTTCATATGATAGAAACAATTAATAAATTGAACAGAGTTTCCAGATTACTAGTTCAGGAACTGGGGAGAGAGCCTACTCCGGAGGAAATCGCCGACAGAATGGAAATTCCTGCAGATAAGGTTCTGAAGGTTCTTAAAATAGCAAAGGAACCCATCAGTCTCGAATCACCAGTTGGAGATGAAGAAGACAGTCATCTTGGTGATTTTCTTGAGGATAAGAGTGTTATAGCTCCTCAGGATGCAGTAATTGCCAGAAGTTTGGAAGAACAAACAAGAAGAGTTCTGTCAACATTAAGTCCAAGAGAAGAAAAGGTACTCAGGATGCGTTTTGGCATTGGAGCCAGAAGCGATCATACTCTTGAAGAAGTAGGGCAGGATTTTTCTGTTACAAGAGAGCGAATTCGTCAGATTGAAGCTAAAGCTCTCCGAAAACTCAGACATCCTTCAAGAGCAAAAGTTCTTAAGGGATTTAGCGAATAGTTCCATTTATATTACAAATCCACAAAAATGAGGAAGTTATCTTATGAAGAACCATGAATTTATTTCCCCCCTAAAATTGAAACCAACGGTTAAGACAGCACTTGAAGAAAAGCTTGTGTATGCAGGAAAAGGTGTAAAATCTGTTGAAATTATTCCGGAAGAAAATTCCCGACCGCTTATCAGATTCAGTTGCGATGAATTTTCTGATGAAGAATCAATTCAGATTGAAATGGAAAAAATGATCAGAGGTTTTTCAAGGGGTTTTCTCGAGGTGGAAAAGGAAATTCTTTTCGATCAAAGAGAAAGACAGGTTCCGGGCAAAACTGATGTTTATGATGAAATGATCAGCAGGGGATGGGTTCATGAATATGAGACCGGCAGAGTTTCTCTTGATGACAAAGCAGCAGATCTGTATAACTTTTTCGATGCTGAGTTTGTCAAAATAGCCGATGGCTATGGAGCCAGACCCATTCAGTTTCCAACGCTGATAAGTATGGAAACTCTTCGTAAAGCTGATTATTTTGCGAGTTTTCCTCATCACATAACACTGGCTACACATCTTATTGAGGATGCCGAAAAAATTACTGAATTCAGTAAAAGATATTCTGATGAAGGTGATATGGATTTATCTGAAGTTACTGAGAAAACAGAGCATGTCTGTTCTCCGGCAGTGTGTTTTCATCTGTATCAGGCACTTGAAGGAGAAAAACTTGATGGTGTCGTCAGAAGAACAGCCATCGGACCATGTTTCAGGTATGAAAGCTCCAATATGAAAACTCTGGAAAGGTTGTGGGATTTTCATATGAGAGAGATAATTTTTGTTGGTCCCTCATCAGAAGTGGATGAGCTTAGAAAGACTGCTATGAAACCTGTGATGGAACTGGTGGACAGGATCGGAATGAAATCTCATATTGAAACTGCCAGTGATCCGTTTTTTGTAAATAATTACAGTGGACAGACTTTTTATCAACTGAGCCATAAAACAAAATATGAACTGAGGTTGCACCTTCCGTTCAGAGAAGATCACTCTCTGGCAGCAGCTTCATTTAACTGGCATCAGACCTTTTTTGGAAACAGATTTTCCATAAGTGCCGGTGGAGAAGAAAGCGGAACCGCATGTGTAGCTTTTGGTGTTGAAAGATGGGTTTATGCATTTCTGGTTCAATTTGGAATGGATCCCGCCTATTGGCCTCAGTATGTCTTGGATAATATTCCGCGGTAAAAAAATCTGTAAATAATAACAAAATAGAGAAATACGGGGTCAGTTATCCTCCTTCCAGATTTTAACCGTTGCATCAATTTTATCCTTGAAGTTCAATCCCTTTGTCACCATGTTCATAACGGTGGGATGACTTATTAACTTCATTACCCTTGGATCATTTACAACTCTTAAAGCTGCTGTTAAAAACTTTGATTTTACTTGTGAAAAATCCATATCCATATCAGATCTCCTGCCACTTTATGGAAATTTTTTCCAAAATTCAGTTCAGATTCAGTAAAATTAAGAATGGAAAACCTGTTAGTTTACAGGTGGTGTCCATAAATAAGGGATAATGTACCCATGTTTTTTTCTTAAATCCACCAAAATGATTACTTTTATGGAATAACATTGAGTAGACATCAGTTATGGGTATTATCAGTTGGTTTTGTGCGTTATCAACTGTTCAGATTTATTTTCACCGGGGAGGTGATGTTTTGTTTGGCTGGAATAAAAAAGACAAATCAAGAGAGTTTGAGGAGTTGGCTATACCTGTTATGGACAGTCTTTATGGTACTGCTCTGAAGCTTACAAGAGATTCTGATTCTGCTCAGGATCTTGTTCAGGATGCTTATCTGAAAGCTTTTAAATATTTTGATACCTTTGAAACAGGAACAAACTTTAAAGCATGGATGTTCCGAATAATGACCCGGGTTTTTTATGATGCCTATAGAGAGAAAAAAAGGCGTGATTCCATGTATTTTCCTATAGATGAGGAAAGGCCTGTACGAGGATATGAGGAGGATGAAACTTCAGGAGAACGGAAAGTTTTTCTTGGAGAACTGGAAAAAATTATTGATGAACTTCCCCCTGATTTTAAACTTCCGGTGATATTGAGTGACATTCATGAGTTCAGTTATCAGGAAATCGCGGATATCATAGGATGTCCGGTGGGTACAGTTATGAGCAGACTTTATAGAGGCAGAAAAAGACTGCGAGAGATCCTTACAGAATCTGCTGGTGAAATAAATTCTGATATGGGTAAAGTTATTTCCCTTGGGAGCGTAAAATGAATTGCAGAGAAGCTGAAAAATTGATTGGTCTTTATCTGGATAATGAGTTTTCAGATGCTGACAGAATTGAAATTGATGAGCATATTTCCAGTTGTTCCAGATGCAAGTCTATTATGGAAGAGGAAACTCAGTTAAAACAGGCAATTTCTTCAATAAAACTGGAACGGGCTCCAGCAGCACTCAGATCCAGAATTCTTAGATCTCTGGAAGGCCAGAAAAGAAAAATCTGGGCTTTTACAGGTTTAAAACTAGCCGCATCTCTTGGGGTGGTTGTGTTTTCAATCATTGGGGTTTATTCACTTATCAAACCATCCATATCCAGAGATGAGAAGATATGTACCTCAACTAAAAATGATTCATTTGTTCTCGCTCAGGCATCTATGGAGAATGATACTATCCGAAGTAACAAGTTTTCCCCCAAATACAGGAAATTAAGAAAAAGGGTTATTAATCCGAGACTTATGGAAAATCTTGTTGTCGAACACGTAAGACCTGGTCCGGTTGAAAAAAGAAGTGAGGATCCTGATCAACTGGCAGAATGGTATCGTGGAAAAACAGGTCTTTATACTCCTCCTCCGAAATTTGCATCATGGGGAGGTGGCATGGTGGGAGGAAGACTCAGTCAGTTTGCGGGAAATGATGCCATAAAGTTGATTTATTCAATTCATGGAAGAAGAGTCACTCTTTTTATGTTCAACCCCAGAATGATGCCTGGCATTACAGAGATTAAATCGCCTGGTATTATTACCAAACTCGATCTTGATGAAATACTTACTGAAACTCCTGGTGGAAGAACAGTTGCTGTCTTTTCTCATAATGGCACCGGATATTCCCTTATTTCTGATCAGGAAAAAGATGTGATAGTTTCCCTCATAAAGTCCATTGCTTCCAAATAGGCATTTCTGCCGCTTTCAAAGGTTATTCCCTCCAGAAGTTATTTTCTTTTTCTGTTCACTACTTTTTAGGACTCTGATGTTTTTTAAGTTTACTGATTGTCTGGCACAATAGGATTATACTGTTACGCAAAGGATTGCTCTAAAAAAGTTAAAAGTTTTAATTAAAAATTAAGTTTTCAGCCTTGACGCACAAAAGACTGTGATTAGTTTCTCTGTTGTAAATGATTCGGATATGCCTTGAGGGCAGTCCTTTGGAGGAAACTATGGGAAAAATTATCGGAATAGATCTTGGAACAACAAACAGTTGTGTATCAATTATGGATGGCAGAGAACCAAAAGTTATCCCTAATGAAGAAGGTGGCAGAACAACACCCAGTGTTGTTGCTTTTGATGACAAGGGTGAGGTTCTTGTTGGTCAGATCGCCAAGAGACAGGCAATTACAAATCCGGAAAATACAGTCTACTCAATAAAGAGATTTATGGGTATGCGTTTCAATGAAATACAGAGGGAACTTCCTAAAGTTCCATATGAAGTTAAAAGTGCATCAAATGGAGATGTCCGGATTTCAATAAGAGATAAGGAATTTGCTCCACCGGAGATAAGTGCACGTATTCTGATGAAATTGAAAAAAGCTGCTGAAGAATATCTTGGTGAATCCGTAAATGAAGCTGTTATTACAGTTCCGGCATATTTCAACGATTCCCAGAGACAGGCCACAAAGGATGCTGGTAGAATAGCAGGGCTTGATGTTAAAAGAATAGTGAATGAGCCTACTGCTGCTGCACTGGCTTATGGTCTGGATAAAGGCAAGGATCAGGTTGTGGCAGTATATGATTTCGGTGGTGGTACTTTTGATATCAGTATTCTCGAAATCGGAGAAAATGTTGTTGAAGTAATTTCCACAAATGGAGATACCCACCTTGGTGGTGATGATATAGACAGACTGGTTATGGAATGGCTTTTGGATGAATTCAAAAAGGATACCGGTCTTGATGTTTCCAAGGACAAAATGGTGATGCAGCGTCTGAAGGATGCTGCCGAAAAAGCAAAAATAGAACTTTCAGGAACACAGGAAACTGAAATTAATCTTCCCTTCCTTACAATGGATGCAACCGGTCCTAAACATCTTCAGATTAAACTTAGACGTTCCACCTTTGAACAGCTCATAGGTGATACTGTTGCAAGAACCATTGAACCATGTAAAAAAGCATTGAGTGATGCTAAAAAGAGCAAAACTCAGATTGATGAGGTTATTCTTGTTGGTGGTTCCACCAGAATACCTCTGGTTCAGGCAAAAGTTAAAGAATATTTTGAAAAAGAACCTCATAGAGGTGTTAATCCCGATGAAGTTGTAGCGATGGGTGCAGCTGTTCAAGCCGGAGTTTTAAGTGGTGAGGTGAAGGATATTCTTCTTCTTGATGTTACTCCCCTCAGTTTGGGTATCGAAACACTGGGTGGGGTAATGACAGTTCTTATCCCTCGAAATACAACGATTCCTGCAAAGAAGAGTGAGGTTTTTTCAACTGCCAGTGATTCCCAGACAAGTGTGGAAGTTCACGTAATGCAGGGTGAAAGACCCATGGCAAAGGATAACAGAACTCTGGGAAAATTTAACCTTGATGGAATTCCTCCAGCACCAAGAGGTGTTCCCCAGATTGAAGTTACTTTTGACATAGATGCAAATGGTATTCTGAATGTCAGTGCTATGGATAAGGCCACAAACAGAAAGCAGCACATCACAATAACCGCTTCCAGTGGATTGAGTGATGCTGAAATTGAAAACATGGTTAAGGATGCTGAGGCAAATGCATCTGAAGATGAAAAACGTCGTGAACTGATTGATAAGCGCAATAAACTGGAAAATCTTATTTTTAGTCTTGAAAAACTTATCAAGGAAAGTGGCGACAAGATTCCTGAGGCAGAGAAGGCTAACGTTGAAACTGAAATGAAAAATGCTAGAGAGGTAATGGATAGTGATGATATCCAGAAACTTGATGAAGCATTTGAAAAACTTAACACTGCTGCTCAGAACATGTCAAAAACTATGTATGAAAATGTACCTGGAGCAGATCCTTCTGCCTCTTCAGGTTCTTCCAATCCTCCCAAGGATGATGTTATTGATGCTGAGTTTGAAGAAGAATAGAACCAGCCACTTCAACTACCCTCTTTTTTCCTGATATTAAAAAAAATAAGAAAAATAATTCACTTCCTTTGTAAAAATCGATTTTTCGGGTAAGAATCATAGAACTGTGATTTATCAACCTGGAGGTAACTGATGTCTGTAAGAATAACACCACTGATTTTGACTTTGTTACTGATTTTCAACGGGTGTGATGATAGTTCTTCATCAAACAACTCGTTCAATAACAGCAATAATGGAACCAATAATATTGCGATAAATAACCATACAAATCCTCACTGTACTGAGGTTACAAATACGCAGTGTAATCCCCTGCTGGATGATGATGGTGACTCAATATCCAATGGTCATGAAGGCTGTGAGTGTTCTCTTGATACAGATAATGATGGAGTTGCAGATTACCTTGATCAGGATAGTGACAATGATGGAGTTCCTGATGTTATTGAATCTGGTGATGGTGATATCAATACCGATCCTGTGGATACAGATGGTGATGGAACACCGGATTATCTTGATCGCGACAGTGATAATGATGGAGTAATTGATGGTGAGGAAGATCGTAACGGTGACGGTAAACTGGGGGAATGTGAAGATAACCCTCTGGTTTGCAGTGGAACCTGTGCAGATCCGGAATCTGTATGTCATGAGGAAAAAGGAATTTGCATCAATGCACAATGCCTTCAAGGTGAGACAGATCCTCATATTCAGGATACAGATGCTGATGGTATTCTGGATGGAATGGAAAGTACGTTTATCTGTAATACTGGCAGTGAAACAACAGGTGGACGCAAGTTGGTATCTTATAAAAAACATTCTTTGAACCTCTTCCAGATTGCAACAGAACTTGATAGTACCTTTACTGAAATGAATCCTTCAAATGCCGCCGGGATAGAAGGTGCTGCCGGTTTTGATCTCACTGATGCAGAAAATGCTTTTGCCGGTTTTGTTGTTTCCAGAGAACCTTCAGACAGTAATATTTATCTGGAAGTTCAGGATATAATTACAGCTCTTGGAACACTGGGTACAGTCCGTTCTATTGCTACTGGAAATGTGAATTACAGTCATACAGGTCTTGAGCAGGTGGTAAATGTTATTGTCAGTCTTGAAATAAGTCCTGCTTCCAATCAGGGTATTCTTCGAAACAGGATAATAGCACTGCTTTTAGGAAGAGATCTTTCTGAATTTCCAAATACAATAAATAGCCCCTTTGGAACCGACAGTACCAATAACATTATTTCATTCATGGTTCAGCGTACAAATTCAAGCCAGAGTGTTGTCATGGGTGGTGTTGCATCCAGGTCAGACTGGGAGTCCAGAGACAATGTCAATTTCCATCTTGCTGACAGTGCTGGGGGAATGTGTCTAGCCTCTTCTTCTGATACTGTTGAAAATGAATGTGAACAGTATCTGGCGGAAGAAGCAACTGTTGATATTGTTTGGGTTATTGATGCCAGTGGTTCGATGAGTGATAATCAGTCAAAGCTTTCTTCAGCTTCCAATACATTTCTTACAGTTGCTTCACAGTATAATCTCCACTGGAGAATGTGTGTTGTTGATATGACTGAGGGAAATCCAGGAGACTGCTGCACTGGAACTAATGAAACTGGAAACAGATGGCTTAGTAGTGGTGTGTCAGGTGATGATGAAAGATTCAGAGAGTGTCTGATGGATCCGGCTGGGTCAAACAGCAGCGACGGTGGAATTGAAATGGGACTCTCGCAAATGCAGGATGCTGTGCAGAGTCACATGCCTCCAACACAGGATAGTGATGTTTATTACAGACCATCGGCTGCAAGAACAGTGGTTTTCATGTCCGATGAAAATGCAAATGAAGTTGATCAGCATGATATGTGTCCCGATACTCCGGGAGCTTCTGATTGCCACTATTTCTCCGGTTGTTTTGAAAGTGACATGATGGGTTGTATGAATGTTCTTACTGATACTGCAACTATGCTCCAGTGTCAGGGTTATTCCGATATGTGGAATCACAGTGAATGTGATGAAGTATACTACTGCATGGGTGCCACAAATGATGAAGCATGGGATCCTGTTGTATGTGATCCTCTTGTAAATCCTTATATACAGTTTGCTCAGGATAATGAACTTATAGCTTATGGTCTTCATGTTCTGCAGACTGATGACAATGATGCATGCAGCGATAATCCCGAAGATTCCAGTGGCTTTTCACCGCCATATGGTTATCAGCAGGTTATTAATGCCACAGGAGGAATTCTGTCTTCACTTTGTCAGAATGATCTTACAACTACTATGCAGCTTATGATTGAAGATATGGCTGGAGCAGCAAGTCCTATTATTCTTCAGCACAGACCTATTCCTATTTCTTTGGCTGTGGCAATAGAAAGAAAGAATGCTGCTGATCCTCTTGATACCAGTTATGATGCTATTCCACGTTCGAGATCAAATGGTTTTGACTATAAGGCTTCTTCAAACAGGATAGTTCTGGTTTCACAACCGATGGATTATCCTCCATATGAAGTGGTGGTAAGCTATACAAGATGGGTTACCTCCTACGCTCCACCAGACTAGAATCAGAGTTTTTTTCTGCCCCTTTTTTTCCCCATTATTGAAATCAATAAAAATAATTAATCTTACAGCTATTTTTCAGGAGAAGGATCTGTTTCCACAGCTGGAGCTTTTTCAGGCCAGAATACCTGTATTGTTATGCTTATGAAAATCCAGAAAGCAAAAGCAGCACTGAGCCCATAAATTATATATTTCACAAGCTTCCTGTAAAATGAAAAATCCTCTTGAGTATTCAGTTCTTCAGCCATAATTCATGTTCCCTGAACGTGGTTAAAACTCTGAAAACATATCCTACACTGCTTTTTTTTCAATATAAACTGAAACAGAAATAAAAAATTGAAGAAAATATCAGTATGAGTGGAATTTTATCCTATCTAATTCTTGCGGCAATCGGGGGTTTTTATTTCAGTATCTGCTACATCAGTGCACTGTTTTTACTTCCGGCATTTATATTTATAAAAAGACACTCTGGTAAACTACTTGTAATCCTGGGATTTTTAGTGGGATTTTCATTTTTTCATCTGTGGTGGTGGCACCTTGAAGTATTTGAACAATCAAATGCTGTAATTCTCCGTTGCAGTAAGGATAAAAATAAACTTACTGCAATCACCAGAACAGGTATCAAAACTTTTAAGGCTGACTTTTGTATTTCATCTATGATGAAAGTAAATCTGAGTAATTCCGTTGATTATAAAAACGTATATCATCATAAATCCAGAGTTCATCCTGTGAAATCCATGTATACGGGTCAACGACCATTTCTGAGAACTGAACTGATGTTCCGTAGACTTGGGCTTTCTCATGTTTTCGCTGTAAGTGGTTTACATGTGGGTGTTCTCAGTGCACTTGCGATGCTTGTATCAGGACTGATTTTTAATATTTTAAATAAAATTAAAAGATTTCAGAAAAAAACTATAACAGTTGTTACTGTTCTACCCCTGATTTGGATATATGTATTTTACACCGGAAAGGCATGGGGAAGTATTCGTGCCGGGATAATGAGTAGCCTTTTTATTATCTTTAAAAAATCATTAGGATATGGAACAATCGGAGAGTTTTATTTTGTTGCACTTGGGACGGTATTTTTTATTTCTCCGTGGTCATTGATGCTTCCAGGGGTTCAACTGAGTTTTGCAGCAGTTGGTATTATTATCCTTGTTATGGGTGTCAGTGGTGATAACAAAATGAAATATTTACTTGTCTGCTCAGGAGCCAGTATTACAAGTACACTTATTGTATTCGTTCATTTCAACACTGTTTCACCAATGTCTCTTTGGGTAAATATTGTATTTTTACCTGTTTTCACAGCAGTGTTTATTCCAGTTTCCATTGTTCTTGCACCATTTTCATACTGGCTTCCTCTTCCCATGGAATTACTGAAAGCTTTTTATAATCAGTTTGAAAAAATACCTAACTGGATATTATGGAAAACAGAAAATATATCAATGGATTATGGTTTTTTGCTATGGTTGTTTTCAGTGGTTTCTGTATCAATATCTTCATGTTTTAGAGGTGTGATAAGAATCAGGTTACTGGTAATTTCATTTCTTGCTTTTGTGGTGATAGCAATAAACTTGTCAAATGGGAAAAATGAAGAGACGCTTATTACTTTTTATGCGTCAAACCATGGAGAATCAATACTTTTAAAAAGAGGAAACATCAGTCTTTTGATTGATCCCGGAAATAAAAAAGCCGGTTATGATCTCATGCAAAAAGGAGTAACTACTCTTGATGCAGTATTTATAACCCATTATCACAGTGATCATTATCGTGATTTTCTATGGTATTGCCAAAATTTTTATATAAAGAATGTTTTTGATAACGGTGAACTGGATGACAGGGAAAATATACGAAAAGAATGTCCTTCGGTTAATTTCAGGCATGGAAATGGTTTTCTGAAATTTGGCAGAATCTCTATAGAGGCGTTTTCTCCGGTTTCTAAAAATTCCTATAGTAGCTCACTGTTTTCAACAAACAATTCTTCTATGGTTTTATTGATTAGAGTAACAGACAAAACAATTCTTCTAATGGGTGACATAAAAATTGAAGGTGAAGGTGAGTTCTTAAAAATTTACCCGGAATTAAAGGTTGACCTTCTGAAATCAGGTCATCACGGAAGAAAAAGTTCACTGGGCAGGGTATTCAGAAATAGAGTAAAATGGAAAACTAGGGTGATACTGAACAATCCCGATAAACCTCAGGGAATACAGCAGGAAAAGACTAAAGAAGGAATGGATATATTTATAAAAAGAGACAAATTATTGTTTAGAATGTGAGGCAAATATGTTTTATTTTTTTGGATTATTGAAAATACTCTCATCTGTAATTTCCGGACATGACTATTTTGTACATATCCCTGGACTGGATGCTGAACTGCTAAAAAGATCAACCTTTGAAAGTATACAGGTAGTGGATTCTCCATATGAGAATTCTGTAAATGATTTTACATCTGTAATTTCCGGAACATCGGAAAACTGTATTTACAGTTCGGTAGTGATTCAAAAAGGAATTAAACGAAAGGATGTAGATTCTAAACCCTGTGTTAAAGGTAAAAAATACAGTAAATTTAATGTTTGTGGTTTGGGTAAAAATTTTATCAAACATTTTGAAGGAGGAATTTCCCAGTCTTCGCGTTTGAAATATGATGGTTACATAAAACTGAAAGAAAAGGATCCTCTGGTAATAAAATTCAGGGTAAAGCATGGAGAAAGATCATTAAAAGTAGCTGTGAATCCTTTGGAAAAGGCAGTAAAACTTAACTTTACATCAAAAATTGAAGTATTGGATGGTTTGGACTGGAGTGAAATCCAAAATCAGGTGTTTGTGGAAAACAGCGGTAAAATGTTCAGGTTCCATTATGGAGGAAAATTCTTTTATATATATATATACTATATTGAATCAGTTGATAATTTTCATCTTTTCAATATTGCAGTATCTTTTTCGGGGAAATGGATTTCTTCCGGTTTTGAAAGATTAAAGCGATTTGATATTTCACAGAAAATATTCTTCAGAAGAAGTATGGAGATAATCAGATTAAAACTTGGATATATTTTGAATACTGAATTAAAAAATACCGGATTGTATGTGGGAGAATATGAGTTGATTCTTAAATACTTTCAGCAAAATCCGGAAGAAATAAAATTGCTGCAGGAAATACAGAACGAACTTGTATCTGAAATTGAAAGATTCAGAAGAGTTATGATATTTAAAGGAAAAAAGTTTTTTTTGGGTGGCAGCAGGATCACTCTTTCAAATGGAGTTTGTATACCATACCCTGATTTAGAAAACGCCAAAATATCAGTAGTTTTAAAAAATCATAATGAGATTATGATTTACTGTTCAGGAAGTTGTCCTGCAGATGAATATCTGCAAAGAAATAAAATTGTTGAAATGTATACAAAAAAAATTTCGGAGATAAATGGATTTAAAGTGATTACACCCCCTGGCATGTATTTTGGTCAATGTTATGCAAATGGAAAAACAGTTATGTCATGCAGAAAAACAAAAGTTCTCTTTGCAGGAATCGAAGTGCAGCTTCAAAACATTTTTGAGAGTTATTTTTTGTTCAATCAGAGTATTTACTGATGGTTTAATGGTTTGTGTCATGATACATATTTACTACGGGTTTTATTGTTAAGATTTTAACCTGTAAAATTTACTCACTTTCAGTTTTTTCCCTGGAATAAATGTGGGAGTTACTGATTCAGAGGGAGATGTTTAATGTGCACTAAAGACCTTAGAATCATTAAGAGATATCCAAACAGAAAACTTTACGACACAACAGATTCCACATATATCACTCTGAAGGAAATCGGTGAACTTGTTAAAAACGGGGAAATGGTTCAGATTATTGAAAATTCTTCGGGTGAGGATCTGACCCATGATTTTCTTCTTCAGATCATCAGAAATCAGGAAAAAAAATGGAAAATATTTCCTTTAAAGAGTCTTGTGGAGCTTATTCGCTCTCAGGCGAATTCAACTAATGAAATTGTAAATTCAGTCAAGAGAGAAGTTGACCAGAAAGTCAATGATTTTCCAAAAATGAATGATCTGCGTGAAAAAATTGATATGTATCAGGTTAAATTTGAAGAATGGCAAAAAAACGTTGAGATGCAGATCCATTCCATAATTGAATTTCCTGGAGCTCTTATTTCCAAGGAAGTAGAGATACTTAGGGACAGGCTGATCAAACTTGAACAAAAAGTTTCTGATCTGAAATCAAAACTGGATAAAAAAGACTGATGATTTTCCGAAATAAAGAAATAAATTTCTAATCTAAGTTTACAATTGAAATGCGGTGCAACATTTTTTATATTCAATGGTCTAACAACCAATGATGGTAAATATGAAGTTATCCAAATATATGAGAAACATTGAGCATGCATTTTTTAAAATGAAGATAAATGATGTGGAAAATCCACATAGAAATCACCCTCTTCATGACAGTGCAACGGTTTTTTCCTATGAACAGGAAAGATTTCATATTGCTGTTACATTTGACGGTGTCAGTGAGTCCAGAGAAAAGGATCGGGATCTTGTAAATATCAGCAGAGAGCTGGAATGGGATATTGAAGCTTTTTGCAGAAAAACATCTCCGGAAGATATTCATGATATTGCAGACTGGTTTAAGGAAAATGTGGAAAATGAGAAATACAAAAACCTTGGTGCTACAACGATTAGTCTTCTGAGATATGATTTTTTAACGAATACAGTTGATGGTATATGCGTAGGTGATTCTCCAGCTCTACTTTGCAGAAGTGTAAATAAAAACGGTGGTGAAATAATTGAAGCTCAGATACTGAGTGCTTTTCATAGTGTTGCAAACGATCCTGGTATTATAACAAGGCAATGGAGATATGGTCAGCCTCTTGAGTTGACAGTATTTTCCACTCCCGCTCCGGATGAATTTGAAAGTCTTTTTCTGGTAACTCTCAGTGATGGCTATGGTAAATTATCTGATTCAGATGTTGTAAGATTTGTGGACGATGATCTGCAGGATTCTATGGTGTCAATGTTTTATCCTGATTTTGCCAGGGTTTATCTTCCGGAAAAGATAACTTCAAAATTTCCCCACCTGATTGTTGATTCTGAAGGTAGTGTATCTTTTTCTCAGGTCAGTTGTGATTCTGAAATCAGAAGCTATCTATCTGAAATATATGGTGAATTAACACTGGAAGAGAAAAGAAAAGCAGCAATGGTGGATCTTGATACTGCTGCTCTTTATGATTTATATAAAAATCCATCTGATTTTAGAACACCGGATGGCAGTGATGCAGATGCAGTTCTTTCAAGATCTCATCCATCACTTGCCTGGATGCTTGGAGCCCCATACAATGATGCTAAGGATGAATCAGGTCTTGATGATTACCTTAGAGAATACATTATAGCTGAATTATTTGTAGTTTCCATGCTGGAAGAGCTTTATTTTGAAACAGGTGATTCTCAATGCAGTCTACAAAAAAAATTGAAAAATTTTTTTGATAGTCTTGATCCTGTAGGTGATGATTTTAGTGTAGCACTTATGAAAATAAGCAGGTAATTCCTTTTTTTCAAAAATACTCAACTTTAGAAGATAAAATAAATTATATTTTGCTTTTTTCGCCATTTTTTTATACAGATTACCTGAGATTTGACTGACTTGAATAAAATTTAATGTTATTCAGTTGAGATGTTGAGAGGAGTTTACAGTATTGAGCATTATTACAGGAAAAGGTGATTCAGGAATGACCTCAATCCTTGGTGGTGTTAAATTACCTAAAAGTCATATCAGGCTTGAAACAATAGGTACTGTGGATGAGCTTTCTTCATTGCTGGGTTTTGTCAGAAATTCAGTGGATGAGGATGATAACCAGCTTTTAATTAGAATTCAAAGGGATCTTTTCAGAATAAACACTGAACTTGCAATTGATCGTGCTCTGGATATGGAGCTTGTCTTTATCGGACCGGCAGATGTAGCACGCGTGGAAAATCATGCTATTGCACTGGAAGATGCTGGGTTCAACCCTGGTGAACTTATTGTTCCTGGGGGTGGGAATGATACAAGTTCTCTTTTGGATCTTTCAAGAACTGTATGCCGCAGAGGAGAAAGAAGGGTTGTAAGCCTTTTTTCAAAAAGTAAACCACTGGATGGTGACACCTCTATTCTTAAATATCTAAACAGGCTGAGTGATTTACTATTTTTAATGGCAAGGAAATACGAAACCGGGCGAACTCCTGTTTCAGAATAATAATAATGGTGACTGATGAACAGTAGATATAAGTATCTGGTACCGAATTTAATAACTCTTACAAGTCTTTCCATGGGAGTTATTGCAATTTTTCAGACATTGAAGGGAAATATTCACACTGCCGCCTGGCTGGGTTTTTTGAGTATGCTTCTTGATAGATTTGATGGGATGACAGCAAGAAAAATAGGGGCCAGTTCAAGTTTTGGGCTTGAAATAGACTCTCTCGCCGATGTTGTTGCCTTTGGTATAACTCCGGCTGTTATTTTATATGCTGTGTTATCCATGTATAGTCCTCATTTCAGGGATGGTATAGGAGAATATATTCCACTTGCAGTTGGGGTTTTCTGGGCCGTTGCCTCATGTCTGAGACTTGCAAAATACAATATTGTTGCTCAGGCAGGTGAGTTTGATGATATTTTTCAGGGATTTCCAATGCCTATAGCGTCAGGTCTTATTTTGTCTCCTGTGCTTTTTCTTTTAAAGTATGTCCCTTCCAGTGGGTATGGATTTACTTTTTATGATAAAAGAATCATGGGTACCCTTGAAATGAACTCGGGTCACTGGCTTTTTACGGTTCTTGCGGTATGGGCTGTGATAATTGCTGTGGGAATGCTTTCCTCCCTAAAGGTACCAAAACTCAAACCACCAGCAATAAAATGGCAGAGAAGGTATTTACTGATTCATGCTTTAACAATCTATTTCATGATTGTTATAAGAGCATGGCCCGAATTTCTCTTTTTATCCGGTCTCGAATTTGTAATTCTGAGTATAGTTTTCCATCTTAAAGATCCGGAAGCCAGAAAATGTCGGTATATACCGATGCTGGACGTAATGTCCTGGAAGATAGATACCAAGAAATCCGAAGACTGAAATAACATTCTTATTAATATCCAGAAATTCAAGTAACGGTTAAAACTGACGATGTCTGTATTGTGGAGGTTTTACTGTGAATACTGTATACTCAAATGCGCTTACAGGTCTTGCCCGGGCGGGTATGACAATGTATGCCGCGTCTTCAAATATAAGCAGATCAATAGTTGATGATGCAAAAGCTCTTGAAGTTGCGGGTGATAAACTTGCATTGAGTTCGGATACTATCGACCTCTCCCGTGAAGCTGTTGCAATGATGCAGGCTGAAAATTTTCATGCTGCACAGATTCCGGTTATTAAAACCGCTGATGAAATGACCCGCTCTCTTTTAGATATTCTGGCCTGATTTTTTATTCGAAAAGAGTGATATTCCCCAGATTAGTAATCCTGAAATTGTCATAACTATAAGAGTTATAAAACCATTAAGATCGAATTTACTGTCCTTGAGAAAGGTACCGGCAAATCCAAATCCTGAAAATAGTGTCAGAAGAAATCCGGAAAACAATCCAACACGGTTTTTAACGGTCCTGGAAAGATGTAATTTACGATTTCGAAACATACCCTTTTTGAAGGAAAACAGTCCGTTTATCACAATAAAGAAGCCAGTAATTATATAAGAAAGAGAAGAGTAAAACGTCATTTTTTCACCAACAGGTGGAAAAGCCTCAGGAACAGCCCCCACTGAGGTGATAAATCCTCCGATGATTACCATTGAAATACCCAAAAAGGCATATAAAAAGCCAACAAATCCCCTTGTCTTTCTTGTTTCAGATGATGAAATTTTTTCCTGCAATTCACTGCTGAACGTGAAATTGTTTTCAAAGCTTTCCAGTTGATCCTGGTTCTGGGGTTCATCCTTTAAGAGCTTAATAATCTGGGGAAGAACAGATTCAGTCAATACACCCTTTGGAATAGCCGACTTCAGCTTTTCCAGAGAAATTCCATAAAAATGAGCCATATATTTTACATTGTTTTTCTCCAGAGATTTTAAAAGAATTATTCCCATAATTATAGTAAAGACAAGTGTTCCAGCAAAAACAGCTACACCAACTTCATCCCCAGTCCGATCAGCAAAAAACGCTCCGAAATCATAGAATCCATGCAATGCTGCCGGAATAAGGTATGCCAAACCAAACCATAACACTGGTGATGTTCTGGTAAACCGGGCTCTTCCAATAAAATAGCCCATAATAACACCGCAGAAAATATGAAGAGGTATAGCTGTAACTGCTCTTATTATTGCGATGTTTAATCCCCCCTGACCCACATACAAAAAGTTTTCAAGTGTGGCGAAACCAAGGCTTGATGCAGCCCCGTATACAATGCCGTCATAAGGTTCATCAAAAGCAATATTTCCGTAAGCAATAAGCATCACAACTGACATTTTGAAGAATTCTTCAGGAAATGCAGCCTGGATGAATGCAGTGTAGAGGCTTCCTTCAATAGCATCAGCAGGTACAGCAAAGAAATTGTTAAGCAGCATAACAAAAAGAAATACCGGGATAGCACTTAATGCTCCCCCAAGGGCAACTTTTGTTATCAGCGATTTAGGTTCAGGATGTTCATCGTGAGTGTATATGTAAAGAAATAAAAGTATACTTGGCAGTACAGTAACTGCAATTGTAATATAATTCATTTGCTATATTTCCTCATCCTCTTCAGATAAAGACCAGATTTCCTCCTGTAGTCCATTTTTCATGCTTGTCCTGAATAATTCTTCTATTTCCCTATGATTTTTCATATTGAGGGCTTTGAGTGCAAGTTCCTCAAGCTCGGATATTGCAACTGAACGGATAAGCTTTTTTATATGAGGAATGAATGCCGGCGGCATTGAAAAAATTCGCAATCCAAACCCCAGAAGAATTAGAACACCTATTGGTATTGTTGCCATATCACCGCATATACTGACATCAATTCCAGCTTTTTTACCCTCAGTTATGCAAAAGTGTATCATTCTCAAAACCCCAGGATGAAGAGGTCTGTATAAATATGCGATATTATCATTGGCTCTATCAACTGCCAGCGAATACTGAATAAGATCATTACTTCCTATTGAAAAGAAGTCAGCTTCTTTGGCCAGAATATCACTAATCATGCAACTGGAAGGAAGCTCCATCATTGTTCCGATTTCAATATTATCCGGTACTTCATGACCTTCTGCAGTGAGCTCTTCACTGCATTCCCAAAACACATCCTTTGCTTCACTAAGTTCATCCAAACATGAAATCAGTGGAAACATGATCTTAAGAGGAATATCAGGAAAATTGCAGTGAGCTCTCAGAATGCCCCGAATCTGAGATTTAAGTAATTTCCGCGATTTCAACGCAAGCCTGATAGATCTCAAGCCCAGTGCCGGATTTGCCTCCTGAGAAAAACTGCCTTCAATGGGAAATTTATCCCCCCCCAGATCAAACGTTCTTATGGTAACAGGACCGGATTTCCACCCTGAAAAAAGGTTTATAGTGTCTGAGTAATGAAGTTCCTCACTGAATGAGTCCTTTTGATTGGAAAGAAAGAGGAATTCCGTCCTATATAGTCCGATGCCTTCCGCCCCATGAGAGAGTGCTTTGGCTGATTCTTCTGAAAAATCAATATTTGCGTATATTGAAATCGGTATTCCATCAGTTGTTTCAGCTTTAGTATGACTTTCACTTATAAGGGTTTGTTCTATGGCGTAAATACGCTGCATGTTTTTACGATGCTGTTTTACACGCATGACATCAGGATTGATAATTACCTCTCCAGTGTTTCCGTTCACCAGAATAAGATCACCATTTTTCACGGTGTCCAGAATACCCTTTGCACTGACCACCGTAGGTATTTCAAAAGCCTTTGCGATGATTACAGTATGTGAGGTTGATCCGCCGTGTTCTGTGACTATTGAGGAAATCGCATTTCTTCCAAGTTGAATAGTTTCAACCGGACTTAATTCACTGGCTACAACGATAGCATCAACCGGAGGATTAAAACTCTGGCAATCCTGTCCCGACATGTTTCGTAAAAGTCGATAAGTTATAAATCGAAGATCATTCAGCCGTTCATTAAGATATTCGTTTTCTTCTCTGAGAAAGATTTGCTCCCACTTTTCCAGAATTCTATCAATAGCCCATTCCGCGTTAATCAATTCTGATTTGATGGTTTTGGTGACATCTTTTCTTAGTTCATCATCCTTGAGCATCATCCGGTGAGCTTCAAGAATATGTCCTGGATCTCTATATTCCTCTCCTATCCTGTCTCTCACCTGATCTATCTGCTGAGCACTTTTCTCAACTGCTATATTAAATCTTTGAATTTCCAGTGGAACTTCTGTTTCATCAATGGCACGTTTTGTTACAGATATATCTTTTTGCTGCACAATGTAGGCTCTTCCAATGGACAAGCCCGGGACAACACCTTTGCCTGAGATGAAAATATTCTGTTCACTCATTTTTTTGGAACCTGCTCATCAAATCCGGTCTCAATAAGTTCTGAAAGTTCATCGACAGCCTGTTGTGAATCAATACCTGTGGCCCTTATTATGAGTCGGCATCCTTTATATGCAAGCAGTCCCAAAAGTCCCATGATACTTTTTCCGTTTGCAACGTAGTCATTGAAAATAATTTCAATTTCACTTTCAAATTTACTGCTTTTTTCAACAAACATCTTGGCAGGTCTGGTATGCAGACCCTGCTCATTGATTAACTCCACTTCTTTTTTATGAGTTTTAGGCAACTTAAATCTCCATTTAGTTATCAATATGTTCTTATATCACGGTGCTGTACCGTAATTTTATAGCCAAGTTTTCTTAGAGTTAAAGCTGATTTTTCAACTATATAAACACTTCTGTGTTTACCTCCTGTACAGCCTATACTGCAGGTAAGATAGCTCTTTCCTTCTTTCTCATAAAGAGGAATGAGATATTTAAGAAAATCCTCAAATCTGCTATAAAATTCCCGGAATTCATCTTTATTTTCAAGATAAGTCTGAATCTTATGGTCAACCCCTGTATATTCTCTCAATTCAGAAACGAAATATGGATTGGGAAGAAATCTCACATCCAGAAGAATATCACTTTCCATGGGAACTCCTCTGGAAAAACCGAAAGACATCAGTTTTATCATCAGACGTGGTTTTTCATAGTTACTGAATATGCCGAAAATTTTACTTCTTAATTCATGGACAGTCAGATCAGATGTATCAATCACAGTTGAAACATCATCACGGAGTGTGTTAAGTAAGTTTATTTCATTTTCAATTGTTGAAATCAGTGTATCTCCACCAAGAGGGTGAGGTCTTCTGGATGCCTTGAATCTGTTAAGAAGAATTTCATTATCAGCTTCAAGAAAAAGAATTTCCACAGTATGATTTTTTTTATTAAGAGTTTCTTTTACTTCTGACCAGTGATCAAGAAAATCAGCATTTCTGATATCGATAGCAATGGCGACTTTGTCAAAATGACCTTTTTCATCCATTAGTTTAACAAAACCGTCAGTCAAAGGGACGGGTAAATTATCCACAGCAAAAAATCCGAGATCCTCCAGAGAATGCAATACGACAGTTTTACCTGCTCCGCTGAGTCCTGTTACTATAACAAGTTTCATGATTTATTCGACATCCTCTTCAATGATCATCTCACTGCACTGGTTATGAAGCGCCTGATTGAGTTTATTCTGGAATAATTCAAAACTGTTTATCCCTCTTTGTTTGAGCAACTGATCCCTTGCTGCCACCTCAATAATTGTACCAAGAGATCTTCCTGGTCTGACTGGTAGTATAACCAGTGGAAGTGTAATACCAAGAATTTCTTCCGAATGATCATCATTTCCCAGCCTGTCATACTCTTTATGACCATCCCATTCTTCAAGCTGAATTACAATTTCAATTTTTTTCTTGTCTCTTACACTTGCAGGTCCGAAAAGATCAGGAATGTTAATTATCCCCAGTCCTCTGATTTCCATATGATGTTTTATTACCGGAATACCTCTTCCGTCAAGAACATCAGGGTGATGCTTAAGTATTTCAACAGTGTCATCTGCAACAAGTCGGTGTCCCCGGGTTATAAGTTCCAGAGCCGCCTCACTTTTTCCAATACCGCTGGGACCTGTCAGAAGTACTCCTATTCCGAGGACTTCCACAAGTACACCATGAATTCTGGTTATTTCTCTGGTGTGTTCATCAATGAAAAGATCAAGATTATCAAGGAAATCTCCTGTTCTCAGACCTGATGAAAGAACAGGAATATTGTTATCTCTCGCCATTTTCAGAAGTATTTCAGGTACTCCCTGATTTTTTGTGACAATTATACATGCTGGTTCAGTTTCCACCAGAAGCCTGCAGGCACTTTCCAGTAGAGCATTATTCAGATTTTCAAGATATGAAATTTCAGTGAATCCAAGGATAACAATACCATTTTGGTATTTATCCTTAACATCAACACCTGTAAGCATCAGGCCAGCTTTAAAATATCTTGAAGAGGAGAGATCCTGCCATAAACCTTCTGAGCCCTCAAGAAGACAAATTTTCAGTGATTCACTTCCATGATCAAGTAGTTCTTTGACTGTTAATCTGCTCATTAAAAACTCCAGTTTGATATTAATGTATCATTGTCCCCGGGGAAAATAAATGGGTAACTTGTGTTTTGGAATTTGACATTTATACCACATTGTAGTACATTGTAGGTAAATGAGGTTGAGTATGAGTGATAAAATGCTGAGTCAATTTCCATTTGATAGAAGAAAAGAAAAAAGAATTCCGATAGTAGTCAGTGTTATTGAGCGAAATTCCTCCGGAAAAATAATTTGTCTGGCAACGGATATCAGTTTTTCCGGGATGGCTTTGAAAAGAGCAGGAGATAGTCTTCACGAAAACAGAGTTGTTTTGGAATTTTCACTTCCTGGAATAGGAGATGTGTTAAAAATTCCTTCAACTCTGATAAGGGTTGATGAAAATGAAGGAACAAAACAGCAAAGTGTTGCAGTTTTCGATTGTGTTCCCTCTTATCTGAAAGAGTGGATTGATACTTTTTCGAGATTTTCCGGAATTGCCTATATGACATGATGTGTTTGGTGTTTTGACTTTTCTTTTTAAAATTCAGTTTGATAATTTTTAAGAAATGGTGTTTAAAATGGTTTGCACAGTGTGCTGTGTATAACCCTCAGGAGGAGAAAGAATGTTTCAAAAATCAAGGATATTGTCTGTAGCAGCTCTTTTACTCATGACCTTTATTTTTGCATCAGGCTGCAAAAAGAAGACACCCATAGCAAAAGAGGGTGA
This sequence comes from Deltaproteobacteria bacterium, assembly GCA_016937155.1. GTDB lineage: Bacteria > Myxococcota_A > Polyangia > HGW-17 > HGW-17 > JAHJMN01. Next base: position 138,222 of record JAFGWM010000032.1, read on the forward strand.
AAAATGCGGAAAAGATATTAAATGTGTAAAAGGCACGAAATGTTATTACGGAGTTTGTGAAGACTTGAGCGGTAATAACCCCGATTGCCAGTTTTTAGGGAAAGCTTCCAAGGCAATTATGGAGAGTAATCCCAAGGAACTACTCAAGGGAAAGAATTTTGACTATGATATTGATACTATTACAGCTATTCCCAGTGCGGCAGCAACCATATATAAAGCATTCGGTAATGGATTAAGCAAAACTCAGTGTAAAAGAATAACTCAGTGTGAACTTCCTAAACTTGGTGTTGGATACAGTTGGTACTGGACCAGATCTGTTTTCAATGAAACAAAGAAGGCTCCAGCGAATGCGAAAAAATTATCGGCGGATGCAGTTGAAATAATCAGTGTATCAGCTGAACAGGCATCCATGGGTGAAGATCCCAAGATGTTCCCGCCCATTAAAATAAAACAGATGCAGCAGCATCGTATTGGTTGTCGTGCCAAAGTTAAAGTTCGTGTTAAAGAAGAATTTGCAGGATTTGTTACTTTCCATTTCTGGAAAAATAAAAACTGTAAATTTGTTGAAGCTGAAAAAGGAGTAAAAGACTCAAAAGCAGGCTTTAAATGTGATGGTGTTGAAAAACTTTCTCATCCCTACTACACATATACAACTTATCTTTATCCCTTCAAAAGCAATCAACTGGCAAAGGATAAAAAATCAAAGGAGAAGGTAACTTATCTGACTGGAAATCCTGGAACCTATCTTATTGATGTATGGGCATATAATCCGATTGATGAAAACAAGTTTGGTGAACACAAACAGTTTGATTCTGAGGAAGTTATGAAGAAATATCCTGATCTTATCTACTGTCCCAAATACAGAACTGACCCCTTTAACAATGGTTGTGGATGTATTGGCTTTGCTAAAAATAAGGTAACAGTAACTGTAGATCCCGATCCTTTCTATCTTCCTCTTGATGAAGATAAATGTGCAAAAATGGCTCCTCAGAAGACTGAATCGAAATAGTATACAGTATTGTCCGGCATCAGTCGGAATAAAGAGTATTCAGTAAAAAATGTGAAAATTCGGGGTAGCTGCAGTATGCCTGCAGGAGTTCAATATGAAATGAATTTTTCATATTTATAATGAGTTTATTATATTTATCCGGGGGTTTACCGGTTATTCGTCCATCCCTTGTCTGGTAATAGTAAGGATTTCCATCATCAGGGAGGATTTCACCGGAAATAACCTGAATATTTTTAATATTTTTAATTTTCAGATTGTTATTTACCCAAGTCTCATATTTATTCCAGACAGGGTTAAATTCTTTCATTCTCAGTGTGTAAAAATTCAGTTTTTCAGGAAGAATCAGTTGGTATTCTTCAGATATTTTGCAGACGTTTCTGAGAATATCCACCATGTGAGGAGATATAAAACTAATATTTATTCCATGGGTTGAAGGATTATCAACAGTGGCAAATTCCAGTTGTTTTTTGAGACATACTGAAATCTTTTGGGTGTTTCCCAATGACATTGGTATGAGTTGCTGTCTTTTAAGGTCATTAATATATCCGGCTTCTGTAAGTTTTATAAGATAAAAAAATGACGTTTTGTAGGATTCTATACTTGAAATATTTTTGCTGAAACCAGACATTTGATGGAGAAATGATTCAATAAAATCATCAATAAAGTGCTGGAGTTCATTTTTAAGAGTATTTATTTCGATTGCAGAATCCATGGGTTTATCTGAAAAGAATCGGGATTTATCTATAGTTATCTCAAGATAGGGATAGACACTGCGGACTCTTTTCATAAACACACTGTTACACCTGAATCTTATCCATGTTTCCGGATTTGATTTTAAAGTAACTGATACATGATAGTTACTGTCAGTGTACGTTTTCCGGAGAAAGTTAATTTCGTTTCTCAGGTGGGGTGAAATATGAACGCCGTTTAGATACACCGGTGTTTTAGAATATCCAAAATATGTTGATAAAAAATTCTGTAATTCCTCACGGGAAAAATCAATTTTTGCCCTCTCAATAATCAGGGTTACCATTGTACCATCATGGTCGTGGTTATTCTCTGAAACTGTCCAGTGAAAATCGCTGTAAATATTAAGAGTTAGAGAAGTATCCAGATATCTTGTATTTAAAATCAACTGTTTGAAGGGGGTAATAAGGATATTAAAAAAACCATATCCATCACCATCACACATAAAACTTTTTTCAAAAGGTAGGGATTCTTCTGAATCCAGAAGAAGTCTTTTGATATTTTCAAGAGATATACCGGTTCCGTAATCCGAGACGGATACAATTATCAACTCAGGAGTGAAATCAACTTCAACATCTACCCTCTGGGAAAAGGATTTACATCCATTTAATACAAGATGTTTTATGAAATCCATATGTTCAGTACTTTTTTTCTTTGAAATATTTTCAGAAGAAAATTTATTCATATCCTTCTTCCATCAGAAGTTTTCGTGCATTCAGTTCAATAATAATCTGCTCCTTCATGAAATTTGTTTTTTCCTGGATTTCATGCTCACCAGCCAGAACCTTAAACTGATAAAATGATGATAATTCATCAGAAACTATTTTCTCGTCGATTTTTATTCGGTTTTCTCTGACCAGGGCCACTCTCTGATCATAACTTGATTTAAAAAATCCATCAGGCCAGTCGAAATCCTCCATAGTTCCAATAAGTCTTCTGCAAATATTTGCAACATCTCTACCGGAAAGACTGTATTCAATACACTGTTTTCCTATTTTATCCCATGATTCATCACTCAATTGCAGAGAAGGGAAATATTCCTTTCCAAGTAAAATGTCTCTTATCAGATAAATATAGTCTTCAGGAGTTTCAGGGCCTTTGACAGTATGGGGTGATTGAGAAAGACGTGAAATTGTAGCCTCATCCATTTGCATATAATTAGCATCACAGATAAGAGCCCATTGTCCATTGAAGGGAAGGACAGTCCCATCAAAAAGACCAAATGCTGTTCCCAGAATACTTTTTTCTTCTTCTCTGAGTTCACCGGATGATCTTGACGAAAAAGCAGTATCAATATCCGGCCAGTAGTAAATGACAACTCCGTTGTAATCACGAAGTTGACTTTCAAAACGTTCAAGAAGTGCAGTGGCGCTTGCATTCTGGTAACTGCTGGCCCAGTCAGTTCTTCTGATGGTTACAAATCTGCTTTCCAGACCTGCTTCATCAGCCTTTTCCAGAAGGTAATTCCCCAGAGCATTTGCAGTGACTGTTTTTCCGCAACCTGGTCTGCCAAGTCCGAAAAGTATCTGATTAAATTTTTTAGGATTTTTTCCAGTTGAAGGATCAAATCCTGTAAGGTCTCTAACCAGTTTTACTCCAGCATCCAGATATTCTCTGTTTCCAATGATATCAGTTATTGCCACATTGAGTATATTCTCAGAACCTGAAATTTTATGCACTGTTGAAAATGGAGTGAAACAGTAATCTTCATAGTCTATTTTCAATTCCTTTAACTTGCGGTTTGAAGAAATGTTCCTGGGATCTCCTGATATCAACTCAATGCTGTCAGATAGAAGATGAAAATATCCACATACGGCTTTTTCCATCTCATATATGTTCGAAATTCTGTCCTTTTTTAAAAATAAAACCAGATCTTTACATATTGAGGAGTGTATTTCATTGTTACCGAACAACTCTTTTACTTCTGCCGGTTTAAATGTATTTTTTGTCCTGACTGAAAACCGGGTTATTTCATCAAGTTTATTACTGCCCCATCTTGATGAACAGCCTATTCCAAATAATATACTGCTCCAGGTTTTTTCTCCTGAATAATCATCCGCAAAAGAAATCAGGGTGCTGGTGATTGCCAAAATTCTTTCTATAATACCAATAAGCTGCAGAGTATGTTCTCCAGTACCCCATGGACTTTTTTCAATCTCATTGAATATCCTGTTTAACCCTGATTCTTTTATTGCATCCCGGACTTCATCAATGATTATTTCGAGATGCTCATCTTTTATTTGATAATGGTGTGAAATCATGTTTCCCCTGTGAGTGGATAATATGACAATGCGGGAATTCCTTATGGAAATGTCTTTCAAATGTCATATTATCATTTCCAGTTATGCTTAATCTTCGTTCATTGAAAAGAGCATAATTTTTCAACTTACGCTCCTGTCTGAAAATTTCCTGGGTTGATTTTGAATAATATTCGTCAGAATTGTGAATAAATGGATCCCTTAAAATATTATTTTTTTGATCCTTTATAGCCATTTCCAATGGTAAGTGCAGAACTGAAAGTTTTTCTGTGTTACCAAATTCGTAATCTGATATTCTCATGTTTTCATCTGTAAGGGGACCGATCTGAGCTCTGGAAATTTGTTTTACTTTAAAATTATCGTTTGCTCCCAGGGAAAGCATGGCTATTTCACTGTTTCCCTGACAGGAAATACAGATGATATTCTTAAGGTTTTCTGATGGAATCAATATATCACAATTGGAAAAGTAATGAGAATTACAGGGAAGTTCCATACTCACTGTATATCTTGTGTAAAGTTCATGTGAAAGACTGTACCTGTCAAGTATCACCAATATTTCAACAACAAATTTTGTAGTGTTCCTGATGGGTATCAATTCAAAATTTAACCTGGAGGGAATATCCAGAGAAAGAAGTCCCGATACAAAACTGTCACTCCTCCAGTGGTCAGGAAAAGTTCCTGATTGAAAACCAGAGTTGAAAGTAGATTTGTAATTATTTAATCTTGTAACTTCTTTACCTGATGGAAGATTCGATTTTGAGTCAAAAGAAATTATAGAGTTATCAAATGAACTGTTATCCAGTAATAGGATTTCAAGCATATTCAAAAAGCGGATAATTTCAGGGTAATATCTGCTGAGTTTTAAATTTTCAGTGAGACGGTATAACACAGATAGATGATTTTTTTTTTTCTGACTTTCAAGTGTCAGTAGCGACATTTCAGATGGCTTCCTCAGTTTCAGATTTGGATTTTTCCATTTTTACTTTTTCAATAATCTGCTCAAGCTGTTGTTTTCTCAGTTGACGCTCCTGAGCAAGATTGTTTTCAACGACATCTTCTGTCTGCTGATCATAAACTCTCATATTATCAGTTATACTTTCAACATTTTTAGTGAGAAACAGAGATGTTTCTGATGCTATCTGAGCAACTTTACTCATATTATCCTTAAGGGTTTCCATAGATTGAGTCAGTTCCAGAGTAAGTTCTCCTGCTTCCGCAAGTGTTGCAATTGCTGTTACATGCTGTCTGAGTTCATCAAGAACCATTTCAGCAGTTTCGCGAATTATAGTCATATTGCCGTGAAGATTTACGCTTATTTCCAGAAAGTTACTATTCATCCTGATGATACTCTGAAGTCTGTCCTGAGCATTATTGAAAAGTCTGAGACGCTGGCCATTTTCCCAGATTAGATTTTCAAGTTTTCCAATCTCAAGATCCAGAGCACGAAATTCTTCAGAATTTTTATCATCAATAGTTTCGGTTTCAGCCTTTATTTCAGCAAGATGATTCTGAAGATCCTCGATCAGAGTGAATGTTAATTTTCTGTTTTTAGCTGCATCAAGAAGTTTTTCACGGAGTATCTCCTGATCCTGCCGAAGACTTTTCATAGCCTCCTCAACTTTTTTAAGATAAGTGTCTACTTCTCTGGTTCTTTTATCAGCTGATTCAACTCTTTCCTCCAGAAGATCTCCTAGAGGTTTTTCTCTGAATGGTCTGCCTACAAGTGGAATCTTTCCCAGAATACCTCTGAATCCTCTGGAAACAGATCCTTTCTTTCCAGAGGTCATGGTTCTGATTTCATCCATCATTGTTCTCTGTTTTGCGAGTTCTTCATTCATCTCACCGGCGAGTTTATCATGTTCATTTTTTAAGGATTTTAGATCACTAACATGATTTTCATGTCTGTTTCTATAGGTTGATACAAGATCTTTGACACCTTCTCTGGTATAGTTTTTTCCATCATATTCCACAGTTTTCTTTTCAAATTCAGCTGTTTTGTCCTGAATGGTGCTCATGTTTATATCTCCTTATAAATCAGTAATACGGATTTAATGAAAAAACAACTTATCAGTCAATAACTGTTGAATAAAATATATGGAATCTATGGTTTTCAGAACCATTGACAAAACAGTTTTTCAATGGCTCCATATGTACAAGGAAATTATAAAATGAGTAATTTTGATTATCTGGACTCCCAGTCTGCTGTTTTTAAGGCTCTTGGACATTCAGTAAGGTTGTATATTGTGATTCTTCTGAATGAAAAAGACTACTGTGTGCAGGAGATAACTGAAAAAATTGGGTATGACATATCTACCATCTCAAGACATCTAACCATTCTTAAATCAACAGGAATTGTTGAATCCCGAAAAGAAGGAAATTGTATTTACTATAGTCTGAAGGCACACTGTGTAATAGGTTTTTTAAAGTGTTTGTCAGGAATTGCCATGGACAGATAATTTTTTTAATGCTCATGTTATGCTTCAGGTTATGAAAATTTCAAAAAAAGGAATAAAAATAAGCAATGCAGGTGTGTTTGTGAATTATAAAAAGTCAATAAAATCAATTATGGGTAGAAAATACCCATGTTTTTGGGGTAATTTTTCCCAAAAAGGAATGATTTTCAGCTTGAGTATATAAAATTACTTTGTTACGTGAATTATATCGAGAGAGGTTTCACAATGAACGCAGAATTTGCAATTGTTGACAGTATTGTTGAACAGACTGGAAAGGGTCAGGAAATGGCTATCCCGATACTCCAGAAAATTCAGGAGCATTTCAGATATCTACCCATGGGTGCTCTGGAAAGAGTGTGTGAGGTTTCTGATATTACCCCTTCCCAGTTATATGGTGTAGCCACCTTCTACAGCCAGTTCAGGCTGCAGCCGGTTGGAGATATAATTATCAAGGTGTGTCATGGTACAGCATGCCATGTTGGTGGTGCCAAGACTCTTACTGAGACACTTGAAGATCATTTTGGTGTCAAGGACGGAGAGACTACTCCTGATATGAAGTTTACTATCGAAAGTGTTGCGTGTGTGGGTTGTTGCTCTTTGGCCCCTGTTGTGGTGGTTGGAAGTGATACTTTCGGAAAACTGACGCCTAAAAAACTAGTTGAAACAATTGAAAAATATATAGAATAATTAAAACTTCTGGAGGTAACCCATGGTCCAACCGAAAATAAACAGTCCCAAAATAGTGGTGGGGCTCGGAACCTGCGGAATTGCTGCCGGTGCTGAGAACATATATAACGTCCTGAAAAGAAATTTGGATGAGAACCCTGAAATAAAAATAGAACTTGCCATTACCGGTTGCAACGGAATGTGTCACCGGGAGCCATTGGTGGAATTCCATGATGCCAATGGAAATAAATTCCTTTATGGTGATCTTACTGAAAAAAAAGTGCAACTGGTTTTTGATAATCATTTTGTTTCAGGAAAAGTAATGGATAAGTTTCTTCTGCATGAAGAAAATCCGGAAACAAAAGCAGGCAAATATCTACACAAACAGAGAAGAATAGTACTGAGAAACTGCGGTATTATTGATCCTGAGTCGATTGAACAGTACATTGACAATGGTGGTTACGAAGGTTTAAAAAAAGCTATTGAAAAAGGCAGTGACTGGATAATTGATGAGGTTAAACAATCCGGATTAAGAGGTCGTGGTGGTGCAGGGTTTTCCACAGGTCTGAAGTGGATGTTTACAAAAAATGAAAACAGAGAAAAAAAATATCTGGTCTGCAATGCTGATGAGGGAGATCCCGGTGCTTTCATGGACAGAAGTGTACTTGAAGGAGATCCCCACAGTGTGATTGAAGGAATGGCCATATGCGCTGTGGCAACTGGAGCAAACTTTGGATATATTTACTGTAGAGCCGAATATCCCCTCGCAGTAAAAAGATTGAAGCATGCGATAAGTCAGGCGGAAGAAAGGAATATTCTCGGAGAAAATATTTTTGGTTCCGGTCATTCCTTGAAATTGAAGGTAAAAGAAGGAGCAGGGGCTTTTGTGTGTGGAGAAGAAACGGCTCTTATGGCCTCTATTGAAGGTAAAAGAGGTATGCCAAGACCAAGACCTCCATTTCCTGCTCAGAGTGGATTATGGGGAAATCCCACAAATATCAACAATGTTGAGACCTTTGCTAATATACCATGGATTATTTCAAACGGTGGAAGCGAATATGCCAGTGTGGGAACAGAAAAGAGTAAGGGCTCAAAAGTGTTCGCACTTGCAGGAAAAGTAGCCCGTGGGGGACTGGTTGAAGTTCCAATGGGTATGACGATCAGGGAAGTGGTTGAGGATATAGCAGGAGGCTCCAGTACAGGCAGACCTATTAAAGCTGTCCAGATGGGTGGACCAAGTGGTGGCTGTATTCCTGCTGATCTTTTTGATACCAGAATTGATTATGATGAGGTAAATAAAACCGGTGCTATTATGGGAAGCGGCGGTATGGTTGTTATGGATGAGACAACCTGTATGGTTGATGTAAGTAAATTCTTCCTGAATTTCACTAAGAATGAGAGTTGTGGAAAATGTACTTTCTGCAGGATAGGAACAACCAGAATGCTTGAAATTCTGGAGCGCATCACAGCAGGCAAAGCAGTGATGGAAGATCTTGACATGCTGGAAGAACTTTCTCACAAGATTAAAACAACAAGTCTGTGTGGTCTCGGGCAGACTGCACCTAACCCGGTTCTCACAACCCTGAAGTATTTCAGACATGAATATGAAGCTCATATCAAGGAACACAAGTGTCCTGCAGGTGTTTGTAAAGATCTTACCACCTTTGAAATTAACAGTGAAAAATGTACCGGATGTAATGCATGCCTTATTAACTGTCCTGTGAAAGCTATTGAGGGTGAGAGGGGTCGTGCAGGAACTTTTTCCATTATGCAGGATTCGTGTATTAAATGCGGTGTCTGTAGAGACGTATGCCGATTTGATGCTGTTTTTACAAGATAGAGAATGCTGGAGGTAAACTGTGGATAATAAAATTACTGTAATAATTGATGGAACAGAAATTCAGGCTGAGCCAGGATCCACCGTTCTTCAGGCAGCCAGAAGTGCCGGAATAAATATTCCAACTTTTTGTTATCTTGAAAGAATGGAGCCTTTTGCATCCTGTTTTATGTGCGTAGTAAGAATCAAAGGCGGAAGAGATAATCTGGTTCCTTCATGTTCAACTCCTGTTTTCAACGGAATGGAGGTTGAAACTCAGACGGAAGAAATATTAAATGCACGACGTGCTGCTCTGGAACTTATGCTTTCTGATCACACAGGTGATTGCTTTGCTCCATGTCATAGTGAGTGTCCCACGGGAGTTGATATTCCCGGGTTCATTAATGCTCTGCAAATAAAAGACAATGAAAAAGCCATTAGCATTATAAAAGAATCACTTCCCATACCGGGTTGTCTTGGTAGAGTTTGTCCCGCTCCATGTGAGTCTGCATGTAGAAGAACTCTGGTGGACGAAAGTGTTTCCATAATGTCCCTGAAGAGATATGCAGCTGATGAAGACATGAAGAAAGATGAAAAGCACAGATATTTTCCTGAGATGGCTTCACCAAGCGGGAAGAGTGTTGCAGTTGTTGGAGCCGGTCCTGCCGGGATAAGTGCTGCCTATTTCTCAAAAATACTTGGACACGAAGTTGATGTATTTGATTCTCATGCAGCTCCTGGTGGTATGATCAGATACGGAATTCCATCATACAGATTACCCAGAAATGTAATTGATTCCGAAGTTGATGTTCTTGTTAGAATGGGTATTAACTTCAACTATGGAAAAACAATGGGCTCAAACTTCACTCTTGATGAGCTCCGTGAAAAATATGATGCAGTATTTCTTGGTCTTGGAGCTCAGGATGCTTCTCCAATGAGGGTTGACGGTGAAGATGCTGAAGGAGTGTTCAGTGCAATTAAGTTTCTTGAAGAAGTTTCAGCTGGAACCAGAACCGGAATCGGAAAAAAAGTAATGATTGTGGGTGGTGGTAACAGTGCTATTGACGCTGCCAGAACGGCTGTAAGACTTGATGCAGAAGAATCAGTAATATATTATCGCCGTACACGTGAGGAAATGCCGGCTTTTGATTTTGAAATCGATGAAGCTATTGATGACGGGGTCAAAATGGAATTTCTTAGTGCTCCTGTTAAAATTCAGCGCCAGGGTGAAAAACTTGCTGTCAGTTGTATCAGGATGGAACTGGGTGAACCGGATTCAAGTGGACGAAGACGACCTGTACCCGTTGAAGGTTCAGAACATACAGTTTTTGTCGATGCTGTAATAGCTGCTATTGGTCAAAAAGTTGCCCGAAAAGGAATAGAAGGAACTGAACTGGAGCTTTCAAAATGGGGTACTATTGAGGTTGATAATAATACCCTCATGACAAGTATTCCTGGTGTATTCTCTGGTGGTGACAGTGTTCTTGGTCCAGACATTGCTGTTCGAGCAAGTGGAATGGGAAAACTTGCTGCTGTTTCTATGAATCAATATCTTAATAATCTCCCTGTTACAGGCAGCAAAAAGCTTTTCAAGGTTGTAATGGGTGGTCTGGAAGATATCCAAAAGGCGGTATATGAAAGATTTGAAGAATCTCCAAGGGCAAAGATGGCTCATATTGAGTCTTCTGTGGCTATAAAATCCTTTGATGAAGTCAGTCTTGGTTTTACAGCCCGTCAGGTTGAAGAAGAAACAGCAAGATGTATGGAGTGTGGATGCCGCGCTGCAGACAGCTGTAAGCTTCGTGAATATTCAGAGGAGTTTTCGGTAAGAGATGACTATTTTGCTACTGAAACAAAAAGACCTGTCTATTATGATGACTCACATAAGGACATTATTCTGGAGTCAAATAAGTGTATTACCTGTGGAAACTGTGTGAGAATATGTGAAGAAGATCGTAAGTGTTATGCTCTGGCATTTGAAAAGCGTGGTTTTCAGACAGTTATTCGTCCTCCTCTTCAGAAAAAACTATCTGAAACTTCATGTGATGGCTGTGGAAAATGTGTTGATGACTGCCCAACAGGCGCTCTCAGTTATAAAACAGCACCTGTCTGGACTGAAGTTATTAGAAAAATCTAAATATAATTAGAAAAATTTAGGTTATTTACTCACCCTTATTCTGTTTTAATAAAAAATTTAGGAACCGGTTTTAGTTAAAACCTTGTAATTTTTTTTTCAGGTTATAACTAGAAACCGTTATATTTTACGGGAAGGATGGAAAACAAAGTGAGTATTTTTCTTCAGACTGCAATGGGGCCTATTTTTCCATATCTGAAAGCTGGTCCCTGGAAATTTGGACCATTCGTGATTCATATGTTTGGTCTTCTGGTTGGTATTGCAATTTTAGTGGGTGTATTTATGACCAACCGGAGGGGATTTCAGAAAAATTTGAATCCTCTTTATACTTCAGAAATGGTAATAGCCGGAATTATCGGGCTGTTTGTTGTATCTCATATATTTGCAATTGTTTTTTATTATCCGGAGCGGATTCTAAAAGAACCTCTTGTATTGTTTAAACTATGGGATGGAATGGCCAGCTTTGGTGGTCTGATAGGTCTTTTTCTGGGAATTTTTCTTTATTTAAGATATCGAAAACAGCCATTTTGGCCTTATGCGGATACAATTTTATGGGGCGGGATACATGCATGGGTGTTTGGACGCATGGGATGCAGTTTTGCTCATGATCACCCTGGAACTTTCACCTCCAGCTGGTTTAGTGTAAGGTGGCCTGTAAATCATCCTGATCAGATATTTAATCCCGATATGCTTCCTGGTCGGCATGATCTTGGTTTATATGAATTTTTCTATACATTTATTATTCTGGGAGTTTTATATCTTACTGCACGCAAAAACGATCCTTTCCCCGGCTTTACATCCAGTATCATTTTTATGCTTTATGGTCCTGTTAGGTTTATGATGGATTTTGTCAGAACTACTGATCTTACATTTTTTTACTTAACAGCCGGTCAGTATGTTGCAATAATGATATCTGTTTTTGGTGTTTTTCTTTTTTTCAGAAACCGGAAAATTCATATCAACGGAGGCGTTGTTGGATGAAAAAGAAATCTGTCATAATTTTTATTTCTTTGATTTTTCTTTCCTGTGGGAAATCAGATAAACCTTCAGATAAAAAACTAGTGATTCCTGATAATCTTCCTGAAGGTGATAAAAAACCGAAAAAGGTTAATCTGAAAAGTTCAAAAGCAGGACAAAGACTTTTACCAAGACTAAAATTAAAAAAGGCTGAACTGGCTCTTTCAAAGGGTCAGTATTCAGAGGCACTGGGTTTATATGATGAACTTTTGAAGTTATCAAGTCTTGGTGCTGAAAGCAGATCCCAGCTGTTTGCAGGAAGAGCTGAAGCTCTTTTTTACCTTAAAAAGTATGAGGATTCCATTGCTGCCTGGGAGAAGGTGCTTGCAATACGTAAAGATGATCCTTTTCCTCTTCATAATATCGCACTGGTATACAGAGAAGCTGGAAAATTAAAAAAAGCTGTCAGATTTCTTGAGGACTGTCTGAAGAAAGATCCTATGATGATAATTGCCAGAATTGATCTTATTGATATTTTAAAATCCACAGGTGCTGACCAGAAAGAACTGATAAATCAAGTGCAGCTTCTTGATAAAGCACGGGAAAATATTAATTCATTACTTAAAAAATCCAAGGATTCAGCGGAAATAGTAAAATATTTAAATATTCTTCAGGAAATTCCTGGTGAAAGAGTTGAACTGTCTATTTTAAAGAGACTTATGGATAGCAAATCCAGTTTTGTGAGGGAAAAAACAGCTTATCATATTATGAATCATCAGGATGGGAAGAATTTGCTTTCCGGATATATTGAGAAAGAAAAAGACGAAAAATTAAAGAAAAAATTTGAGAAAATACTGAAAGAAACCGCTTCTGATAAAAAAAATCCTGCAGTGAAAAAATAACGGGACGGATTAATGGAACCAAAATCCAGCGAAAGGGATAAAAATCCACTAATTTTAAAAACACATGAAATCTCAAAAGTTTTTGGCAAAGTTCAAGCTTTACATCAGTGCTCTTTTAAAATTTATTCCGGAGAAATTACCGGCCTTATTGGAGAAAACGGCGCGGGCAAAACAACATGTCTGAGAATTATTTCCGGAACTCTCATTCCTACATCCGGAAATGTTCAGTTTGGAAACAGTTTAATGTATCCAGAGCCTCGCCATCAGAGGGAAAAAATTGGCTATCTTCCAGAAGGAAATCCTTTGCCTCAGGATCTGAGGGTTACTGAATATTTAAAATTTCAAAAATCCATGAAGTCATTATCCTCATCAGATCTCGAAGAAGTTATCCATTTGATGGAACTGGGAAATGTACTTAAAAAATTTATTGGAGATCTTTCCACTGGTTTCAGACAGCGTGTGGGTCTTGGTTGTGCATTTATGGGCTGGCCACGATTGATAATTCTTGATGAGCCATCAAGAGGGCTGGATCCTATTCAAAGGGAAGGTTTGAGAAAAATAATTAAAACAGCCAGTGGAAGAAGTGCAGTTATTGTTTCAACCCATGGTCTTGATGAACTTGAAAGAATTACCAGCAGATTTATTTTTCTGAAAAATGGTCATCTGATTCATGACGGTGAAACCCCAGACGCAGAAATATCCCTTCTGGATTATTTTTTATCAATTAAGGGTAAGGAATAACCGGATATGATATATTTAGTCAGGCTTTTTAAACATGAAGTTTCCCTGATATTTAAAAGTCCCGGATATTATTTTGTTGCAGCACTGTTTTTATTTTATCAGGGTATAATTTTTTCGCTTACGTTATCATTAAGGCATCACCCCCTTTCTCCTCCCGGACCTATGTTTGCTCCCTGGTTTGCAGGTCCATTCTGGTTCTGGCCATTGTTGATTCTGGTAGTTGTTGAATTATCACATAATTCCATATCCGGTGAGAGGCAGCAGGGAACAATGGATGTTCTTTTATCAACCGGTGCTTCCTCTGGCATGATTATTCTATCAAAGTATCTTGCTCTGCTTACAGCGTTTATTTTTCTATGGATAACCACAGTTCCTCTTGTCATTCTTTTTCTTCTCTACCTGCCTCAGGATATCAAAATAAGGATGTGGCCAGTTTATACAGGTTATCTTGGTTCAGTATGTATTGGAGGAACAGGTCTCGCCATAGGTATGCTTTTTTCTACAATAACCAAAGATACCCGATTGAGTGCCATGTTCACCTTTATGGTACTTTTTTTACTTGTTTTAGTTAAAATAATAATTCATCCGGGTCTGGGTATTGTGGAGTCTTCTTTTCTGAGAGAAATTGCAAAATTTAATTTCCTTGATTTTATGGAAAATTTTGCAAGAGGAAAAATTGTAATAAACCATATTATAACTATCCTGATAATTATAGTTGGGTCTCTTGGTATAAGTTCCATTATTCTTGGAAAAAATCAGACAAGAAAAATAGGATATAAATTTGTCACATTAGGTCTGGTGGTTCTTCTTATTGCTGAGTCAGGTATTTTATATGGGAAAAATCAGAAATATTTCAATGAAAAATCTACTATTCATCCAGTTTTAAGACAAAGAATTTCACAACTTGACGATGAACTAAAAATATATATTTTTGCCAAGGGTCCTTCTTCAAGCCTTTATTTTCATCCAATTCCTTTTTTGGAATCAGCTCTGGAGAATATTTCTTCTCATTCAGGAAAAGTGATATGGGAACGTCCGGAAATTACATCTTCAAATAAAAAACTGTTCCATCTGGCCAGACTTTTTTCTCTTGATGTAAACAGGATAAGAAATGATGCAACAGCCCTTTCAGAAGGTGTAATGGTTGTAGCTTATGGTGATGATTTCAGGAATATTAAACTTTCTTCAATTTTTACAGCTGATGTAAGGGATGGAAGAATCAGTTTTTCTGGTATGAGACTTGAAGCTGAACTTTCAAGTGCAATATCAACTCTAATAAGTCCTTCAAAAAAAAGAATCTGTTTTTCAACAGGACATGAGGAAAAATCTATTCTTGACAGTTCTCCTTCAGGTTTTTCCAGAATCAGCATATTTTTAAAAAGGGTTGGCTATAGTGTTGAAGCTTTGCCTCCTGTTATAAAGCCACCTGACTCCAGATGTGCACTTCTGATTATCAGTGCTCCGGAAAAAGATTTTCTGCCATCTGAAATTGAAAATCTTAATAAATGGATTATATCCGGTGGGCAAACCATCGTAATGACTGCTCCCCAGACTGTAAAACTAAAAAATTTCTGGAGATGGCTCAATTCTGCTGGAGTTACAGTATCAGGATATTTTGTAGGGGATAAAAAATTCAGTGTGGGAAAAAGTCAGGGAACAGTATGGGCAGGTAAACCTGATGTTTCCACAGGTTTATCATCAGGAAGACTTATTTTGCAGACACCTCTACAGATTGTATGTGAAAATAACTGTGAATCCCTGATTGAAACTTCGTCTGCGGGGTATTTATACAAGCTTGATTCTAGTAAATATGAAACTGCAAAAGGTGTTTTTACAACAGCAGTTGTGAAAAAGTTTTCAGAATCCAGACTTACAGTACTTGGTTTTTACACTCCCTGGACAAATAATTTTATTTCAGTTACAGGTGAATCAAGAGATAATTCACTGGATTTTTTAGAAGGAATTATTAAACGAAGTTTCAATGAGGAACGGGAAAATATTTCTTCAACTAAAATAGTTCACCATCACCTGACTCTCAGGGCATCAGAGATTTCTTCAATTCAATACTTTGCGCTTTTAATCAATCCTTTACTGATGCTGTTTTTCGGGATCTGGATTGTTTTGAGGAGACGACGATTTTGAAAAAGGAAAATCAGTTAAAATTAAGTTCAACCCTGATATCTCCTCAGGAGAAACTGGTAAGTCCGGTAAGAATAATTCTCGCTGCTGCAGTGTTTGTGATAACTCTGATTATTATTTTTTCGGGATCTGAACAAAAATCTACGGGAATAAAAATTTTTTCGGGAATTGAAAAAATAAATGCTCTGGAATTTCAAAGTGATAATAAAAAATATAAAATCATCAAAAGAAAAAATTTACACTGGGTTGTAAGTAATTGGAAATCATATGATGTTGAAGCACTCGATGAACATATTGTTGAGTATTTTTTAAAACTTTCCAGATTAAAGGGACATTTGCATTCAGGTAGCAGTGGAAAAAAATGTTTCACTCTAAAATTTTTCATCAAAAATCTATCGAAAAATGTTGATTTTTCGCAAGAAAACAGGGACCTCATTATTTCAACAGAAGGTAAAAATTTTATAATAAAAAATCACGATTGTATGTCTTATTTATTAAAGGTTGAAAATATTGCGGATAAATCTGTTTTGAAAAATGCGGGTATAATAAAAAAACTGGTTTTGAATGTTGCTACTGCAGCTGGAAACAGAAATTATAGCGTATACAGAAAAAGTAATCTCTGGACAATTGGTGAAAAAAAAACAATACCGGTAAAAACAGAATTTATTGAAAAATACATAAAAAATCTAAAGAATATTTCCTTCACTGAATTTCTTGATGAAAAAAAAATCAGGACAAAAAAGATTCTTTCCTTTGAAACAGAGAACAATATGAACTGGGAACTATTCGAGGGCAATAGCAAGAGTTGTCAGGTGGGAGAGATGATTCTCTCATTATCTGTAAATTCCAGTGATAAAGGTTCAGGATGTGTTTCTAAAACTATTTTCAATTCAATAAAGGTGGATCTTCCTTCAATTATGGAAGATGCTCTTATTCCTGGTGGTACAAAAAACCAATGGAAAAAACTTGTTTTTTCAAGAGGTAACAGCAGTTATACTCTTACTGAGAAGGACAGAAAGTGGGATCTCAGAGCAGGTGGTAAGATTTACCCAGGAGACTTCATTTCAATAGAAGAATGGCTTGCCAGACTGAAAAAAATCAGAATTATAGCACCTGAAAAACCGTTATCATGTGAACCTTCATGGAATATTCTGCTAAACGGAACCAAATATGACTGGAAACTTGAAGGTTGTTCTGATGAAAGCGGATTTTATATAGTGCGAAACAGTGAATATGAAAGTGTGAAGGTTAATATCAGAGAGAAATTTCTTTTTGAATTTTTATGGAATCATTTTGTTTCAAGGGATCTTCTTGATGACTCTCCTCTCGCCAGTGTTGAAAGAAAATTTAAAATAAAGAAGGAAAAATATATACTTACAGAAAGAGGAAAGATTTCAATAGAGTCTCCTCTGGATGTTCCTTTTGAAAAAGAAAAACTCACCGAAAAAATAAGCAGACTGAAAAATTTAAGGGCTGAAGGTTTTTTGGATAAAAAACCAGTAGAAGAACTATCCAGTGATTATATTCTAATTCTTAAGTATCATTCTGGAAAAAAACTTAAGATAGAGTTTTTTAATAAAGGATTGTATTGTTTTATAAATAAAAAATGGTTCAAAATGAAGGGAGAGGACAAATTCTGGATATATACTCCATGGTGTTCTGAAAAAATTATTCCATGGAAAGTCAGTGAAACAGTAAAACTGATATTTTCTAAAAACAATAAAATAACAGAAAGTTATCAAAATACTGGAACTCACTGGATTC
The DNA here is from genome assembly GCA_016937155.1 of Deltaproteobacteria bacterium. Lineage (GTDB taxonomy): Bacteria > Myxococcota_A > Polyangia > HGW-17 > HGW-17 > JAHJMN01. The sequence goes on from JAFGWM010000032.1 coordinate 155,808, forward strand.
ATGTATCATCGGGAAAAACTAAAATCATTACTTCAGATGCTATGGATATCAATCTTAAAAGGCTTTCAGGAATGTTTACATCATTAATGGTTGAAAAATATACAGGTAAATTCAGTGGTGAATATGCGCTGGATCTTTTTTCTCCATCGGGGCTTCATTTTAAAATTTATCTTAATTCTGATTCTTCAGGTCGCATAGATTTACAGAACCCAACATATGGAATAAAATACTCTTTTAAAGTAACAGAAAGAAATAAAAATTTTATTACTGAAAAATTATTACCCCAATCAGGGAAGATTCCCTGAAAAGAAAAGGTTTATTTCATCAGGATTTATTCCGGATGCATCTGGTATTTGAATTCCGAATTCCCTGAAAAATGTTCGTTGCTGTTTTACATATTTTATATGACTGTTTGCAATTTCATCTTCCAGTTTATCCCGGGATATTTTACCGCTTAAGAACATTAGAACCTGTTTGTAACCAACGCTTTGCATGGATCTCAGGTCTGGGGAATATCCCATATCAAGAAGTCCTTGAACTTCATCGACAAAACCTTCATTCAGCATTTCTTTAACTCGTTTGTGTATTCTTTTTTCAAGAACTTCTTTTCCTGGATCCAGGACATATGTAAATGTTTTGCAATATGGTGGGGTTTTACGGTGCTTTTCATGATGCGTGCTTATGGGTATATTTGTCAGATAATATACCTCCAGAGCTCTGATAAGCCTCACATGATCATTCTGATTAAGTCGTTTAGCTGTATCGGGATCCACCTGAAACAGTGTCTGATGGAGATAACCAGGATTTTTGCTTTCGATGTTTTTTAGATCTTCTCTAAGATTTTGATCTGCTGAAGGACCATTAAAGAGTCCGTTTACGAGACTTTTTATGTACAGCCCTGTTCCACCACAGATTACAACATTTTTTCCACGTTTTATAATATCATCAAATTGTTGACGGGCCATTTCGCTGTATCTGCCTCCGGAAAAGATTTCATCCGGTTGGGCTACGTCAATCATATGATGAGGTACAGTCTGCTGTTCCTCTCTGGTGGGTTTTGCGCTACCAATATTTAAATATTTAAATATCTGGACGCTGTCTGCATTTATAATTTCACTGTTTGTCATTGTGGCAAGATCAATAGCCAGAGATGTTTTTCCGGATGCTGTGGGACCACACACAACGATGGCTTTTTTTTGTGACACCATTTCCTCTTAGGGTCAGGTTTGTTTTTTATTGACTGCAGGTACAACACAGTCTCTTCCACCTGCCTTAGCCCTATATAATGCTTCATCAGCTTTTTTCAACAATTCATCTCCAGTTGAAGCATCATGAGGGAATGTTGCTACGCCAATACTGATACTCAGGTGTCCCAGAGGTTGTTCTCTGGCTCCCGGGACGTCAAGCAGTGAAATACCCTGTCTAAGCCTCTCTGCCCTTATAAGTGCCCCATCTTTACTGGTCTGAGGAAGGATCAGAACAAATTCTTCTCCACCGTATCTGCCGATAATATCAGATTTTCTTGAAGGGGAAATATCATGGCTTCCATCTATCAGAAATGCTGATACTGATTTCAGCACAATATCACCTACATCATGACCATGGCGGTCATTATAAAGTTTGAAATGGTCAATATCTGTAAAAATTATAGAAACTTCGCTTTCATATCTGATGCAGCGTGCTATTTCTTCTTCCAGCCTTGATTTTATAGTCACATGATTATAAAGCCCAGTCAGGCCATCCCTTATTGCTGCTTTTTGAAGTTCAGCATTGGCACTTTCCAGCTGTCTCAGGGCATCCAGCAGTTCCTGTGTTCTTTCATCCAGACTTTTCCGGAGAAGTTCTCTGTGTTTTTTCAGATCATCATTTGCACTGACCAGAGATTTGTTTGCATATTTAAGTTCGAGGAGAAGAATTTCATTTTTTCTCTCGAGATCTGTCATCTGGTTCATCTGGTGCAGAATTGCTGTAAGTTCATTAATATCCCATGGCTTTTTGATAAAATAGTTTATCGAGCCTATGTTTACTGCCTGCATAGCCATTTCACCGTCACTGTTTCCAGTCATCAGAATTCTTTTGGCCTGAGGTGCAATTTTTTTTGTTTGAGTAAACAGTTCAATTCCATTTATTCCCCCAGGCATAAACATATCGCTGATGATGATTTTTACATCTATGCCACTTCTGATTTTTTGAAGAGCTTCCTCTCCTGATGAGGCCTCATGAATTTCATAATCGTCAAAAAGAGCACGCCGAATGGATGCCCTAATGTTAGCTTCATCATCTACAACCAGAAGTCCGGGAATAGTATCAGTCATTGGATCCTCAAAATAGTTACTCTTGTACCCTCTCGAGTATTACTATCGGTTTATTCTCTAAGAGTTTAACTGAATTCGGAAAAATGTTCGTATTTAAACGTATTAAATCAGATCATCAACTTGAAAAATAATTCTCAGGTAGTATTTTGAAAAGAGGATATGTATTATCCAGCTTTAAGGAGGATTAAATGAAAAAGTTAACAGTTATGGTTTTTTTACTGGCTTTCTCAGGATGTGCCGCAAGGCAAACAAAAACACAACCTGTGGCTGGGGCTTCCGCTGATTCAACATCAAATATGACTTCAACGGAGACCGGAAAAGCTGAAGAGCCGGCTGCCAGTCCAGGAAGAAAAATGATCATTGAAAAAGAAAAACCGGAAAATAGAACTAGTGGCCATAGAAATGACACTGAAGGTACAGAAGAGATGCAATGAAAAATTATTTAACAGTAATTCTGATTTTAATGCTGAGTTATTCGGGGTGTTCCAAAAAGGGTGATCCTGAAAATGAAAAGAGCAGTGAAATAAAGAAGGTTCCGCAAAAGAAGGAAAATACTCCATCTGAGAAGAAACTTCATGAAAGACCTACTGATAAGGAAGAGACCAAATCCCTTGAAGATCCATCTGCTGTAATGGAGGCTCCTGGTGGAAAGTTAACGGATACCATAAAAGCAACTGGTGCAGGTGATTCAACTGCTGTAAAACAAATGAATCTGAGAAGTTTTAAGAAAAAGGAAGACAAGAAAAAACCAAAGATTCCGGGAAGAAACGGAGTATCAGGATTGGATATCCGTCCGGTACTTAAAAGGCCACCTTCCAGAAGTGATGCAGACCAGTCTAGGGATAGTACCGTAAAAAAAATAAAGAAAATAACCGGAAAAGGCAAGGGTGATTATAGAACAAGTGGGCATCGTAATGATATGGAGGGTACTGAAGAAATTCAGGATTGACCGGTTAATCTCTCATAAAGAAAAGTATTGCGATGTTTTTTTAAATAGTTGGATATAGCCATGCCCATTGCTTTTTGAGTTCCCACCATAACCACCAGTTTTCTTGCTCTGGTAACTGCTGTATAAATGAGATTTCTCTGGAGCATAACGGCATGTTGGGTGTGAATTGGCATTACAACAGCACCATATTCACTACCCTGACTTTTATGTATGCTTACTGCATAGGCAAGTGACATTTCAGACAGCTTTTTCTCTGGAATTTGTACACTTTTTTCATCAAAATCAACAGTCAGTGAGTTATCGTCATCATTGATTTCACTGATTGTTCCAATATCACCATTAAAAATTCCAAGATCATAATTGTTTCTGAGTTGAATTATTCGATCTCCCTTTATATATTTTTTATCTCCTCTTGTAATAAAATCCGGACTTTTATTGAGAGCTTTCTGAAGTTCAGTGTTAAGATTTTCAGTTCCCAAAACACCCTTATGCATAGGAGATAATACCTGAATATCTGTAAAAGGGCTTAATCCATAGGAATCGGGTATTCGTTCAGAAACAAGTTGAATTATTATTTTAAGTACATCGTTTGGATCTTCCTTATTGATAAAGAACAGATCACCATTGTTTCCCTTTCCGGAAATTATTTCCATTCCGGTATTTATGTTATGAGCACTTTGTACAATATTACTTTCCATAGCCTGACGGTATATTGTGGAAAGAGTTATTACATTGAATATTCCCGATCTAATAAGATCCTCAAGAACGCTTCCTGGTCCTACCGAGGGAAGTTGATCCTTATCTCCCACCAGAATCAGAGAAGTTTTATCAGTCAGAGCCATGGACAGGTGATACATCAATGGAAGATCCACCATGGAAACCTCATCAATTACAATAAAATTTGCATCCAGTGGATTTTTTTCGTTTTTTCCCCAGAAATTTTTTCCAGGCTGATAATCAAGGAGGCGATGAATAGTTCTAGCTTCGAGACCGGTGGCCTGTGAAAGTCTTTTTGCTGCTCTTCCGGTTGGGGCTGCAAGTTCAATTGAAAAACCGTCATTAATTACATTTTCACAGATAGCTTTCACAAGGGTTGTTTTCCCTGTTCCCGGCCCACCAGTTATAATAGTTATTCCCCCTTTGAGGGCATTTCGAACGGCTTCAATCTGAAGAACATCAAGTTCTATATTCTGATGTTCAAACATAATCCGGTAAATTTCATCTGGCTTTTTATGGATTACTCCACCGGTTGTTTCTTTTAGTTTTTTCAGTTTTTTAGCGAGCTGGGTTTCGCAGTAGTGTAATCTCTTTTGGTAGATCATTTCACCCTGGACAATTACAAGCTCTTTTGCAGTTAATGAATTTACTATTGCCGAAAAATTCAGATCCTGAATATCAGTGTAGTTTCGGCACAGTTCCCTGAAGTCTTCCATGTTGAGAAAGATATGGCCGGCTGATTCACTTTCCCGAAGTATATACATTGCGGCGGCTTCCAGTCTGAATGGACTGTCTGGCTTAAATCCCATTTTAAGTGCAATCCGATCAGCGGTATGAAAACCAATCCCCCATATTTCATCTGCAAGTCTGTAGGGATTTTCAGTGACTTTGTCCTTTGTTGTATCCTGATATTCCTGATAGATTTTCATGGAGGTTCCGACACCTACTCCGAGGCTTTGGAGCCATACCATTGTCGAAGCCATTTTTTTTCTTTTATTGAAACTCTCGGAAATAATTTTATATTTCTTTTTCCCGATACCATCGATTTCCATTAATCTTTCTGGTGAATTTTCTATAACACTTAGAGTTGTAGAACCAAAGTAGTTAACAATTTTTTCAGCGGTTGATATTCCAATGCCATTAACAAGACCGCTCCCGAGAAATCGGATTGTACCTTCAATGGAAGCTGGTTCGGATAACATCAAAGTTTCAATTCTTAACTGAAGACCAAAGCGGCTGTCATTTTCCCAGATTCCGCTGCAGCATACCCAGTCTCCAGGGTTAATCTCACCGGTGATACCAACACAATTAATAGTATTGTCGTCTCCTTCCGGTCTGAATCTGAAAACAGAATAGCCATTATTTTCATTATGAAATCTGATTGATACAATTTCACCTGAATAACTGGAGTTTTTCCCATTAAGATTGGGATTTATCAAATCCAGTTTCCCGACGCCATAGCGTTTGTCCAATTTGCAGCTCCATTCACCATGCAGTTGATATTAACATCACTTTGTTATACAACAACGGTGGATATATAAAAGATGTTGTATCAATTTATGTAATTGTTATCCTAAAAAAACAGGGTTTATTGAATGGACGGGCTTCTGAAATATAAAAAAATTGAAATACTACCTGGCGAAATATGTGGTGTGATCAGTGATACTCACAGTACTTTTTTGCCTGAAGAAGTGGTAAGAAATCTGAGAAATTATTTTCACAGTGTAAAATATTTATTACATTTAGGAGATGTAACTCATCCAGGTGTGATTAACGATCTGGAGGCTGACGGTTTTAGTGTAATTTCTGTTTTAGGTAATAATGACAGATTGTTAAGCACCCCAAGTGTTGTTGTACTTGAGGGGGGTGGATATAAAGTTGGCATGGTTCATGGAGGAGGTGGGGGATATGGAGATGTTGAAAAGAGATGTCTTCGGATTATAAGATCCGTGTTTACTGATAATCTTGATGGAGTGCTGTTCGGACATATCCACATTCCAGTGGATAAGATCATAAACGGAATTCGTTTTATGAATCCCGGTTCGCTGATATTTCCGAGACATGATCCGGATGAAAAATACCCGGCGATACCCCATGCCGCATTTTTCAGTTTCGGAAAAGACGGGCCGGAATTTGAAATTTTTTCGTTTTAGTACCGGATAATCCGATGTGATGTTTTCATGATGGATTATTTTTTGCCGGTTATATTTCTGGTGATTTATTTTCTGATGTGGTTATACCTGAAGATAGAATCCGGGAATTTTAATTGGAGAATAAAAAATTTTTTTTAATTAATTTTGAATCATGCTTGAATACTTACGTATCTCAGCATATAACTTGTTCATGAATTTTTGAAAACATGAAAACCAAATGGAAGGAGTTGACATGAGGAAATTAGTTACATTTATGAGTGTTGTTGCTCTGAGCGCTGCTACAATGCTGTCTGGTTGTGTTGTAAGTGCACGTCCGGCAACAGTTAGTTACAGCTACGGTGGATGGAATGCACAGTATTACAATGGAGCTCTTGTATACTACGATACAATGGGAAGACCATATTACTACACCAGTGGCGTCAGGTATTATGTACCTGCAACATGGTATGGTTATTCCAGACTTGTTAACCACTACAGAGTCCACAGAAGTGCATACCTCAGATGGCATACCAGATATCACAGACCACGTCATTTCAGATATCGTCGCAGAGCTACAGTTCGTACCAGAGGCCGTGTTGTAAGAAGAACAACACACAGAAGACGTACTGTAAGAAGAGTAAGAGCACGCAGAAGAAGATAATCTTCTTAATCCCATCCAATTTACCATTTCTGCTAATCCAATAATCTTTAATTAGGGTTTTTTCAACCGACGGATTTTTGTTTCAAAAAAAGATCTGTATTGTCGATTTATTCTAAAATGTAAAAAGATGGCAGGAGAAATCATTCATAAAGGGTGATTCAAAAAAATTTTTTTCTAAAAAAAGTTAATACTTGCAAATTATCCGGTGATGTTGGATACCACACAGTATCAGATGGCGTACCGTCCGGAGATTAGAATGAACCTGAAAAAGATTTTAAAGAAATCAAATATATGTATTGACCTGAAAAGTACGGACAAGAAGTCTGTGATCAGTGAGATGCTGGATATTATTATCAGCAATGGAATAGTGAAGGATCCTGAGGGTGCACTTAAAGCTCTTTATGAACGTGAAGAAAAAATGTCCACCGGTATGGAAATGGGTATTGCGATTCCTCACGCTAGAACTGATGCTGTATCAGAGCTTCAGATAGCTGTTGGAATCAGTAGAAAAGGTGTAGATTTTGAAGCTCTGGACGGGGAACCATCAAGGATAATAATTATGACATTGTCTCCTACCGCCAGAAGTGGTCCCCATATTCAGTTCATTGCTGCAATCAGCAACATTCTTTCAGATTTTAACAAAAGAGAAGGTCTGATTAAGGCAGCGACTGTTGAGGAAGCATTAAAAATTCTCATTTGAACTTCATTTTCCGGGAGGTTCCAGAATGACACATCAGATGACCAGACTGGTTCTTCAGTTGGCCGTAATAGTTATTGCTGCAAAGATAATAGGACAGATTTTTGAGAGGTACCTGAAGCAACCCAGAGTTTTGGGTGAGCTGGCCACAGGTATCCTGATTGGCCCTTACATGCTTGGGCAGTTTAGTATCTCCATATTAAACGGGCCACTTTTTCCCATACCCCCAGGAAGTACATTACCTGTGAGTCCCGAACTTTATGGGTTTGCAGTTATAGCTTCGATAATACTGCTTTTTCTGGCAGGACTGGAAACAGATCTCTCCACATTTTTACGGTTTGCGGTGACAGGTACTGCAGTAGGTTTTGGTGGAGTTATTGTTAGTTTTTTAATTGGAGCAGCTCTTACATGGATTTTTATTCCAGGAGTTTCTTCCCTTGTTCATCCAACAGCACTGTTTATGGGAACACTGGCAACTGCAACCAGTGTGGGTATTACGGCCAGAATTTTATCGGAAAAAAAGAAAATGTCTTCACCTGAAGGTGTAACAATTCTGGCAGGGGCAGTATTGGATGATGTTGTGGGTATTGTTGTTCTTGCAGTGGTTGTAGGTATTGTGAAAGTTGAAAAAGCTGGAGGAAGCCTTGAATGGGGCAGAATAGGTCTTATTGCCGGTAAGGCATTTGGATTCTGGCTTTTATGTACAGTTGTAGGTATTCTGGTTGCTCCAAAAATCAGCAAGTCTTTAAAATGGTTTAAGAAAGCTGATGCAATTGCCGGGATGAGTCTGGGTTTGGCACTTGTTCTGGCAGGATTGAGTGAAACAGCTGGACTGGCAATGATTATAGGTGCCTATATAACAGGTCTTTCCCTTTCCAGAACAGATATAGCATCTCTTATTGAAGAAAAGATGACAGGAATTTATGATTTTTTTGTACCTATTTTCTTCTGTGTTATGGGAATGATGGTTAATTTCAGTGCAATGAAAGGCATGCTGGTTTTTGGGCTTATTTATACTCTTGGTGCAATAGCCGGAAAGATTTTTGGATGTGGTATTCCAGCTTTATTCATGGGATTTAACTTACGGGGAGCATATAGAATTGGTGCCGGGATGCTTCCAAGGGGTGAGGTTACTCTGATTGTTGCCGGAGTTGGTCTCTCAACCGGGGCCATAGGACAGGATCTTTTTGGTGTTGCCATTATGACTCTTTTAATTGCAAGTGTAGTTGCTCCACCGGTTCTTGTTTCAAGTTTTTCGGGTGGTGATGGATTAAAATCCACTCTCAGGAATGCAAAGAAGGACGAGCAGATCAGTTTTGATATTGATTTGAAAAATGAAACTATGGCAGAGTTTATGGCTTCCAGAATACAGACTGCATTTGTGAATGAAGAGTTTTATGTACACAGGCTTCACAGTCACTGGCCACCACTTTACAGGATAAGGAAAGAGGATATTCTGATAAACATGGTGGTAAACGGAACCAGACTGGAATTTCAGACAAGTCCAGGTAACTCGCAACTGGTAAAACTTATGGTTTTTGAAGAGATTCTTTCAATGAAGGATTTACTTGATTCTTTTGAGGATCTTAAAACCAGTGAAAATATGGGCACTGAACTTTTATCAGGTCTTTTTGGTTCAATTCGTCCTTAAAGGGATGAAAATTTTTGAGTAGCGAATATCAGAGGGATACCCTCAAATAAGGAGAAAATAATGATAGTTGTTTCAACAGAAACTGTTCCAGGTTACCGGATTACTGAAGTCAAAGGAATCGTACAGGGAAATACCGTAAGGGCAAAACATGTTGGGCGTGATATCGCAGCCGGATTCAAAAATCTTGTTGGTGGTGAGTTAAAGGGATATACGGAACTATTGACTGAAGCCAGAAGAGAAGCTCTTGAAAGAATGCTTTCCCAGGCATCTGAACTGGGTGCTAATGCTGTGGTTAATCTTCGTTTTGCCACCAGTATGATATCAGCTGGTGCTGCAGAAATGATGGCATATGGTACAGCGGTTGTAATGGTTCAGGAGTAAAAGATGGAAGAACTGGAATTATTAATTTATTTCAGTGGATTCATATTTCTGTTCCTTCTTGGTCTTATTGTTGGTGGCAGAAATGAAAAGAATCATCTGAAAAAACTTGATATTGAAGAAAAGGAACTTGAGGACATACACTGTTCGGATATTAAATCTTTTCCTGAAGGTGTAAAGCCTGGTTCCACCATAACAGCTGTTTCTGCACAGGTTGTTATAGCGAACGATTATTTTAAAACACTGGCGGGAAGTCTAAGAAATATTTTTGGTGGTGAGGTTAAAAGTTATGAACTTCTGATTCGCAGAGGGCGCAGAGAAGCTGTTGTGAGGCTAAAAAAGGAAGCTAGAGAGCTTGGCCTTGATACCATCTGCAATATAAGATTTGAGACTTCCAATATTTCCAATGGTGCAGAGGTACTGGTTTATGGTACTGCATACGAAAGAAATACATGAAAAAGGTTCCGGATCAAGACAGCGTATTTAATGAGCCTCATATGACCGGAAAACCATTTGTTCCGGATCCGTCTGAAAAAATTGAATTAGTGGAAAACAGGGACGATTGTGAATTATCTGAGCAGTCTGTATGGGAAGAACCCAATTTCAATGGCGAGCTGGCTGTAATGCCTCAAGGGGCTAAAACATACGAGTCATGGTTTAAGGCTGGTATTGCCTCCACATCATACAGAAAATCAATTCTGATAACTGTCATGGTTGCTCTCAGTGCAGGTCCGTGGGCTATAATTGGAGCATTTGCCGGTTTTTCCAGTTACAGTGCCTTTCAGTTTATAAACCTTGTACTTTTTGGCCCTCTTATGGAAGAAGTGCTGAAAACGGGTGCTCTTTTCTGGGTTGTTGAAAAGAGGCCATTTTTCTTTAAAAGCAAATATCAGATTATTTTTGCAGCGATGATGGGTGGTCTTATATTTGGAGTAATTGAGAATGTTGTTTACCTTAAAATATATATAGATCAACCAACTGAAAGTATTATCAGGCTAAGATGGATTGTCTGTACATCACTGCATACAGGATGCAGTATAATAGCCGGGCTGGGAATTGGACGAATGTGGAAGAGTGCAATGGGAGATTATCATAAACCGGATTTTTCTCTCTGGTTTCCGTATCTGTTCACAGCTGTTTCAGTTCATGGAGTATACAATGGTTCTGTATTGTTACTGGAGTTGGGGAAAAAATATTTATTTTAATCAGGAAAAAAATGTCAGTAAGATTGTTGATGATTTTTACATTGTTCATAGTTTCATGTGAGTCCAATAATTCAAAAAGCTGTTCAGAAGGCGGCAGTCTCACTTTTACTACTTTCAACATTCAGTTTCTTTCAGGGACTGTTGATTCAGGTGAAGTTCCAAGAAGTCTGGAGGATTATGTTGCTATAAATACTCTCCTTGAGTCAACTGATGCAGATCTGATAACACTGCAGGAAATAGGAGCACTATCTGCTCTGGAGCTTATTACTGAAGATTCTTCAAAATCATGGGGTTATGAAATAGCTATAAGTGGAGGATCACAGCATGTGGCTATGCTCTATAATACAGAAAAAATTGTTGCAGTTGATAATGTTCATGAACTTACAGTCTCTGATGGTTTGACTCTGGATTACTGGAGTGGTGTCAGGTATCCTCTGTATGCAGAGCTTACAACAAAATGGGGGACAGAAATAACTGTAATTGCACTGCATCTTAAAGCTGGTATAGATGAATCAGGTGTTTTGCAGAGAGCCAATCAGGTTAATGATATCGTCGAATTTATTTCCGGACTCGGAGAAAGAAATATTATTATAGCTGGAGATCTCAATGAAACATTTGATGGTATAAGTGAATTTGGAGATACACTGCAGCTTCTTGAAGATGATAACTCCGGTGGGCAGTTTCTGACTTCAGAAATTTCTGAACAGTATACATCACTTGAATTTCAGGACCTGATTGATCACATCTGGGTTTCTGATTCCATGTATGAGTTTTATTCAACTGATACAGTGCATGTTCTTCCATTTGATACGGATGCTGAATTTGATAATTTTATCATTAGTGATCATCGACCTGTGGTTGCAGTTTTTGATTTTCCATCGACTTGCAAATAAATTTTATTGAATCGTACCGAATTTGTTTTAAATTCAGTGGACGTTTGGGTAAAAATGCCCCAATTTTAGGATGAATTGTGAAAAAAAATACATGATTAGCTCTTTTTACTTGAAAGAGATGATTTAATTTCTTATCTGAAGTGGGGAGGAGGAACAAATGCAATATCTCCTTTTAGCAATAAATTCAGTTTTTATCGGAAATCTTATTCTCAGTAAATTTCTCGGAATATGCCCGTTTTTAGGGGTGTCGAGAAAAGTGTCAACAGCACTGGGAATGTCAATGGCTGTCCTTTTCGTAATGACGATGGCCTCGACTGTAACCTGGGTTCTGTTTTACACACTCCTGGAACCGTTTGGTCTTGAGTATCTTCGAACCATTGTGTTTATTCTGGTTATAGCTTCCCTTGTTCAGTTGACCGAGATGGCAATACAGAAAATTTCCCCTGCACTTTATGAGGCTCTGGGTATTTATCTTCCTCTCATCACTACCAACTGTGCGATTTTAGGTGTTGCCATTGATACCATTGAAAAAGGGTATAACTTTGTAGGGATGCTTGTTTATGCAGTATTTGGAGCAATTGGTTTCGCTCTGGCACTTTTATTATTTGCCGGACTGAGAGAGAGACTTGAGACTTCCGATGTTCCGGATGCGTTTAAAGGTGCAGCATCTTCACTGATTGTTGCTGGAATTCTGTCCCTCGCTTTCATGGGATTTTCAGGGCTGGTACCGGGGTAATATTATGAGTGAAATTTTAACTGCAATACTAGTACTTACAGGCGTTGGCCTCGCAGCGGGTCTTTTACTTTCTTACTTTTCAAGGGTATTTTATGTTGAGGAGGACCCCCGCATAGATCTCGTGGAAGAAGCCCTTCCAGGTGCAAATTGCGGGGCTTGTGGTATGGCGGGTTGTCGTGATTATGCAAAGGCTGTGGCAACAAGTCAGGATGTCCCCGGGTGTCCTGTTGGAGGACCTGAGACCGCTGTCAAGATAGCTGAAATAATGGGCAGTGAAGCATCTGAAGTTGAAAAAATGGTAGCTCTGGTAAAGTGTGCCGGTACAATGGAGAGAACTACCAGAAGAGGTGAACTGGTCGGTATTTCAGATTGTAGAAGTGCTTCCCTTATAGGTGGAAATAAAGAATGCAGGTATGGGTGCCTTGGTTATGGTGACTGTATGTCAGTCTGCCCGGTAAATGCAATAAAGATATATTCAGGAAATATTGCAGTGGTGGATCCTGATGTATGTATAGGCTGTGGTTTATGTGTAAAAGCATGTCCACTTGGCATTATTGATATGGTTCCTGCATCAAGAACGATGCATGTACTTTGTTCATCAAAGGATGCAGGAGCTCAGGTCAAAAAGGCCTGCCAGGTTGGATGTATAGGCTGTAAAATTTGTTCCAGAAAAGACTCTTCATTTCAGATTGAAGATAATCTGGCAGTTTTTACAGGAACTGAAGGAAATGCAGATGCTCCATTTGTGTGCCCGAATGATGTGATTGTTGACACCAGAGTTTATAGTGTTCTTTCATTTGTTGAGAGTGAAAAAGCCAGAGAACACTTCACTAATGCAAAGGAAAAATTTAAAACTCTTGAGCGTGAAGAGCGTGCCAGAATAGCAGCGGAAAAAAAGGCTGCGTTGGAAAAGGCAAAAAACTCTGAGAAAAAAGATGATGAAAAAATAAAGAAATCTGCTGAAAAGCAGTCAAGGGAGGATTGAATTGTCCGGAATTAAATCATTTAATGGTGGAATTCATCCTGCATACAACAAGGATTTGACCAGTGGTTCTGAAACAGTTTTAATGCCGGCTCCGGAACGACTTGTTGTTCCTGTTGGCCAGCATATCGGTGCTCCGGCAAATCCCGTTGTCAAAAAGGGTGATATAGTAAAATTAGGGCAAATGATAGCAGAGCCTGGTGGTTTTGTTTCCAGTCCGGTTCATTCTCCAGTCAGCGGAAAAGTTATATCTGTACAGCCTGAGGAACATCCTATGGGAAGCAGGATCATGGCTATCACCATTGAAAACGATGGTGAAGATACAATGGTGGAGCATCAGACAATTTCTGAACCATTGGAAAAAGATCCTGATGAGCTAAAGGAAATTGTAAAAAATTCCGGTATTGTCGGTATGGGCGGTGCTACGTTCCCATCCCATGTAAAACTTTCACCTCCTGCGGACAAGCCTATTGATTTTATTATTCTCAACGGTGCTGAATGTGAGCCCTATCTGACTGCGGATCACAGGCTTATGCTGGAAAATCCCGAATCAATAGTATCAGGACTTGAAATTATCAGTCATATCACTGGGGTTAAAAAGCTTTATATTGGTATTGAAATAAACAAACCGGATGCCATAAAAAAAATCACAAAGGCTCTTGGTAAAAAGGGAACAGTTGTTCCTCTTGCAGTAAAGTATCCTCAGGGTGCTGAAAAGCAGTTGATAAAAGCGGTTACCGGGCGGGAAGTTCCCCCAAAACATCTTCCCATGGAAGTCGGAGCAATAGTTTTTAATGTAGCTACGGCACATGCAATAAATAAGGCTGTGACTGAGGGAATTCCATTGTTTGAGAGGATTGTCACAGTTACCGGCCATGGTGTGCAAAAACCCGGAAATTTTCTTGTCCGTACGGGGACAATGGTAAGTGAGGTAGTTGATTTCAGCGGTGGGTACACTGATGATGCAGCACAACTCATTTTGGGTGGTCCCATGATGGGTAAAAGTAGTGCCACTGACGGTGTTCCGGTTATTAAAGGAACAGGTGGAATTCTTGTTCTCCCATCGGCTGAGATGCTTACGGATGCCTGGGGACCATGTATCAGATGTGGTATGTGTCTGAGGGCATGCCCCAATCAACAGAATCCACAATTGCTTGGAAATCTAATTGAAAAGGGTCTTTTTGATAAGATTACTGAAGATAAACTGGAGGAAATTGTACTGGATGACTGTTTTGAATGTGGCAGCTGTACTTTCGTATGTCCGGCTAACAGACCTATTGTTCAGTTTTTCCATATGGCAAAAGCTTATTTCAGAGCACAGAAGAGAAAATAATCATGGAAACGAGATCCTTTAAAGTAAGTTACTCCCCCCATGTTCATAATGGTGCCAGTGTTCACAAAATTATGTGGAATGTATTTCTGGCACTGGTTCCGGCAACTGCAGTGAGTGTTTATGCATTCGGTATAAATGCAGTCCGGGTGCTGTTTGTCAGTACTTTTTTTGCAATATTTTTTGAAGCTTTGGCTCTTCTTATGAGAAAGAGAGACTGGAAACAGTGTTTTGATGGCAGTGCTGCTTTAAGTGGTTTGCTTCTTGGTCTGACTCTTCCTCCGGGGATATCCACTCCCATAATAATGATTGGCTCTTTTGTTGCCATTATTGTTGCCAAACAGGTATTTGGTGGCATCGGTTCCAATCCTTTCAATCCTGCACTCACTGGACGAGTATTTTTACTGATTGCATTTACCGAACCAATGACCACATGGCCTCTTCCAAGAGGTATTGAACAGGCAAAAAACTACCTTGGTTTGGCTACTACTAAAACAGCAGATGCAATAACTGCAGCTACACCGCTTGCAGCCATAAAGGAACATGCATCAAAGGCAATGCCCAATGTCAGTCTAAATGATCTTTTCTTTGGGCTTCATACCCCTGGTTCAATAGGTGAAATCAGTGTTCTGGCGCTACTGATAGGGGCAGCTTGGCTTCTTTATAAAAAAATTATCACCTGGCATATTCCTGTTTCAACAATATTGACAGTTTTCGTTATAGCAACAATTACCCACTTTTTGAGTCCAGCTAAGTATCCCCATCCATTTTTTCATATGTTTGCAGGGGGACTTATAATCGGTGCATTTTTTATGGCAACGGATTATGTTACTGCACCTATATGGCCTATGGGAAAGTTGATTTTTGGAATTGGTGTGGGATTACTTACCATTGTAATCAGGCTATGGGGGGGGTACCCTGAAGGTATTTCCTTTGCTATTCTAATCATGAATGCAACAACGCCTCTGATTGATAAATGGACAGTTCCAGGACCATTTGGTTCAAAAACACTCAGGAGGCAGTCATGAAAAATATTATTCATATGATTGTTACTCTATCACTTGTCAGTGCTTTGGCTGCCGGAGCACTTGCACTGGGAAACAGAGCTACCAGAGACGGAATAAAGAAGCAGGCAAAACTTAAGGCTGCAAGGGCAGTTAAAAAGATTTATCCGGATTGTATCAAACCTTCAGAGAAGGTTGTTAAAAACAAATCAGGTAATGATATTAAAGTGTTTGAATGCTCAAAAGGTCGTAGATGTTTTATTTTCTCATCCAAGGATGATAATAACGTATCCCGTCCATATAGTGGTACCATAAAGATGATGATTGGTGTCAGTTCCAATGGCACTGTGGATGGAATTCAGATTATCCAGCAGAGTGAAACCCCCGGACTTGGAGCAAGAATTTCTGAAGAATCATTTGTGAAGAAATTTAAGGGTGTGTCTCTTTCAAGCAAATTGAAAGTTAAAAAGGATGATCCTTCCGGTGCTGTAGACGGAATCAGTGGAGCTACAATTTCTTCCAGAGCTGTTACTTCCATGGTGAAATGTGCATTGGAATTCAACAGGGATATTTTAAGTAAAGGATCCCCATCACCCAGGAAAAAGATTGGTCTCAGTAAGTTGAGCAAGCTAAAAAACAGTGCTATTAAAGCAAAAAAATTGAAGGATTTTAGAAAAAAATATCCCAACAAAAAAAGAAAATATCCACTACCTAAAAGTAAAAAAGAAGTTCGTATGCATGAAGGTGGAGGTAAAAAATGAGAGCTGTAAAGGAATTTACAAAGGGTTTCTGGAGAGAAAATGCATCGCTTGTTCTGTTGCTTGGAATGTGCCCAACTCTGGCTGTTACCACAAGTGCCTTCAATGGGCTTGGTATGGGCCTGGCGACAACTGCAGTTCTTCTCGGTTCAAACGTAATTATTTCCCTGATAGCAGGGATTATTCCTAAAAAAGTACGTATTCCTTCATACATTGTTGTCATTGCAACACTGGTGACACTGGTGGATATGTTTATGGCAGCCTACGCTCCTGATCTTCACAGTGCACTGGGTTTATTTATTCCACTGATTGTTGTGAATTGTATCATTCTCGGCCGGGCTGAAGCATTTGCTTCAAGAAACAGTGTTTTTTATAGTTTTCTTGATGCTCTTGGAATAGGGCTAGGATTTGCAATAACACTTTTTGTTGTAGGAGCTATTAGAGAAATACTTGGAAATGGTACACTTACTGTTTTTCAGTACAAAGAGACTCTGATTAATTTCGTTATTTATCACAAGGAAACTATTAAGCCTATAACAGTTTTTATTCTCGCCCCTGGAGCCTTCCTGACACTGGGATTTTTACTTGCACTTAAGAATTACATCGATAATCTGATAAAAAATTAGGTCTTTTTTCAAATATTTCCATATTCGCTTTCTTTTTATTTCCATTTTCTCCTGAAACATTGTAATTGTAATCAATGAAAACGCTGGAATAATAGCAGGTTAAACTTTTTGCTTGAGTATTTGTCAACTGCAATCCAGCATTATTGGGATAAACCAAGGCGGCCGTAGTCCGGCACCAGAAAGGACCAGTATGAGTCAGGAAAAGGATTTTACACCGTATTTTCAACAGTGGATTGACAATTATGCAGATGATATCCGACTCTTAATTTCACTTCTGAAAGAAAAAAGTGCTCCGGAGGAATTAAGACGCCTTGTTGTGGGTACCCTCAATTATGGATTGAAACAGTTAGATCTCATACCGGATTTCTATACTCCAGTTGGACTGATCGACGACGCAATGATTATAAGGGTTTTTGCGAAAATTGGTTTGGATTATGTGCTGCAGCTGGAAAATGAAAATTTACGTAATAAATTGATTCAGTTAGCTGAAGAGGATAAATTCATAAATGAATTTGTTGGTGATGATATTTATCGTGCACTTACCAATTACGTAAAAGCTCAGCCCGATCGAAAAGTTAGACAGAGAGATGCTAAAATTGTTCTTGGAAACGACGATATAATGAAGGAGTTCATTGATGATATAAAAGGTGAACTCAGTGGATATGAGGGTGCAAAAATAAGTGATCCCGTTAATGTACAGAAGGATCTCAAATCATTTTTGAAACTCAAACTTGTGGGTTAATCCGGAAAGTTAATAAATGAACAGGGATACTCACCTTAAAATAACCAAGAGACTTGATGCCGGCGGTATGGCAGAGGTATTTCTTGGGGAACTTGTTGGGGCTGAAGGAATCAGTAAACGAGTTGCCATAAAAAGGATTCTGCCGAATTTGAGCAAGCATGGGAAGTTTGTTGCCATGTTTCTTGATGAAGCCAGACTGGCAATGAAACTGAGCCACGCCAATGTTGTTCAGACATTTGAAGTTGGTGTGAGAGATGATACTTATTACATTGTAATGGAGTTTATTGAGGGTACTTCACTGAAGGCTCTTATGAATCATTACAAGGATAAGGGAATGTTTCTTCCGTTAGGGGTTTCCATTTATATCATTATGGAAGCAGCTAAAGGTCTTGGCTATGCCCATAGGGAAAAAGATGGTGATGGTCATCCTCTTAATCTTGTCCACAGAGATGTTTCGCCTCCAAATATTCTGCTGAGTGTTCAGGGTGAGGTAAAAGTAGTGGATTTTGGACTTGCGAAAGCTGCAAGTCAGATAGAAGACACAGAGCCAGGAGTGATAAAGGGGAAATTCAGTTATCTTAGTCCTGAAGCGGTAATGGGCCTGGAAGTAGATTCAAGAGCTGATGTTTTCAGTCTGGGAATTGTTCTCTTTGAACTTCTTTCCAACAGAAGACTTTTTTATGGTGCAACGGATCTGGAGACTGTCCAGTTTGTAGAAAAAGCTTTTGTCCCACGAGTTAGCGCAATTAATCCGGAGGTTCCTCAGGCTCTTGAAAAAATTCTTCAAAAAGCTCTTTCCAGAGATCGTGAAAAACGATATCAGAAGTGTGAAGATTTTATTGATGATCTGAATAGTATTTTATTCACATATGGACTCAAAGTGTCTAACAGGGATGTTGCAAAACTCGTCAGGAAAATAAAAGGTGGATTTGCTGAGGAGGAGGAATCAGGTTCTAAAGAAGATTTTGATTTCAAAATCAGTGACTTTACCGCAGACCTTTCAGGTGATTTCACGAATAATCCCAAAGTTTCCCGACCTGAAAATCTTGAAGTTTTTGATGATACTGAAGATCCTCGTAGCTGGCTTGATGATATGGGCCTTGATGGTTTTCTGGATGATTTTGGGCTTGAAGAAAATAAAACAGCCATGGAGAGTTCTCCTGAGGAACAAGTAGATGAGGAACTTCTCAGTGATGATCTGATTGAAGAAGTTCTTGAAATTGAACCCGATGAAGAGCTGGAAATAATGGAGGAGGAGCAAGAAGAAGAGGTTGTTGTCAGTGGGACGTTTGATTCAAGTGTTGTCAGAAAACTCAACGAAGGTGATGAAAAACTTCATATTGAAGAGGAAAAGAAGTCTGAGCAGGCAAAGAAAAACTGGTTCAGCAGGTTGTTTGGTGGAGAAAAATAATTGTTGATTCAACTTATGATTTCAGTCTTTATCCTTTCAGGTACCGGATCAAAGGATCCCCTGAAATCATTGCCGGAATCTTATATAACAGGCACAGTTCCTCTGCATATCAGATATCTTAGATCTTTTTTAAATACTCCATTGGGAATTGGGTTTAAAGAGAGTATATCCTCAACCTCAAAAAAAAATGTAATAAGTGCTTCAAATCCGGTATCACTGCAGGTCTGGTGTTCCACAGGAGGAAAAAGGGAAGCAGAAGAAATAATCAGGCTTATTCCATCTATTAATTCAAAGATTTGGCTTGAAAATGCACTGATAGGTCTGGCTAGAAATGGTAATACACTGGCACTGAACTATTTGTGGAATAATTTATATTCTTTCAGTATAAGCTCCAACAGTCTTAATCAGATTCTGCAGATTCTTATGCTTAATGACCCTCATAAAACAGTTAAATTACTCAAATATCCGTCTCTTTCATCCCAACTTATTACAGTTATTAAAGATTTTCCTTTTCCTGAAATAGAGCCGGATTTAAGGAAGGCTTTGAATGCCAGCCTGATTCAGCCTGATGATTATCTCTATATTCTTGGCAAAATTCTAAAAGGAATTCCCAGAAAGAAAAATGTATGTAAAAAAGCCATGGGTTTTCTTGAGTTCAGTTACAGAAAATCCCCTTATTACACTACACTGAAACAATATAGGACTATATTCTCACAATGCGCCTATGATAAGTATTTTTTGAATAAATTTATAGCTCTTTTGGGTAATGATTATTGGAAACTTAGTGTTCTAAAAGGGTTAACCAAGGTGAATTTTCCTGTTGATTCAATGCTTGTTAAACCACTCTCCTCTCTATTAACGGAACATCAGGGTTTATCAGGATGGGAAAAACTTATTATTAAAGTTCTTGGGAATGTTAAGGGATCTGAAGCCTCAAAAATTATTGCATCTTATGTGATGTCAGCAAACCTGTGGTTAAGGGAACAGGCTCTTGATTCACTTTCGATGGCCTCCGACTATGAATCAGGAAGAATGCTACATGCGGCAGCTCTTGAAAGTGCCGGAGAGGAGGCTGTACTTTATTTTATTCCTTTTACCTATAATGAAAATTCCAATGCTAAATTATATTCAAAAAATCTTATGAAAATTTCATCCAGATATACACGGGCAAAAAATGAACTTTACAGGGTTAATTCATTCTATGCCTGTGCCATTTCAAAAGGAAACTTATGTAAAGGGAACTGGAAATCTATAGGAATAAGTATTTTCAACAAATATTTAAAGGAAAAAAAATACAAAGACATTGCAGGACTGATGGAGGCTTTCTGGAAGATACCATCATTGAGATTAAAACTCCGGAAGCTTGTTTCTTCTGAAAATGATCCGGTAATCAGACTGATGGCTTTTATGTTTCTCGATGGAAAAAATTCGAAAAAACAGTTAATGACAATAGCACTGTCTCCATCAAAGGAACTTGCAGTAAATGCCTCATGGAACCTTTCTAAAAGAAATCTTACAATGTCGGAATATAGTCTACTGATGAAATCCCCTCATACTGAAGTAAGGGGTAATATTATTCATAGTTTACTACAGAAAAAAGCATCTTCTTCAATTTGTAAGTTTATACGAAGAAGTCTTGATATGTTTTACCTCGATATAATTTCAAGAAAGAAACTGTTTAATTATATGAGGTGTAACTGTAAACCGCAATTCAGCAAATTCATGTCCACTTCGTCCAGCTCTTCATGGTTTGAACTTGCATATGGTTCCACAGAATTTTTACGTGATATACATGATAAAAAACTGAGACTGTATAGAAAAGTTGATGCCAGACATATTGGAATTATTGGAGAAAAATTCCGTATGAAACTTTGGGATGGAAGAATTTATTATGGTGTTACAGGAGCAGGTGGAGCTTTACTTATGAGGTACTCACCTGATGATTCAGCCACGGAATTAACCTGGATTAAATGAAATGTCACAAAGGGAAATAAAAAGATTTTCCGGTGGTTCATGCCCACCTGAACGTCTGATGAGAGGAAGTGTGCTTTTAGGAAATGCCGGTATTTCGAGATTGATGAACTCAACCGTTTTTGTGATAGGACTTGGTGGTGTGGGTAGCTGGGCAGCGGAAAGTCTTGCAAGAAGTGGTGTTGGGAAACTTTATCTGATGGATTTTGATAAAATTGAAACATCAAATATTAATAGGCAGATACAGGCTAATCCCGAAACGGTTGGGCGATCCAAAGCAAATGAACTTGCTGTAAAATTAAATGTTTTTCAAAATCTGGATACTGTTGTTGTTGATAACTTCATTGATGGAGATTTTCTGGAAAAATTGGGGATACGTCCTGATTATATTGTAGAAGCAATAGATATTATGAATGCTAAATGCTCTATTCTCAACTGGTCCGTAAAAAATAAAATTCCCGTGGTTTCCAGTATGGGAAGCGCAGGTAAAATTTCTCCCTGGGAAATTAGAGCGGGTGATCTGAGCAGGGTTCAGGTTTGTCCCATGGGAAGAGATGTAAGACGTATTCTGAGAAAATCATATGATTTTCCTATTTCAGGAAATTTTGGAATAAATGCTGTATGGAGTATGGAGAGACCTGTAGCATCAACTGATCCTTCTATAAAGGGTTCCCTGGTGCAGGTAACAATGGCTTTTGGTGCTGCATTAAGTGCATTTGCCATCAGGGATCTTGCTCTTCCAGAGGATTTCGAAAAAGATATTTAAAGATATTTAATGATTCTGTTTCGTAAGCTTTTGCTGTCAGGTGTTAATTGAAGATTTTTTCAATTGTTATTCTTTTTTTATTCATTATATGAAAAAAATAAGAAAAAAGTGTTTTGAATTGCTGGCTTTTTACACTATATTTATTCAATCGGTACAATTACCCCGTGGGGTCGTTCCCATCCCAGTGCCCAATTTTCAGGATTCGTGATAATTGGATTTTAGAGTTCAATAACAAGTTAATGTGAATTTCACAGGAGATGAAAAAGTGAGATTATTAGAATATATTCAGAAAAGCAATTCAGTTGACAGAAAAGTGGTATCATCACCACATTTTGATAAACTTCTGAATTATCTTGAGGCAGGTATTTCCTTAGCTGAACTTGCTGAAAATCAGATTGATCTGCTTAAGTCTATACCAGGACCTCAGTTAAAAAGGCTTTCTGATGCCAGACGCACATGGCTGGAACTTGAGGCGGAAAAGGAAGATTTAATTCAGGAGTTTAAGAAAAAAGAGATCATCGTTGGAGATTCTCTTTTCAAAATGACCTTGACCCTGAGAAGAATGGAAGCTTTAAGACACATTGTTCCAGTTATAGCTCCATCCAAGTATTCCGGAGAGGAAAGTTGGCTGGATGCTATAGGAGCCATTTTAGAAGTATGGACTGGTGCTCTCAATCTGACCCTGAAGAAGGGGGAAATTCTTGTCACTGAAGAATCCGGTAAGATCGATACTGATTATTCGGATATTATCGGAAAAAAAATGACACTTTCGTCAATAGATGGAGAAATATGGGCCAGAATCAGAAGGGCTATGATGAATTTTTCCATTGATATCTCTTATGAGTACTCCATATCATCAATAAGTTCTCATCTGCAGGCTGTAATGCCAAGACTGGGTTCTGTTGCTTCAGAGTATGAATTAACCGAATTATTAAACATGATGGTTCTTGATCATCTTCCGAAAGCACTCTCTAATAACTTTGATAACAAACTTAGAGATGAACTCCTTAAGGAATTCGGTACACAGTATGTAGATATTCTCAGGACACCACCAATAAAGGTTCCTAAAATGGGAGCTTTTTTCCCTAACGAAAATGGAACATCCGCAGCGGTAAGTGTGATAAGTGACAAGGGAAGAGTTGTTGCATCAGAAATAGTTTCTCTGGAAAATGAATGGCATGATACTGTACGTATATTTTTTGTAAAAAATAAAACAAGCTATATCGCTGTGCCTGTGATGGATGAAGATCACGGGACAGTGGATGTTTTAAGGGAAAAAGTTGGGAATTTCCTTGTTTTCATTCCGGTGGGAACTTATGGATTTTCTGATTCAACTCTTTTACAGGAAAAATCGTTTGAAAATCTTCAGGAGGATGTGAGTTACAGCGTGATCCTTGCCAGAAGACTTTTATTCCCATCACGGGAATTTTCCCATGTTGATCCTCTTGAACTGTTGAACCTTCAGGGTGATGGTGATGAAGAATCCATTCGAACATATCTGCTGGAGCAAAAGGGTCTGGCTCTTATGGATCCTTCAATTGATAAAATTCCGCCTAGAGTACTTTCTCAATCTCCTGCCAGTCTTATTGCTATTGGTGCCAAACTGAATCCTGATGTCAAAGGAATTGATGATGTCAAGGTGGGTATGGAACTAACTGGTGTTATTATTAATATCACAAAGTTTGGCGCTTTTGTTAATATTGGCCTAAGTCAGGAAGCTTTGATTCACGTGAGTGAGATGGCAGATGATTTCGTCAATGATCCTTTTGATATTGTTACTCTCGGACAGCAGGTTAAGGTTACAGTGGTTGCCGTGGATATGGATAAAAACAGAATAAGTCTGTCTCTGCGGAGCTCACCCAGATTTTTTGAGGGCAAACCGATCAGACGTAATTATGATGATCGCAGGCCTCGTTCTAAAGATGAAAAATATCAAAGCCCAAGCGCCAGATCTCAGGCTCTGAAAGATTTGGAAAATCTGTTTAAAAAATAAAAGGAAAAGGATGGCTGTAAGCCGGGTTCTGTTATCTCAGTTAAGAGATGCAGTCATTCATCTTGACCATCTGTTGCCAGATGGTTCATGCGGCTACCCGGAGTATAAATACGGGCAGATAAACTCCTTTTCGCCTTGCTTCAGATGGGGTTTACCATGCGTTTTCTGTCACCAGAAAACCGGTGCGCTTTTACCACACCTTTTCACCCTTACCGGAATAAATTCCGGCGGTATATTTTCTGTGGCACTTTCCTTCAGGTTACCCTGACTGGATGTTATCCAGCATCCCGCCCGTGAAGCCCGGACTTTCCTCTTGAAAAATTTTTTCCAGCGACTGCTACACCATCCCTTTCAATTGTTGTTTATCAAAACGCTGTGCAACAATCAACTTATAACAGCAGGTGATTTAGAGTTCACAGAGTTGAGTTTTTCAGTTCAAGGAAAATGGCAGCTTTATCAGGGCTTATTATTGTTGAAATCATTCAAACTCTGTGTATAAACATCGTAATCGCAAAATACATTTTACATGTATTTTACAGGAATGAAATTATTTGGTTCCTGATTAATTCTTAGGATATTTGGAGGTCAGATATGAAAGTATCAAATCTTGTGGGAAAAACTCTTAGGGAGGATCCCAAGGATGCAAAACTGGTAAGTCACAGATTTCTTCTGAGAGGTGCTTATATAAGACAGGTAAGTACAGGTATATACAGTCTTTTGCCAATTGCAAAAAGGATCGCCTCCAAAATTGAGAGAATAATACGTCAGGAAATGGATCGAATTGATGGACAGGAAATTCTTCTTCCTGTGGTAATGCCAAGAGAACTCTGGGAGGAAGCAGGAAGATATCAGTCCATTGGTCAGGAAATGCTTCGTTTCAAGGATCGTAATGACATGGATATGCTTTTGGGTATGACTCATGAAGAACCTGTAGTGATGCTGGCCAGATCTGAAATTAATTCATACAGACAGCTTCCATGTATGTTGTATCAGATACAGACAAAATTCAGGGATGAGGCAAGAAGCAGGGGAGGACTTATAAGAGTCAGAGAATTCACTATGAAAGATGCCTATTCTTTTCATACGGATACTTCTGATATGGAAAAATACTACAACAGAGTTCATGAAGCCTATTCCAAAATTTTCAGCAGATGTGGTCTTGAAAAATTCATTGATGTTGAATCTGATACAGGAATGATGGGTGGAGGTTTGAGTCATGAATTTATGGAACTGAGTGAAAATGGTGAAGACACCCTTTTTATCTGTGATAAATGTGATTATCGGGCAAATAAAGAGGTCGCGGGTAGTATAATTGAATACATAAGAGAAGAGGAAAAAAATCTGGAAAAAGTTGCAACTCCGGAAAAGAAAACAATTGAAGAGGTGTCTGAATTTCTTGGTGTTAAAACTTCTCAGACAGCAAAGGCTGTTTTTTATAATCATGACGAAAAAGGTTTTATTTTTATCCTCATAAGGGGTGATATTGATGTTAACGAAACGAAATTATTAAAAATCCTGGGTCCTGGTGAATTAAGACCGGCACATGAGGATGAGATAAAGGAAATTGGCTCTGTACCAGGATATGCCAGTACCATTGGTCTTAACAGTGAAAAATTTATACTGCTTGTAGATCAATCTGTATCAGATAGTTCTAATCTGGTATGTGGAGCAAACGAGGAAGGCTTTCATTTTAAAAACTTTAATTATCATCGTGATAGCGCCCCTGGAACAGTGGTTGATATTTCGACTCCCAGAGAGGGGGATGGATGTACGCAGTGTGATGGTAAGCTCCAGATAAAGAGAGGAATTGAAATCGGAAATATTTTTCAACTGGGAACTAAATACAGTGAACCGATGAATTGTAATTATCTGGATAGAGATGGTAAAACCAGACCTGCAATTATGGGTTGTTATGGAATTGGTGTAGGTAGACTTCTGGCGAGTGTTATGGAGGAAAAATACGATGATTATGGTCCATTATGGCCAGTAAGTATTGCACCATGGCATGTTCAGATTTGTTCTCTGGATCAGAAGAAAGAAATTGTCAGGGAAGTTTCAGAGCGAATTTATGGAGAATTAATGGCACGGGGTATTGAAGTTCTGTGGGATGATAGAAATGAAAAAGCAGGTGTTCAGTTTGCTGATGCAGACCTTAGGGGTATTCCTTTCAGAATAATTATTTCCCCTAGGAATCTAAAAAATGGAAATGTTGAATGGAAGAAGAGAGGCGATTCATCAAGCGAGATGGTTGGAACAGATGATATCGTTGACTGGACTGAGAAGTTGGTAAAAGAAGAATTAAAGAAATATGATTTGGCATGACTGAGTTTTTTTCTGATTTAGGGGCACATGGAAGATATTCCCTTAGGATATTTGTTGCAGGGATATTTATTTTTTCGCTTTTTTCGGGGTTAAAGTATTTCCCGAGAACGAAATATATTCCCGGTGAACCTCTGATGAATCTGGCACTTAAAATTTCTTCTGAATCTTCTCTTAAAGTTAATCAGGATGAGATTGTAGTTGGTTCTGAACTGAGAGCCGGGGAATATGCTGTATTTTTCCTTGGATCTTCAAATAATAATGGAAAATATGATTTTTATTTTACCACTGTAAAATTTGGGAAAAATCTGATTCCAATTGAACTATCTAAAATCATAAATATTTCTAATACCGCTGATTACAGTGAAAAAAAGTTTTCAGTATTTGATAACAGAGCAGTATATTTCGATGGTCACAAATTAATCCTCGCAGATATAAGTTTGGATATGCTGTCCAGCAGTTTGTTGTTTATCCATAATTTACTGGAGAGTGTTGAGATATTCAGTATATGGAAAATAAATAAAGTGGATGTATTTTCAGTTCCTGAAAACTGGAAGGGTGTTTTTAGACTTTCATCACGGGACAAACTTGAAGTTCTGGATTGTGCTGATACAAAAAAATGGGTGATTATAAAAGATATTTCTCATATTTTTTCATTGTACACAGGACTGCCTTTCTTTTCTGAGTCATTAGGAGAATCAGAATATAAACGTTTAATAAGTTCTTTGAGTAAGAATATTTTATGGAAATAACACCACAAAAATTAGCTTCAAGTATAGATCATACTATTTTAAGAGCTGATACAGATTATGCTTGTGTCGACAGGTTTATCAGTGAAGCTGACAGATATAGATTTGCATCGGTTTGTGTAAATCCATGGCATGTTGCCAGAGCTGTTGCAAAACTAAAGGGAACCGGAGTTGATGTGTCAACTGTTATTGGTTTTCCTCTTGGTGCAAATACTTCTGAAGTTAAAGTATATGAAGCGGTAAATGCATTTGAATCCGGTGCTGCGAGAATAGGTATGGTTATCAATTCAGGTGCAGTAAAAAGTAATGATTTTGATACTGTATTTGAAGATATCAAAATGGTCAGATCGGGTATTCCTGATGCTATTTTGGAAGTTATTATTGAGACAGCTCTGCTTTCTGAAAATGAAATAATAATTTCTTCCAAGATCTGTATGGAGGCTGGAGTTGATCTGATTTGCAGTTCCACCGGTTTTTCGACTTTGGAAACAAAACTCAGTGATGTTGCACTAATAAGAAGAATTGTAGGCCTGAAAAAAGGCGTCAAGGCATCAGGGAATTTCAGAAATCTTGATAGTGCATTGAAGTTGTTTGAAGCTGGAGCAGATCGTCTTGGCTGCTCTGGTGTTGTTATTGTCGATGAAATATCAGGAGTTCGCTAGGTTTACTTCTGATAGATATTTATCTGCAGTATTTTTTTAAACTCAGGATTAATTTTATGTCACCCCTTGAATTATCCATAATGGCCAGTGTTTTCCTAGTGGTTTTGATGACTGCATTGACTTTTATGTTCTTTTTTTCCACCACCTGGGACAGAAAAGATGAGGAAACATCTGAGTCGGCTGATATCAGTGCTCTGATTTCTGAGATGTATCTGAATTCACAGGAAATTACCAGCCAAACTGGTATTTCTGCTGAGGAACTTGGTAGAAAATCTGTTTCTGCTTATGAGAGAGGGAATCTGTTAGAATCGGTTTATCTTAATACTGCAAAAAATCTTATGGAAAACAAATTTCCTGAGAGGCCTGATAATCTGAGAGAGGTTCTTCTTCCGGATGTGACGAGAATTAATAAATATTTGTCTTATTCTATTTTTCATCAGAATATTGCACATTCAGGTATAAAAAATCATCTTACTGTTTTATTTAATATAACATCCGGACCACTTTTAGATCATTACTCTGAAAATCCTGGTAATTTTAATCTTAAACCTGAACATCTTGCAAGAAATCACAGAAAGCTTGAAGTTGTCACCGGTTATATTTCTCTGATAAGCAGAGTATTTCTTAGATTTGAGCCTGAAATTTATTATTTACCCGATGGAGAAATGCTTTCTATTGCTTCTACAAGGAAAAACTCAAAATGGTTTCCATCCATTGTTATCGGAAAATCATTTTTGAAATTAACTGAAAATCAGATGATTTTCATGTTAGCTCAGAAAATTGCCTTGTTGAGACCTGAACTAAGATTTGTAACATTGTTTTCTTCTGAAAAAGAATTTACTGAATTTTCAGTTAGTTTTTCCAACGGTATAACGAAATCACCTTTAATAGAAAAATTTATTGAAATATCCTCCGAAACTAGCAGAGATAATTTCACCCGGATAACTGATAATGTAGACACCATAACATCAGAAGAGATTACTGAATGGAAAAATGGAGTTGTTTACTCAGCGATCAGGTTGGCTTTTATATTTATGTCCAGATGGTATGATGTTGATCAGGTGATGCAGTTGCAAAAAACACCTGAGTTTACACATGAACTTGTTAAATGGATGATTTCTCCAGAATTTTTCGCCACTCTCAGATTTCTTGATATTATTCCTGATTAATGTTCTACTTTCATGATTCTTTTTGTTGATTCCGATTCAGTTTATAAAAGATGCTTTTAGGTGATGATAAATGATTGATAATCCCGAAAAAATTTTTCGTAAAAATTTTATTTCGGGTATCACACTTTTTTTAATTGTAACCTATTTATGTCGGATATTTCCTGCTATCCGGAATATCCTGATTTTTTCATCAGGAGGTATTTTTCTTTTTTCTCTGCCACCGTATTTTTTCCCCCTTGTTCGGAGGAAATGGAAATATATCTATTCACTATTAAGTCTGAGTTTAATTTTTATTAGTATACTTGTAAAGAAACCTCTTATAGAAGATAGAATTTTATATTTTTCTATAATGATCTCCATAAGTATTTGGTATTATTATATATCAGAACATATCTACCTTCTGGAAAGAAAGAATTTTTCATCAACTGGAACATGGAATGAGATCCTGAATGGTGTGTTCAAACATTCACTTGGTATTGCTTTAACTGGAATACTACTGGGTGTTATAATTTATAGAGAGCTATCAAAAATTCAGATTGATATATTAAGGGAATTGATAATTATCAGTGTTTTTGTTCAGTTAATATCTGTTATATTCTATTTTCTGCTACTTGACAGATTTTTCAAGCCGGTTAAAAAATTTTTTATCGGCAATGAAGATTCCACAGTAGCAGTTGTTACATTCAGAAGACTCCAAATTACCCCATATATTGTTGTTGTTATCAATACCTTATTTTTTTTCCTAGGGATAAGTTTTGAGATTCTGGGAGCTCTTCTTATTTTTTCAATACCGGTTCATATCCTTGTTAATATGTCGATATTTCTCTTTATTTTTTTCTGTATGTCCCAATTGTATATGGTGATTGTATTGAGAAAACTCATTACCCCTGTTCTGGAAAGAATAAGTGTTGAAGAAAATCTGAGGCATTATGTTTTAAGATCACCTTTGTCTCTAAGATTCAAACTAGGAGTGTGGTTTGGAATATTGATTTTTATTGGAATTTCATTCAGCGCTTTTTTCAGTTATCTTCAATATGGAAATCTTGTGTCGTCATTTCTAGGAAAGAGATCAGTTATAAGACTCGACAGTTTTGAGAGAAAACTGAATGAAAGACTAAAATCAAGTGGAGGTTCTGATATATATCAGAATATAAATAAACTTATTATTGAGTTTTCAAATCAGGATGATGGCTTTTATTACAATCTTCCTGCTTCCGGAAGAATATTTTTTCATTCAAAACCATCAATGCCTTCTATTGATCATTCGATTCGCTTTGAACTCAGAAACAATAGAGAAGGATACATATCTCTTAGGGATAAAGGATATTTTGGTGCCTACAGGCAGATTTTTTATAAAAACAGGTTCAGAGGAAGTGTTCTCATTTTGTATTCTGATACGAGGGCATTAAGAGTTGGAAATGTTTCTACATTCAGTAGGGGTATCTTTTTTTTCATACTTCTACTTATAATAAGTATGATAGGTGTTGGATATTTTGTTAATGATGTTACTACACCCCTAAAAAGAATGGAACGTCATCTTAGTGCAATTACATCGGGAAAATTAAATGAAATAATACGTCCTGAAGGTGAAGCTGACGAACTTGGCAGATTAAGTCTGACTTTG
Source organism: Deltaproteobacteria bacterium (assembly GCA_016937155.1). Lineage (GTDB taxonomy): Bacteria > Myxococcota_A > Polyangia > HGW-17 > HGW-17 > JAHJMN01. The sequence goes on from JAFGWM010000032.1 coordinate 186,248, forward strand.
GAAATTATGAGACAAAACATCCATGAAAAAATTGCGACCATAGAGGATCTTAATGTTAATCTGGAAAAAATGGTTGATGTAAGAACAGGAGAACTTGAGAAAGCCAATATAAATTTGAGACAGGCACTTGAAGAGCTTGAAAAGGTACAGGATCAACTGGTTATCACCGGGCGTCTTGCTGCTGTAGGAAAGCTGCTGGCTGGAATCTCTCATGAAATTAACAATCCGGTAAATGCAATATCAAACACGATAAAACCACTTTCCGAAATTATCAGCAGTATTGCATCAAATGGTATTTCAGATGAAGATATCGAAGATTTGAATTCACTGGTAAGAATACTTGGTTCAAGCAGCGGAAAAATTCGTGATGTTATAGACAGAATAACAAACACAATGGTTCCGAGAGAAAACCCTCCATATCCTGTTAATATCAAGGATATAATAGAAAATACCTTCAGAATTCTTGAACACGCAATGAAGGATGTGACAGTATCAGTATCAATAGAACCTGGGTTGAATGTTCTTGCACATAAAACTCCACTTATCCAGGTAATGGAAAATCTTATTTCAAATTCACTCAGAGCAATGGATAAAAACGACAGAAAACTTTTAACCATAAGTGGTTTAAAAATTGATTCTGAAGTACTATTAACCGTTTCTGATAATGGAAAAGGTATGGACAGACCGACCGTGGATAAAATTTTTGATCCTTTCTTTACCACCAATGAGGTTGGCAAAGGAATGGGTCTGGGACTTTCAATGGTCCATGATATTATAAACCGTTATAGCGGGAGAATTGAAGTTGAATCTGAACCCGGACATGGTACAAGGATGAAAGTATATCTGCCAGTATATTTAGATTCATAATTGTGGAGGAGTTAAATTGAAGAATACATCATTTTTTATTTTTGTTTTACTATTGTTTGGATGCGACGATTCAACCTCTGAGAATAATCAGAATAATAATTTAAATAACACAAACAATGTTGAACTTCCTCCAATGATTTGTCAGTCAAATCCAAGTTCTCTGATACACTTTGCAGATGTCAGTTCTGAAGTTCTTATAGATCCTGATAATCTTCATCTTCTTGGTAACAGGATGGGATCTGTGGATATTAATGGTGATGGATATCCAGATCTTGTAGTTCATAAGGGTAATGGTGCTTTGCGTGATGAATCCGGAATTGAAGAGTATGAGAGAGGGAAGAGAATTCTTCTTAATACAGAGGATCCACTGAATCCGGGGAGAAGAATTTTCACAGATTTTACTGCTGAGTCAGGGTATGATTTGATACCGGAAACAGGAGAACGTGGTCGAGGTGCAAGTTTCGCTGTAGCTGGTGATTTTAACAATGATGGATATGTCGATTTTTTAAGTGGTGTCTATGCTTCCATTACTGATACTCAGGTGGTTGACAGACCTACAGTTCTTTTAAATGACGGGGAAGGACATTTCTCCAGAGTGGACGTGGAACTTCCCTTTGAGGATCTGGACCTGTACAGTGTTACAAGTGCCTCAGTCCTCGATTATAATCTGGATGGAAGACTTGATTTATTCATGGGCCATTTTTATCTCGAGTTTGGCATTAATCCTCAGCAGGACAGATTATATAAGGGAGCTGGAACTGGAGGATTCAGGGATATTACAGATAGTGTTGAAATAACAACTGTGACTGGTGGCGAGGAAGATAATATAAATCATAAACCCACTTATGGTGTAACAACATGTGATATTAACGGAGATGGATATACTGATCTTCTTACTTCAAATTACGGGAGGGCATTTAATATGCTTTGGCTGAATCAGGAGGGGGAAGTGTTTTATGATATTGGTGAATCATCCACTTACAGAAGCGATGACAATATGGATTACAGCGATAATCAGTTTTATGCGTGTCACTGCAGCATTAATCCTGGAAGTGAGTGTGAAGATGTTGAACCGGTTACACCTCTGATTCAGTGTACTTCAGAATACTGGAATGTGGGAAATGATGATCAGCCATGGAGAAATGGAGGGAATACCTTCACCACACTCTGCGCAGATTTCAACAATGATGGTCACATGGATGTTTATCATGCTGAAATTCGTCACTGGCACATCGGGCAATCCAGTGATCCAAGTCAGATGCTTGTTAATGATGGAGGAGATATTCCTGTTTTCACCAGACCTGGTAATGATGTGACAGGGCTGACAAGGGAACATACCATGAGTGACTGGAATGAAGGTGATATTACGGCGGTCACAGGTGATTTCAACAATGATGGAAGGCTGGATATTTTTGTAGGTGACAGTGATTATCCAGGAGCGAGAGGTCGATTGTTCATGCAGCAACCGGATGGAACATTTGAAGAATCAGCCGAGGAACTGGGAATTGACGCTCCACGGGCAGGTGGGGTTACTATGCTGGATTACGATATGGATGGAGATCTGGATCTTGTTGTGGGTTTTTCCACTATGCGGTGTACATCAACAGATTCTGACTGCATCTATGACGAACCGAGGGTCAGGCTTTTTCGAAATGAAGGCGGAAGTAATGCTAACAGAATAATTGTGAGACTTGCAGGTTTGGGTGCTTATCTTTATTCAAATACCAGTGCTGTTGGGGCGATTGTTAAGGTTACCTCAGGGGGAATTACTCAGACAAGGGAGTTGCAGTCTGGTTTTGGGCATTTTGGTATCCAGACTCCCTTGGAAATAATGTTTGGTTTAGGGGAAGAATGTGAAATAGATAAACTGGAAATAATCTGGCCAACAACTCTGGGTACCACCACTGTTATTGAGAATTTAAGTGCCAACTATGTCTACTACTTTCACGAAATAGATGGTCTTTCAGGATGGGAAGAACTTCCGGTAAACTGATAAATAATTTATAACAGGTTGTTTAATGAAAAAACTTTTATCTACATTGATTCTATTGTGTTTGTTTTTTGGATGTGATGACTCGGATAACAGGGAAGAATTATTTGTACCAGAGTGGAATGATATAAATATCTCGGCGGTTTATCCCACCACAGTGCTTGCTACCTCTGAAGTGGTGATCACGGGTGGAGTTTTTCCTGATTCCAGTTTTGGTGTAATAGAGTTGACCATTGAAGGCAGTTTTACTACTGGTAGTGGGAATCACCAGTTCAGTTATTCAGAAATTGTGGAAAGAACATCATATGATTCACTTTTATGGAAATTAACTCCATCAGCCATTGATGTAATCACTCAGGAAAATAACACCGGGATGATTGAAGGAATAATCAGGGTTGATGCCATCAGTTCCAGAACGGGAGTCAGATACTCATCAAATCAGTTTACTATCAGTTTAAATTTTGTTTCATCACTTACGCCTGAGCTTAGCGGTGTAAATACTTCCGGTGTAGAATTTTTAGAAAATCCCATAGAACTTACGGCAGCAAATCTCTGTGTTGATGAAAAAGAATGCAGTGCAGTAGCTGTTTTAAACGGATGTTTTCTTGCATCATCTATGACTGGTGATTGTAGTACTAATGGTTTTTCGGTAAGTAATGTGGAAATACCTCTGGTTGATATTTCACCCGTTGACAGAACCGGTGGCAAATTAAATTTTCCTGTGGAGATATTTGGTGTACATCCGGGAAATTTTCAGGGTGAAGTTTTTCTTAGAAACTATACGACTTCAACTGAGTATTTTGACAGTAATTCAATAAGTCTGGATATAGAATTGCTGGAGAATTCTTTGGGATATATCAGTACCGACGAGACATCCCTTGGTGGGTATATCAGTATTACCGGAGATGGTTTTGCGCCACAGGGAGACATCTGTGGTACTCAAATCAGATTTGATGGTTCCTTTGTAAGTGATATTTCTAATGAATCCACAGATGTAACTGTTTTATTTGTTCCTGATATTATATCATCCACCAGTGCCAGAATTGTTCTGGAGGAAAATTCCGGATTAGGTGATTTTATTGATTTACGAAATGACAGAGGTTCCCTTGCTGGAGAGTTTTTCTCTGAGGTTTGCTGTAGTGGATCTTGTGTTTCAGGTACTCCACTTGAGGCAGATATATATATAGATAATCTTAAACAGATTGTGGAACTGGATTTTCAGGATAGCTATGTAGGAACACTTACAATGATGGGACTACAAAGGCTTGATGCAGAAATACGAGCTAGAGCTCTTGAAACAATTGATTCCATATACACAGGAATAAATGTTGAAGTCAGGCTTGAAAAAGTTCTTGATTATGCCCTTTATTCGAGAGTTGAAATACATGGTGCAGATCCAAACGGTCTTAATCTTCTTGGATATGATAATACCGTTGGCAAGGATACCGGTAACCTTCGATTACACGATGTTCTTGGTGGTGTTAATTCTCAAACTCAGGAGGATGGTTATCCCGGATATGGTGGTGTTTTTCTTGAATCATATTTCGGATTTTCACAGCATCCGCCGGATGGTATTTATAAACTGGAAATGGCAAATGAACTTTTTGATAAGATATTTGATGAATTGAGACCTGACAGGGGAGGAGAATCTGTCACAATTTCAGAGGTCTCCGAATTTATTCCATCAATGGATGGATATGAGTGTCTGTTGAATTCTCCCACCAGACGACAGACTGTTTCATGTGCTGTTTACATTCTTGGAACTATGCTAGGTGGAACAATCGCACATGAGCTGGGACATAGTTTTGGCCTGGCGGAGCCTGCATCGGAAACCATATTTCATAATCCCGGGGATGAGCCATTACGTTTGATGGACAGTGGTGCCATGAGGTCATTTGAGGAGAGATCCGGTTTGTCAATTGATGGGCTTGAGCGATTTTGCCGTCAGAATTATGATTATTTGAAAACCATTATGAATAAGTCAGATATTCAGGATCCAATTTCATCAAGACCTGGATGTTAGGTTTACTCATATGTTCTTTGATTTTAAGAAACTGACGATATTACTTTTTCTTTTTTCATTTCAGGGCTGTCAGAAAAAAAATGATCAGAAGAAAAAAACGTTGATATATCAGAAGACCAGTTTGAGAGAATATACAAGATTGAGCCGTAAGTTGGTCAATAAAAAATTTAGTGGCCTTAATTTCAGTCTCTATGTTAGTTCGGAAAAAATTTTAATAAGAGATAATACCAGATACAGGGTAACATCCTGGCTTGATAGAGAGAAAAAGAAAAGTATTTTACTTATTGGAAAAATACTTCAGCCAGTAGGAGAAACTCCGGAAATTATTGTTAATGAGTTTGATGGAATAATTGATGAGGTTTATGTTGTAAGGCTTGGAGTTAATCCTGAAAATCATCTTATTCTGATAAGCAGGCATGAAAAGAAGGGTGAAATTACGGTTCTTAAAACTGATTTCTGGGATTTTTTTAAAAATCGTCTCACAGTAAAATGGGCTGTTACCACTCAATATGATACCGATATAAGAGACACATATACTCTTCCGACCTTTCATTACTGGGATAGTGATGATGATGGAATACAGGAAGTTATAATTACAAATCCTCCAGGTGAAAAAGGAAAGCCCCTTCCCTGGAAATTAAGATGGGCAGTTTTCCGGTGGGATGTGAAAAACAGAGAGTTTATTCCGTTCAGGGGTATTGTAATGAATCAGTACAGGGATCAGAATCCTTTGTGGCTTGCCTTTTCTTCGATTGAAGCGGCTCGTTTGAAAAAACCTGATTTGATTCTTCCTATGCTAAGAACTCATTCAAGCTGTGATGCTCCAGATGCTTTTACAAAATTACTATTTTTTCGTAGATGGAAATCACCAGATGCCATTAAGGTAACCGGTATCAACGGTTCTAATATTGAGGTTACATCTGAACTGCAAGGAAACGATGGTAAATACAAAATAATTTTCAATCTTCACAAAGCAAGATCAGGTTTTTTTAATTTTTATAGAATATGTCGAGCAAGACTTTTTAGTTCAAAAAAATCCGGGAAAAATCGATAGTACTGATAACTCATCCTGAAATAATAATCAGTTGAACAAAGATAACCTTACCCTCTTCAACAAGCGGAGTTGTCCAGATTTTCATGTTATGGCTTTCCATCTGAAAGGGTGTTTCAGAAAAAACTACTTTTTCAAAAGAATCCATTACTGAATCAATAATATCTGGCATATGGATAGCTATTACATTTTCACCAAAACTCTTTCCAATGATTTCACCAAACATATTAATTGCTGCATTATTGGCGAAGTTGATTGTGAGATCTCTCTGGAGAAGCATAACAGGGAATGGATTTTGTTTTACCATCAAAGAAAAAGGAGTACTCAGAGGTAAATCTCCCGTTGTGGAGTTGTGTTCAATGCAATCAGTAACATACTGGTAAGAATTCTTTGAAGAGACTAGAGTTGAGACAGCATTGTTTCTGTCAGAGATATCGGAAAGCAATGCCCTGATCAGATTATGCAAGGAAGTATTCTTAAAAATTTCAGGATTGAAAGGAAATTCTCCATTACGGTCCGGTACCGGCAGTTTTCCTGTTAAAAGCTCATAACCCACAAGGCCGCAGGAATAAAAATCCATCTCTTTAAATGGTGTTTTGGTTGTATGAATAGCTGGATCAAGATATTCCGGTGTAATTCCAGATAACTTCCAGTCTTTCCATCTTCTTTTGGGAATAATATCAAGTAGTTTTACTCTGAAATTGTTACTGTCAGGATTAATAATGAATATATTCTCTGGCTTTATATCCCCGTGTATAAAATCTATTGAATGAAGATAAACCAGAGTTTTTAAAACTTCATTAAGAATTTTTTCTATTACTGGAGGTGAGAATTCCATATTCCTTTCCAGAAGTGTGGAAAGGGGTTTGCCATGCAGATATTCCATTACAATGAAAGGACCTTTTTCAGGATCATTTCCAAAATCGATGGTAGTTACTACACCACTGTGAACAATATTTTTTGAGATAGATGCTCCAGCAAGAAAATGGCGATCAATTTCGTCGGAGTTGTCAGGTTGAGAATTTCTATGAAGGATTTTTACAGCAACTTCTGAATCAGTATGAAGATCTTCAGCCTTGTATACAGCTCCCTGTCCTCCGGTGTTGACGAGTCTGATAAGTTTATACCTACTACCTATCAAAACATTTTCAGGTTTTTTCATAAGGGTTTGATCCTTTTGATTTCAGGTGCTACATCGTCTCTGATGATGCAACAGTAGTAATTTCTACGTCTACCAGTATCCGTTGAACTGTATTTTTCAGCAAGACAAAAATATTTGTAGTGTCTCCAGTATTGTAGAACTCTTCGCGCATATTTTACTGATGGAGGTTTTTCTCCAATGGTTGCAATACCGGGAGAACAAAGTATATCAGGGTTTTTACTTTTTAGGTATTTCCAGGAAGCCTGTTTTAAGTGTCCTGCTTTATAAAACTTTCCTGGTTTTACTTTTTTTCTTGCAGTAACCGGATCGTTCAATCCAAATGAATCTATAATATAAGAGGATTCAAGGAAATATGAGATTGCTCCAGCTCCACCTACAGCAATTTTTAAATTCTTTTGGTTTGTAATTTCCAGAAGTCTTTTGAGCTTTTTTCCTGCTATTTCTCTGTCTCTGACAAAATGGACCATACCAGCCACAGATTCCATACGATACTGTGTTTTTTCAAAAAATATTCCTTTTTTCAGAACTGTAAAACTACCATAAGCATCCGACAACAGTAAGATACAACCTAAAGTAATGGTAACCAGATGCCCTGAGTATTTATGAGTCAGGTTTTTTTGAATTGTGATTATTGAATGCACAAGGAGTATTCCTGCTATGGGAAGTGCCGGAAGAAACAGGCGATGCATTGCCATAAAATCGCCTCCGCTGACCACAATATTTCCTGTCAGGAAAAGTACTGCAGCCGTGAGTGGAAAAAACGGTTTCCATTTTCGATTTTCAGATAAAAAAGCAGCAGGTATAAATAGTAAGAGATACTGTAAATTATAGTTAAAAATAAAAGATGAAAAATAATATAATCCATGAGAAATTCTAAAATCAAGTGGAATTTCATAGATTTTTGCATACCAGGTATTCGGAAGTATGCTTCCGTAGTAGATAATGCGGAAAATATTGTGGGATAAGAATATTGTTCCCATGATTAAACCCGACAGGAGTATTGATTTAAACTCAAAGGTTTTTTTATCCTTCATCAAAAGGTAATCTGTAAATTTCCATATTCCAGCTATGGCTGCCAACACGGCTCCCTCAGGTCTGGTAAGAATACAAAGTCCCCATATGAGCCCATTTTTAACTCCCCATCTTATTCCGGTATTAACATCCAGAGTAGTTTTTAATCCCCACATGATGAGAAAAGTGAAGAGCATGCTTTCCAGTCCGCCTGTTGTCCAAACAATAAATGTTCCATTCAAAACAAGAAAAAGGGAAAGTATAATTTTGCCCAAGACAGTTGTGTCGAAATATTTTTCCAGTATTTTTAGTGACTGAAAAATTACCCCGAAAGCCAGTACCAGATTTGCAGAATTCGCACCGGTTTCAGGATTAATTTTCAGTAGATGAAGCAAAGCAATATAAAGTGTCCACAAGAAGTTAGTGTAGCCCTCAACATATTCATTTATGTTAAAAACAAGTTGTCCTTCGTAAACCAGATTTCTGGCATATCTGAAACTTATATAGGCATCATCACTTATGAAAAAACCAACTCTTAACAGAATACAACTTAGTAAAAAAAAAGCGATAAGAGAAATTACAACTGTCTGGTATTTATGGGTTTTATCAATAAAAAATTTGGTTATGTCAGTTAGAATGAGAATAACTGGTTTCTCCCGTTATGCTTTGCTGCATAAAGAGCTTTGTCTGCGGTTTCTATAATTTCCCTTATGGTGAGTATATTCTGATATGGAATTGAGGCCAGCCCTATGGAAATAGTCACATTGAGTTTAAGATCTTCCCATTCAAATGGGAAATCACTGATCTGAGATCTGATTCTTTCTCCAAGGATCAAACCATTATCATGTGAGATGCCCCTCGCAATAAGGGCAAATTCTTCACCACCATATCTTGCAAATACATCTTCGGATCTGATGCTGTTGTGTATCCTTCTGGAAAGTTCAACCAGAACAGCATCTCCACACAGATGACCATAAGTATCATTAAACTGCTTGAAGTGATCAAGATCCATCATTAGCAGAGAAAGAGGAAATTTGTGTCTGACCGCATAACTGAATTCGCTGTCAAGTCTCTCCATGAAATAACGTTTATTATACGCTTTTGTCAGCCCGTCACGTAATGCACTTTCAAACATCTGACGCTGGAAGTCCTCTTCGATTTTATCGTGATAGGTAAATTTTAAAATGGAGGTGGAACCAACCTGTATCTTATCACCATCTTTTAGTAGTCTTCTGGAAATTTTTTCGGCATTTACATAGGTTCCATTTGTGGAGTTAAGATCCTCAAGCATAATTTCTCCACCAGGCAGACTGATAAGACGACAATGGCTTCTTGATACACCATCTTCCAGAATAGGTATACCGTTGGCGTGGCTTCTTCCAAGAGTAATTTCATCGTTTTCAATTCGGTACATCTGACCAACATTTGAACCGGAAATGACTATAAGACAGGCATATGCCTTTTTTTTAAGACCGGGTCCCTGAAAATTCAAATTGATAATTTGTGTGGTTTCTTCGGTCAAGGTATACCTCCATTTACACAAGGAAATATCGTCGTTTAATCCCTGATTGTTAACCAATAATGCTTCCTTTTCAATCTTTAAATTCAATTTTAGTGATCTGTATTTGAAATATTAAAACCCATAACGGACAAAAAAATACCCAATAAAAATATATCAGGCACTATAAATGTAGTGATAATTAGTATATTTTCAATGTGTTAGAAAATTTGTAACTTAGATAAACAGGGGTTGAAAAAAACTTTTTTTGTGTTTTATTTTCTTGACAACCAGAGTGTACTCAGCTATAAAGCTGAATCACGCACGGTTGCGTACTACGCTGGCGTAGCTCAATTCGGCAGAGCAGCTGATTTGTAATCAGCAGGTTGCGGGTTCAAGTCCCATCGCCAGCTCTGTTGGGGTTTTTTCCCTCATCCGGTGGGGTTCCCGAGCGGTCAAAGGGAGCAGACTGTAAATCTGCCGCCGAAGGCTTCGGTGGTTCGAATCCACCCCCCACCACCGGTTTTTTGCGGGAATAGCTCAGTTGGTAGAGCATCAGCCTTCCAAGCTGAGGGCCGCGGGTTCGACCCCCGTTTCCCGCTCCAGTTCCTTGGAGCTGCCCACGTAGCTCAGGAGGTAGAGCACCTCCTTGGTAAGGAGGAGGTCATCGGTTCAAGTCCGATCGTGGGCTCACCTGATAACTTTAATACATACCCGCCCTTGAGGGCATTTGGAGGACTACTGATGGCTAAGGAAAAATTTGTACGTGATAAGCCGCATGTAAACATTGGTACCGTTGGACATATCGATCATGGTAAAACTACGCTTACAGCTGCAATCACCAAGTATCTTGCAAGTAAAGGCGGCGCGAAATTTATCGCCTTTGACGAAATTGATAAAGCCCCTGAAGAGAGAGAGCGTGGTATTACCATCAATACCGCTCACGTTGAATATCAGACTGAAAAAAGACATTACGCACATGTAGACTGTCCCGGACATGCTGACTATATCAAAAACATGATCACAGGAGCCGCCCAGATGGACGGAGCTATTCTCGTTGTAAGTGCTCCAGACGGTCCTATGCCTCAGACGAGAGAACATGTTCTTCTCGCAAGACAGGTTAACGTTCCTTACGTAGTTGTGTATCTCAATAAAACCGATCAAATGGATGAGGATGATGCAGAGCTTATAGATCTCGTTGAGATGGAAGTTCGTGAACTTCTTAGTTCCTACGAATTCCCGGGAGATGATCTTCCTGTTGTTCGTGGTAGTGCTCTTAAATCACTCGAGTCCGCAGATGCATCGGATGCTTGGAATAACAGTATTCAGGAACTTATGGATGCTTGTGATACTTATATTCCTGAGCCCGAAAGACAGATTGATAAGGACTTCCTTATGCCTGTAGAAGATGTTTTCACAATTACAGGTCGTGGAACAGTTGTTACCGGTCGTATTGAACGTGGTCAGATTCATACTGGCGATCAGGTTGAGATCGTTGGTATTACAGATACAATGAAAACAACATGTACTGGTGTTGAAATGTTCCGTAAGATACTTGATGAAGGTATGGCTGGCGATAATGTTGGTCTTCTTCTTCGTGGTATCAAGAGAGAAGAAGTTGAGCGTGGTCAGGTTGTTGCTAAACCAGGTTCAATTACTCCTCACAAAAAATTCAAGGCAGAGGTTTATGTGCTGAAAAAAGACGAAGGTGGTCGTCATAAACCATTCAAAAATGGATATAGACCCCAGTTCTATTTCAGAACAACTGATGTTACCGGAATTATCACTCTTCCTGAAGGAACAGAGATGGTTCTCCCCGGTGATAATATTAACATGGTAGTTGAGCTTATTACACCGATCGCCGCTGAGCAGGGTCTTCGTTTCGCTATCCGCGAAGGTGGAAGAACTGTTGGTAGTGGTGTTGTAACAGAAATTATCGAGTAAGAGGATTTCTCATGGGTAACCGCGTTATTATAACCCTGGAATGTAAAGATTGCAGAAATCGTAACTATACGACTACAAAAAACAAACGTACAACTCCGGATAAACTTGAGTTCAGTAAGTATTGCAGATTTTGTAGAAAGCATACAGTTCATAAGGAAACCAAATAAGGTTTTCGACACGATTCCCGCTTTTCTTCCCATTCCGTCATAATATCCATACATTATAAAAACTCTAAAACTGAGTAGATTAATGTATGAAGATAGTTGACATATTTATTGGGGGGGTGTATATTCACCTCCCTGTTTAGGGCAGTAGCTCCAATTGGTAGAGCAGCGGTCTCCAAAACCGCGGGATGTGGGTTCGAATCCCTCCTGCCCTGCCGCCTTGACGGGCTTCGAGGTATATAACATGGGCGATAGAAAATATATTCATCTGGTATTTATGGTTGGGGCTATAGTAATGTCCTGGATCATGATAAACCTAACCGAGTGGATCTGGAGTTATTTTACCAGGCCTGAGAGATTATATGTAAATCTTGTTGGTGTTGCAGCAGGTATTCTTATTGTTGGTAAATACTGGATCAGTAAATCAACTTTTGAATGGGTAAGCACAATAGTTAATGAGTTGCGAAGGGTTACCTGGCCTAATAAACAGGAAACCACCAGTGCCACTTATGTTGTAATTATTACAGTGTTTATCGCTGCAATTATAATGTTTACTTTTGACTGGTTCTGGTCGCTCGTTACAGACTGGATCTTGTCCAGTTAGACTTATCTGGAGAGTAGCCATGGCTATGAAATGGTATGTGGTTCATACCTATGCACAGGCTGAAGAGTCTGTGAAGGCATCAATCATCGAACGTGTTGCAGCAGAAGGATTTTCTGAACTTTTTGGTCAGATCCTCATTCCTATGGAGAGGGTTATTGATATTAAAAATGGTGAGAAAAGAACTTCATCCCGCAAATTTTTCAGTGGATATATTTTTGTACAGATGGAAATGTGCGAAGACGCATGGCATCTTGTAAAGTCCACTCCCAAAGTAACAGGTTTTCTTGGTGGACAGGAGCCGGTACCGTTGCCGGAGCATGAGATCGATGCCGTCAGGGCTCAAATTCACGAAGGTACAACAAAACCGAAACCAAAGATCTCTTTTGCTGAAGGAGAGAGAGTTAGAGTTACTGACGGACCCTTCAGTAATTTCCAGGGTATTGTAGAAGAAGTGAAGCCTGAAAAGCAGAAACTCCGCGTACTTGTTTCAATTTTTGGCAGAGCTACTCCCGTCGAACTGGATTTCACACAGGTGGAAAAAAGTTAAAAAAGCCGCTTGTATTCTCTGTGTATATACAGTATATATGCAGCGGTTTTTTTTAGTTTATTAACTATATAGCGCTTACAATGGTGATACCATGAAAAAAATTATTGGACAGATTAAACTTCAGTTACCTGCTGGCAAAGCAACTCCTGCACCACCGGTTGGCCCCGCACTGGGTCAGCATGGTGTAAACATCATGGAGTTCTGCAAATCATTTAACGCCAAAACTCAGAAAGAAGATGGAATGATCATTCCTGTGGTTATTACAGTTTTTTCTGACAGGTCATTCTCTTTCATTACAAAGACTCCACCGGCAGCAGTTCTTCTTATGAAAGCTGCAGGAGTACCAAAAGGAAGTGGAGAGCCTAATAAAAACAAGGCTGGAAAAGTTAAAAGAGAGCAGGTACGTGAAATAGCACAATTGAAACTGGTTGATCTCAACACAACAGATGTTGAAGCAGCTATGAGAACAATTGAAGGTACAGCCCGTTCAATGGGTATAGACGTACTGGATTAATTTTTACTACATACCACCGCGAATGGTCGCAGGTGGGAGGCAAAAGGAGAAATCATGCCGAACCGAGGTAAAAAGTACAAGGCAGCACTGGAAAAAGTGGACCGCTTAAATCGGTATTCACTCAGTGAGGCTACAGAACTTATCCCAAAACTCTCCTATTCCAAATTCGACGCAACAGTAAATATTGCCGTTAGACTTGGTGTTAACCCCAGACATGCTGATCAGATGATCAGAGGGGCTGTGGTTTTACCCCATGGAACCGGTAAACCAGTTAAAGTTTTAGTGTTCGCTAAGGGCGAAAAAGCACAGGAAGCTATTGATGCTGGGGCTGATTTTGTCGGGGCAGAGGATATGGTGGAGAAAATTCAGAAAGAAGGATGGCTTGACTTTGATAAGACTATAGCTACCCCGGATGTTATGGCTCTGGTTGGTAGAATTGGTCGTATTTTAGGTACTAGAGGTCTGATGCCTAATCCTAAAGTTGGAACCGTTACCTTTGATGTTGAACGTACAGTGAAGGAACTCAAAGGCGGTAGGGTAGAATTCCGCGTTGAAAAAGCTGGTATCATCCACTGTCCAGTAGGAAAAATCAGTTTTGGTGCGCAGAAGTTAAGTGAGAATATTTTAGCAGTCGTTGATATGCTTATGAAACTCAAACCTTCCACCGCAAAAGGTACTTATGTAAAGGGAATTTCCATTTCTCCGACCATGGGTCCTGGTATAAAACTTGATGTTTCTCAGGTACTTTCAGCCCTGAATCAGTAAAGGGGAGAGATATGAACAGAGTACAGAAAGACACACAGATAAAGTATTTAAAGGAAGTTGTGGAGGTTGCTCCATCTCTTGTTCTTATTGATTTCAAGGGTGTTGACGTTGAAACAATTACAAGAATAAGACGTGAGTTCAGAGAAGCAAACTGCGAGTACAAAGTTATTAAAAACACTCTTCTTGCAAATGCTGTTACAGACACTCCGGCTGAAGTATTAAAACCCCTGCTCCACGGACCAGTGGCGATTGCCTACTCAAAGGAAGATCCCGCTGCTCCTGCTAGGGTTGCACTTAAGAATGATAAAGAAGTAGAGAGTTTTGAAGTAAAGGGTGGATGTATTGATGGTGACCTTCTTGACAAAGAGGGTGTTGTAACTTTATCTAAAATGCCATCAAAGCAGGAACTCCGTGCTACTCTTCTGGCTACAATGCTTGCAGTACCGCAGGGTCTTCTCAGGCTAATGCTTGCTGCTCCGCAGCGCATGCTTTTAGTACTTGATGCTAAAAAAAGACAAATGGAAGAAACTAACGAATAAATAAATTTAACGTTTTATAATATTTTAGGAGGACAAAATGGCAGTAACTAAAGAACAAGTAATAGAGTTTCTCAGTAACATGACAGTTATGGATATGGCTAATCTGGTTAAAGAACTTGAAAACCAGTGGGGCGTAGAAGCAGCACCGGCAGTTGTTGCAGGAGCAGCAGCTCCAGCAGCAGCAGCAGCACCAGCAGAAGAAGAAAAAACAGAATTTGATGTAATCATCAAATCAGTTGGCGCTAAAAAAATTGAAGTTATCAAAGCTATCAGACAGATCACAAGTCTTGGACTGAAAGAAGCAAAAGATATGGCAGCCGATGGTGCCACAGTTAAAACTGGCGTAACAAAAGAAGAAGCAGAATCAATTAAGAAGGCAATGGAAGAAGCTGGGGCAAGTATAGAAGTCAAATAAACTGTTACCTGTCTATATGGCAGGATTTATTAGACCGAAAATTATGGGTATCCGACGTTGGAAAAGTGTAACCAGCGTCGGATATCTTTGTTTATTAACTCCAGGAGTTGTACATGTCCTCTCTTATCCAAAGGAATAGCCGTTTCCGGAGAACCTTCAGCAAGATCCACTGCCCAGTTTCAATTCCCAATTTGATTTCATTCCAGCGAGATTCCTATGAAGCTTTTCTTCAAATGGAAGTGCATCAGGATGATCGCAAGGATTCTGGTCTTCAGGCGGTTTTCAAAAGTATTTTTCCAATTTCTGACTATCAGGGTGTTTCATCCCTTGAATTCGTCAAATATACCATAGAACCCCCAAAATACGATGTTGAGGAATGTCGTCAAAGGGGACTTACTTATGAAGCTACTGTTAAAGTAACCATAAGGCTTATAATCTACGATAAGCCTGCAACTGACGAAGAGGAAGAACTTAACGAAAGTGATACCAGAGAAATTCGTGACTTCAAAGAAGAAGAGGTTTTCTTTGGTACTGTGCCATTGATTACTGATTACGGCACCTTTATGATAAATGGTGTGGAAAGAGTTGTAGTTTCACAGCTTCACCGTTCTCCGGGTGTTTTCTTTGATCATGACAAGGGTAAGGGGCACGTCAGTAAAAAACTGCTCTACAGCGCAAGACTTATTCCTTCAAGAGGATCATGGCTTGACTTTGAATTTGATGCTAAAGATGTACTCTATGTAAGAATTGATCGCCGAAAAAAAATGGCTGCCTCAATACTACTTAGAGCTCTTGGTATGAGCACATCAGAAATATTAAACGAGTATTATTTCAGTGAAAAAATCCGTCCTCTCGATGATACAACCTGGAGGAAGGAAGTTGATCTTGATAAACTGCTTAATTTCAGTTTGAATTATGACATCGTGCAGGCTGAAAGTAGAGAAATACTTATTCCACGAAAGAAAAAACTTTCCAAAAAACGAATAAGAGATGCAAAAAAACTTGGTGGTGATGTTCATCTTGTTCCGGATGCTTATCTTCTCGGTAAAGAGGGCTTTACACCAAAAATTATTTCTGAGGATATTGTTGATCCTGCAACGGGTGAAGTACTTGCCAGTTGTAATCAGGTTGTTACCAAGGATGTTCTCAAAAAGATTCGTGAAGCCGGAATTGAAGAATTCAAGACATTCTTTATAGATAACAGGCATGTTCATGAATATATGAGACAGACAGTTACCATTGATAAGGTTACTAGTCCTGACGAAGCAATTCTTGAAATATATAAACGGCTCAGACCTGGTGAGCCACCAACACTTGAAACAGCAAAAAGATATTTTGATAGTCTTTTCTTTGATCCGAACAGATATGATCTTTCAAGAGTTGGAAGAATGAAAATTAATCTGAAGTTTAAGTATAAACCGGTGAAAACCGAGACTATACTGACTCAGGAAGATATCATTGAAACAATCAGGTATCTGTTAAGATTACGCGAAAATCATGGCTCCATTGATGATATTGATCATCTGGGAAACAGAAGAATCAGAGCGGTTGGAGAGCTTCTTGAGGCTCAATACCGTGCTGGTCTTGAGAGACTGAAGAGGGCAGTAAGAGAAAGAATGGCCACCAGTGGTGAGATGGAAACATGTATGCCGCATGATCTGGTTAATTCACGTCCTGTTGCTAGTGCAGTCAGGGAATATTTCAGTTCAAGTCAGTTATCTCAGTTTATGGATCAGACAAATCCACTTAGTGAAATTACTCATAAAAGAAGATTGAGTGCATTGGGCCCTGGCGGTCTTACAAGGGAAAGAGCAGGTTTTGATGTTCGTGACGTTCATTCTACCCACTATGGTAGAATATGTCCCATTGAAACACCTGAAGGACCAAATATTGGACTGATCGCTTCTTTGGCATCACATGCAAGAATAAATGAATTCGGTTTTATAGAGACACCCTATAGAGAAGTAAGGGATCGTCGTGTAAATAATGATATTAACACCATTAAATATTTTCAGGCTCTCGAGGAAGAAGAGGGTACAATAGCTGAGGCTACTGTTGAGTATGATGATAGTGGTTATATAGTTCCAAACTTTTTAAGTGTTCGTAACGGTGGTGAAGTAATAAATGTAGTTTCCGAAGATGTAGATCTTATGGATGTTGCTCCGGAACAGCTTGTCAGTGTTGCGGCATCACTAATTCCTTTCCTCGAACACGATGATGCAAACCGTGCTCTCATGGGAGCAAATATGCAGCGTCAGGCTGTTCCTCTTGTTAAGACAAGATCTCCACTTGTGGCCACTAAACTGGAACCAAATATAGCTAGAGATAGTGGTGTAACAGTTGTTGCCAGACGAGATGGAACTGTTGTTATGGTTGACGGAGCGAGAATTGTTGTTAAACCGGATCTTGATGAGTCGGCAGTGGATTTGGGTAAAAATGTAAAACCTGATATTTACACCCTCGTTAAATTCAGAAGAACAAATCAGAACACCTGTTATAACCAGAAGCCGATTGTGGATATTGGTGACAGAGTTAAGGCCGGTGATGTTATTGCTGACGGGCCGGCTACTGAAATGGGTGAACTGGCTCTCGGACAGAATATCGTTGTGGCATTTATGCCCTGGTCAGGTTACAACTTCGAGGATTCAATCCTTGTAAATGAAAAACTCGTAAGAGAAGATACTTTCACCAGCGTACATATTGAAGAATATGAGTGTGACTCCAAGGAAACAAAGCTTGGCAGTGAAGAAATAACAAGAGATATTCCCAACGTTAGTGATGAAGCACTCAAGGATCTCGATGATTCGGGAATTATTCGTATTGGTGCTGAAGTTAAATCGGGTGATATCCTCGTGGGGAAAGTAACTCCTAAAGGTGAAACCCAGTTAACTCCGGAAGAAAAGCTTTTAAAAGCCATTTTTGGTGAAAAAGCTGGGGATGTTAAGGATACCTCCCTTCGTGTTCCTCCGGGAGTGCAGGGTATTGTAATCGGTGCTCAGATTTTCTCCAGAAGAGGTCAGGAAAAGGACAAGCGTTCCAAGGAGATCGAGGATGATCTGAAGGAAAAGCTTCACACCGATCAGAGTGATGAAATTAGAATAGTATCTCAGAGTTATCATAGTGGGATGAAGAAGCTTCTTCTTGGTAGAGTAACTGCTACCAGACTGATTGATGACTCGGGTAAAGTTTTGCTTCCTAAAGGAGTTGAGATTGATGATATTAGTCTGAGTAAGGTTCCCAAACGATACTGGACTCTCATACAGATAAAAGATTCAAACGGCATTGTTGAAAACAAACTGGAAAGCATAGCCAGAAGTCTTGAAGATACTATTCATGATATTGAACTCTATTATCGTGAGAAAATAGCAAGACTGACTAAAAGTGATGAATTGGGAACCGGAGTTCTTAAGAAGGTTAAAGTTTATCTTGCGATAAAAAGAAAACTCAGTGTCGGAGATAAAATGGCAGGACGTCATGGTAACAAGGGTGTTGTTTCCAGAATTCTTCCTGAAGAAGATATGCCGTATATGCCTGATGGTACTCCAGTTGATATAGTGCTGAATCCTCTTGGTGTTCCTTCCCGTATGAACGTTGGACAGATACTTGAAACTCATCTTGGCCTTGCTGCTTTTGAACTTGGCAGGCAGATTGGTGAGTATATCGAGAGTGTTGATTGGAATGCTGAAGTGCTGAGGCATCAATTAAGAAAACTCTATCCATCGGTTCATGCGAATAGATTTATCGATCTCCTGACCGAAAAAGATCTCCTAAAATGGGGAGAGAAGCTCAGAGAAGGAATGCATTTCTTTACACCTGTCTTTGAAGGTGTTTCAGAAGAGGAAATTAAGGAACTTCTCAAAATGGCTGGTCAGGACGAATCAGGTCAGATGGTTCTATTTGATGGTCGAACAGGAGATGCTTTCCACCGTCCCGTTACTGTAGGTGTCATGTACATGCTGAAACTTCATCATCTTGTTGATGATAAAATTCATGCAAGAAGCACTGGACCATATGCACTTGTTACGCAGCAGCCTCTTGGTGGTAAAGCTCAGTTTGGCGGGCAGCGTCTTGGTGAGATGGAAGTCTGGGCTGTGGAGGCCTATGGTGCAGCATATTCACTTCAGGAATTTCTGACTGTTAAATCAGATGATGTAGCCGGTAGAACAAGAATGTTTGAAGCTATTGTCAAAGGAGATAATACACTCAAGCCTGGACTTCCCGAGTCATTTAATGTTCTGCTGAAGGAAATGCAGAGTCTGTGTCTCAATCTGGAAACGATCACCGATGATACTGCTGCCAGGACCGAAATACCACTGGTAACGTCCCTGTAGTTTTTCGTCCAGGTACTTTTCCGGATCTATAAAACACTTGCCCGGTATACCGGGATTGGAGTCTGTCTTCATGAAAGATATTTTCAGTTTCTTCGAACCAACACAGGAAACTAAGGATTTTAATGCAATTCGCATTTCTCTTGCTTCACCTGAATCAATCAGAGAATGGTCATATGGTGAGGTAAAAAAACCGGAAACTATAAATTACAGAACTTTCAAACCGGAAAGGGATGGACTTTTCTGTGCTAAGATTTTTGGACCGGTAAAAGATTACGAATGTAACTGTGGTAAATACAAAAGAATGAAGCACCGCCTTGTTGTATGTGAAAAATGCGGTGTACAGGTAATTTCATCAAAAGTCAGAAGAGAAAGACTTGGTCATATTGAACTAGCTTCTCCGGTTGCTCATATCTGGTTTTTGAGATCTCTTCCATCCCGCATCGGTAATATGCTGGATATTTCAATAAAAAACCTGGAATCCATACTTTATTGTGAGGCATATATTGTCACTGATCCATTGGGTACCAATATTGAAAAAGGTAAGATCCTCAAGGAAAGAGAGTATCAGGATTTATCTGATGAATTAGGATATGGAAGTTTCAGAGCTGAAACTGGTGGGGAAGCTATATATGAACTACTCACTCAGGTTGATGTTGAGTCTTTAGGTATTCAACTCAAGGATCAGATGCAAACTGAGAAAAATGATGCAAAGCGGAAAAAGCTGGCAAAAAGACTTAAAACTATTAATGCGTTCAGAGCCTCAAAAAATAAGCCTGAATGGATGATGGTAAAGGTCCTTCCTGTCCTTCCTCCTGATCTTAGACCTTTAGTACCCTTGGATGGTGGTCGTTTTGCCACATCAGATCTGAATGATTTGTACAGAAGGGTTATCAACAGAAACAACAGGTTGAAAAAACTTATTGAACTGACAGCACCTTCAATCATTATCAGAAATGAAAAAAGAATGCTTCAGGAAGCAGTTGATGCTCTTTTCGATAATGGCAGAAGATCCAAATCGGTTACCGGTAGCAATAAACGTCCTTTGAAATCACTAAGCGACATGCTTAAGGGTAAACAGGGTCGATTCAGACAGAATCTTCTTGGTAAACGTGTGGATTACTCAGGAAGAAGTGTTATTGTTGTTGGTCCTGAGTTACGTCTGCATCAATGTGGACTTCCCAAGAAAATGGCTCTTGAGCTCTTTAAACCATTTATTTATCACGAACTTGAAAGACAGGGACATACTACAACCATTAAAAACTCAAAGAAAATGGTTGAATCTGAAAATGATGTGATCTGGGATATTCTCGATCAGGTGATCAAGGAGCATCCCGTGCTGCTGAATCGTGCACCTACTTTGCATAGATTAGGACTTCAGGCATTTGAACCGGTACTGATTGAAGGAAAGGCGATTCAGTTGCATCCACTTGTGTGTGTTGCATTTAATGCTGACTTTGACGGTGATCAGATGGCAGTTCATGTTCCTCTGTCAATCGAAGCTCAGATGGAAGCCAGAGTTCTGATGATGTCCACAAACAATATTCTCGGTCCTGCAAACGGCAAACCGATTATTGTTCCCACACAGGATATTGTTCTTGGACTTTATTATGTTACCCGTGAAAGACCATTTTCAAAGGGTCGATTCAGAACAGATGTCGAGAACGCTCCTTTTATTGGAATTTATGATGGTATTGATGAAGTAAGAATGGCATATGATCAGGGTGAAGTTGAGCTTCATGCGAACATCAAAGTCAGACTCACCTCCTATGATGAATGGGGAACACCTGTTGTAAAATATTTTAGAACCACTACAGGTAGAGTTCTTATATATGATCTGCTTCCTCCGGGAATGCCTTTTGAAAGTGTAAATAAAGTACTTAATAAAAAGGCACTGGCTGCTCTGGTGGATAAGTGCTACCGACTAAAGGGTGAAAAAGCCACCGTTCTTTTAGCTGATAACCTCAGAACTTTCGGATACAAATATTCCACAATCGCTGGAATTTCTATCGGAATCAATGATATGCATATTCCGTCAAAGAAAAAAGAGATGCTAGCTGAAGCTGAAAAAGAGCTTGAAAGTATTATCCAGCAGGAAAGCGAAGGTCTTATTACTATAGGTGAAAAACACAATAAGATTGTGGACTTGTGGTCAAATAAATCCGAAGAAGTCGCTGCTGAAATGATGAAGGAGATTGAAGAAGATGTTGTGGTTAACTCTGAGAACGGAGAAGAGATCGTAACAGGTTCATTTAATCCTATTTACATTATGGCCGACAGTGGTGCAAGAGGTAGTGCTCAGCAGTTGAGGCAGCTTGCCGGTATGCGTGGTCTTATGGCAAAGCCATCCGGTGAGATTATCGAAACTCCAATCACCACAAATTTCCGTGAGGGATTGACTGTTCATCAGTATTTTACTTCAACTCACGGTGCTCGTAAGGGTTTGGCAGATACCGCACTTAAAACGGCAAACTCCGGTTATCTCACAAGAAGGCTTGTTGACGTTGCGCAGGATGCAATTGTTACTGAGAATGATTGTGGAACCACTAAGGGTATTGAGCTTTCAAAACTTACTGATGGTGGTCGTACAATTGAGGAACTCGGTGAACGTATTTTAGGCCGTGTTGTTCAGGAAGACGTTGTAGATCCTTATACTGATGAGGTTATCATTTACAATAACGAGATTGTAGATGAGGAAAAAGCTGAAAGGGTCAAGCAAGCTGGTATCGACAGAGTGAAAATCAGAAGTGTTCTAACCTGTGAAGCTCTTCGAGGTGTTTGTGCTGCCTGTTATGGTAGAGATCTCGCCAGAGGACAAATGGTTCAGATCGGCGAAGCAACCGGAACAATTGCGGCACAGTCAATTGGGGAACCTGGAACACAGTTGACAATGAGAACTTTCCATATCGGTGGTGCTGCCATCGCAAAAGGTGAGCAGTCATCCATTGAAAGTCAGACACGTGGAACAGTTCATCTGGAAAAATGCAAATATGCTGAGCGTTTTGATTCAGAAACAGGTGAACTCTTTGAAAGAGTAATTATCAACCGTAATGCCCAGTTAATAATCAGAGATGAAGCTGGACGTGAAAAAGAAACCTATGATCTTGTTTATGGTGCCAGACTTCTTGTGGAAGATGGTGATCCAATAGAGAAAAATCAATCACTCAGTGAGTGGGATCCCTATTCCGAAACTTTCCTCGCTGAGGTTAACGGTTTTGTGCAGTTTTTAGATCTTGAAGAAGGTCAGACTATGAGTGAAACCATTGACGAAGGTACTGGACTTTCAAGAAAAATGGTTACTGAGTCCAAAGATGCTGCCCTCAAACCAAGGTTGAGGATAGTTGACAAGGATGGAAAGCAGATTAAAGTTCCCGGTCAGAATCATTTTGTGGAATTACGACTTCCTGCGAAGGCATATGTTCTTGTTAATGATAAGGATGAAGTCAAGATGGGGGATGTTCTGGCAAAACTTCCAATTGATACAGCGAAGATGACCAAGGATATCACCGGTGGTCTTCCAAGAGTTGTTGAACTTTTTGAAGCAAGAAAACCAAAAGAACATGCAATTATTTCCGAAATTGATGGCACTGTAAGTTATGGACCGGATGTTAAAGGAAAACAGAGAGTTATAATTACTCCTCCCAAGGGAGAACCAAAGGAATATCTGATTCCTAAGATGAAACATGTGAAGGTTCGTGAAGGTGAATACGTTCATGCAGGTGATGCCCTCATGGAAGGACCTCCAAATCCACATGATATTCTAAGAGTACTTGGTATTGAGAGACTTGCTAAATATCTGGTTGAAGAGATCCAGCAGGTCTATCGTGTTCAGGGTGTTGTTATCAACGATAAACACATTGAGATGATAGTTCGTCAAATGATGAGGAAGGTAAAAGTTATTGAGCCCAATGACAGTGATTTCCTTATAGATGAGCAGGTTGATAAGGTTGTGTTTGAACTTGAAAATCTGAAACTTGCAAAGGACGGAAGAAAACCTGCACGTGCAGAACCACTTCTTCTTGGTATTACAAAGGCTTCTCTTTCAACTGAAAGTTTCTTTGCTGCCTCTTCATTCCAGGAAACAACAAGAGTGCTGACTGAAGCTGCCATCTGGGGTAGAGTTGATTATCTCAGAGGTCTTAAGGAAAATGTTATTATCGGAAGACTGCTTCCTGCTGGGACTGGACTTGCGGCATATAACAGACTTACTTATGCAGTTGAGGATACCGAGAATGAAATGGAAGATACTGATGAAGAGATCACATATTAAGATCGCTTTTTCGGTGAAAAACCCCTTCAAAACTGAAAAATATGATCAGTTTTAGCAATTTTAATGCGTTTTAATGGAATTATGGTGTTGACACCAGTGCGTGCTTCCCTATAATACCCTGCGATTCTCCCTAAGCGGGAGTTAATTTAACTTTTTAAGGATATGAGCTTGTAATATGCCGACTATTAATCAGTTGATCAGAAAAAGAAGAAAACTCATCAAAGCTAAGAGTACAGCTCCAGCACTGAAATCATGCCCTCAAAAAAGAGGCGTGTGTGTTCGTGTTTACACAACTACTCCGAAAAAGCCTAATTCGGCTCTTCGTAAGGTTGCCCGTGTCAGACTAACCAACGGGATGGAAGTTACTACTTATATTCCGGGAGAATCTCATAATCTTCAGGAACATAGTGTTGTTCTTATCCGTGGTGGTCGTGTTAAGGATCTTCCCGGTGTAAGGTACCATGTTGTAAGAGGTACTCTTGATACCGCTGGTGTTGGAGATCGTCGTCAGAGTAGAAGTAAATACGGAACAAAGAAGCCAAAGAAATAAAGAGGTACTAATATGTCACGCAGAGGCCGTGCCCCTGAAAGAAAAGTAATACCGGATCCTAAATATAAGGATGCTCACTTTGAAATGCGTCAGCAGATCACCCGATTTATCAACAGAATAATGCTGGATGGTAAAAAAAGTACTGCCGAGCGTATAGTTTACGGCGCTTTTGATATTATACAGGAAAGACTCAAGGAAGAGCCTCTTTCAGTTTTTGATAAAGCACTGAATAATGTCAGACCAAAAATAGAAGTTAAATCAAGACGTGTTGGTGGTAGTACCTATCAGGTTCCGATTGAGGTTAGATCAAAACGTGCTTATGCTCTCGCAATGAGATGGCTTATTGGATATTCCAGATCACGCGCTGAGCACTCAATGAGAGAACGTCTTGCAGCTGAACTGATTGAAGCAGCCGAAAATCGTGGGAACTCTGTTAAAAAGAGAGAAGATACCCACAAAATGGCAGAAGCAAATAAAGCTTTTGCACACTATCGTTGGTAATTAATAACACAAAATCCTGAACCGGGTCTCTCTTCAGGATCACTTCTCGCCAGGCGCCTTTTGCGAACCTGCGAATGTGTTTACGGGGATCCTTGCGTTTTGAAACGGCAGTTAATATGAGTGGTAATGATTTGAAAAACCAGCAAAGCGGATTCGTCAGTCCATTAAGGGACTGTCCGATTGAAAACGTCCGTAACATTGGAATTATGGCACATATTGATGCTGGTAAGACCACTGTAACTGAACGAATACTGTATTATACCGGAGTTACGTACAGAATAGGTGAGGTCCATGAAGGAACTGCCACCATGGACTGGATGGAACAGGAACAGGAAAGAGGGATCACTATAACAAGTGCTGCCACAACCTGTTACTGGAAAGATCATAGAGTAAACATCATTGATACACCGGGACACGTCGATTTTACAATGGAAGTCGAAAGATCTCTTAGAGTGCTTGATGGTGGAGTTGTGGTTTTCTGTGCTGTAGCAGGAGTTCAGCCTCAGTCGGAGACGGTATGGAGGCAGGCGGATAAATATAAGGTTCCACGTATTGCTTTTATAAACAAGATGGATAGAAATGGTGCTGATTTCGATCGTGCTGTTGCTACTATGAAGTCGCGACTTGGAGCTAATCCTGTTATTCTGCAGCATCCGATTGGCAGTGAGTCTGAGTTTGAAGGTGTTATTGATATAATTTCAAGAAAAGCACTGATTTGGACCAAGGACATCATTGGTGCTTCATATGAAGTACATGAAATTCCGGAAATTTATAAGGAAGTTGTTGAAAAAAGAAGGCTTGAACTCATTGATGCACTGGCTGATGTGGATGAAGATTTCATGATGCTGGCACTTGAAGAGGATAGTCTTACTGAAGAAGATCTTCGCAATGCTGTGAGGAAAGCTACTTCATCTCTGAAAGTTACACCTGTTGTTTGTGGTAGTGCATTTAAAAATAAAGGTGTTCAGCCTTTACTGGATAATGTGATCGAGTTTCTTCCTTCTCCGATGGATAGATTTGAAATTCCCGGAAAAACTGAGGAAGGCGAAGATACAGTATGCAGAGCTGCAGATGATGAGCCTGTGAGTGCTCTGGCCTTCAAAATAATGACAGATCCCTATGTTGGACAACTGACATTTATAAGAGTTTACTCCGGTGTTTTGAAATCCGGAGATACAATATATAACTCATCCAGACAGCGAAAGGAACGTATTGGCCGGCTTTTGCGTATTCATGCCAATAAACGTGAAGATGTGGATGGAATTGTCGCAGGTAACATCGGAGCCGCAGTAGGATTGAAACTTGCCTCCACCGGTGATACATTATGTGATTCAAAATCTCCTATTATACTGGAATCTGTGGATATTCCTGAGACTGTTATTTCTGTTGCTGTGGAACCCAAAAGTACTGCAGATGCTGAAAGACTTGGAGTTGCCCTCGGTAAATTATCCAGAGAAGATCCCACTTTTAAAGTGCACACAGATGCTGAAACAGGACAGACGATACTTTCCGGGATGGGCGAGCTTCATCTGGAAATTATTGTGGATCGTCTCACCAGAGAATTCAGAGTTGAATCAAGAGTTGGACAGCCTCAGGTTGCTTACAGAGAGACTCTTGCCCGCAGTGCAACGAATATTACCGGTAAATTCGTCCGACAGAGTGGAGGACGGGGACAGTACGGTCACGTTGTTATTAATGTGGAGCCTGGTGAACGTGGCAGCGGTTTTGTCTTTGAATCTGCGATCGTGGGTGGGTCAATTCCAAGAGAATACATACCTGCAGTTGAAAAAGGAGTCGCTCAGGCAATGGATCGCGGAATAAAAAGTGGATTTCCGATGGTGGATATCAAAGTTATTCTCACTGACGGATCATACCACCCCGTGGATTCTTCTGAGCTTGCTTTTACTGTAGCCGGCTCAATGGCTCTTCAGGAAGCTGCGTCCAAAGCTGGTGTTATTATTATGGAACCAGTGATGGATGTAGAAATTGTAACACCTGAAGAATACCTTGGTGACGTTCTTGGTGACGTTCATTCAAGGCGAGGAAAAGTGCTTGGTTTGGAAAACAGACCAGGTGTTCAGATAATTAATTCAGAAATACCCTTGGCAACAATGTTCGGATATGCTACACAGCTGAGGTCACTTTCACAGGGTCGTGCGACCTACACCATGCAGTTTGCAAATTATCTGCCGGTGCCACAACATGTGAATGATGAATTAAAAAAGAATTAGGTTGTTGAAATATTTGTAGTTTTAATTTAGGAGCAGCGATGCAGATAAGTAGAATCAGAATCAAGTTAAAGGCTTACGATCATAAACTTCTTGATCAGTCAGCATCGGATATCGTGAATACAGCGAGATCTACCGGCGCCAGGATTGCGGGACCAGTTCCTCTTCCCACAAGAATATCCAGGTACTGTGTTCTCCGTTCACCCCATGTTGATAAGAAATCCAGGGAACAATTTGAGATCAGGACTTACAAACGTTTAATCGATATACTCGATTATACTCAGCAGACAGTTGATGCTCTCATGAAGCTAGACGTTGCTCCGGGTGTGAACGTTGAGATTAAGACCTGATAATAGGGTATAGGAGAATTCATTATGCCGAACTTTGATGTATATAATAAAGATGGTCAGAAAGTGAGTGAAGTCACTCTGTCCGAAGATATCTTTGGAAGTGAAGTGAAACAGCATGTAATGTGGCTGGTAGTCAAAGGACAACTCGCTGCAAAAAGAGCTGGTACTCATAAGGCAAAAACCAGAACTGAAGTACGTGGTGGCGGTAAAAAACCCTATAAACAGAAGGGTACCGGTTGGGCCAGACAGGGTTCTAGTAGAGCTCCAAACCATGTTGGTGGTGGCAGAGCACATGGACCAAAACCGAGAAGTTATGCCCTTTCTATTCCCAAAAGAACTAGAAGGGTTGCTCTTATTAGTGCACTCAGTCTTAAAGCTTCCGAAAAGAAGATCTACATTATTGATGATCTCAATATGGGAAGTATTAAAACTAAGAATATGGCTGCAATGATTAGTAATTTTAATGCAAAAAAAGCATTGATCATTGAGTCAAAAGAGAATAAAGAAGTTGTCCTGTCTACGCGAAACCTTGAAAAGCATAAATGGTTACCCCCAGAAGCTGTCAACGTGTACGACATCCTCAAACACGACACTTTGATTATGAATGTGTCGGTTGCACAGGAACTGGATTCCAGACTTGCAAAACCGGTGAGGTAATAAAATGACTTTTGCAGAAGATATCATTATTCGCCCAATTATGACGGAAAAAGCCGTCAATATGCAGGATAACGAGCGCAAATACGTGTTTGAAGTATCCATGGATGCAAATAAAATACAGATTCGTAACGCTGTAGAAAAACTTTTCGATGTAAGTGTTATGGCCGTGAATGTTCAAAGAAACATGGGCCGTTACATTATTAGAAGAGTAAAGCGTTCCAGAGTTATGGGAAAAAAAGCTAACTGGAAGAAAGCAGTTGTGACTTTGAAAGAAGGTCATGAAATTAATTTCTTCAAAGATGCTATGTAGGCAGGAGAGATCATCATGGGTATAAAAAAATATAATCCTACATCCCCTGGTAGAAGAAATATGAGTAGTAATGACTTTGCCGATCTTTCAAAAGATTATAAGGTGGAGAGAACACTACTAAGGAAAAAAACTTCAAAAGCAGGTAGAAATAATTATGGTCGCATCACCGTACGATTCAGAGGTGGTGGACATAAACAGAAATATCGTGTGATTGATTTCAAAAGAAACAAGACCGGTATTCCAGCTGTTGTTGACAGTATTCAGTATGATCCAAACAGAACAGCATTTATTGCTCTTCTGAAATATGCTGATGGCGTTAAAACATACATTCTTTGTCCCGATGGATTAAAGGTTGGTGACAGAGTCGTCAGTGTCAATAGTGCTAGTGCTGATATTCTTCCAGGGAATTCAATGCCTTTAAAATTCATTCCCGATGGTACAATAGTACATAATGTAGAGATGCACATTGGCCATGGTGGACAGCTTGCTCGCAGTGCTGGAAATGGAATTCAGGTGATGGCAAAAGAAGAAAAAAATGCTCTCATCAGAATGCCTTCAGGTGAAGTGAGAAAAGTAAATGTCAACTGTCGCGCTACAGTAGGTGTAGTATCAAATACCAGCCACTCAAATATTAAGATCGGTAAGGCCGGACGTAAAAGGTGGATGGGTAAAAGACCACATAATCGTGGTGTTGCAATGAATCCTGTCGATCATCCAATGGGTGGTGGTGAAGGAAGATCCTGTGGTGGTCGTCATCCTTGTACTCCCTGGGGAGCTCCCACAAAGGGCTACAGAACCAGAAAGAACAAGAGAACAGATAAATTTATTATTAAGAGAAGAAATTCTAAATAATTGAGAGGATACTAAGATGGCTCGTTCTAGAAACAAGGGACCATTCGTTGATCATCATCTTATGGGAAAGGTTCTCAAAGCTCAGGAAGAAGGTTCACGCAAGGCCATTCAGACCTGGTCAAGAAGATCTACTGTTATTCCTGATATGATCGGACTTAATATTGCTGTTCATAACGGCAGAAAATTTATACCAGTATACATAACCGAGGAAATGATTGATCATAAACTCGGTGAGTTTGCTCCCACAAGGACTTTCTACGGCCATGCAGCCGACAGAAAAGCCAAGAAACGCTGAGGAGATAAATAATGTCACTTTATACTAAAAATAAAGTCAAGAAGGTTAGATACGAACAGGATAGAAAAGACAATCCACGTGCTATCCTGAGAAACCTCAGAGTCGCACCCAGAAAAATGCGTATTCTTGCTGACATGATCAGAGGTAAAAGTATTGAAGAAGCAATGGCTCTTTTGACTTTTACTCCTAAATCCGGTGCAAAAATTCTCCAGAAACTGGTGATGAGTGCTGTGTATAATGCTGAAAACCAGGGTATGGATGACTCAGAAAGCCTGAAAATTGAAAGAATTTTCGTTGATGACGGTCCTATCATGAAATGGAGAAGACCAAGATCAAGAGGTAGAGCATTCAGAATTAACAAAAGAACAAGTCACATAACTGTTATAGTTGGTGAATTTTAATAGGAGTTACCGTGGGACAGAAAGTTCATCCAATAGGTATGAGACTGGGTATCGTAAGAACCTGGAACTCTAAGTGGTACGAAGAAGCACAGTATGCAAAATGGCTTAAGGAAGATCTCAAAATCCGAAAGTTTGTTGGAAAGAAAATGCCTGAAGCTGGTATCGCAGGTGTTGAAATAGAGCGTCGTACTTCTGAAAAAATTAAAGTTACAATAATCACTTCCAGTGCCGGTAAGGTTATTGGCAAGGGTGGTGCAAATGTAGAAAAACTTCGCAAGGATCTGCAGAAACTCACTCAGAGTGAAATATATGTAGATATACAGGAAGTTAAAAGATCAGAAACAAATGCTCAACTAGTAGCTGAAAATATTGCAAGACAGCTTGAAAGAAGAGTGAATTTTCGTAGAGCTATGAAAAAAGCGATTCAGACTTCAATGAGCATGGGTGCCAAGGGAATTAAAGTTCATCTTGCTGGTCGTCTTGGTGGAGCTGAAATGGCCAGGCGTGAATGGTATATGGAAGGCAGAGTTCCTCTTCATACTCTTCGAGCTGACATTGACTACGGTTTCACGGAAGCAAGAACTACATATGGCGCTATTGGCGTTAAATGCTGGATTTACAAAGGTGATGTTCTCGGAGAACGGGAAAATACCGATCGTAATCAGTAATATGAAGGAAAGCAGGTTTTAAAATGCTGAGCCCAAAGAAAGTTAAACACAGAAAAGTAATGAAAGGTCGTATGACCGGCAGGGCAAAGGGTGGAGATACCGTTTCCTTTGGTGAATATGGTATTCAGACCGTGGAATGTGGCAGAATTACTGCCAGACAGATAGAAGCAGGCCGTATTGCAATCACGAGATATATAAAGCGTGGTGGCCAGGTATTTATACGCATTTTCCCACACAAACCAATTTCAAAAAAGCCCGCTGAAGTTAGAATGGGTAAGGGAAAAGGCGCACCGGAAGAATGGGTGGCAATAGTAAAGCCAGGACATGTGCTTTATGAAGTTGTCGGAGTTACTGAAGAACAGGCTAGAGAGGCTTTTCGACTGGCTCATCATAAAATGCCTGTTAAAACAAGATTTGTAAAGAAAGAGGCAGTTATATGAAAGACTCACCATACAAAACTGCACAGCTTAAGGAAAGATCTGCTGATGAACTCAGGGGTTTACTGGCAGAACTTAAAAAAGAGATGTTTGACCTGAGAATTATGGCTGCAACAAGTCAGTTGAAGGATACAAACAGAATAGCAGCAAACAGAAGGAATATTGCCAGAGTTCTTACTGAAGTGAGCACCAGAAAGGCAAGCCGCAGGAGAAACGACAATGAGTAACGAACGCGGAAATAACAGAACATTACTGGGCGTCGTGAAATCCGCCGGTAAAATGGATAAGACGGTTACTGTTCAGGTAGAACGTCGAGTTCGTCATCCTCTTTACAGGAAGTTTATTACGACTCATAAAAAATACCTTGCTCACGACGAGAGAAATGAGTTTCTTGAAGGTGATAAGGTTTTAATTACAGAATCCAGGCCTCTGTCCAAATCAAAAAGATGGAGAGTCCAGAAACTCGTTGAACGGAAACCTGGATAGACCAGGGTGTGAGGTGTTACGATGATCCAGATGCAAACAGTATTGGACGTCGCTGATAACAGTGGAGCAAAAAAAGTTTCCTGTATTAAAGTGCTTGGCGGTTCTAAAAGAATGTACGCTTCCATTGGCGATATTATAGTTGTTGCTGTAAAAGAAGCCATTCCCACCGCAAAAGTTAAAAAAGGCGATGTACTCAAGGCTGTAATCGTTAGAACAGCTAAAGAGATTTCCAGAAAAGACGGTAGTTACATTAAGTTTGATAACAATGCTGCAGTACTTTTGAATGCTGCAATGGAGCCAATTGGTACTCGTATCTTTGGACCGGTTGCAAGAGAACTTAGAGCCAAAAAATTCATGAAAATCATTTCACTGGCCCCGGAGGTGCTCTAATGTTAGCAAGAATTAGAAAGGGTGATCTCGTGAAAGTAATTACCGGTAAGTACAAAGGAAAAACCGGTAGAGTTCTTAAAGTGCTCACAAAAGCAGAAAAAGTTATTGTTGAAGGTATCAATATTGTTGTAAAAAACAATAAACCAACTGGTGATAGCCAGAAGGGTACCCAGACAAAGACTGAAGCACCTATTCATATTTCTAATGTACAGCCTGTTGATCCTGCTACTGCATCACATGCCGGTGGCAAGGATGAAAAGAAATTAGTAAAGGGCACCAGAGTTGGTACCAAGGTACTACCTGATGGCCGCAAGGTAAGAATAGCACGTGGTACAAAGAACAGTGGCGACGTCATTGAGAACGATAAAGCCTAGAGTTTGAGGAGGATGAGCTATGGCCAAATCTAAAGGTCAAAAAGGCGATGCCGGTAAAGGCAAAAAAGCAAAAGAAAAGTTTCAGAATGAACCGATAAAAAGAGACAATCCGCCCAGACTGCAGGTTAAATTCAATGAAACAATTTCAAAGAAATTGCAGGAAGAATTCGGTTACAAGAATGTAATGGAAATTCCAAGATTGAAAAAGATTGTTCTCAACGTTGGACTCGGAGATGCAATTCAGAATCCAAAATTAATTGAAAGTGCATTTGAAGAGATCAAAATCATCACCGGTAGAAAACCGGTTATTACAAAAGCAAAGAAATCTGTAGCTAACTTCAAACTGAGAGAAGGTATGAAGATTGGCGTTATGGTTACACTTCGTCGTGAAGCCATGTACGAATTTCTTGACAGGCTTGTTGCACTTGCGCTTCCCAGAACCAGAGACTTTAAAGGAATTAGCGCAAAAGGCTTCGACGGCAGAGGAAATTATACTCTTGGCATCAGAGAGCAGATAATTTTCCCTGAAATTAATTATGATAACATTGAAAAAATAAGTGGCCTTAATATTACAGTTGTTACGACTGCCAAAACTGATGATGAGGCCAGGGCATTGTTGAGACACTTTGGCGTGCCCTTCAGGAAGTAACAAGGAGGAACAAAGTGGCCCGTTTATGTAAAATGATTCCACAGAAACCAAAGTTCAAAGTGAGACACCGCAACAGATGCCCCCATTGTGGTAGAGCAAGGGGTTATTACCGTAAGTTTGACATGTGTCGACTGTGCTTACGCAAACTGGCGCTGGAAGGTATGATTCCCGGTGTAATCAAGGCAAGTTGGTAGGGAGAGACTGATATGTCAATGACAGATCCTATTGCTGATTTTTTGACTCGTATTCGTAATGGTATTAAAGCCCGCAAGAGCACTGTCTCTATGCCTTCATCAAAGATGAAAGTGCATTTGAGCGAAGTACTCAAAAAAGAGGGTTACATTAATAATTTTTCTGTGACTGAGGATAATGTCTTCAAGACACTTACTGTAGAGCTCAAGTATGATAGTGAAAATCAGAGTGCTATTGAAGGTCTGAAAAGAATTTCTAAGCCTGGTCAGAGAATATACGCTAAAAGGGATAACATTCCTCAGGTTCGCTATGGCCTTGGTATTTCAATTATTACCACAAGCCGTGGTGTGATGACTGATAAGGAAGCAATCAAAAATAACGTTGGCGGGGAAGTAATCTGCGCCATATGGTAACTGAAGGAGGCTGAGGGTGTCTCGTATAGGAAAACTACCAATTTCTATTCCCAAGGGAGTAGATGTTAAAATAACAGACAAGGCTATTCTGGTTAAAGGAAAACTGGGTGAGCTCAGTGAAACTATTCCTTCAGGCGTTAATGCCGTAGTGGACAATGATACACTGAATTTCACCAGAGTTGATGATCAGAAACAACATCGTATCAATCATGGTATGATTAGGTCTATTGTATCCAATATGGTTAAAGGTGTAAGTGAAGGTTTCACCAGAAACCTTAATATTATCGGTGTTGGTTACAGAGCAGAAATGAAGGGAAATTTCCTGGTGCTTTCACTCGGTTATTCCCATCCGATATATTATGAATTGCCTAAAGGCGTCACTGCAGAAGTTCAGGAGAGAGGTGTGCTTATAGTTCTTAAGGCATACGATAAAATTGTACTTGGACAGACTGCTAGTGAAATTCGTGCCTTCAGACCTCCGGAGCCCTACAAAGGTAAAGGTATCAGATACCAGGGTGAAAGAGTTCGTCAGAAGGAAGGAAAAGCCAAAGGCTAAATTCTGAGAAGGTTGGTATTGCCATGAAACGTACTAAAAGTGTAATGAGAAAAATCCGTCAGGTTAGGGTACGGAAAAATGTAACTGGAACTGAAGAAAGACCAAGACTGAATATCTTTCGAAGTTCAACCCATTTTTATGCACAGATTATTGATGATGTAAAAGGGGTTACTCTTGTGAGTGCGTCAACTCTCCTGAAGGGTTTGACCGAAGAGCTCAAAGGTAAAAACAAAAAAGAACAGGCCAAATTAGTAGGTAAAAAATTGGCCGAGCTCTGCACTGAAAAAAGCATAAAAAAAGTTGTTTTTGACAGAGCAGGATTTATTTATCATGGAAGAGTCGCCGCTTTTGCAGAAGGTGCAAGAGAAGGTGGACTCGATTTTTAACCGGAGAATATAAGAGGATTCCGTGATGCACAGTATGCCAGAAGGAAATAGTGAATTAATAGAAAAGTTGGTGTATATCAACCGCGTAGCAAAGGTTGTAAAAGGGGGACGTCGTTTCAGTTTTGCAGCTTTGGTTGTCGTCGGTGATGGTCAGGGAAAAGTTGGTTTTGGTCTCGGTAAAGCCAACGAAGTTCCCGAGGCTCTCAGGAAAGCAACAGAAAAAGCAAAAAGAACCATGATCAGTATTCCTTTATCAGGAACAACTGTGCCTCACGAAATAGTGGGTAATTATGGTGCTGGAAAAGTTCTTCTCAGACCCGCTGCAAAAGGTACCGGCGTGATCGCTGGTGGAGCAGTGAGGGCTGTTATGGAAGCCGTTGGGATCCATGATGTTCTGACTAAATGTATTGGCTCTAACAACCATCATAATGTGTTGAAAGCAACGTTTGAAGCTCTTAAAGAGATGAGCAGCCCTGCGGATGTGGAACGCAAACGTGGTATTGCAACTGAAAATTGATGTATATATAAGCAGGAGTTTGAAATGGCTACCTATATTAAAATAACACAGGTTCGTAGCACCATTGCTAGGCCTGAGAAATTTCAAAAAATACTCGAAGGACTGGGACTCAGAAAAACCGGTAAAACCAGTATTTTGAAGGATACACCTGAGATTAGGGGAATGATTAGAAAAGTTTCCCATCTCGTTGAAATTGAACCATATGAGAAGGAAGGGGAGTAGGCTATGAGCATACTGTCCAGTTTAAAACCAAATAAAGGATCCGTTAAAAACAATAAAAGACTCGGTCGCGGTCGCGGAAGTGGACGTGGAAGTAGTGCCGGTAAAGGTCTTAAAGGCCAGAAGCAGAGAACTGGTGGCAAAATCAGACCTGGTTTTGAAGGTGGTCAGATGCCACTTCATAGAAGAATTCCAAAGAGAGGATTTAATAATCACTTTATGAAAGACTTCTGTGTGGTATCGCTTGAAGACCTCTTGAGGGTTCTTCCTGATGGCGGCGAAGTAAATCTTTCAAGCATGGTAGCTGTAGGGCTGGCATCTGAAAGAGATACCCTGCTTAAAATCATCGGAAATTCTGAGATTAAAGGAAAATATAATATTACTGCTGATAAAGTGACAGAAACCGCCTGGAAACTTATTGAAGAAAAGGGTGGCAATATCACTATTAATCAGAATGTAAATGAGTATGCCACTGTTACTCTTGGTATGATTTCAAGAAAATTCCCCAAAAAGACAGATGGCCCTGTTAATGTGGATTTTGAAGCAATGAAATCTGCTGGACTTATTCCAGAGGGAAAAAGTAAAGTAAGTGTTATCGCTGTAGGTCAACTTGCAGGTAAATATAATATCAGTGCAAATAAAATATCTAGGGAAGCAACAAAAATTCTTCAGAATAAAGGTTGTAAGGCTATTGTAAGTGACCCTGTGAATTTTTACCGAAAAGTTGATTTTTATGATCTTGAAAAATGGTATCCACGGGGTGGACAGGTTACCATAGAAGATCTCCGTACCAGAGGGATTCTCAAAGTTGGTCAGAAAATGAAACTCGCTGGAGATGGCAGAGTAAAAGCTCCCTATCAGGTCGAGACTCACAAAGTATCCGCAATCGCTCGCAAAAAGCTTGAAGCATTTGGTGGAAAAATCCAGTTATTAGACTAGTTGCTTTTTTCCAGAAAATGTATATTAATCTGACCGCGTAAAATTTTTTATTAAAAGGAACAGTATTTAAATATGGCAAGCGGATTCGGAAATATTCCAAAAATACCAGAATTAAGAAAAAGATTACTACTTACTTTACTTCTCCTTGCAATATACCGTATCGGTGTATTTGTAACAGTGCCGGGAGTTGACAGAAACGTAATGAAGCAGATCATGTCTGGTGCCAGTGGCACATTCCTTGGTTTGTTCAATATGTTTTCGGGTGGTGCTCTTAAACAGTTATCTATTTTTGCACTGGGAATAATGCCTTACATCAGTGCCTCCATCATTATACAGTTGCTCACTGTGGTAGTTCCACATCTTGAGCAACTTAATAAAGAAGGTGAAGCTGGAAGAAGGAAAATCAACCAGTACACCAGATATGGCACAGTACTGCTTTGTATCATTCAGGGTTATTTCATGGCAACCTGGTTTGAGAGTCAAAACAGGATGTATCCTGGGCTGGTTTTAGGAGCAGGCTTGGGTTTCCGCTTGATGACAGTACTTACTCTGACCTCTGGTACAATATTTATTATGTGGCTCGGTGAGCAGATTACCGAAAGAGGAATTGGTAATGGTATATCACTGATAATATTTGCAGGTATCGTAGCAAACATGCCTGATGCAATTATCAAGCTTTATCGTCAGTTCCATCGTGGCGATATGGGAATTCTAAATCTTGCGATAATTGTATTTATTGTTGTTGCCGCAATTGCAGTAATTACATTTTTCGAACGGGCATACAGAAAAATTCCGGTTCAGTATGCAAAAAGAGTTGTTGGGCGGAGAATGTATGGTGGTGCCTCATCCCATCTTCCTCTGAAAGTGAATATGGCCGGGGTTATCCCACCGATTTTTGCATCCTCCTTACTGATGTTCCCGGCACAGATTGCCAGTTTTACGGATTCCGATACGATCAGAAGGTTTATACAGCCCCTTTCAAATCCAGCTGACTGGAGATACAATCTTGTATATGTAACACTAATCATATTCTTTGCATTTTTCTATACTGCAGTGACATTCAATCCAAAAGATGTTGCTGACAATATGAAAAAGCAGGGTGGTTTTATTCCTGGAATAAGACCTGGACAGAGAACCGCAGAATACATTGACAGAGTTTTAACAAGAATTACTTGGGGTGGTTCGATCTATGTTTCACTGGTTTGCGTTTTACCGAACCTTATGCAGGCAAGGTTTAATGTTCCTTTCTACTTCGGTGGCACTTCACTTCTGATTGTTGTTGGTGTGGCACTGGATACAGTACAGCAGATTGAGGGACATCTCATCACCAGGCACTATGAAGGCCTTGGTGGCGGTGGTGGAAAAGGTGGTCCTAGAATTCGTGGTCGCAGACCAGCATAAGGAAAATTTAAAATGTCACGATTAATCTTATTAGGTGCTCCTGGCTCAGGAAAAGGAACTCAGGCAACACGACTTACTGCGAAATTAGGTGTTCCACAGATTTCTACCGGAGATATGCTTAGAGAAGCAAGAAAAAAGGGAACTCCTATGGGTAAACAGGCTGCTCAATACATGGATGCTGGCGGTCTGGTTCCGGATGAAGTTGTGATTGGCATTGTAAAGGAAAGACTTCAGTTAAAGGATGTGGAAAACGGATTTATTCTAGATGGTTTCCCAAGGACGATTCCACAAGCTGAAGCACTTGACGTGGTTTTGGGTGATCTTAATATTAAACTGGATCATGTGGTTGAAATTGCTGTTCCAGACGAGATAATAGTGCCCCGGATAACAGGGAGAAGATCTTGTCCATCCTGTAAAAGGCCATACCACGTAAAATTTATGAAACCAAGAGTGGAAAATTACTGTGATGATTGCAACACAGAGCTTGTACAGCGAAGTGATGATACTGAAATAGCAGTAAAACAGCGATTAGATGCATATAAAAAACAAACACTGCCCCTCGTAAATTATTATGAAAACAAACACTTAGTTCGCAAGGTGGATGGCAGTGGTGAATTAAATGAAGTATTTGACAGAATAATTAAAATTCTGTCTTGATCAAAAGAAAGAGATCAACTATTAATGCTCGTCCAGTTGAAGTCCGAGAAGGACATCGAAAAACTTAGACATGCCAATCTGATTGTTTCAGATGTTCTTGATATATGTCAAGACATGGCAAAGCCTGGTGTGACTACTTGGGATATGGAAGTTGCTGCCAGAAAATACCTTGATAAGGTGGGTGCAAAATCTGCGTTTTTGAATTATGCCCCATCATATGATCTTGATCCATATCCTGCGGTGCTTTGCACTTCCAGGAATGAGAGAGTTGTTCATGGCATTCCTTCTGAAGACGAAGTTCTTGAGGAGGGTGACATTCTCAGTGTGGATTTTGGAGCTTTTTATAAAGGTTTTTGTGGTGACAGTGCCCGTACCTACGAGATCGGGAAAGTGAGTGACGCTGCTCATACTCTTTCAGAGGTTACAAAAAAGTCTCTTGAAAAAGCTATTGAGCAGATGATCCCCGGAAACAGACTTGGAGATGTTTCCAATGCTGTTCAGACTTGGGTTGAATCTCAGGGTTTCAGTGTTATTAGGGATTTTGTTGGTCACGGAATCGGTCGAAGCATGCATGAACCTCCACAGGTACCCAATTATGGGCCAAAAGGTCGTGGAATGATCTTGAAACCCGGGTTAGTGCTTGCTATAGAGCCAATGGTCACTGAGGGCAGTTGGCAGGTTGAGGTTTTAGATGACGGATGGACGGTGGTTACGAGAGATCGGAAACTGGCAGCACATTTTGAGCACAGTGTTGCAGTAACTGAAAAAGGACCAATAGTCCTTAGCAGGAGATAGATATGAAAGTTCGTGCTTCAGTTAAGAAAATTTGTGATAAATGTAAAGTAATTAAAAGAAAAGGTATCGTCCGAGTTATCTGTGAAGATCCAAGACATAAACAGAGACAAGGTTAACAAGACTTAGGGTATTTTACCGTTAGGAGGATAGTTAGGATGCCGCGTATTGCCGGTGTAGACCTTCCAAGAAACAAGAGGATGGAAATCGCTCTTACTTATATCTACGGAATTGGTAGAAAAACTGCCAGAGATATTCTTGCCGAAGCAAATATTGATTTTGGTAAGAATTCCGATGAATTGAACGAAAATGAGGTTAGAGTTATTCGTGAAATCCTCGATGCTAAATTTAAAGTCGAGGGTGATCTCCGCAGAGAGATCAACATGAATATTAAAAGACTCATGGATCTCAAATGTTATCGTGGACTTCGTCACATGAGAAATCTTCCTGTGCGAGGACAGAGATCACATACCAATGCCAGGACCAGAAAAGGTCCCAAACGTGCAACCGTTGGCAAGAAGAAAAAGGCAGGTAAGTAGTAATGGCAGCTCCGAGACGAAGAGGTGGTAAGAAGAAGGTTAAGAAAAATATACAAAGTGGTGTTGCCCACATAGTTTCAACCTTCAATAACACAATAGTTACAATTACTGACTTGAGTGGAAATGTTATTTCCTGGTCAAGTGCAGGCCTGAGATTCAAAGGCAGTAGAAAATCTACTCCCTTTGCAGCACAGTTGACTGGTGAAGATGCAGCTAAAAAGGCCGTTGAACACGGAATGAAAAGTTGTATTGTTAATCTGAAGGGACCTGGGGCAGGGCGAGAAAGTGCTCTTAGAGCTATCGCTGCAGCTGGCATCAGAGTAACTATGGTTAAAGATGTTACCCCCGTTCCCCATAATGGTTGCAGGCCTCCAAAACGTAGAAGAGTCTGATTTTCAATAAATTTAACCCCGATTGCTGTCATATACGGGTGCTATTGGGAGTGGATTCCGAGACAGCCGGAAGTGGTTCCCAAGTAGAGGTATTGTATGTCCAACTCTAATTATAGCTGGGTAGCTAAAAACTGGCGTGATATGATTCGTCCTCAGTCCATAAGGCCTGATGATGATTCTATGACGAGATCGTATGGAAAATTCATATGTGAACCTCTTGAAAGAGGATTCGGTATTACCCTTGGAAATTCACTGCGTAGAATTATGCTTTCATCACTTCAGGGTGCTGCTGTTACAGCAGTGAAGATAGACGGTGTGGTGCATGAATTTTCATCAATTCCTAATGTTGTTGAAGACGTGACTGACATGATTCTGAACATTAAGGGAGTGAGATTCAGGAAACCGAATCCAAAGCCGGTAATTCTTAACCTGAATATTACCGGGCCGGCAAGAGTTACCGCCAGTGATATCGAACTCGTTGATGATATGGAAATAGTAAATCCGAATCATCATATCTGCACGATCAGTGAAGGCGGACATCTTAGGATGCAACTGAGCGTCAGAACCGGGAAGGGCTATATCAGTGCTGAGATACACAAGGACTCAACTCTGGGAGTTGGAAGTATTCCGGTGGATGGAATTTACTCTCCTATCCGAAAAGTGAATTACACTGTTTCCAATGCACGTGTTGGACGCAGAACAGACTATGACAAACTTGTTCTTGAAATTTGGACTGATGGAACTATTCATCCTAAGGATGCTCTTTCCTTCAGTGCAAAGATTATGAAAGAACATCTTCAGATTTTCATTTCCTTCGATGAACAGGATGAACCTGTTGATGATGGCGAAGGTTCCAGTGAATCTGAAATCAATCAGTTCCTCTTCAAGAGTGTTGATGAACTCGAATTGAGTGTCAGGTCAGCTAACTGTCTCCAGAACGCCAACATTAAGTATATTGGCCAACTGGTACAGAAAAGTGAACAGGAAATGCTGAAGACTAAAAACTTCGGTAGAAAATCCTTGAAGGAAATTAAAGAAATACTGAGTGAGATGGGTCTGACCCTCGGTATGAAAATTGACTGGTGGCCCGCAGATGGTCCTCCTCCAAAAGGAGCTGGAGCACCAAAAAAATAGTTGACCTCATCAGGAGTTTTTGAAATGAGACACAGACATACCGGTAAGATATTAGGTAGAAATTCAAGCCATCGCAAAGCCATGTATAGAAATATGGTGAGTGCACTTATAGAACACGGCAGAATCACCACAACAGTTGCAAAAGCAAAAGAGCTCAGAAGATTTGTCGAAAAAACAATCACCTGGGGTATCAGTTTAGGTGAGATTCTCGGAAAACCAGTAGAGGAACTCACTGCTGATCAGAGAGCTAAACTTGTTCATCATTACAGAATGGCTGCACGACTGCTTCCAGACAAAAACCTTTTAACTAAACTGTTCAGGGAAGTTGCACCATCTCTTGCACAAAGAGAAGGCGATGGCGGTTATACAAGAATTATTAAAAGTTATCCCAGAAGAGGGGATAATGCTCCTATGGCACTCATAGAGCTTGTGAATTATGAAAAGAAAGTTCCTGTTGAAGAAACTGAAGAATAGTTACGGGTTTGTAACGAATATCTTTTCTAACATCTGCTTTATTATTTTTTTGTGCTATATAAATGCATGACTATCACTCTTATAATTTTTTTATCTTTTTTTAATCACAAGGAGTAAAACTATGAAGACCATGAGATTTCTAATTTCTCTAATGGCTGTACTGTCTTTGTCTTTCAGTGCATGCAGAGATGATGACGAAAACAACAGTAATAACACTACTAACAATACTAACTGCACAAACAACTGCAATACAGATGATGACAATATCTATGCTGTTCAGAACCCTGATCATTCAAATTTTATTCAGGTTGGGGATACAGTTGAGTTTGAAGATGTGATCGTTGTCGCAGTTGATAAGAGTGGTTCCTACATGGGTAACTTTTGGATAATGGAACCAAATGGTGGGGAATACAGTGGTGTTATGGTTTATAATAATGATGCCACTGCTCCATGGTGGGATGATTTGAAAGCCGGCGATCTTATTGATTTAAGTGGTATCAAAGTTGAATATAACTACAACGATGAATTCGACGACAGTGTTACTGAAATCGAATCTCCTTCCGTTACAATTAAGGGTACTGCAAGTGTTCCTGCAGCAGAAGAACTTGAGGGTAGCGATCTTCTTTCTATTGACACTGCGGAACCATGGGAAGGAGTTCTTGTAACAATTAATAATGTTAGAATTTCATCCATTACTGAAAGAAGTGGCAGGCTTGAAGTAAATCTGGTGGGCAGTACAAAGGCTCAAGACGACCTTATGGATCTATCAACTTACGCTGAAGGAACATGTCTTGGAAAAGTTACAGGCGTTTTAACATATTTCTATGGCTATTATATACTTCCTAGATCAGCAAGTGATATTGAAATAGCAACTAATGACTCCGATTGTCCACAGCCAACAGCAGAAGTTTGTGATGATGGTGAAGACAACGATTTTGATGGTTATACGGATTGTGCTGACTATGACTGTAAGGATGATCCATCATGTGTAGAGACAGACTGTACTGATGGTGAAGATAATGATAATGACGGAGATGCCGATTGTGAGGATTCAGATTGCATTGGTACCGAAGACTGTCCCGCAAAAGTAGAAAACGATGATGAACTTTGTGCTGACGGAGAGGACAATGATGAAGATGGACTTACAGACTGTGATGATCCTTCCTGTTATGGCCATCCGGATGTAATAGTTTGTATGGAAACAAGCTGTGATGACAACGCTGACAATGATGGTGATGGTTATACAGATTGTGAAGACTGGGATTGTAGTGAAGATTCTGCATGTGCAACATATTTTGAACAGAACTGCACTGATAATACAGATGATGATGATGATGGGTATATAGACTGTGAAGATAACGATTGCAGTGATGATCCAGCATGCATTGAAACCAATTGTACTGATACAATAGATAATGATGGTGACGGATACACCGATTGCGCTGACTTTGACTGTCTTTACAATGATGCATCCTGTCAGGAAGGTAAAGAAGTTACTGACGAAACATGTAGTGATGGAGTGGATAATGATGGTAATACTTATGTAGACTGTCAGGATAATTCATGCCGTTATAACCCGAACATCACCGTCTGTGATGGTAGTGCAGTGAGCTGTGCTGATGGTCTTGATAACGAAGGTAATGGTTATGTTGACTGTTCTGATTTTGCTTGTAAATATTGTGGCGCCACAGCAGATGAGGATAGGGTTGTGTCAACATGTCCACCATGTGTTCATGAGTAAACTATAATCTGCCTTTTATAAAAATCTGCGTTTCAAAATTCTACTGGTTTCATTTCTATATTTTGATTTTATTGTAAAAAATTCTGGCGTTGATCTTTTTGTAGTATATTTACTATGATTTTATGTAAATATATCCAAAAGGAGTATAAAATGGCAAGATTCACATTTCCTGTTATAACGTTGGTTTTCTTATCATTTTCAATTTCATGCGACGCAAAAAAAAATACAAATACTAAAAACAAATCTCTTGGGTATTTTGCACAGACATTACTTGATTCACTCACAAGAAATGACTTCAACTATGCGATGAAGATTATCCCCACTGAAAATGAACTGAAACTACTTGGATATAATCTTAAGAAAAGTGAATACACCAGATTTTTAGAAAAAAGAAAACGTGGGTTTAAAAGAGTACACAGGAAATTTTTAAAAAAAATTAATAAACTTAAATCTATAGGGATAGTATGTAAAAAAGTGGAAATTATCGAAATTAAGAAAAAAGGTGAAAAAACAAGAAATGGAATAAAATATTATACAAGTTTAGACTTGTTTGCCTACTGTGATGGGAAGAAAGAAACAAAATTCTGGTTCGCTGATCCGGATGGGATTTTTCCTGGAAATAACGGCTGGAAGCTACTGGAATTTAATTGATTTCCTGTGAGATTAAAATAAAAAAAACTGTTTCCCACTGGTAAGAAAACCACTTTTTCACGAGGTATGAAATGAAGTATGGATTGACTGTTTTATTTATAATTTCATCACAAATATCGTGTTCAGAATCTGAGGAGACTGGAAGTGAAAATCCAGTTTTAGCTGTAAAAAGTGATCTACCTAAAAAAAAGATTACTGAAAAATCCATACATAATAATAAGGAAAAACTGCCGACTCAGATAATTCCAAAAAATCCAGGAAGAAAAGATACAGGGAATATAAAGGAATTACCACCCCTGAAAACAGGAGAAAAACTTCACCTTGATGTTGGTTACGGTCCGGCCCCTTATAAAGTGGTGGAGGTCATGGTGGAAGAGGCTAAGATTAAAAAGAGTGATTTATTGTATGATCTCGGATGTGGAGATGGAAGAATAGTAAATATTATTTCCAAAAAAACTGGCTGCACCGGAGTTGGTATAGATCTTGACCCTAAAAGAGTGGAGCAGAGCAAAAAAAACGCCATCCGAATGGGACTTACTAACACCGTGAAAATATACAGACAAAACATATTCAATATAGATTTATCTTCTGCCACAGTGGCTGCGATGTATCTCAACCAGAAAACTAACCTAAAAATCAGAAGTAAAATCCTGAGGGAAATGCGCCCGGGAACCAGGATTATTTCACTTAATCATACAATGGGGGAATGGAGATCTGATATTCGAAGGAAAGTCGGTCGTCACAGGGTTTTGATCTGGTTTATTCCAGCAAATGTATACAATGAATGGGAATATATACTAGACTGGAATAAAGAGCTAAAGAGAATTAAACTGAATATATATCAGGATTTTCAG
This sequence comes from Deltaproteobacteria bacterium, assembly GCA_016937155.1. Taxonomy (GTDB): domain Bacteria; phylum Myxococcota_A; class Polyangia; order HGW-17; family HGW-17; genus JAHJMN01. The sequence goes on from JAFGWM010000032.1 coordinate 230,945, forward strand.
GAATTCACCGGTAATGCTCTGATTAATGGGAAAAAATATAAGTTATATAATAGAAGTTTACAGGGAAAGAAAATCGCTTTTTCTGTTTCAATTCCCGTTGAAGGTAAAAAATCAAAACTTTTATTTAGTGGAACTGTAGAAGGCTCTAAAGTTGTGGGTATATTTAAAACAAATGATAAAACGCACAGTTTTATCGGTACAGCAATGGGAAAATTCAGGAAATTTTACAAAAATCTTAAACAGAAAAAAAGTTAGGAGAATATTTACTCAGAGATCTATGATGAATCAACAGAATTGCCGGAGTGGAAAAATCTGGTGAATATTTCAGGAAGGACTGTTTTATGACGTCAGAATTAACTTTTTATGGCGCAGCAAAGAATGTTACCGGAAGCTGCTCTCTGCTAAGTATTGATAAAACCACAGTTGTTATTGATTGTGGCATGTTTCAGGAAAGGAAACTTCAGTATCGAAACTGGATAGATTTTAATTTTAATCCGTCCTCTATAGATGTTGTTTTGCTAACACATGCTCATCTGGATCACTGCGGAAGACTTCCAAAGCTTGTCAAGGATGGATTTAGGGGAAAGATTGTTTCAACAGGTCCGACACTGGAAATTGCAAAAATTCTATTATATGACAGTGCTTATCTGCAACTGGAAGACATTAAACGGAAAAAGAAAAGACACCAGAAACAGCAAAAAGTGAGTCCACATCCGTATGAACCACTTTATACAGAGGAAGATGTTGATAAAACAGTTGCTCTTTTTCATCCGGTGGGATTTGAAAAGCCCTTTTCGATAAACTCAAATGTAAATGCTACATTTTTTGAGGCAGGGCATATTTTCGGAAGTGCAATGATTCAGATTGACTATAAAAAAAATGATATCTCAAAGAGAATAATTTTTTCTGGGGATGTCGGGAGATGGGATCTTCCAATCATCAGGGATCCTCATCAATTTGACAGAGCTGATTTTGTGGTGGTGGAATCCACTTATGGTGACAGATTACATGGTACAACAGCTTCTATTCCTGGAGAGCTTGAACGGGTGATAAATGATACTTTCAAGCGGGGGGGAAATATAATTATTCCAGGGTTTGCAGTGGAAAGAACTCAGGAAATTCTCTACCATCTTACTAGTCTGATGAAAGAGAAAAGAATTCCTCCAATTCATACTTTTGTTGATAGCCCCATGGCTGTGAGTGTGACTGAGATTTTTAAAAATCATAGAGAACTTTTTGATGACGAAACAAGAGTTCTGATAGAATCAGGTTCTTCTCCATACGATTTTCCGGGATTGACAATGAGCAGAACCAGTGAACAGTCCAGGGCAATAAATAACATAAGGGGTGTCTGTATTGTTATTGCGGGTTCCGGGATGTGTACCGGTGGAAGGATTAAACACCATCTGGTCAATAATATAAGAAGAAAAGAAAGCACAATTTTATTTGTTGGTTATCAGGCAGTTGGAACTCTGGGCAGACAGATACTGGAAAAACCTGATGAAATAAGAATATTTGGAGAATTTATTCCTGTAAAAGCAAAAATTGAGAAAATTTCTGGTTTCAGTGGACATGCTGACAGGGATGAACTGGTAAGATGGCTTGGTTCAATTAAAAATCCACCTGAAAAAATATTCATAAACCACGGTGATGAAACCAGTGCTGAAAGTTTCCGAAAAACACTGGAAAATAGATTTTCCTGGAAATGCGAAGTAGTTGAATACGAAAAAAAATACAATTTGAGTTAAGTTAAAAATATCGTAATGATAAAAACAACATCTGATAATTTTATGGAGTATTGATGAATTTATTATATATTTCTCCGGATTTTCCAGTAAACTTCCAGCAGTTTGTAAAAGCACTCAGTAAAAAGGGAGTAAATGTTTTTGGTGTTGGGGAGGCTGATTTTTTTTCAATGCCAACTGATGTAAGAGATGCTTTAAAGTACTATGAAAAATGCAATTTACATGATTTCGGGGAAGTAAAACAGTTATCTGAAAAAATGCTCAGGGAATTTGGTAATACAGAGGGATATCAGATTGTTGAGAGCCACAATGAATTCTGGATACCTCTGGAAGTGGAGTTAAATGAGTATTTTAACTGTGATGGCTTCAGAAAGAGCACTGTTGATTCAGTAACCAGAAAAAGTTCAATGAAAAGAATTTTTGAATCTGCCTTAATTCCTTATGCCAGTGGAGAAATGCTTACTTCTCTCGAACAGGCGAAAAAATTTACAAATCAGCATGGTTATCCGGTAATTTTAAAACCGGACAGAGGAGTGGGGGGTACTGGAGTTTATAAAATAAACTCCACGCAGGAACTTACTGATGCATATTCAAAAATTAAGGTTCCATATGTAATAGAAAATTTCATTAAGGGAAAAATTAAGACTTATGATGGACTGACTGATTCAACTGGGAAAGTAGTTTTTGAAAGTTCTCTTCAGTTAAGTGCTGCAATACTGGACTATATAAATGGTGAAGATATTGTTTTTTTCACTGACAGAAATATAGAAGAGGATCTCCGGAGTATGGGGAAAAAAATTATTGATAAAGTCGGGTTAAAAAGAAAATTTTTTCATATTGAGTTTTTTCAGACTGATGAAGGTTTTATTCCAATTGAGATAAATGCGAGACCACCAGGGGGGATAATTCTGGATATGATGAATTATTCATCTGATATTGATCTCTACAGTTTATACAGTGACATTGCAGTTGAGGGCAGTGCAGAAATTTCCCAACATAAAAAATATTACTGTGCCTATGTCAGTCCCAGAAGTAAATTTATTGATCCGGAAATTTTTTCAAAAGAATATCCTGAGGAATTTATTTCATTTGAGGAGAATCCTCCTCTTTATCATGAAGCTATGGGTAGATACAGATTTTTGATCAGGACACCGGAACAATCCACTATGATGAGTCTTATTGAAAAAATACTAATTTTATAACCTCATTAAAAATATACAGAATTATTGTAATATAGGAAAAAAAGTAACTTAATACCAAAATAATCAGCATACATGGTTGACCAGGGAAAAGGGGTGATTATACTGGCATAAGCTAACAAAGGAGTTTTGAAATGGAACAGAATGAAAACACAGAAAATGCAGTAAGAATACCTCTGATCGGTGAAAAGGCACCATCCTTTAAAGCCGCTACCACCCAGGGACCAATAAATTTTCCGGATGATTACAAAGGAAAATGGGTAATTCTTTTTTCTCATCCTGCTGATTTTACCCCTGTATGCACTACAGAGTTTATGACTTTTGCAAAAATGGAAGATGAATTTAAGGCTCTTAACACAGAGTTGATTGGTTTAAGTATTGATAGTCATTACAGTCATATTGCATGGCTCAGAACAATTAAAGAAAAGGGTAAATTCCGGGATATGCAGAATATGGAAGTTAAGTTTCCAGTAATTGCAGATCTTAAAATGGATGTAGCCAAGGCTTTTGGTATGGTGCAGCCGGGAGCAAGTGATACTCAGGCTGTCAGGGCAGTCTTCTTTATTGATCCTGAATCAAAAATTCGTGCCCTTGTTTATTATCCATTATCAAACGGAAGAAATTTCCAGGAAATAAAACGCTTGCTTATGGCTATGCAGACAAGTGATAAGCATGGTGTTGCCACTCCGGCTGACTGGGTACCCGGTGAAGAAGTTATAGTTCCTCCCCCAGGATCATGTGGGCAGGCAAAGGACAGAGTTGATAATGCCGGTGAAAAGTATCGCTGTGTTGACTGGTTCCTTTGTTTTAAGGATCTTAAGGAATAGTTTTTGACAATCCCTTCACTTCTTTTATTTTGCATACAATAAAAAACTTTTTAAGGGATTTTTTTGTGATATACTTTCCTTTATGACAAAAAAGGGAGGTCATCATGAAAAATATTAAAAGAATTCTTTTATCCGCTGTTTTGATCGTCTCATTTTCCGCTGTGATGAGCGGATGTGATGACGATACATCTTCTTCAAACAATACTGTTAATAACGCCACCAATAACACAACAAATAATATGACCAACAACGCCACCAATAACACAAACTGTTTTGATGTTGGTATGGAATGCGAACTTCCTGAAGATTGTTGCAGTGAAAGATGTGAAGACGGAATCTGTCTTGGAAACACTGGCCTCTGTTATGACATTGGTGAGGAATGCCTTGTTTCTTCAGAATGCTGTAGTGGCAGATGTGAACTGACTCCTTCAGGAATAAGAGAATGTGTTGCAGGTGGATGTGCAGGGGCAGGTGAGGAATGTAACCTTGGGGTTGACTGTTGCAGTATGGGATGTGTGGATGGATACTGTGTTGAAGATGTAATGTGTTTTGTCGCATATAGTGAGTGTGAAAATGATTCTGACTGCTGTTCAAACAGCTGTTCTGATGGAAGTTGCGATGAAAGTATTTCCATGTGTACAGTGGCGGGAGAGTTATGTGGAGATGACAGCAGTTGCTGCAGTAACAACTGTGAGGCCATTGGTGATGAATTCAGATGCACTATTGTGAACACGTGCCGGGCAGGTGGAGAATTGTGTACTGAAGGGGCTGATTGTTGCAGTGGAGTATGTGGTGAGGATGGACTCTGCCCCGTAATGAGTGAGTGCCAGACTGTTGGAGAGCCATGCAGTGGATTTCATGAATGCTGTAGTGGAGTATGTGCTGATCCTGGAACAGGAGTTGCTGTTTGCCAGTTTGTAAGTGGTTGTCGTCCATGGGGGGAAGTTTGTCTGGAGGGTGCTGATTGCTGCAGTGGAATTTGTGAGGCTGAGGAAGATACCGGCGTGCTGAGATGTGAGAAATTCTCGACATGTATGCCGGCAGGAGAAGTATGTCAGATGGGGCAGTCCACGATGTGTTGTCCAAATGGTACAGAGGGTGGACCTGATTTATGTATGGAAACCCTCATGGGAGTGACCAGATGTTATGCTCCGGAAACCATTGACGAGTGTCTTGATGATACAGAGGTATGCAGTTTTGCCGATGAGTGTTGCAGCGGAATCTGTGTTCCTGATGCTGAAGGAATTTATCATTGCAGTGAATCTTGTATTCCTCTTGGAGATGACTGTACTGCTAATTCTGATTGCTGTGATGATGCACTCTGTGTAGATGGCAGCTGTGAACCTAATACAACCGGATGTATTCCCTTCGGAGATGAATGCACCAGCAATGCTGAATGCTGCAGTGGGATCTGCTCTGAGAGTGGTTACTGCATTGGATATATTGAATAAGTAAAATAATAATATCGATAGTTTTACTTTATTTTCAACTTTATCCTGTTATCTATATAAAATTCAAACATAATTAAGAAACAGGATTATCTGACCACCAGGAAAATTGCCCGATGATTTAATGAATTAGGCATCATATGGGTCTTTACAGCAAAGCGCAAGATAGTAGATCTAAAGGAAAAGCAAAAAAGGGGATCGACCAGGAAAATAAATGATCCAGTGGTAAAGAAAGAGAGAAAGAAAGATACCTGACCATTGCCATTAGAACTGAGATAACGAGCAGTAAAAGCGAATTACAGGAAGGAATGACGATAGAAAATACCTCAGAAATATTCCAGATAGGCAAAGCGACGTTAAAAAGATTGCGGAGGAAACACTAATGCCGGTTTTGAATTGAAAGCGGTATTATCGCCACAAAAACACTTACCTTCAAAGTAAATACCCCTGTCCCCTGACTACCTGTTTTGCTGACTACCTGAAATAGATTGTTTATATAACAGCACTTTGGCTCAACTAACGTGGGCACCACTGTAGACTTTTAGTAAGGTCCCGTTCTGAATAAAGAAATGGTGGATGGTCACAAAATAGTGTTTAAAGATTATTATATGTAAAAAGAAGTGTGGGAAGGAAAATTATTTCATTGGAGCAGTTGGAGGAGCAACTACTTTCCTTTTCACCGGGGGAATAATTCCGCGGTTGGGAGGTAATTTACCGTTCAGGCCAGGTCTTCTGGGGATTCTGCGGATTGCAGGATTTGCTCCAGGAGCTCCGGTATCTTTTGGCTGAATCCATACTGCTTCAGGGGTAGCTGTTTTCATGATTTCTTCATAATATTTATCAGCGGTGATTTTCTTTTCAGTCATCATTTTTTTGGCTGCTTCCAGTTCACCGTCGATTAACTTGCGATATACCTGAACACTACGACCGCGTGCAAATTTACCGTTTATGAATACACTGGGTGTTCCCATAACGCCGATTTTTCTAGCTTCAGCCATTGTTTTCTTGATGAGTTCCTTGTGGGTTCCCTTATCCATAGCAGTTTTGAATTTGGCCATGTCAGCGCCAATAGCGGTTGCTGCAGCATCAAGAGTTTCTCTTTTGAGGTTTTTAGGGTTAGCATATGCTTTTTCTATGAAAGCGAGGAGACCCTTGGGTCCTTTCTGTACGAATATTTCCTGCATTGCTTCATGAGCGCCCATTGCATCTTTGTGGAATGGAAGGGGATAATGGAGAAATACAATTTTTACACCCTTTTTGTAACCTGTGAAAGTAGCAGGTTTACCATCTTTAGGTTTTTCTCCATTGAGGAGTTCTTGAAGCATCGGGAAAATACGACGACAGAAGGGACACTGGATATCAAAACCAACAGCGATAACGACTTCAGCTTTGGGGTCACCAATAAATGGAAGTCCTTCAATTGGCCAAATTTTGTAGGTTTTTGTATGATCAAGTCTTGGACGTGGTTTTCTTTTTGGACGTTCTGGAGCTGCCTGCATAATGTATTTTGCAGTAGGCTGTGCACTTGACAGTACATATTTGTAATAATCTGCTCTGGTCGATTTCTTTTCTTCAATAGCTTTCTTGGCTTTTGCTATTTCACGATCAACTATTGTTTTAAACTGTTCATAGGGACGAGCGCCACTCAGGAAATATCCGTTTATGAAGAATGCCGGGGTACCACGAGCACCAAATTTTGCTGCCATAGCCTGCTGGACTTTAATGGCTGCAAGATGGGTCTGTCCAGTCATAGCGGCTTTGAATTTTGTTACATCAACGCTAGCCACTTCCTGAGCCCATTTTTCAAGGTTTGCAGGATTAATATCTTTTCTGTTTGCGAAAAGATGCTTGTGGAAACTCCAGTATGCATCAAGACCCTTTTGGTTAAGAACCTCAACAGCTGCCATGGAAGCAGGAAGAGCCTGCTTGTGGAAGGGCAGTGGATTATGAAGATAAACTAATTTTACGTCATCCTTATAGTTATCAACAACCTTCATAACTGTTTCGTCAGCTCTGCCACAGAAAGGACACTGATAATCACTGAACTCAATAATTGTTACCAGAGGTTCTTTTGCACCTTTCCATGCATCTTTTTCAGTATATTCCACTTTGTAAGGAACATTGGGATCAAGTACTTTACGTGGTGGACGTTTACGGGCATTTTTCTTATTGTCAGCTTTACGGTTGGGTTTTCCACTGAGTCCGGCCAGATTACGTACTCCACCACGAGTCAGCATGGCATAAGCTTTTGTTCTGGGATATTTTTTCTGCTTTATGATTTTAAGTTCTTCTGCAATCAGTGAACTGAGATCTTTAGCTGCCTTGTTGAGATCTCTCTGCATATTGAACTTACGGCCATTAACGAGAATAGTGGGAGTTCCACGAACGCCAATAAATTTACCGGCAGCCATCTGCTTGTCAACAGCAGCTTTGTGTTTGTTGCTATCTAAAGCAGCTTTGAGATTCTGAACATTCATTCCAACTTCACCGGCCCACTTAAGAACATTTTCTTTACTGATTGTTCTTGGAGCAGCAAACATTTTGTCATGAAGTTCCATGAATTTTCCCTGCTGATGTGCTTCCATTCCAGCCATAGCTGCGAGCTCAGCAGATTTATGAATTCTTGTAAGGGGGAAGTTCATCATAACAAAACGAGCATCATTTTTGTGATCTTTGATGGCGTTATGAATAACTTCGGCTGCTTTTTTACACCAAGGGCACTGGAAATCATCAAAAACTACGATGGAAACCGGCGCATCTTTGGGGCCATAAAAAGGAGCATCCGCAGGAATTCTGAGATTAACTCTGAGGATTTCACCACTTTTTGCAGCTTTTTTATCGTTACCTTTTTGTGCTACGCGTCCTTTTGCATTATCAGCACATTTGCTTTCGCCTCTTTTTCCCAGTGGAAGGAAGAATCCTCCTAAGATGAGACCAAGGGCAAAAATAAAAATCATTATGGGTACAGCTGCAGGAACGGGAATTCCGGCACCCACTGTTTCCTCGGATTTAGCTTTAACATCCTCGGAAAATTTATCAGTTTTCTTTTCCTTATCAGAACTCATATGAAATTACTCCTTTCTAATTAATCAATAATCTCAGTAAGTTTTTTTTAGTTTTCAAAATAAAGAAATCCTCACAGTTTCAAGGTGACATATACTAACCATTTTAATGTTCTAGGCAAGTATAAAGTTGCTTTAACTCCTATGGATAAAAAACTATTCCCCGAAAAAATAAAGAAAAAATTACTTGCAACTAAAATATTCGGAGTCTACTATTGTAATGGCCCGTCTGCCGGGTTCGACAGAAGAACAATATTTTCTTCCTACGTTTCAGCCCCGGGATTTGCCGCTGTCTCAGGTTCGCGCAAGCCCCTCGTTAAGGTTGGAGGGGAAGCAGTTCACAGACATGTGAAGCCCACCTAACAAGGACGCGGGTTGGAAAAGTTCTTCATCGGCCCAGCGGACGGTTTTTTTTAATAAATTCCCCCCCCTTGACGACTTACTTCACAATAATTACTTTAAAAAATGTCCTTTCGGACAAAGTTCAGTAATGTTCCCCCATTGGGGAAGAAATGAGAATTGTGAAATGAACAACGAAAAATTTACACTGAAAACCTCTGAATCCCTGAAGAATGCAAGAGAATTAGCAGCTCATCGTGGAAATCAGGAATTGGATCCACTTCATGTCTTTTTTTCACTTCTTGAAATGGGGGAAGAGACATCGGTAGTTCCAGTTCTGGAGAAGATTGGTACTGATGTAAACCTTTTAAAAAAGGCCGCAGATGATGAAATTGGAAATCTGGTTTCTGTATCCGGTTCGAATATAGATATATACGGTGGAAAGAGACTTTCCTTCCTGCTGGAAGAGAGTGAACGGGTAATGGCCCATCTGGGTGATGAATATATTTCAACTGAACACCTTCTGATGGCGATGACAGAAAATAAATGTGGCCCGGTAAGTGAGCTATTGTCAAAAACCGGGATAAGAAGAGAAACCATTCTTGAAGCTCTGATGGTTCTGAGAGGAGATACCAGTGTAACGGATGATAATCCTGAACAGAAGTTTGATATTCTGAAAAAATACTGTAGAGATTTCACTGAACTGGCAAAAAGAGGAAAACTTGATCCGGTGATAGGGAGAGATGATGAAATAAGGAGGGCTCTTCAGGTTCTCTCCAGAAGAACGAAAAATAATCCAATTCTTATCGGTGAAGCAGGTGTGGGAAAAACAGCAATAGTGGAAGGGATTGCATTAAGAATAATCCGTGGAGATATTCCTGAAAGTTTACAGGGGAGAACTCTGCTTTCTCTGGATCTTGCAGCCCTTGTTGCCGGTGCAAAATACAGGGGTGAATTTGAAGAGAGACTTAAGAATGTGCTGAAACAGGTGGAATCTTCAAATGGACAGATAATTCTGTTCATAGATGAAATACATACACTGGTGGGTGCAGGGGCAGTTGCTGGTGGGATGGATGCATCAAATATGTTGAAACCTGCACTTTCCAGAGGTGAGTTACACTGTATAGGTGCAACAACCACTAAAGAATATGTGAAATATTTTGAAAAGGACAAAGCTCTGGAAAGACGTTTTCAGGTAGTAACCATTCAGGAACCAACTCTTGAGGATTCAATTCACATACTCAGAGGCATTAAGGAAAAATATGAAGCTCATCATGGTATAAGGATAAGTGATGGTGCAATAATCAGTGCGGTCAGACTTTCGGATCGATATATTACCCAAAGACATCTCCCTGATAAAGCAATTGATTTGATGGATGAAGCTGCGTCCAGATTGAAAATGGAAATCGAATCAGTTCCAACTGAAATCGATACTATGATGAGATCCAGAATCAGGCTGGAAATAGAAAAGCAGGCTCTGATTAATGAGAAAAACTCAGATTCTTCAGCAAGGCTGAAGATTCTGAGTAAAGAACTGAAGGATCTTGACCGGGAAATTGATGAATCAAAAAAATCATGGAAGGCAGAAAAGGATATTATCAATAGCCTCAGGGAAATTAAGATTCGCAAGGACAGACTTAATACCATGGCTCAGGTGGCACAAAGAGAAGGAGATCTCAGAAGAGCCAGCGAGATCATGTATGGAGAATTACCCGGTATTGAATCTGAAAGCATAAGACTTGAACAGCAGCTTAAATCGATCACTAAAAACGGTTCATATCTCAGGGAAGTTGTGACACAGGAAGATATTGCAGGTGTTGTATCCAAATGGACTGGAATTCCAGTGGAAAAAATGCTTGAAGGAGAACTGACCAAGCTTCTAAATCTGGAAAGTCGTCTTGAACAGAGGGTTGTAGGCCAAAAAGAGGCTGTTGTCGCTGTAAGTAATACAATAAGAAGATCCAGAGCCGGATTGAATGAACCTACAAAACCATTGGGAAGTTTTCTTTTTGCAGGACCGACAGGTGTTGGAAAAACAGAACTGGCAAAGGCCATTACTGTGCTTTTATTTGATGACGAAAAACAGATGATAAGGCTTGATATGAGTGAATATATGGAAAAGCACAGTGTTTCCAGACTGATCGGGGCTCCTCCGGGATATGTGGGTTATGATGAAGGTGGTCAACTTACAGAAGCAGTGAGAAAGCATCCATACAGTTTGATTCTTTTTGATGAAATAGAAAAAGCTCATCCGGATGTATGGAACTCCTTATTGCAAATCCTTGATGATGGCCGAATGACTGATGGTCAGGGGAGGCTTGTGGACTTTAAAAATACCGTACTTATAATGACCACAAATCTTGGAAGTTCATATGACGAAATTTATGATCAGGAAAAGAGTGTTTCCAGAGTTAATGAAGCACTAAAAAGGGAATTTAAACCGGAATTTCTTAATAGAATCGATGAAGTGGTGGTGTTTCATCATTTGACAAGAGAAAATATGTCTGAAATTGTGGGTATACAACTTAATGAGTTAAAAACTATTGCATTAATTAGAGGAATAGAACTTGTTTTTACAGAAAAATTGAAGAATTTTATTGGAAATACCGGTTATGATAAGATTTTCGGAGCAAGGCCTGTAAAACGTGTAATTCAGACTTATATAACAAATCCCCTGAGTACCGGGATTATTTCCGGAAAATTTGGAGAATCAATGAAAATTCAGGTCGATTTAGATGATGAGGAAAAAGTGATTTTCACTGGTACCCTGAGCAGATAATATTCAGACAATCATTCTTTTCACAGCACCTGAGAATGCCAGTAAAAAGGTGGCCGGTGCACAAATCATTGAAATGAAGAAGGGAAACATAAATTCGAACCCTTCAGGAAGTCCTCGAAGTTTCAAATACATAACAATTGAGGAACTGATAAATAAAAGGAACAGGTGAAGAAGCGATGCCCATAAACCAAGTCTCAGACCGGCCTTAAGAAGAAGGGTAATGCCACCGCCAAGACCTGTGAGTGCCACCCACAGACCCATGTGTTCAAATCCCGATGTAACTATTAGAGTTGAAGTATTTCTTATCCATGGGGCAAAACTGAGTAGAATAAAAACAGTTGAAATCCAGAGTGAACCCTTTTCAAGAAAATTTAACCTGTTATAAGCATACTTGAAATTATACACAAGTTTGGATATCTCATCCATATCCTCCCGTTCATCTCTGGTGGTTGCACTTTTATCCCGTTCCCTCGCTCTTTTTCTGGATGAACCCTCGATCATTGGGTTTGAAACAATTCTGGTCCCCTTCTGGAACTCTGGATCGAGAGCGACAATTGATGTGTGCTGTGAAGGTCCTTCTGAAAAACCCTCTGCCTGGTCATCATATGGTTGTTGATAAAATTCACCGCCACAGGCAGGGCATACTTCATATCCCTGTTCTACAGCTTCACCACAGTGTGGACAAATATACATTTAATTCTCCTGATCACGCATAAATATATGACTCAGCTACGGGAATAATCACACTTTTCAGTGAAAATTACAAGATTCTGTTTTAAATGGAAAACAGATAATCCCAATGTTTCTGGTTGAACATAAAAAACCAGTATTTGATGCAATGTTTTTTTGGACAGTTATAGAGCAGTTGAAGGAAAATCAGTTTCAGGGGGTCTCATCTTCGGTAAAGATTTCCAGATCATCTTCACCCAGTTCTTCAATTTCATCTTCTGATGGTTTTGTACCGATGAAGCATCCGGCTCTGACGGTTACCGAAAAAATAAGTCCGCTGAACAGCGTATCAATGCTGTCCTTAATGTCCACGAAAATTTCCTTCATTTCTTCAACATCTGGTACGATGGATTTCCACTCTTTCAGAGGACCATACTCAATAACCGGATCAAAGAAGAATTCCTTGGCTGACTTAAACAGCAATTCAAAAGATTCAATTTCGTATTTGACATCCTTGAGGCCTGCAGATTCCATCCACTGGACGACAGTTTCAGGGAATGGAACACGTTTTTCTTCATAGTCTGTGAGGGAATTAAGTATTTCATACTTGTCACGTTTGGTTAGAACATCTCTGAAGATATCAAAAAACTCAGCCCATGAACCGGACACCGGGAGAGTGACAGCAACCTGACCATTAAAATTGGTGACTCTTGAAAATTCCGTAAGGTTGCCCAGAGGATCCCCTAGTTCCATCAATGCGAGATTACTGTATGTTAAATCATACACATCATCCGCAAAAGACAGTCTCTCGAACGCATTTTCCGTTCTGAAAAAAATTTTTTTCCCTGAAAGTTCTCCGGCTTTCTTTCTGGCTATTTCCATCATTGGAGATGCATTATCGATGGCTATAATCCGTATACCATCAGGCTGTTTGGATAGAATGTCAAGTGCCGGATAACCCGTTCCGCAGCCAACATCTAAAAGCATGCCTTTTTCTGGAATCTCAAGATTTTTCAGAAGGAGTTTCCCGAACTTCATTGCCCAAACAGGTAGTATCTCGGCATCATACTTTTTTGCCATTTTTTCTATCATATTTCCAGATGCCACAAAGACTCTCCCTGATTCAGAACTGACCCTTGGATCCCGGAGGACCATTCAGATCATCGGAGTATTCACAAATTAGGATAAAAAATAATTTCTCAATTATCGACAAGTATTTATATCAAAACTTAAACAAATCGCAAATATTTCCGTCATGGTATGCTATTTTCAATATTTTTTCCAAATAATTCTTACTCCATATTGTATTTGTGCATCATTGTGATTAAGCTGTATGCGTATCTGCTGGCTAAATCAAAACTGCCACCATGGAGATTTCAAAATGGAAGATAGCAGGGCTGAAAAATTACTTGATATTGTTATTGACACTGCAGGCTCAGGAATTACTCCCCTTCGTTCTGCTAAAGAACTGGTTGAAATATATAAGTTTAAATATCCTGAATTGACTCCTCATCAACTTTCAGAAAAACTGATTCATAAAGAGAGTATTAAAAATTTCAGTACAGGATTTATGACAGGAATTTCCGGTTTTGTTACTCTTCCTATCAGTGTTGGTACTGCAGGTATTTCCTCCTGGCTTTTACAGGCCAGACTTGTAACTGCCGTTGCTTTATTAAACGGGTATGATGAAGATGATGAAAAAGTAAGATCTCTAATAAAACTTTCTCTGATGGGGGATGCAGCAAAGGAAATTTTGAAGGGAGCAGGAGTGGGAGCATTTAATAAACTTACTGCATCAATGATAATAAAGCTTCCGGCTGCAGTATTTATACAGATAAACAGGATGATCGGTTTGAAAGTTATGCAGAAGATTACGCAGAGGGGAAGTGCTGTATTGCTCAGAACAGTTCCACTAAGTGGGGGTGTGATTGCAGGCGGAATAGATTATTATTCCACAAAACGTATTGGTAAAACGGCACTGACTTTGTTTTCAGGTCACTAGAATTTCTGCCTGATGATTCATTAGTGCGTTATTTACGGTATGATAAAAAAAATAGTTGACTTGAAAAAGTTGATAAACTATATGTTCCACGGTCCGGATCATTGGTTCGGTTAATTTATAGATGGAGGTTCACCATGGGTGTATCAAAAAACAATCCTAATGCTCGTGATAATCAGAGGCTGGTTGTAAGTTGTCCGGAATGTGGCACAGAGATGGCTCTTATCAAGAGAGTTCCAGGTGGAATGATTTATTTGTGTCCAAAAGACAATAATTCTTATCCGGTTTTCAGAAAATCCTATATGGATCTTCCTCACCAGTGGGTAAGAAAATAGGTAGAAATTCCTGGTTTCAGGAAAGATCTCATCATAGTCAGTTTTAAACAATCAGATAAAAAGGGTGGAGTGTAGTTTGTGCAGGCTGTTTATTTCCTGCATGAAGGTTTTTTGTCTGGTTTTTGCTTTTATCTAATACAATTTCAAAAATATTGACTCAAACGATTTTGAAAACAGGATAAGGCAGTGATAAGGCAGTATTACTCAACAATATACGGCTTGGTGCAGGTCTGGATCTCCATGATGAGATACATCATTATTTTTTCCTGAATCAGAAGATCATATTCTTTTGGATCATCAGAATATCCTTCGGAATGAGTGTGGTAAACAGTATATAAAACCTTTCCACAGTAATGGTTCCAGCTTACTGTCATAGGTGCATTGTCATGGTTATCCGGTGCATTTCCCCTCATCCATACCTTGGGAGGAAGGTAGTACACATCATTCTGGCAATTGGGAGCACCTTCAGGACACTCACCAACAGGTCCAGGGGATATTTCGTGTATTATATCCCATGCCGCCTCCAGTTGAATTGCACTTCCCCTGTTTACTTCATATAATGCGAGCCAGTCATTCAAACCATCATCGTCGCTGTATCCTGCACTACTATATTCGCTCCAGTTGTTGCATTCACCACTGCTTGAGGAACCACTGTCCCCACATACTCCTGTGGTGCCATATTCATCTTCAGGAGAAGATACATAATAAGTCAGAAATTCAGGCCATGCCTGTTCAACCCAGTCATAACTGAAATCATCCACATAGAGTTTTCCTCCATTTTTAACCCAGTTTACTAGATTATTGCGTTCAGTGGAATCAAACAGCCCGTTTATTGTTCCTCCGCAGGTTACAATTATAAGGTTGTATTTCGCCAGTTCATCGGGATCTTCTACCAGGAGATCTGCTTCAGTGGGATCAAACGGATGCATAATATCTCCAGAGGTATCTATTTCTACAAGTCTATCATTGTCATATTCAAAACCCAGGGCCTCAAACATTACGTTCATATTCTTCTCGTATGCACCAACCACTATAGCAATTCTTGGTGTCCATGTGCCATTTTCCGGATCGTGATGGTTAGGAAGGGTCAGAGCGCTGTTTGTAGGCATTCCATCAGGGGCGTCCAGATCAATCAGTTCACCTGAAGAAGGTGAAGTAATTTGGGTTACTCTTCTGAACTCACCCTTTTGTACCAGAAGGTTAAAATTAACATTTGGAGCAACATGAATTTCAAAGTATCCATCAACATCAGTAAATACATGAGGAACACCTTCAGGAAGTTCTACACATTCATTACAGTAGTTTCCGTCCTGAGGAGCATCAACTCCTGAAGTATACAGGGCCACCAGTGCCCCGGGAACCGGGAACTGATTATTCGTTTTAATGGAAATATCATCGGCTCCGGGTGACCAGACTCTACCGGTGATAATTGCCAGTTGTGAGTTATTGGTAGTGTTGTTGGTAATATTATTTACAGTGTTATTCGTGCTTGTTGAATTGTTAGTGGCATTGTTAAAAGTGTTATTGGATGAATTAAATTTTTCCGTTTCTGAAGAATCATCACATCCCAAAAGTACCAGCAACATAAAAAGTGCATATAGCTGTTTCATAATTTTCTCCTGTATTGTGAATCATACCCTTCAATATTATGGTTTCAAGTTTTTTATATGATTTTTCCTTAAAAGAGCAGTTAAGTGAGGAAAATCCTGAACACATTCTGCAGTGCAGTAATTTCCTGGGAATTTTCCTTTATTATCTTCAATTTCAGTATTAGCTCCTTTTTTTATCAGCCACTTTACTGCTTTATAATTACCGTGAATTACCGCTACATGAAGAGGGGTCAGGCCTTTTTTGTTTTTAGAGTTAATCTCCAGTGGAATATCAGAAAAAAGATCCAGATTTGGTTTAAGATTACTTTTACAGGCAGAGAAAAAAGGAGTTTCTCCTTCGTTATTTTTAATTATGAATGAAATTTTATTTTTCAATTCAGAGATAATTTTAGCGTTTCCACCTTCAGATGCATAATGAGCCAGAGTATTTCCGCTTTTGTCTTTTGCAGCATTTATGATTTTGGATATTGATGGTTTATAAAAAAATTTGAAAGCTTTATATTTACCGGATCCGGCAGAGAAAAATGCTCCACCTGTTTCTCCATCTTTATAATCAGTATCCCTATAGCCATTTTTATATAACATACTGATTATTTTTATGTTTCCTCCAATGGCAGCCAGATGCATTACAGATTTTTGGTTTTTAATATCCTTCAAAGACCCCCCATTTTCAATTACAAGCTTAAAAATTTCATAATTTCCGCGTGTTAAAGATACTGTCATGGGAGACTGATTTAGTTTGTTTGTAATTTTTAAATCGGGTTTCTTCCGTAGAAGTTCGTTTATAATTCTAAAATCACCATTTTTACAGGCCAGAATAACAGAGGTGTTGCCATAACTGTTTTGAGCGTTTATATCTCTGATGCTTTTAACTATTTTCAGAAAAATCCTGTAGCCTTCTGGAGGAATCAGTTTTTCAGGGGATAATCCTTCCAGAAATGCATGCAGTGCGTAATTTCCTTTGGAATCTTTTTTTGCCGGGTCAGTTCCATTATCCAAAAAAAAGGCTGCAATGTCATAAAAACCTTTTTTTAAGGCAGAATTCAACAACGTATTTGAGGATTTATTTTCCGAGAAATGAATTCCCTGCTTTTGTAGCATTCTGAAGACCGGAAAAAAATCAATTTTCATAAGATCTGATAGCAGATGAGATTTTTGAACATTTTTCAATACAGAAGATTTATCAAGTAATGAATGAATAAATCTGATTTTTTTATAAAATTTCCATAAACTAACTTCAGAAATAAAATCAACCGGGGCATTAATGAGCTCACGAATTTTATAATCAATCAGAGGATCAAAGGAATATCTTAAATTATTTATGGAATCTTTAAGTAATTCAGGTGGTTGAACTATTTTTTTAACCAGTGATAAAGCTCCTTTGGATCTCAGGTATTTTGCCGTATCAGTTGAATTCAGTAGTGAGGATAAGAAAAGTGGTGTAAAACCTTTTATAGATAAATGGTTGATTTTATTACTTTGGGATAATAAAAATTTCACAACTTCCAGTCTATTGTATCTGGCCGCAAGATGAATTGGAGACAGTACGTTGTCCTTTTTTGATGGAATATTCATTTTGTAAACAGCCTTAATTATGTCTGTATTTCCCCCTATGGCACTGTGGTGAGTAAGGCTGAAGCCTTTTTTATCAGTTATATTTTCAGAAATATTCCTTTTCCTCAGTATATCGAATAATTCTCTGGATCCACTAATTGCTGCCAGTGAAAGAACACTTCGCCCCAAATGATTTTTGATACGCAGATTGGCTTTTTTTCTGATCAGATATTTTGCAATGGAAAATTTTCCCTTCCTTTTGGCCCTGTCGAGATTAATCCTATTTTTTATATATGTGATTGTTTTTTTTAGAGCTTTTGCAGTTCTGCCTGATTTGTTTTTTATACTTTTTTGAATTGAAATAATGAAATCCAAATCAGTTTTCATGCTAACGGGAATATCAGACATGGCCAGATGAAGTGGTGTATCACCTATGTTGTTTTTTTTGTTTATCTCCGCATTATTTTCAAGAAGTAATTTTGCGATTTCAAAATGACCTTCCGCAGCTGCAGTGTGAAGGGGTGAATTACCAGCTTCTCCAGGTAATTCCAGAGATGTTTTGTTTTGAATCAATAGTTTTACAAGAAGTGTATTCCCTGATTTGACGGCGTAATGCAGTGTTCGATTGCCATTATTATCCACCATATTGATGGTTGCATTTGCGTCGATAAGAAATTTTGCTGATGAAAATTTATTATTTTCAACTGCGAGCATCAATGGTGTTTTCTTCTGATAATCAGGGGTGTCAAGCCATACTCTGGTTTTGGAGAGAATTTTAAGTGCTTTGATATTTCCATTTAGTGCCGCAAGGTGAAGTGCGATCCGTCCTTTTTTATCCCTTGAGCCAATATACACATTTTGTTTAAGGAGAAATTCAATTATATCTGATTTTCCATAAAGGGCAGCTGTATGTAGTGGAGTGTAGCCATGGGAATCAGTATGGCTTAAATTCTTAGAATCGTTCGTTATAAGCCATCTGGTGATTGGCAAATCTCCTTCCTTAACAGCAAGGTGAATAACTTCAGGTGTATTCAGAGTATCTGAAAAACATGACTTTGATAGAATCTTAATGGCTTCAAGATGGTGAGATTTTACAGCGGCCGAAGCCACCGAGTTGTGGTCTGGATAATCTATTTTGCAATCATTATAATTAGTTAAGAGTAGTTTGAGTATATCCGGATTGTATTCAGATGCTGCCAAATGAAGTGGAGTCTCATTAATCATGTTCCGAAAGTTTATTGCAGCACCGTTTTCAAGCAGTAATTTAACTGTTCTGATACTTTTTTTGAATTTTACAGCGTAATGAAGTGGAGTATTCCCGTTTTGATCTTCAGTGTTTGAAGAAATACCTCTTTTTATAAGTATTTGTAATGCTATATCATTACCTGTTTCAGAGGATAAATGAATAAGTTGAATTCCGTTTTTGAGTTTTTTCTCAAGAACATCGGGTTTCACAGAGTTCAGTATTGAACTAAGATTTTTCTGAGATGTGTTCTGACGAATCAGGGATGCAATTCGCTCAGTTGTATAAGTTTTTTCATCCCCAGAGGCATTTTCAGAATGAGTATTTTTTTTAACAGCCCGATTATTTTTTTTTCCACATGAGAAAAAAAGTCCCGAGATTATACAAACGAGTAAAACAAACCTGTAATTCATACTGTTTTCCAATACTCCCTACCTGAAAAAAGTTACCGAGGTATTTTTAGGGCTTTGAGGATTTCCGGTATTCAAGACCAGCTTTAATAAAAGAAACAAAAAGCGGATGTGGTTCAAAAGGTCTGGATTTAAATTCAGGATGGAACTGACATCCCATAAAATGTGGGTGATCCTTGATTTCAATTATTTCCGCCAGATTTGCATCAGGATTATTTCCACTGATGATAAAACCTGCATTTTCAAGTTCATCCCGGAAATCATTATTAAGTTCGTATCGGTGCCTGTGTCTTTCCCTTATAGAAGTTGAAGAATAAATGCTTTTAGCTCTGGAATCATCTTTTATTACGCAATCGTAGGCTCCAAGTCTCATTGTGGCACCTTTTGCATCAATATTTTGCTGTTCTTCCATAAGATGTACCACCGGAGTGTCAGTGCCAGGATCAAATTCAGTGCTGTTCGCATTTTCATGACCCAGTACATGTCTCGTGAATTCAACAGTAGCCAGCTGCATTCCAAGACATATCCCAAAAAATGGGATTTTATTTTCCCTTGCAAATTTGATTGCCTGAATTTTTCCTTCGGTTCCTCTTTCTCCAAAACCACCAGGAACCAGAACACAATCAACGCCTTTTAATACTTCTTCCGGACCATTTTTTTCAATTTCCTGACTTGAAAGATGTCTTAATCTGACTTTTGAATTATTGGCAACTCCAGCGTGCACCAGGGCTTCATTGAGACTTTTATAACTTTCGATCAGTTCTACATATTTTCCAACAATTCCTATACTTACTTCATTTCTTGGTTCTCTTATCTTATGTACAAGTTCTCTCCATGGATCGAGATCCGGTTGAGCAGACCATATACCAAGTTTTTCAGTAACCTGTGAATCAAGACCCTCTTCGTGAAAAAGTACAGGAACTTCATATATAGTTCTTGCATCCATTGCTGTAATGACTCTGGAAACTGCAACATTTGTGAAAAGACTGATTTTTTTCTTCATTTTTTCATCAAGTATATGTTCAGTACGGCAGATTAGAATGTCAGGTTGAATTCCGATTTCTCTTAGTTTTTGTACACTATGCTGTGTGGGCTTTGTTTTTAATTCCCCGGCTGCACTGAGATAAGGAACAAGAGTAAGGTGAATGAAAAGAGTGTTTTCATCTCCGGCCTCCATCCTCATCTGCCGGATAGCTTCCAGAAAAGGAAGTGATTCAATATCACCAACGGTCCCGCCAATTTCAACAATTGTCAGGTCATAGTTTTCACTGGCTTTATATATTCTGCTTTTAATCTCGTTTGTTATGTGCGGAATGACCTGAACCGTGGCACCAAGATAGTGTCCGCTTCTTTCCTTGTTTATAACAGTGTAATAAATCTGACCGGAGGTGGTGTTATTCAGGCGGGTCATACTTATTCCCAGATAACGTTCATAATGTCCGAGATCGAGATCAGTTTCGGCACCATCATCAGTTACAAAAACTTCACCATGCTGGAAGGGGCTCATGGTTCCGGGATCAACATTTATATAGGGGTCAAGTTTTTGAATTGTGACACTTAATCCCCTTGACTGCAGTAAAGCGCCAAGAGATGCACTGGCCAGGCCTTTTCCAAGGCTTGAGACCACCCCACCAGTCACAAAGATGAATTTTTTTTTCCGGTTCATTGATTTAGTACCTCCTGATGCCAAAATGAGATACCAAAACAATTGTCAAATATCCAGAATTATGTTGAAAGATAACCTGTTATTTGTTTCATCGGGAAATTCTGAACTTTCATTGATTTGTTCAGATTACTGCCATTGTGATTCCATTTCCCGGGTAAAAGTAATAGTAGAAATGTGAAATATTAATTTAAGGAGAATGAATTACTAACATGATTTTAGAGGGAATTTTCAGAAGAAAATCCAGTATAAATCTCACATCCATTTATCTGTGGATGAGTGCTGTTGTTTTTGTGTTTTGTTTTTCCTGTGGAAGAAATAAAAATAATAATAACAGGGCGGAAATTGATTACTCATCTGTTGAGAGCTTACGGACTGAATACAAAAACCTGATTGATTCAAATGATGAAGAAAAGATTTGTGATCTTGTAAAGCTTGAATTGCGCTGGATGCTTCTTGGAATTGTCCAACCAGAAGAAATTGTTCTTGATGAATTGTTTAAAATTACTGGAAGTGGTTGTGTGGGACAGAAAAAATCATCAGGGTGTGCTTCTGATTTATTCAACACTTTAAAATCCGGTATAAAAAAATGCAGGATCCATTCTCAGAAGAAATCTGATGATTATATGACTTTTCTGATCTGGCAGGGTCAGTTGAAACAGAAATGGGATAAGGATTTTTTTGAAATTGGAAAAAAATTACTGAACACTGCCATGGAAATCGAAACAAGGATTGTTATGGCTCAGGCACTTAAATTTTCACTGGGGATTCTTGAAAAAGTGTCACCAACCGAGAAAATGAATTTTTTCATAAGAGCTGTAGGCTTTCAATGTCCAGAATCAGGAGGAATATGGGGTTCATCCACTGGAGGAATTTATTCAAATCTGAAGGGTGATATTTCATGGTGTATTCCTGACTGTAAACAAAATCCAATAAGTAGGGAAATTTTCAGTTATTCATCCAGAAGGAAATTATTTATGCTCAGATGTTCCCATCTGGATCTTGGGCTTAAATCGTCTGAATATCTGAAATATATTTCCCCTGATAATTATCTGTTTTTTAAAACTGTTCAGTTTCACAGAAAAAATCTTTCAATACTCCTAAAAAGTAATGATAAATTCGTGAAATCAAACAAAAAGTGGTTGTCTGAAACCCTTGATAAACTCAACAGTCAGGTATTTATTCTTTCCTTTCCGGTAATGGAGGCATCTGAAAAAGGTTCTGTTTCAGTTCCACTTTCAAGAGCTGCTTCACATACTCCTGATAGTTTTCATTTTGTCCAGATTGACAGATTTGGTGAAATGAGAGCTGGTATCAGACCTGAATTAAATGTAAAAGATATGAATATAAAGCATGATTATCCTGGAGTTGAATATCCTGGGGGATTCAGAAAAGCACTGAGAGAATATATTTACAGAAACAATCTTAAGGTTTCCCCGGTGTTTATTCTTGACGAAAAAATGCCAGTTGGTTTTTTAGTGGAAATTGCACAGATACTCAGTGAACTAAAAATTAATTTAATTGAACTGGCCTTCAGGGACAATTCCGGAATGATAAGAACTTTTACTGCTGGAATTAAAAAGTCCTATGATCCGTCAAAAACAATACTTGTGAGCATTGGAAAGGGATTTATCACTGCAACGAGTGATATGGAATATGTTAAAGCTCATCCTTTCACCTCTGGAAGTACTCATGATTTTTCCAGTTTACGTATGTATCTGGAAAAATTGAAATGGAAAAAAAGAGTTAGAAGCGAAATTATTCTGAAGCTGGAAAATGGAGTGTCTTGGGATAATGCCGGAAGAATAATCGGATATATTTTCACCAATACCAGTGGACGAAAATTGTTTTCACAAATATCAGTTTTAATAAAATCGAAAGAATAATATTTATGCTATATAAAAAAAAATCCCACAATCTTATGTTGTTATTGATTCCGTTAATGGGTTTTTTTCTACTGTTCCCTGGTATTAAAAATCAGGGTTTTCTTGAAGCTGATTCACTGAATCATTCACCTGATACGGATAAAAAAAAGAAAAAAGAATCAGGACCACTTATAAGAAGAGAACATAATATTGGTGTATCAACAGAGTTAAGTTTCGTGATGAATCTGGAGGAAAAAAAGAGTTCAGAGTTGCCATGGGCTGTTCAATTCATCTGGAGAGGTGTAACAAGACTGAATATTGCAAAGGAGTTATCTGCAAGACTGCCATCAATAGTATTTTCAGTTTTTCTCCTTTTGATTATTTTTGTAACACTTCGTAAATATCTTCCTTCCGGAGCAGTTTATACTTCAATAATCGTAGTGGCCACATCTCCGCTTTTTATTTCCGGAGGAAGAACTGTTTTTCAGCAGATTCCATGGTTTTTCTTCTCGACATTATCTATATTGTTTTTGTTTATAAGTAGTGAGATCCAAACTAAAAACTGGAAGTTTTTTTCATCAGTTTTATTGTCTGGCATTTTCCTGTTTCTGTCGTTTACATCAGGAGGAATTGTTCTTGGTGTTTCATTTCCACTGATGACTGCAGGAGCGTATTTTATTGCTTCCCGATCAGATATTAAAGTCTATAAAAATACAGGTTTTTATTTAAGCATTATTGCGTCACTGATTATTGCATATACTTTATTTACCATTGGGAGCGGGAAATACAGTCTGTTACTTTTTGAAACGGTTAATCCCGCAAGAGTTACACCCACAGGAAAACTTCCTCATGCGGTATTTTTTACTCAGTTGTCAAGAATTGCTTTCAGTATGCTTTTCTGGTTCGGTTTTTTTGTGGTTTCAATAATTTCCATAGGTACAAAACCAGAAGAATATAATTCAGGAAAGCCTGAAGGCAGGATCAGCCTTTTAATGATATGGTGGTCTGTGATCAGTTTCTTTTTTGCTGCCTATTACGAGATGAGAACCGGTGATGTTGTGGCTCCGTTTTTTATTCCAGCAGGAATACTCACCGGGACTGTGCTGTGGAAGACTCCAAAAGTATTTTTTACAGGTAAAGGAGCTCTGGTTCTCGCTGCAGTAAGTATTTTAATTCTCAGGGATATTAGGCAATACCCCGAAACTCTTGTGGAAACATCTTTGTTCATTGAATTGAACAAAATGACTTCAGGTCCGGGGAGACTTATTTATCTTCCATTTTTGGTAACTCTTTTTCCCATTATTTATATTCTGTTTGCAGGCAGAAAGAGTATGTTAAACGGAATTTATGAACTTTTTAGAAAAATTCCTGATCAGAGTCATCTTGGATGGCTTTTAAAATGGTTATTCTGGCCATTGAATTTTCTTCTTAAACTGCTTAATAAGTATATGATTTCAAGATTGTTCTTGTTTTTCGAACGCAAAATTCAAAGTTTTAGTGTTTTCTGGAAAAAATATGTTCCGGTTCATTTTCTGACTTTCAGTATTGTCATCGGGATGGCTGTTTTTGGAGTTTATTACTCTTTTAAGGTTATTCCATCTGTTCATTACGAGTTTTCTTCAAGATCGATATACAATAAATTCAATATGTTGAATTCAGGTGACGAATCCCTTGGTGTCTGGAACATGTCAGGTCTTGCATCAACAGTTTACACTGGAAAAAAATCAAAAGTAATTCTCAATGATGATGATCTGGATTCATTTATGAAAAGTGAAAAAAATGTCTATCTTGGGGCTCCATTAAATGAACTTGGAAAATTTGATTATCTTTCCAGAAAAAGGAAATTCCCCTACATTATGGTTTCAAAGCCTGCACCAAGGTATATGCTTCTATCCAACCGAAAAGACAGTAAAAATTTTAATCCACTTTCCAGTTGGGTTTTTGATAAGCCCCAGAAATCAAAGTTTCAGATTGATACTGTCTTTGAAAAGAAAGTGAAATTGATTGGCTATGATCTTCCAAGGAAAATAAACAGAGGAGATGATTTTAATATTCGGCTTCAGTTTGAGGTTAATGGTCATATTTCAACGGAATATAAAATTTTTATTCATCTGGATCCTCCATACGGAACGAGAATAACTGGAGATCATAATCCGATTAAAGGACTTTTACCCACCAGATACTGGTCTTCGGGGACATTTGTAATTGACGATTATACAATTAAAATACCAAGGTATGGTTTTCCAAAAGGCAATTATCGTGTATTTGCAGGGCTTTTCCATAGTTCCAAAAGAATGAAAATTACTTCCGGGAAAAATGGTGGAGAGAATAGAGCCCCATTGGGGTACATTGAAATCGGGGATTCCAGTTTTTTTTCATGCAGGTGAAAAAATAGGGTCTCTTTTTTGTTGTTTCTGTGAAAATTGTGTAATCTCTGCTTCATGTTTCTGGATCTTATCTTCAGTGTTTTTATCAGTTTGCTGCCATCCCAGTCTCAATTTGAAATTTTAGGAGGAGGTGGACTGCACTCCGGTAATCCTTCATTTTCAGGGGAAATTGGCTTTGATACAGTTGAAAAAAATCTTGGTCTGGGAATTACAGTTCCATTTACTTGGTCTTACTATGATAAAGAAGTTAATTTTAGAAAAAGAATGTGGGATGAACCCGGAGATTTTGCAGCTGCAATAAGATATTTGTCCTGGAGAGGGGTAAGTAAGGATGTTCGGGCAGCTATAAGGCTTGGTTATGAATCTGATATAACAATCGGTTACATGGTAAGGCATTTGAACAATTTGATAATGATGGATCATCTTGTAAGTGGTTTAAGAACAGAAGTTGTGGGGGATTATTTCGATTTCAGTGGTTTTTTGAATAATTTTGTTTCTCCTGAATGGGGTGGATTATCTGCAGGGACTAAATTTTACGATTTTTCATTGAAAGTAAATTTTTTCATGGATAGTGCAGCTGTTAAACGGATGGCTAATCCCCTAGGAGTTGTTTCTATGGATTATGAGAAAGGTTTTATTGTCCCATGGGAAACATCAAATTTATATATCTATTCAACATCATTAGGTTATAAACTGACTCAATGGCTGGAAATCGGAGTGGAAGGATCAACATTTGAACCAGGAGATCCGGAGTCATATGGTGGAACAGTTTTTGCTGAGTTTAAAGGGAAGAAGGGAAAATTTGCATTCAGGGGAAATATTTTTGGTGGAAAAGGCGGGAATGGGTTTATTCCTGTAGCGGTTGGACCTTTTTACATGATGAGGCGAAATTTCCATAATTTGGAGGATGGAGATTCAATTTTAGTGACATCCAGACAGCATAACACTTCTGCCCAAAGTGCAGGGTGTGATTTTTCGATAGGTTATGGAGAAAAATTCAATATATCTGCAGGTGTTAAAACATATAATTCTTCTTATGTTGCACAATTAAGCACTTTGTTTTTTGTTGAAAACAGTTTTCAGATTTCGTTTTATGGTGCATTTTCTGATTCCTACAACTGGGTTTCGGGCCTTGAAATGAGATATTCAGTATCAAAGCCGGTTTTTGTATACTTAAGAGCCAGTAGACAGTATACCCTACTGGTTGATGATGAAAATTACTCGATGCAGACGGCGGTTTTTGCGGGCATTGGAGGAAATCTCAGACTGGAGTAAAAATGAGAATAGTATCACCGCTGCATATCCCATTAACAGAAGATGAACTTGGTTTCAGACTTTCCAAAGTGACATCTGAATCCACTCCTGAAAAACTCCGTGTAGCTTTTTCCAAGGGACTGGCACCGGGTTTTGATCAGGTTTCTCTCCTTACTGGTTTGTATCAGTTGGCTGTTTGCTACGGAGAACTGGTTGATAATGTAGAAAAAACAATTAAAGGGCTTCCTGAAAATTCAGTTTTGAGTGCAGCCACAGGAGATATTCATCCCAGAGTTCTTGACTTTCTTATTTCATATAACTTTGGGAAAAATCTGACTGAAACTGTTATAAACAACAAAAGAACCTATGGCGAAACTATTTCTAAAATAGCCAAAACCGCCAATGAAAAAATATGCTGTATTATCGCCGATAATCAGGAGCGTCTTTTTCTTCATCCCCCCATTATTGAGGCACTTTATCTGAACCGAAATACTCCTATGAGTGTTGCAGGACGCATTATTGAGCTTGCTGTCAGAAATAATCTGAATCTTTCACTGGATGCCTATGATGAAATGGCTAAGGCATTGGAGATGGATCCCCCCAAAGAGGAAGATCCAATTGATGCATATCTGAAAGATGAAGAGCTGGATCAGAAATTCAGGGCTATCGAAAAAGAACTTGAAGAAACTGTTGAATTTGAAGATGAATCTGAAAAAGAAAAGGATGCGGAAAAAAAAGTTTTTATGCTTAGTCAGTTACCTATAAGTGCCCGAATTCGTCTGGCTCAGTTGGGTACAAAGTTCCACAGAGCTCAACTGATCAGAGACTCAAATAAGGTTGTGAGTATGGCTGTTATTAAGAGTCCTGCAATTACTGATGCGGAGGTTGAGGAATTTTCAAAAAACCGACAGATAAGTGAAGAAATAATTAGATATATATGTAGGCGTAAAGACTGGTTAAAAAGTTATCGTGTAAAAGTAAATCTGGTGAATAACCCTAAAACACCTATTCCTACTGCAATTTCTCTTTTAAGTTCATTAAGGATGGCGGATATAAAATCCATTGCCAGATCAAGGAATATTGCTCAGGTAGTCAGGCAGGCTGCTGCAAACAGAATGCGGGGGAATAAGTAAACTGGTGAATTATGTTAAAAAAATATTGTATTAGCTTTCTGAATTCATGTTTTATACTTCCTCGTAAACTTGTTGAAGTTGATAGTAAGGAATCATCCCTTGTTCCATGCATTATAATGTTTCTGGTGACATTACTTTTAGGTGCGTATACATTTGATTTCATACGGACAACTGAGTTATTTATGAAATTTGGCGCTTCAGTTGGATTATCTGAAATTGTTTTTATAATTAAATCAATGCTGATAAAGGATTTTATTCCAGTTCTGATTATTTTTGCTGCTCTGATAAAAGTTAAAAAACTAAGTATTTCAGAAAAAATTGAAGTTGCCATGTCAAGTTGGCTTAGTGCAATGCTTATCAGAACATTTCTGGAAGCTGTTCCCAGATTATTTACGAAAATTGCCTTTTATCCGCTCCCATTCGTTGAGATTCCTCAGTTGGTAGCTTATGGCCAGGGACTCATTTCTCTTTCTGTTCTTCTCAACTATTACTATGGAAAAGGAAAAAGAAAAATTGAGGATAAAAAGGAAAACTCCACTTTCGGTATAATATGGGCAGTAGTTGTTGTGGTGGCATTTATAGCTGTTGTCTGGGTTCCTTCAATTAAAATGATGCCCTATTTCATCAAGGCACCCTCTTTTGTAATTCCAAGTGATCCTGATAAGGATGGAAAACCTACAAATTGTGTTCTTGAGGATTATAGGGGAAAAACAGTTCTCCTTGAGTTCTGGAGGACAACCTGCCCCCATTGCAGAAAGCAGGCTGCCGAGCTTGAAAAAGTAAAAAAAGAATTTGGAGATAAAGTTGCTTTTCTGAGTATTCATACAAGTGGCGGAATAAGTGTTGCCCGAAGAGCCAGAAATATTATAAAGGATCCTGGAATAAAGCTCTGTTATGACAACGGCAGTGTTTCAAGAAAGTATTCGGAATTACCACAGTATCACCGTCTAAGAGGTGTTCCTCATATGCTTATTATTGATTCACATGGAATAATCAGAGGTGTTATCCGAGGTTATAAAACATCGGATTTTATCAAACATGAACTTTCCAAGGTAGTTGGAAGGTAGGGAGTCAGCAATGAAAAAAATATTATCAGTTTTATTACTTATTTCAGTTTTATCAGGATGTAAGAACAATAAGCCTTTCAAGGCTCCTGATTTCAATATTCCTGCTGCCGATGGAACAAATTGTTCCCTAAAGGCGGAAAAAGGAAAAGTGATTCTTGTTGAACTTTGGGCTGTAACCTGTCCATACTGTCTCAAACAGGCAAAAGAACTAGAAGAACTGGCAGGAAAGATTGACCCCTCAAAAATATCTATTTTGAGTGTTCATGCAAGGGGTGGCAAGGATGTGGCAGACAGAGTGAACAAGAAAATTAGTCATAAGAATATAAAAGTATGCCTCGATGAAAAAACACTGTGGAAAAAAATGAAGGATCTTCCCGAAAGATTTCAACCCAGAGGGATTCCACACATGATGATAATTGATAAGGATGGAATGATAAGACAGGTGTATAGAGGTCTTACAAAAGCTGCTGTTCTCGAGAAAAATCTCAAATCATTTCTTTAAACACATTTTTATTTTTCATTATCATGCTTTCAGGGAGAATTTGAAATTTACTGTTTATGTAAATTTCCGGAGGTATTTTTTCTATCAGTACATCAGCTTTCAGGAAATGATCTCTTGAATAATCATTTTTTCCGGATAGTTTCCAGAATATTCCCAGAAAAAGGTATGACTGACCAAGCAAAGTGATATCACCGGATTCACTGGAAAGTACCCGGCAGTGCTCCATACTTCTCAGGGCATGTTTGAGGTTACCCATTAGAGCCTGAGAAATACCTCTTAAATACCAACCTCTTGGTGAGTCTTCAATAGATATGGATTGTTCTGCCATATCGAGAATTCTTTCGGGTGGACTTCCACCACATAATAACAATCTCGCCATGGAGATTGACTCTGCGTGCAGCATCTCTGAATCTTTCTGGTGAATTGAGGAAAGAAGGGATCCCGCTTCAGTAATTTCACCTGAATCCATATGTATCCATGCCATCTCAGATACAATTTCTTTTCTGCGGTTAAGAACCGGAAGTAAAATCAGATACCAGTAAAACAGGATCAGTGCATAAAGTGGCAATCCCTTTTTATTATAATATGATGCTCGTTTAGGAATTGTAACGTAATCCCATATCATAAGAACAGAAAAAATCAGGAACAGTGCAACTGGTGGAATTTCGATTTTTATGGAAGGAAGAAAAACAAAAATTCCTATAAGCAGATAAAACATTAAAGCTCTTAATATGGCAATAAATTGAAGCATCTTTGTGATGTTGCCACAACAACTGAGTATTAACAATCAATTTGACGGATAATGTTTTGAGATAACTGCGAAATAGTTCTGATTGTAATTCACTTGTGGCAATTTTTTTCATCTGGTATTAACTGTTCTGAAAAATTTCTATAAATTTTGGAAGTTTTTTGAAATATGTTGGTTTTATCAACGAGGAGTTAATTATGAGTCTGTATGATTTACTTTCCAGAGGTGGATTACTGATGATTCCCATCGGGATATCCTCAATTCTGGGACTTGCCCTGGTTATTGAGAGACTGTTTTCTCTCAGACGGAGCCGCATTATTCCTCTGGAGTTAAAAAAAAGAATAAATAAAAGTATTGAATCAGGTGATCTGAAAATTGCTCTTAAAATTACTACAAATCACGCAAGCCCATATGCAAGACTCACCAACCGTCTTTTATCCGGTTTAAATTCGACTTCTCCAAGAAAGATTTCAGAAATTCTAGAGGAACAGGGCAGAAGAGAAGTGCACTATCTTAACAGAAATGTTGAGATTATAGGGGTTCTTGCAGCAGTAACACCTTTGATGGGGTTGCTTGGTACTGTTACGGGAATGATAAGTGTTTTTCGTGAAGTCATGAATCAATCTGGCATCAAGGGAATCAACCCTGCCATGCTTGCCAGTGGTATCTGGGAAGCACTTGTGACAACTGCAGCCGGTTTAAGTGTGGCTATTCCTTTGTACATAGCATACAGGTATCTGGGCAGCAAAATGGAAGGTCTTACACTTGATCTTGAAGAGGAAATTCAAAAACTTTTTGAGATGTTTCATGTTTCTGGTGGGGAAGATAAATGAATTTTTCCGGTGGAAAAAGCAGAAAATTCACAAATGTGGTTATAGATCTTACACCACTGATTGATGTGGTTTTTCTGCTGCTTCTGTTTTTCCTGCTGACTGCAGCCCCTTCTCCAGATCCTTCAATGGCAGTGAATCTCCCAAAATCAACTCAGGGTACCATAGACAGGGTGTCACCTGTGGTGGAGATAACACTCAAGGCAGATGGATCTGTTTTTGTGCAAAAACAAAGTGTTGATATATCCCAGCTTGGAAGGCATCTGAAACGCCTTGTGGATGCGGGGAAAAATATCAAGGTTGTTCTAAGGGGTGATTCAAAAGCTCATTATGAAAAATTTATTACAGTGCTGGAAACAGTGAACAGTCTAAATATTCCCCTTGCTGTCAGTGTCAGGGAGCAAAAAAGCTCTAAAAAGTAAGGTTTGCAAAAAGAGCGCTTTCATCAAGACCATACAGTTTTCTGATTGCGTGACTTACTGTTTCCGGAAGATAGTGCCCTGATAGTTTTACAGGTATGAAATTAATGTCGATTTTGGGAGAGAATGCCACACTCAAAAGATATTCAATTATAAACTCAGCGTTTTTAGCAATTCTTCCGGTGTACTCTCTTTGCTTTCTCTGTTTGAGAGTTCTTTCTTCATGAATGCTTCTGCCTATTTCAGATTCTATCAGTTCAGGGTAGGTAGTGAGAATAATTTCCAGCCTGATGGTTCTTGCTCCGGATTCAACATATCCAGGAAACCCTTCTATGAGATTCTCAAGACTTATCCCTCTCGATAGTGGGAATGGAGGAACTATTCTGTTAAGGACTCTATCGACGATCTGTTGAGGCGGAGGGAGTTTGAGATCCACCTGAACATTGACTGCATTATATGAACCCGAATGAATTTCCCGCTCTACCCACGCCAGATCAGGATGGTTAATTAAAAGTTCTTCAGCTTTTTTCAGGATCTCAGGTGTTCCTATCACCTTGATACCTATGGTGTCATGAATCGCAATATCATCCTGAGCAAAAGGAATTTCCCCTGAGGTAAATTGTTCCGCCAGTCTCCGTTCTGCAATTTCAAACTCATTGACCATTTCTTCTCCGGTTGAAAGAAGTGTGTCAAATGGGATTCCAAGCATACTTGCTCTACCCTGAGCAAGGCGTTTTGCATGATTACGGATGTTATCCAGAATAAGATCTGCCATTCGTCTGCTGACTTTTTCTGCAACTCTTCTGGCTCTTTTTATTCTGTACATACCAACGAGATCGTTAGTTTCTGTATACATCATCAGACCATTGAACGGAGCTCTCGGAAAATATTCTTCAGGGCGTGATTTAAAATTTTTAACGAGAAAGTCCATTCTGGAGTCAGGATCAGGTATGTGCCGTACCACCGCTTCTTTGACCTGATGCTTATAGGAAACATATCTGTTTTCAATTTTCTGTCCGTGAAGTTCCTCCAGAAATGAAGTGATAAAACTTTTTATGGGGTTTCCCGATACAAAACCCTCATAGGCAAAAATTTCACTTACATTCCATGCGTCATCAGGTTCCAGTTGATCACCCAGCCAGCGCATGGCTATCTGGAAAAGTTTGTCCCGATGAATAAAACCTCCAAGATACATTATTTACACAGCAGCTTTCTTGTTTTTTTTCTTTTTTCCGGTTTCAATCATAAAGGAATAAATTATCATCAATCCTACACCGATAACCAGAACTATATCAGCTATATTGAATGTCGGCCATGGCCATGTTATTTTTAGAGATTTAAATCCCCAGAATTGAATAAAATCAGTAACAACCCCGAAAATTATTCTATCCACCAGATTGCCAAGAGCACCACCGGTAATAAGAGCCAGTCCGATGAGGTAGATTTTATTATTCGACTCTTCTCTCCTGTAAAGCCAGTATATAAAGCCAAGAGCAATAATCCCTATAAAAATAAGAAGATATTTTCCCGATGACATCCCGGTAAAAATTCCAAATGCCGCACCCTTGTTGAAAGCCAGATTAAAATTGAGTGAAAATGAAGTCTGAGACTCTGGATTCACAAATGCTCTGGTCACATTTTTCTGAGCCCAGATCTTAGTACCAATGTCCAGAGCAAAGCTGGAAACTGCTATTGTCAGAAAAATAATTAATTTACGCTTTTTATCCACCACATCCTCCATTCCGGAAATCTACATCAAACTGAATAATCAGCTTCATTTTTTTAGCGCTGTATCTTATATCAGAAAAACAGTCAGGAGGAAGAAAAAAAATGGAGAATACTGGAAGAGTGAGCTGGGACGAATATTTCATGAATATTGCGCAGGTTGTTGCAAGTCGTTCAACCTGTGGACGAAAGTATGTTGGGGCTGTCATTGTAAGGGATAATACTATACTTTCCACGGGCTATAACGGGTCCATAAGGGGTGCTCCTCACTGTATCGATGTGGGCTGCATGATTGAAAATGATCACTGTGTTGCCACTATACATGCTGAAGCAAATGCGATTATTCATGCTGCCAGACATGGTGTCAGTACAGATGATGCCACTATTTATGTTACGGCTTCTCCATGCTGGAACTGTTTTAAGATGATTGTTAATGCTGGTATCAAAAGAATCTGCTATGGCGAATTCTACAGAGATGAAAGAACTCTTGAGTGGTCCTCAAAACTGGGAATAAGCCTTTCTCATGTTCCATTGCAAAAACCCTGATATGTTTTTCGACCGATATAAGGGTTTCAGATGAAAACTTTTTGCTTGAATAAATTATAAGTTTCAGGCAGTTTCTACGTTCCGGCAAGGAGGATATCTATGGCGGAAGAAAATCTCAGGTGTACTTGTGGCACCAAACTTATGGAAGAAAATACCTACAGTTATGCAGGTATACCAAAATGTAAAACCTGTTTTTTTGAAGAGGGCAAGGACGGCCCCATGCAAAAACAGTACAAAAAATGCCCATCATGTTCACATAATGTTCATACCTTTACCATAAAATGTCCGAAGTGTGGGGTTCTGATTCATGAAACAGGTACCATAACTGTTCGCAGAACGATAAAGAGTTCTTTTGTTATAGCCTACGGACTCATTTTGCTCATTTTATTTGTGAGTGCTATGGTTATTCCAGGGTACAGTGACAAAGGCTGGGTGGCATGGCCAATGACAATAGGCGGATTTGCCCTTGCCGGCCACGGACTTTTAGGTCTGGTTTTCTTTCTGCTTCCGTTTGGTTTCAAAACTCTTAATAATTTGAGTGCGTTTTTACTGGGGTTGTCAGAGACAGCAATTGGGCTGTTTTTGCTTATCCTTCCCCAGTTATGAAGAATTTTCTCAATTACTTGATTTGTTTGTCTTCCCCTGATAATCTCACAGATGTTCGAAATTCCGGTATACCACTAAAGAATTTTCGTGCTATTCTCTCCGGGATTGATTATTGAGGAGAATTTATGCGGACTATTTTCAGTTTTATCACAGCAGCTTTTATATTGATGTTTTCGGTTTCAGGTGTGAGTGCCAAGTACAGGTATGATACAAATCTGTCAAAGTTGTGGAATTCAGTTTCTTCCAGTTCTCAGACGGAAAATCAGGCTATAAGCACGAGAAACACACTTTTCAGGCAACTGATGAGTGAAATGGGTGTAATTTTTGCTCCATCCTTTATGGCTCCTGCTGAAACTCTGGGTTACATGGGTTTTGCGCTCGATCTTAATTATGGCATAACAACAATAAGTTCCGGTGAAGATTTCTGGCAAAATGGTATTGTTGGAACACCTCAGGGTGCCGTACAAACCATAGGAATGCAGATTAGAAAAGGTATGTGGTTTCCTCTACCGGGGTTTGAAATTGGAGGAGGTGTTAAGTATCTGCTTCAGAGTCATATGTATGCGCCTCATGTTTTTGCGAAATTCTCTTTGAATGAGGGTTATTTCAAATGGCCAATACCGGCTCTCAGTGTGAGAGGACATGGTATTAGAGTTATGGGAAGTACAGATGTGGATATTACACTTGCCAGTGTGGATGTAAGCATATCCAAATCATTTGGACTTAATTCCACAGTGAATTTAACACCTTATGCTGGTTATAATGCTCTGATGATTGTAGCTGATTCAAAGGTAATTCTGGCACTTTCACCTGATTCTCCAACGGGTTATGATGATGCAGTATTTGATGATCAGGATACAATTCTGAGACATAGACTTTTTCTTGGGGCTCGTCTGACTTATTACAAGTTAGTTGTTACTCTGGAGGGAGTATTTACTCTTCCTGGTGATAGTGAGGACGTGGTTGATGTATACAGCTCAGGTCAGACACTGAAAATTAAAGATGCCTCAAAACTTCAGCAGAGCTATACCATAAGTCTGGGATGGGACTGGTAGTAATTACTCTTTCGTTTTTTTCATACAACTTCTTATTTCCCCCGTTTTTTTGATTTTTTTTTAAACCCGTGCTTTTCTCCTGTGTATGAGTAATCTGAATAAACGAACATACCAGCAACCACGTATCAGAAGAAACGAAGTTCCTCCACCTCCACCTGGATACACAAGAAAACGTATGGAATCCGGTAAAAAAAAGGGAAATTCGTTTACCGGTTTAATAGGTACACTGATAGTTATAAGTGCATTTTCGCTTTTATTTTATACACTGTTAGAAGGGAATTCCGGAAAGAAATCCAGTGGGAATTCAGTAAAGAAAAACAAAGTACTTCCAATAGAAAGTGTTAAAAATACAAATAAAAAAGAAGGAGCAGGGCTGAAAATATCCGTAGCAGCACCAGCACTTAAGGAAAATATTGCCATCCCGGAGCATAAACTTGTTTATGTGGCGGAAAAGGGTCATCTTGAAGCGAGAAACATTGATGATGCACTCAGGTTTGGGTACAGTATAATAGATCTTAGTGATTCTTTTGTTCCATACATATTTACCGATGGTCCCTCAAGTCCTAACAGATACCGAAAAACATTTATAAATCTGTCAAATGACCGCACAGATGAAAATGGAAGAAAACTAAAGAATGGTGAACATAACTACGTCGAACTGTTTGGGATTCCACCTTCAATGAGTGTTGTCTCAGAAAGATTCCTTAGGGATGAATCCAGAGAATGTTTTAAAAAACTCAATTATGAATACTTTAAAAGAGCAAAATTCAGTGTAACCTATGTTTCCAGAAGAGATCTCAGAAAAGAGCTGGCAGAGATCAGGCTGCAGGTAAAAAAAGCCGGTGGAAAAAAAGCTCTTAAAAAGAAAAAAAATAAATATTTATCAAAGAAGTATCGTCTACTGGCTGCCAAGTATGAAATGGTGGTGGAAGCTCAGAAAAGATTGAAATGTGAAGGTTTACTGGAAAAATATTCTCCTGGAAACATAAGCTATGCGACTATTGATGCTATACGAGACTTCGAACATAAACATATGATTTTCGGCTGGGGAATACTTGCCGGAGATACCAGAAAGGGGTTTGGCCGGACACCTCTCAAAAATAACTGGAGAACACTAAAGCGTGTTATAAGGGAAAGAATTGTCCACAGTCTTGGAATTATTGAGGATGGAACTGTTAATCGAGTGAAGGGATTCAATGATAAATGGAAAGATTCATCCGGAAAAAAAATAAAAGTCAGGAATCTGATAAGTTCTTTCACAGAAAAACTTATGCAGTCAATGGGAATCGAAACGCCTGAGAAGGCTCTGAAATTTTTTAAGGAAATACAGGGTAAATCGTTTGGTAAATTCAGAGTGGCAGTAAAATTTCCTCCACTTCCTGAATATTACTCAGAATTTAAATTTGATGTGGAAATAGACAGAGGTGATGTCTACTACGATGCTCCCGATGATGCTTCTGGGAAAAAACGATATCAGCCGGTTTTTAGAAGACCCCGGATTGTACTATATACAACATTCAGAGGACATAAGATTCCTCTTATAAGGTGGGGAACAACAATAGGCGGATGGAGAACGGAATACAAGGATGGTAAGGAGTATTTTGCCTACAAAGGATCTGATACCGGTCCCAGAATATGGAAAGATATATTCAGTGCTCCTGTCTGGATTCCACCAAAAAGTGCTCCTCCAGGTGGTCTGATAAAATCAGAAAGAAAAAATGGCAGATGGATTACCAGAGTGAATACAGAAGAAATGGGTCCAAGTTATAAAAGTGCCTATGGTCTGGTTGCTGCACATCACATCAGAAACAGGACAGACAGTGGAAAAGCAATATGGTTTGATAATGGAATCAGAACTCATGGTAGTGTTGATTACATGAGCATAATGAGAAGGCACAGCCATGGGTGTCATCGTCTGCATAATCATCTGGCCGTTAGAATTTTCTCGTTTATTCTGATGCACAGTGAGCATTCAAGAAAGGGGCAGACTTCTCTTATTTATACCAGAGGGTTTAATTATAAAAATCGTGATTACAAGCTTAAACTGGATACCAGAGGATATCAGTTCAGTCTAAAAAAAGCAATTCAGGTAAATGTACTTCCAGGTAGAATACTTGGAAAACTTAAAGAGCCTTATAAGGGATTTTTACCCAAACCCGGTATAAAATACAGTGATGATGATCCAAATCTCCAGAACGATATTGCACCTGATGATGATAAATCCGGAGGGGGGCAGCAGAAAGTAACTGAGAAAGAAAAGCGAACTGAAGAAAAACTATCAGCAAATGAAGAAAAGCGAACCGAAGAAAAAATCATTAAGAGCAGAAAGAATCTTCCTCCACCCCCCATTGGAGTGAAACCAATTATATAAAAATATTTCTAGAATCCTAAATAGTGGAATAAGGGGTGATGAATTCCTTAAATCTGTATTGACAATATCTATAAGGGTATTAGGATACCGATTAACTGGATTTTTCAGAATTAGTCCGAGTTTTTATTCTAGTTAAGGAGTAGCATGTTCAACGCATTAAATATCAGTGAGGCATCAAATCTGGCGATTCATGCTCTGATTGTCCTGTACAATCAGGGTGAAAAAAAGAAGCTTTCCACCCAGTACATTGCTGGATTATTGCGGGTGAGTGAATCTCATCTAGCCAAGGTAATGCAGCGTCTTGTAAAAAAAGGTTTACTGAACAGTGTTAGAGGAGCAAAGGGTGGATTCAGTCTGAAACGGAAACCGGAAGATATTACTCTTTTGGAAGTAGCTGAGATAATAGACGGAAATGTACCCACAAAAAGATGTCTGTTCAATGAGCCAAGATGCTTTCAGGGGAATTGTGTAATATCCCGGTTACAGCATGATGTAAGTGTTATGGTTCGGGACAGATTAAGCAAACATACTGTTGCTGATTTTAAACTTGATTTCAAATATTTGGATGAAGTTGAATCAGGTAACTGATTGTTATTTGACAGGAGATTGAAATGACGGAGAAAAAAATTAATGATAATGAATCCAAAGTTCTGGAAGCATTTGCAGGAATAAATGGAAACGCGGGAACTAAGCAAATATCAGAAATTACTGGACTGGATGCTAAAGTCGTGACAAAAGCCATTAAGGAGCTTAAGGCTCTCTCTTATATTGAGAGTCCTGTCAGATGTAAGTATACAATAACGGATTCAGGAAAAAAAATTGTGTAATTACAAAACATTAAAGGAGATGAAAAAATGGAAGTCAAAGTATACAGATGTGAAGCATGTGGAAATATAGTGGAAGTACTTAACGAAGGTCCGGGAGCACTGGTTTGCTGCGGAAAAGAAATGGTACTGATAAGCGAAAATACAACAGAAGCTGCTGTTGAAAAACATATCCCCGTCGTGGAAAAAATTGAAGGCGGAATTAAAGTGACCGTTGGAAGTGTTGAGCATCCAATGACAGAAAAACACTATATACAGTGGATAGAGTTGATTTCAGAAAACAGAGTTTCCAGAGTACATTTATCCCATGAAGATAAACCAGTAGCTGAATTTATGTTAAATGATAATGAAAAGTTTTATGTGAGAGCATACTGTAATTTACATGGATTATGGAAAGGTGAATGATATCATGGAAAAAAAAATGCTTGATGAACTGAACAACCAGATAAATGAGGAAATTTTTTCTTCATATCTTTATCTTTCAATGGCTGCATATTTTGAAAATTCCAATTTTCCTGGTTTTGCAACATGGATGGAGGTACAGGCTCAGGAAGAAATGGTTCATGCCATGAAGTTTTATGGTTATGTTATAGAGCGTGGTGGAAAAATAGACCTTAAGGCAATTGAAAAACCGCAGAGTGAATGGGAAAGCCCGGTTCATGCATTTAAAGCTGCTCTGGAACATGAAAAACACATTACCTCAAGAATTAATTATTTATACAAAACAGCAAGGGAAGTTATTGATCCTGCAACTGAAATATTCCTTAACTGGTTTGTTACAGAGCAGGTTGAAGAGGAAGCCAACGCCAGCGAGATCGTTGCTAAAATGGAAATGATAAAGGATGCTCCATCTGCGATGTATATGCTGGATAAGGAACTTGGCGCAAGAATACCTCTCTATACAATGCCAGTAGCGCAATAATTAATTTCACTGAATAAGGAACTGAAAATGAATCAGACGGTTAGAGCGGTAAAAATAAGTGATCATGTTTACTGGGTTGGTGCAATGGACTGGAGTATCAGAGATTTTCATGGTTATGATACTTCACGTGGTACCACCTATAATGCCTATCTTGTGACCGGTAAAAAAAATATTCTCATAGATACAGTAAAAAGAGATTATGTTGATGAACTCATCAGCAGAGTTCAAAGTGTTGTTCCTCTTGAAGATATTGATTACATAATTTCAAATCATGCTGAGCCGGATCATAGTGGTGCTCTGGATATAATGATTGAAAAGATTAAACCAGAAAAGATTTTTGCTTCAAAAATGGGAGTAAAAGCTCTCAAGGAACATTTTTTGTGGAATGTTGATGTGACACCTGTTGAAGATGGCAGCGAAATAATTCTGGGAGATCTCACTTTCAGATTTTATGAAACCAGGATGCTGCACTGGCCTGATTCCATGTTTTCTTTTCTGGTAGAGGATAATCTGCTTTTCAGTCAGGATGCGTTTGGAATGCATCTCGCATCATCTGAGCGGTTCATAGATCAGTGTGATTCTTCGGTTGTTAAATATGAAGCCGCAAAATATTTTGCCAATATATTGCTTCCCTACGCTCCACTTATTTCCAAACTGCTTGAGAAGATGCAGAAGTTAGGTCTTGATCCTTCAATAGTAGCTCCTGATCATGGTCCGATCTGGCGAGGAGACAGTATTGCTGATGCCGTTTCAATGTACACCGAATGGACACAGCAAAAAATGACGAGAAAAGTTGTTGTTATTTATGACACAATGTGGGGAGCTACAAAAAAAATGGCTCAATCACTGGCAGATACATTTGCAGAGAAAGGTTTGTATGTAAAAGTACTTCCTTTAAAAGGTGTTCACAGAAGCAATGTAATTACTGAGATCTTTGATGCAGGTGCAGTTCTTATAGGGTCACCTACTCTGAACAATAATCTGTTCCCAACTCTTGCGGATGTTTTGACTTATTGCAAAGGACTCAAACCCCGCAATCTGATTGGAGCTGCATTCGGCTCATACGGGTGGAGTGGAGAAGCCGTTCCTCAATTGAAAAAGATCATGGAGGATATGGGCATCGAATTTGTGGGGTCATGTAAAGCCAAATATGGTCCTTCTGAAAATGATATTCAGTGCTGCCGTGATCTGGCGGATGATGTATACAGAGTTCTCATTGAAAAAACCAGTACTTCTGAATCCCACTGATTTCTGCCTTTTCTTTTAATCTGAAAGTATTAATTTCTTGATATTCAGGGGTAATCCATCAGGAGAAAAACATGAAAAAAATAGCAATAATCGGTTCTGGAGCGGCAGGCATAAGTGCTGCGGCAAGTGCCAGAAAAACAGATGTTGATGCAGAAATTACGATTGTCTCAGAGGAAACTGTTTATCCTTATTTCAGACCTGCTCTGACCAAATTGATAGGTCAGGTGGAAATTCCACCAGGATTTTTTTTAAAAAATGATCAGTGGTTTGAAAAAGAAAAAATAAGTTTCATTACTGATTTTAATGTAAAAAAAATAAATTCCGGAGATCACTTGATTGAAAGTTTTAATGGCAGATCCTTAAAATGGGATTCACTGATAGTTGCCACCGGTGGTTCCCCTAGTGTTTATCCTGAACATCTGAAAAATAATTCAAAAGTTACTACCATAAGAAGTTACAGTGATATTTTAAATTTAAATAAAAAACTGAAAAAATTAACACATGTTACTGTTTGTGGAGGGGGGTTACTTGGTCTCGAAACGGCCTGGTTTTTAAAAAAATCAGGTATGGAAGTTGAAGTGTTGGAATTTGCAAATTCACTACTTCCAAGGCAACTGGATGAGACTGGCGGTGAATTTTTACTCAGGAAAATTGAAAATTGTGGAATTAAATTTCATTCGGGAACTACTCTTAATGAAATTTCTGATGAAGGCTGTTTGCTGTCCACAGGAAGAAGGATAAAAACGGATCACCTGATTTTTTCCATGGGAATCAGAGGCCGATGGCCTGAATTTTCCTCAGATTCGATTAATACCGTCAGATACATTGAAGTCGATAATCGTATGATGACAAAATACCCTGATGTTTATGCATGTGGTGACTGTGCTTCAATTGATGGTTTTTCCACTGGTCTCTGGATGGATGCAGTTAAGCAGGGAAATTGTGCAGGAATTAATTCAGCGGGTGGTAACTGTTTTTATTCACCTGAATCTGTTGTTGCAATGCTTTTGGCATTTGATACTCATGTGATGAGTTATGGAAATTTGAAGGGTGATTTTTTTGAAAAGCGAACTGAAAAAATACTTTCAAGGATATATTTTGAAGAGGAAAAAATCACCGGAGGATACTGTATAGGAGATAGTGCTTTTTCAAGTGTTGTCCTGAAAATAATAAAAAATGGAATAAAATCTGAAATAACCGCCCCGGATTGGATCAGAGTTACAAAATAAGTAAACTGAAAGCGATGACTATTATGCCCGCAATAAGACCATAAACCGACCAGTGACCTTCTCCGTA
Organism: Deltaproteobacteria bacterium; assembly: GCA_016937155.1. Taxonomy (GTDB): domain Bacteria; phylum Myxococcota_A; class Polyangia; order HGW-17; family HGW-17; genus JAHJMN01. Next base: position 272,625 of record JAFGWM010000032.1, read on the forward strand.
TTTTTTTGCTGTGGGTATTAATTCATCAAGGCTTATAAAAACCATAATTCCTGATACAGCACCAAAAATATATCCCATAACACTGTCATTGAAAAGTGTTCTAAGTGCCACAAAAGCGACAATCGCACCTACTGGTTCTGCAATACCTGAAAGAAAACTGTACCAGAATGCTTTTTTTCTGCTTCCTGTTGCATAAAAAATGGGAACACTAACAGCGATACCTTCAGGGATATTATGAATAGCAACTGCTATGGCAATACTGACACCCAGTGTTGGAGAAGAATATGCAGCGGCAAAAGTGGCTATGCCCTCGGGGAAATTATGTATTCCAATTGCAAGTGCACTCATAATTCCAAGTCTCATCATTGCTTTTTTCTGCTCGTAATCCTCAGGTGGAATATCCCGGGCCTCATGTGGATTTTCATAATCAGGTACGAGAAAATCGATAAATGCACTGAGGATCATACCAGATACAAAAGAAACAAGCGCCAGAGTTTTTGCAATGGATTGAGAGTGTGATTTTCCCAGATATTCCCAGGAAAGGGGATACAGTTCAACAAAAGAAATATAAATCATAACTCCGGCACTGAAACCAAGTGCTACGCTCAGGAATTTCTTATTCGTCTGTCTTGAAAAAAATGCGATTGCACTACCTACTCCGGTGGATAATCCGGCGAAGGTAGTAAGTAAAAGAGCTTGTACTATGTTGTTATTCATTATTCAGGACCTCTAATTCTAAATTTAATCTATTTCTCTCTTGAAAAACAGCAAATATTGAAATAATGTCATGTCTGATAATTTCTTAACCTCGTAAGGGAGAGACAGGTATGGACAATATGTTAAAAGAAGCTATTGATTTTGCAATTGAAAAAGAACAGGAAGCTGTTGACTTTTATACAGATCTAGCCAAAAAAATAAAGCACAAAGAGATCGCAGAGGAAATTGCAAAACTGGCTGATATGGAAGCAGGACATAAGAAAAAACTTCAGGCCATTGATATAAGTGATCCTTTCTGGACCAGAGAACACAAGAATCAGGATCTCAAAATTGCAGATTACATTGTACCTGAAGAACCCTCTGCAGAAATGAATCTGCAGGATGTACTTGCACTGGCAATGCAACGTGAACTCGCTGCAAAGAGGCTTTACACAGATTTGGCTGCAATCAGTTCCGATGAAAATGTTAAGAAAATGTTTCTGACCCTAGCTGATGAGGAAGCCGAGCATAAAAATTATTTTGAACGAATCTGGGATGATAAAGTTCTCAGTGAAAACTAAGGAGTATACGATTATGGATAAATATGTATGTACAGTTTGTGGTTATGTTTACGATCCGGCAGAAGGAGATCCTGACAATGATGTTGCAGCAGGAACACCATTTGATAAAATTCCTGAAGACTGGGTATGCCCAGTTTGTGGCGCTGGAAAAGATGTTTTTGAAGTAGAATAAATTTCTCCTTTTATATTATTCCTGTAAATACAAATAGTTAGATGTTTTTTCTTGAAATTTATGTGGATTTTTGTATAATTTCGCTCCAAATTTTATAAGGATGGAATATGGCTCGAAATAACTATCCCACAATAATGGATCCCAATGAACTGGCGCAGATAGAAACACAGATAGCTGAATACAACAATCTTCTTGATAAGCTTGATGAAAAAAGTGGTTCTTCGAAAGTTGAAGGATTTGGAAGAAATGAGAGTCCAAGATGTCAACTGGAAAATTATCTTGATATAACTTGGTGTTATCATGAATTTGCTGTTGAAGGCATTGTGCTGAATCATCTTGAGATAAAATCTGCCCTGGATGACAGGATAATAAGTGATTCAAGTCTGATACCCCACTACGAGGATGTCAGAGCTTATTATTATGGCATTAAGAGAATTCGTCAGGACAGAACCCGGAAACGTCTGACTGTCACAATAAACACCATCAAGGAACTGCATGAGATTATTACAGTGGCTGGTGATACTAAATCCCATTCATACAGGAAGGAAATTCCCCTTCACAGACAGTATGCTCATGATTTTTCACCCCCTGAAAAAATTCCATATCGAATGCGTAAACTGGGTGAATGGCTGCAAAGTGCAGCTTTCAGAAAGCTTCCGCCACTGATGCAGGGTGCCAGTGTACATAATAAGCTTATGGGCATTTTCCCGTGGCCGAAAAACTCAGGTAGTCTTGCAAGGCTTGTTATGAATCAGATTCTTGTTCACAGCGGATATCCACCCATTATGATTCCTTCTGTAGAGCGCCAGACTTATTATGATAATATTCAATCAGATCTTATCCATGACAGCGATGTCAGAATGGTTAATTTTCTTTCAGAAACACTTGTCAACTATCTGAATACTGTTATAAAAAAGCTATCGACTCCCGGAATTTAAACTCACCTGACAAACTCAGGAAAAGGGGGATTATGAAAAAAAGACTGTTGTTTATACTGGTGCTGGCTTTTTCCTTTGGTTGTACAGGGTACTCGAGGGATTACTCGACTCCCGATTCTTCAGAGATTTTTAGTCATATTAACGGAAAAAATATAAAAAATATTCGTGCAAAAGGAAAAGTGGATTCAATAATGGCTGGAGGAAGAGCGAAAGTAAAAGTTTTTCTTCTGGCTGACAGTATCGGCAGATTGCGATTTGATGCAGTTACACCACCTCCAATGAATTCCACAGTATTACTTCTCACAAGTGATGGCACAGTTTTTAGAGCTCATGACAAGGATAAAAATAAATTTTATCAGGGAAAATCTGATGCATGCTCAGTAAAGAATATGCTTGGTATTTCTCTTGAGGTTAAAATTCTTTTTCGTCTCCTGACTGGGAAACTTCCTACTGATAAATTGAAAGCATCTGTGGAGTGGGATAAAAAATGTGGATGTGAGAAGCTGCTATGGGAAAATAACGGGAAAAAAACAGCAGTATGGATTGATGGAAAGAATGGGAAGAAACACTGGAAAATTGTAAAAGTGGAAATAGGAGAGGGGAAAAATAAAATCAGAGTTGAATACAGGGGATATAAAAAATTCGATGGAAAGCTTCTTCCATCAAGAGTTAGAATTTCCAAACCAGGAACTAAAAATGATACAATTTTTTCATGGAAAAAAGTTGAGGTGGATGTCGAGATTGATGATGAGGCCTGGAATCAGGAAATCCCTGAAAATATTCCCGTTTACAGAATGATATGTCCCCCTGGTGATTCAAGATAATAGTTCAAAAATCCAATGGATGATAAGCGTATCTTATGACTGGTAAAAAAGAGAACCGGCAACAGAAAAAAGAGTCCAATCAATTGTCATTGTTTGATCCCGGTATGAATTCAACAACATCTTTAGAATCACAGGATAAGAGTAAAAAAAGTATTAATTCAGAATTAACGGTGCCTCCTGTAAGCGATTCTTATGGAAAAGTTGGAAAATCTGAAAATTCACATGTCACTGACAAAAACTATGATTCTTCTGCGGAGGTTTACTCTGTAACCTCACTGCTGAATGCAGTTAATCTTGATCTGGATGAAAAATTCAAAACCATATTTGTTGAAGGAGAAATTGGAGGTATAGGTCAGCGAAAAAACGTATATTATTTTTCTCTTAAGGATGAAAATTCCCTAATAGAATGTGTTCTTTTTTTATGGAAAACAAAGGTTGATTTTCCACTGGAAGAAGGGTTGAAAGTCAGACTTAAGGGATATCTGAATATCTATACTGCCAGAGGTAAATTGTCATTTAATGTGCAGAAAATTGAACCGGTGGGAACCGGCAGTTTGAATGCAGCATTTGAACGTCTAAAGAAAAAACTGGCTGCTGAAGGTCTTTTTGATGAAAAACACAAAAAGAAAATACCTAAATTTCCTGAATGTGTTGGAATAATTACTTCACCTCAGGGTGCTGCATTCAGAGATATTGTTAAGGTTGCTTCTCGAAGAATGGGAACAAAAATAATTCTTTCAGGAGCTCAGGTTCAGGGTAGAACAGCTCCACAGGATATAATTGATGCTTTCAAAAGGCTTCAAAAGTTACCTGTGGAGGTAATAATCTGTGGTCGTGGAGGTGGAAGTGCTGAAGATTTGAGTTGCTTCAATGATGAGCAACTGGTGAGAGAAGTATTTGCTTCGGAAATTCCCATTGTCAGCGCTGTTGGACATGAAACTGATTTCACACTGATGGATTTTGTGGCCGACAAAAGAGCTGCTACTCCCACTGAAGCTGCGGAAATTGTATTCCCTGACAAACGGGAGATAAGCAGAAATCTTAAGCAGTATGAATCCAGAATAACCACTGTTGTTTCGTGGATTATGGAATCAGGGCAGGGAAAACTTTCCAGACTTATGCTGAAACTGGGTACCCCAGAGCATCTTTTGGATACCAAGGCTCAACTGCTTGATTCAATGGAAATACGGATGGAAAGAGCGGCAAGAATGCTTTTGAGAAACCGTATGGAAAAACTGGATCATCTCTCCAGAAAATTCAATGCTTTTGATATAAGAGAGGTGTTGAATGACTGTAAGATAAGACATGAATCACTTACCAGTAGTCTGAACAGTGTTATAAACAGTAAGATTACTGAATCCAGAGAAAATCTGTCTCTTCTGGATACTAAACTCAATGCTCTTGATCCTATGAAAGTACTTAACCGGGGATATGCTGTAGTGAGAAAACCTGATGGTGAAATACTCCGAGATTCGGTGGATGTATCAAAAGGTGATTTAATAAAAATTACCCTCAGTAATGGACAGTTGAATGCCAGTGTTGAATAATATCCTTGTTGTTTTAATAATGGTGTCTTTCTCGTCGTGTACTGAAAGTGAGGCGGGAAACTTTGGTTCAGGAACAGTGAATATGGATCTTTCTCTTTTTGCCGGTAGTGGTAAAACAGAACATCAATTCATCAGGAAAAATGAAAAGAAAGTGGAATCTGTTCCCATTGAAAATATGGCAAGGAGTTTTTCTCCTCCACTTCCTGATGTTGACAGTGAGGAACATTTCAGGGTGTTTTTAAACAGTATTTCCAAAGGAAATTCGGATATTCCAGATATCAAAGTTCCGTTTAATATTTTTTCAAAAATATGGAAATTTGACGATTCGGATAATTCGATGTCCAGAAAAATATACAGTACAATGACTGCCAAATTTAGAAAGTGGGTAACAAAAATAAGTAATACAGGAATTTTGGCAAACAGTACTTTTGAATCTTTTGAGCTTGGGAAATGCGCATGGAATAATCCCGGAGAAAATCTTGCCAGATATGGTTACTGGCTATGCAAAAACCCGGTGATATATCATCATCAGGGTGCCACCAGAAAAGTGCTGAAGCTTCCACCGGTTCTTAACTGGGGGAAAAAATGGTATTTTTTGTTCAGATAACTGAATTTTATTCTTGAAATACATGAAAATTATTTATACAGGAAAAACTGAAAAGTTGTGCTACAATGCATATCTGCAAAATGCGGAAATTATTAAAATCAGGAGAAACTCTTATGAAACTGAAAAATCTTTTACTGGGATTCCTTCTTATTGGGGTATTTGTTGCCTGTGATGACGACAGTACACCTAACACCAGCTGTGGAGACGGTATAGTCACTTTCCCGGAGGAATGTGATCCTCCTTCACAACTTGCATGTAATGACTCATGTATGCGTGATGAGAGTAAATGTGGAGACGGGAGTTGTGAAGCTCCGGAGACCAATGCCAACTGTCCGGCTGATTGTCACGAGGTTGTGGAAAATTGCGGAAATAATGTGATTGATGACGGAGAAGAGTGTGATGGGGACAATCTTAATAATGAGACCTGTGAAACTCAGGACATGGTTAGTGGTACCCTTAAATGCGATCCTGTCACATGTAAACTCGATACATCTGAGTGTGAACAGGGAATTTATTGTGGAAACAATGTTACAGATCAGGAATCTGAAGACTGTGACGGAACAGATCTCAGTGGCCAGACATGTCTCTCTCTGGGATACAGCGGTGGTATTCTCAGATGTCTTAGTGATTGTACATGGGATACTGAACACTGTACCAGTCCTGATTGTGGTAACCTCACAATTGAAGAAGGAGAAGAATGCGACTCTGATGATCTCAACAGTGAGACCTGTGAAACTCAGGGATTCTCCGGTGGTGATCTGAAATGCAGTGCAACATGTCAACTGGACACTTCCGACTGCTCCAGTTGCCAAAATGGTGTGAAAGAGGGTGATGAAGCTTGTGATGGAACAGATTTTGGTGTTCAGACATGTACATCACTTGGTTTCAGTGGTGGAACACTTGGATGTTCCTCAAGTTGTACACTGATAACTGATAACTGCAGTACTTGCGGTGATGGTGTTCTTTCAGACGGTGAACAGTGTGAATTATCAGATCTTGGTGGTGCAACCTGTGAATCAAGAGGTTTCAGTGGTGGAACACTCAGTTGTACCGATACATGCCAGTTCAATACAGCAGGATGTTTTAACGAGACATGTGGCGATGGAGAGGTAAACGGTACAGAAGACTGTGATCAGGATAATCTGAATAATCAGAGTTGTACTACACTTGGTTTTGCCGGTGGAACACTCAGTTGTTCATCTTGTACTTTCAATACCAGCGGATGCAGCAACTGTGGCGATGGAAATCTGGATGTTGGAGAAGCCTGTGATGGCTCAAATTTAAACAGTCAGACTTGTGAGACTCAGGGTTTTGACAGTGGAACACTTGGTTGTCTGGCTAACTGTACTTTCAATACAAGTCAATGTGTTACTGATTCATGCGGAGATGGAACAGTTTCAGGTATTGAAGCTTGTGACGGTTCAAATATGAATGGAAATACATGTGCATCAAATGGTTTTGATGGTGGGACCATCAGTTGTAATGAAAACTGTACTCTCAATACAGACCTGTGTTATTCATGTGGTGACGGGGAAGTAAACGGCACTGAAGAATGTGACAGCTGGGAGCTTAACGATGAAACTTGCGAATCCCTTGGTTATGGAGGTGGTTATCTTTCATGCACTGATTCCTGCAGTTTTGATATTACCTACTGCAGCATTTGTGGCGATGGAGAAATAGGGGAAGGAGAAGAGTGTGACGATGGGAATACGGATGACTTTGATGGTTGTACATCTGCATGCAGAGTCAGCGAAAATGCGTATCGTCCAATAAGACTCACCGGTGGCGAAGGTTCCAATGAAGGCCGTCTTGAAATGTATAAGGACGGTTCATGGCACGCAATATGTGATGATAACTGGTGGGGAACAGAGCAAAATACTGCTGATGTAATATGCAGACAGCTTGGTTACACAGGAACTGGTCATACATTTATCTCTGAATACAGTGCTATTTCTGAAGATGATTTCATTATGGATGATATAAATTGTGATGGTACTGAAGAATATCTCCATCAATGTCCCCATGAAGGTAAGGATGACTGTTTTACCTATGAAGCACTGGGTGTTGCATGTGTTCCCGGTGAGGGAGATGTCAGACTCGTTGAAGGTCCAAACGGAATGGAAGGAAAACTTCAGGTTTATCACAGTGGCAGCTGGGGTGATGTATGTGATGATATTATTCAGGATTCAGATCCGGGCTGGTATGGCCCAAGAGCAGTTTGCAGCCAGTTGGGTCATAAATTTGATTCCTATAATGGTTCTTATACAAATGATGGTAACTATCTTCTTGATAATGTAGACTGTAATGGAACTGAAAAGAGAATTGTAGATTGTGCTCACAATGACTGGGGTGATGAAAACTGTTTCTCCTGGGAAGTCACCGGTGTTAAGTGTACTGTTTGGGATGAAGGTGATATCATGCTCAAAAATGGTGACCAGTTGAATAATGGTATTATTAAAATACTTAACCAGAATGTTTGGGGTACAATCTGTAATGATGGTGTTTATGGTGATAATGCCACATATTTCTCAAGTGTAGCTTGCTACGAACTTGGATTCACCACCACCGGAAGTGTATATACTGAAAGTGACTCTGAAGAGACAGATCCCATTTGGCTTGATGAGGTTACATGTACCGGATCTGAAGCCGGACTGGAACAGTGTACTGATGATGGATGGGGTATTCATGATTGTAACCATTGGGAAGATCTTGGTCTTATCTGTACTCCATGACATAAATAACTCTCCCTGTTGTTCCTGATATTATTAATAAAAACCCCAAATATTTGAAAAAATTCTTGTTTTGTGCTACAATAGAAATAGTTCCGCCTTTTGGGGTTTAAAATCCTCTTTTTAAGGTAGTATATTCAGATTACAGATTAATGTGTTTGTTCACACTTTTACTGAAGGAGGAGTTTCACTGTAATGTCTCGATTAAAAATATTTTTTCAGGCAGTTGTCATTTTTTGTGTGTTTATGCCTGATATTTCTTTAGCTGAGACATCGCAAACTTCTTCTGGTTACTATAAACGGTTGAGAACAATTTTTGGACCTGTGCATGTATGGAAACCACCAAAATACAACCATTTAACTGCTGGAACAGTGATTTTTCTCCATGGATATTACATAGATGCAGATCGGGCGTGGAAACAATTCAATCTTCAGAAGAAATTTCAGAAATCTAATTTGAATGCAGTATTTATTGTTCCTGAAGTTCCGTCTCACTGGGAAGTTGATGTGCAGTGGAAAAATTTAAAAATGCTGAGAAAAATCCTCAACGGAAATGGAATAAAATTACCATCAGGAAAAATGTCTGTCATGGGCCACAGTGGTGCCTATAGAACTATACTTTCCTGGATTAGAAATGCAGGAAAAATTGATGAGATAATTTTGCTTGATGCACTTTATCTGGGATACAAAACTTTCTCCGGATGGGTTAAAAATAATAAATTATCTAGGCTTATAGTTGTGGGAGAGATAACCAATAAAAATAGCCTAATATTAATGAAACAGATTCCAAAATATCGCTACAGAACTGATATCCCCGAGGAAAATGAAAATTTTACCACCATTGAAAAAAATTCTGGTGTATTATTTATGAAGTCTCAATACAGTCACAATGCCCTAGTTGAAAATATGCTTGTTATTCCCAAATTGCTTTCAATCTCAAGAGTCAGGCATCTTCGCTGATCGAATTTAAATTCAAAGTGCAAAAAATCAACTTGATGTTATATTATCTCAGTGTTCAATAGTTGTAAACCGGGAGACCATTATGAAATATTTATCTCTGTTTCTTGTTTCTGCACTTTTGTTATCCTGCTCAGATGATAAAATAAAACCCTACTGCGGTGATTTTGAAATAAATCAGGAATCTGAAGAATGTGACATGAGTAATTTTAATGGATTTTCATGTTCTGATTATGGTTTTTACGGGGGGCGATTGAATTGTACTGATTCATGCAAAATTGATATTACTATGTGTGAATCATATGGATACTGTGGTGATGGGATTATTCAGGAAGGCGCTTTTGAGGAATGTGACAGTAATGTTTTAGGTGGGAAAACATGTGAAAACCAAGGATATTACTCAGGAAATCTAACATGTGGCAGTAATTGCAGACTTGTTTATGATGAGTGCGAGGAATCAGGATATTGTGGTGATGGTGTAGTTCAATCTCAGGAGGACTGCGATGGCGAACAATTGAATGGAGAAAGTTGTGAATCTCTGGGATATCACGGAGGTGAACTCTTATGTCGTATGGATTGCAACTATGAACTGACAGGTTGTGTTACTGCTGGTAAATGTGGAGACGGGATAATTCAGGCTGGCGCCGGTGAGAAATGCGATACGTTTAATGTTGGGGATCGAATCTGTGAGGATGAGGGGTTTTGGGGTGGTACTTTAACCTGTGATGAGTGTTCTCTGGATGACAGTCTCTGTTTTGATCCTGTAAAAGTTAGTTCAGGTTTTTTAACCACATGCGCAGTGGATTCAACTGGAGGAGCGTGGTGCTGGGGGGCTGGGATGTGTGGTCAACTGGGTGATGGCGTTACTGGAACTGAAGATTGCAATGATATTTTCGGAAGTGGTATGGAAATCACTGATGAAGACATGGTTGATAAGCCGGTAAAAGTAATTTCAGACAGATCCTTTACTGATATTTCAGTTTCCTATTTTCATACATGCGCAGTGGACTCAACTGGAGATGCATGGTGCTGGGGACATAACTTTTTCCTGGGTAACTCAACTCTGGATTCCACCGGACTATCAAATGTTCCTGTGAAAGTGGAATCTGATCCATCTATCGATTTTGTCAAGATTACCACAGGAATAGGTCATACCTGCGCATTAACAGAAAATGGAGACATTTACTGCTGGGGAGCTAATAATTACTATCAAATTCAGGAAGGATACCCGGTTTTTTCTATGACACCTGTTAGGGTTTCAACGGTTCAGGAGCAGATATTTACCGATGTTTCAAGTGGTCCCTATCATAACTGTGCCATAAATACGAGTCATAAACTTTTCTGCTAGGGTGATACCGGGATGGGTCAGACGGGGATAGATCCTGCAACAATTCCTGTAAATAACTGTAATTACTCTGAAACACTTGATGCATTTACAGGAAAATGTGTGGGATCTCCAACTCTTTTTCCTTTAAATAATTATTCCTTTGGTAAGATAAGCTGTGGTGGTGGAGATTTTGATGGAACTGGTGGAAGAGTGGGTATGGGATATACCTGCGCAGTGGGTGCAGATAGTATCATGGAAGTTATTGCCGGTGGAAATATCTACTGCTGGGGAGCCAACACAATGGGACAGTTAGGAGTTGACCCTGGTTTAGTGCCATGGAGTTATGAACCCCAGATTATTGATTTTCCGTATGGAATAGATTTTATGGATAAAATATCTACTGGGTTTGGTCATGCCTGTGCTGATGGTTTGGGTTTCAGTTTATGCTGGGGAGCGAATATGGTTGGCCAATTGGGTAACAACACTTATGATACTTCTATTTCACCTGTTATTGTCGATGTCCCTGCATATCAATCTTTTAATAATATTTCAGCAGGTTATATGCATTCATGTGCAATTGGTGCAGGGTCTTTATGGTGCTGGGGTCTTGGGCAGCAGGGGCAACTTGGTGTTGGTCTCAGAACTATTTCAAAGATACCATACAGGACTTATTCTCCTGAATGAAAATCACTGTGGTGGTAAAATACCGTACAGGGGAGCACCGTATTCCACGGTTGCATCTTCCAGATCTGCATCATTATCGTCAGCATCTGAGTCAGCATCCTCACCGCCGTCGGGGGTGATATATCCATAAAGTAAATTATTCAGGGGTACATCTGTGAAATCATCTGTATCACCATCAACCCCTGAATCAACAGGGGGGACTCCATAAAGTTCACCCTGGTCTTCAAATATCGGTGGAGTACATCCTATTGCACTCAAAGTGAAACCACCACTGATAATAGCAGTTTTAACCCACACAGGAATACGTTTACCCATTCTGGGACGCGATTTTTCCAGTCTGTTTAGTGCAGCGGATATCTTTTTGGAATGTTCATCTTTCATTGGAGCCTCATCTTTCAGGTATTGAATTGTATTTAGCATGAAAGTAGAGTTAATTCAAATCCAAGTTGTATGGACAAAAAACATTATTGATTCTTTAGTAGTGTTTTACGTGAGATCATGTTGGATAAAAGGAGCCCTTTTTATTTGGAAAAAAAGGATTTAGAAATTCCGCGATTTATAAAAAATATTAATAATTCTTAGTTTTTACGATAAGTTATAAGTTTTTTTCATCTGATTATTTGTCTAAGCTTTATTTGTGTTTTTTACTCTTTTGGGTAATAAAGTCTTGACATTGGAGTGATTTTAATCTAAATCAGCTATCTCTAATGGATCCTTTTTGAGGTTCCTGGTTTTACTTAAATATTGTGAGTAGTGATTATGAAACAGACATACAGTGCTAAACCGAATGAAGTTGAACAAAAGTGGTACGTTGTGGATTTGGAAGGCGAAGTGCTTGGCCGGGCAGCAACAAAAATAGCAACAATTCTGAGAGGGAAGAACAAACCGACATTTACACCTCACATGGATACAGGGGATTTTGTAATTGTTCTCAATGCTGGGAAAGTTCAACTCACGGGTAAAAAATGGACTGACAAGGTTTATTACAAACACAGTGGTTTCATCGGTGGGATGAAAGCAACAACTGCTGCAAAAATGAGAGAAACACATCCGGAAAGACTTATTGAGTTTGCAGTTTCCGGTATGCTTCCCAAAACTAAACTTGGTCGTAAACTTATTAAAAAATTAAAAGTTTATACTGGTACTGAGCACAATCATCAGGCACAGAAACCAGAAATTTTAAAATTATCAGAAATCAGGTAGGGCTATACTATGGAAAACAGATTCTATGCAACAGGTAGAAGAAAAACAGCAGTAGCCAGAGTATGGCTCAATGCTGGAAACGGAAATATTGTTATAAATAAACGCGAATTCAAAAACTACTTTGTCCGCGAAACTGGTCGTATGATTGCTCTTCAGGGTCTTGAGCTTACCGGTCTTGTGGATAAAATCGATGTTTATGCCACTGTAAAGGGTGGAGGCTTAAGTGGTCAGGCTGAAGCAGTTCGTCATGCAATCACCAGAGCCCTTACAAAATTTGATTCAAATCTGAGAACTCCTCTTAAACGCGCTGGTTACATTACCCGTGATGCCCGTGAAGTTGAACGTAAAAAATACGGTCAGAAGGGTGCCCGCGGTCGCTTCCAGTTCTCCAAACGCTAGTCCGGAATTAACTTTAAATATTCCATTAGTAAAAAACTTAATTAGCAGGGTTGACATGTGTTATAGTTTTGTTAGAAGTATCTAACAGAGGTAGTGACTAAGGATGTCATATAATATACTTATAGCAGGCACCTCCGGTACTGGAAAAACAGAGCTTTTCAGGCTTTTAACCGGAAAAAAACCAGATGAGGAACAATTAAGTGGGGCTGTTCATGATGGAGGTCATGCAACTCTTCTTAATGAATTTAACCCGGTTGAAAATTTAATTGAGATAATTGATACACCTGGTGTTAACAGTCTTCTTGATGAGAATCCGGATGGTTATAAGTTAAGGGATATTCTTTTAAACACAGATGTTTCACATATTATTGTGATGGCAGATGGCAGATACTTCAGGAGAACCCTTGCACTTTTAATTCAGTTTCTGATACTTCAAAAACCTGTGAGTCTTGTTTTCAATGAATACGGAAATGGTGATGATTTTACAGAAATAGAAAACGGATGTCTGGAAGGAGGTATTCCATACCAGAAGTTTCCGGAAATTGACTCCGTAAAGACTTTTATAAATAATATTATCGGATCAGATAACCATGCCATCTCTGATATAATTTTTGAAAATAATAAAGAAATTGGATGGATACATGAATTTTCACCAGAAAATGAGTGTAGAACCCTTTTTTGTATTACTGATTTGCTACCGCCAGAGAAATGTTCAGTCATTCCTTCTGAATATGCTGAATTGAGGACTAAAATAGAGGACTCAGGATATTTTCAGCGTGCTGATCTTAACATTGTGGACCATAGTTTTACATGTTCTGACACATTGAGAAAGACAGATAAAGATGAAACCATAGTGCCTGATGTTTCGAAATTAGGTTTGTGGCTCCAGAGGCCACTTACCGGAATCCCTGTTGCTATAGGGATATTTTTCCTCATGTATCTGTTTGTTGGCCATTTTGGTGCTGGTATAGTCGTAGATTTTATAGATAAGAAGGTATTTTCAGCTTATCTTATTCCATTCTTCAATAGCATAGTATCGTATATACCATGGAATATAGTTCAAAGATTACTGATGGATCCCGATTTCGGACTGGTACCCACAGGAATATTTCTGGCTGTTGGAATAGTAATGCCGGTGCTGTTTCTTTTTTATCTATTTATTGGTTTTCTAGAAGAAAGTGGTTACTTTCCCCGGCTGAGTGTTCTTTTTGACAGACTTATGAGGCCTATTGGATTGAATGGAAAGGGTATTTTCCCTATAATTATGGGATTTTCATGCATTACAATGGCTCTTGCCACCACAAGAATGCTTGAAAGCAAAAAAGAAAGAATTATAGCTTCATTTTTACTGATGCTTGCTATTCCATGTGCTCCACTAATGGGAGCAATGTTTTTAATCCTTGGAAATTTGCATTTTACAGCTTTTATATTTGTTATATCAGTAATTTTTCTACAGATGACATTTGCAGGATATATTGCAAACAAAGTTATAAAGGGGAAACTACCGGAATTTATTATTGAACTTAGACCATTGAAATTACCGGGGTTTATGCTGCTTCTGAAGAGAACAACTCTTCGTACCTGGTATTTCATGAAGGAAGCCCTTCCAGTATTTATTATTGCAAGCGCAGTTCTTTTTCTTCTGGCTGAAATAGGAGTTCTTTTATGGCTGCAAAATGCATCTCAGGGGGTTGTTACTGATTTTTGGGGTTTACCTCCTGAGACAGTTCAGGTTTTACTAAAAACAATTATCAGAAGAGAAAATGGAATAGCTGAACTTGCAAGGATAAAACAATTGTTTACTCCCGTTCAATTGATTACCACTGTTCTTATAATGTCTTTTCTTGTTCCCTGTGTTAACAGTATTATCATGCTTATAAAGGAACGGGGAATAAAAACATCAATGATAATTATCACAGTGGTTCTGACCTATTCCACACTTCTGGGAGGTATTTTAAACTGGTTTTTCCGTTTGGTGCCATTGTATAGATAAATCTGGAGAAGTTAATGCTTGAAAATATAGAAGAAGTACTTGAAGCAATATGGATTGCAAAGGAATCTGGAAGTTCAACTATTGAAGATATAATGGAAAAATGCAGTTACAAACTGCAACCTGAAACTCTGGACGAAATGATAGAAGACACATTGATTGTAAAGCATGGGGACAATTATGACTTTACTCATCGTGGTAAAAATATGGCTGAAATAATAATTCGCCGGCATCGTCTTACAGATGTTCTTCTTCAATTGGTTCTCGGAATGACTGATTCCGGGAAAAGAGAAGCTGTAGCCTGTGAGGCTGAGCATATTTTGCCCCATGAAATGGTGGATAGTATATGTACACTTTTGGGCCATCCTTTATATACGGGGGATTCTCTTCCTATACCAAGAGGAAGATGCTGCATAGCAAACAGAACAGAAGCTTCTCAGGTTATTGTTTCTCTTGGGGAGCTGTGTGAGGGTGATGAAGCAAAAATAGTTTATATCAAACCTAAGAATCACAGTGTGTTAAAAAAACTTTTTTCCTTTGGTTTGATACCTGGGATAAAAATAAGAGTAATTCAGAAGAGTCCTGCGGTTACAATTCAGTTTGATAAAACAGAGCTTGCTCTTGATGAACAGATGGTTGAAAACATTCATGTCAGCAGAGTAGTTAATCAGGAAAATATTGAAAATATTAAAAGAAAAAAAGAGAATCAAAAGGGAAAAGGATTATTTGGAGCATGGAGGAGAAGACGCCACAAGGGTTATGACTGATGAAATTTTCCTGATTATATCTATCCATTCTTTATTATTTTCAACGATAAAATAAAGTTTTACCCCAGGGACAACTTTCAAAAATACAAAAAAATCCTTTCCGTTCTGAGTGCATCTGTATGAATTTTTTTCCCCCACAATTTTACATTTCTTAAAAAACTGACTGAAAGGAAGCTCATTTCCACGTATTGAAAGAATTATTGCATTTAGGGGGATTTTTATGGCTTTAATAACCGAAACGGATGCACTGCTATGATTTTTAACAAGTATTTTTGTTCTTTCCTTAATTGAAAAGGGCCAGTAGATTGAATAGTTATGATAATGATTAATCATTTTCCATATTTTATTTTTCTTGAAAACACTTACTCCTGCAAGAGCTGTTAATTTTCTCCAGTCAGCGCCCTTTTCCACCAGTTTTTTCCACAACCTGCAGAAATAGTTTTTAAAAGTAATCTGATTATTTCCTGAAATTTCTAAATCCATCAGAGAAATAAATCGTTTAAAGGATTCTTCATGGTATTGCATATTATAAAGCCGGCTGGCAATAGCTGCATCAATAGAATATGTTTCCACTTGAACGGGAGTGAGTAACTCAATGGAAATTTTATCAGGAATAATCAGTTTTCCATCTTTGTCTGTTTTGAAAACCCGCCCGTTTTCGTCCTTAAATACATAATTAGGGCATTCACTGTATGCACTGAGTTCTTCATTAATGGTACCACCAATACCCTGAGTCAGAAAGGGTTTGATGCTAAAATAACTACAGTTTTTTATAGGAGGGGATTTTGTCAGGTGAACAGCAGTTGTTTGTTTATTTCTTGATTTTTTTTCGCTACACCCAGTGTAAAGAATAAAGACAGTACTGATAGTAAATGAATACAGTGAAATTTTCTTAACTGTGTTAATTGAAACCATTGTTAATTCTCCGAATATTCTGAGCATATATACACTTGTTTGATATTCAGATCAAAAATCGTTGATTTTCAATACCTGCTGTGAAAAAAAAGAAATAATAATTTGTGCATTTTTACAATCATGTTTAAAAATATCATCCATGAATCTGTCCTCTAAAGTACAAAAGGAAATTTTTCCAGTTTTTAAACAATATTTTCACGAAACTCTTGGAAGTGTTTCTTTCCAGAGGTTTACCAGTTTGCTTCCAGTCAGAGAAAAAATGCTTCTCAGTATGGAGCCGGAGGATAGAGAGTGGATTAATGCTATGTCATTTGCTGTGGTTATGGCAGCTACGGATATTCATATAACCACACAAATAGAAGACTTCAGTTATGAATTTGGAAGGTATTTTATTGAAGAAAACAAAATAGTATTTATGCAGGAATATTCGCCCTCTGAGAATAAGAGAAAGGATATCTGGGGTGAAAATACAGCTTCCAGAATTCTGCAGATAGCGCTGAAACTTGAAAAGTTACTTCCTTTACTGAGTCTGTGGATGGACCCAATAGTGTTAACAGTAGATGAAAAAATTTTTGGAAATGAAATTAGAATCAATATGACGAGTCATCCAATAAAACTTCCGATTTTCTGTGATTTTATCCTCGGTGTTATTGTGGGACTTCTGGAATTGATTGGCGTTGCTGATGCTGAAATATCAGAAGAAAAATGTATGCTTACAGGGAGTACACATTGTGTTTTTCTGATTTCATGGAGTGATGTAAAATTGGATTTTATTTAATTTTCAATTCCGGTATCTGTTAAAAAAATTATCACCGGCGGGATACTATGAAGTTAAAAATTCTTGATCGTGGCTATGTTTCTGAAACCGATTCTCTGATTCCGGGAAATATTGTTAGAAATAATAAAATATTCGTGAGTTTGAACACTGATGGGGATATTTCAAGTGGCCAGAGACTAAGACTTATGGTTTCCAGAATTGACAGTATGAAATTTGAAGAAATAGAACTGAATTTTAGTAGTGTTTTCCACAATGGCGGACTTGAAGCAGGCTGTTCAATAAGTGAAGGCGATGAAAATCGCATTTTTTTACCATATTCTGATGCTCATTATATCAATAGGGAAAAAACTCTGGATAGAAAAGCTCTTGTGTTCTGTCCCTGGAGTGATGATGAAGGAAAGACATGGAATTCTTCAAAAGCACTTGATGTAGAAAATTATGAAGCGTTTGCTTATGGGAAAATTCTTAAAACAGGTAATAAGCTTAAAATGCCCATATGGGGGAGTAAATATCAGGGAGGTAAATGGGAATCGGGGTATCTTCAGAGCTATGATAATGGACAGACCTGGTGTGATTACAGAACAATATGTAAAATGTGCAATGAGACAGTGATAGAAAATTACAGAGGTGGAATTGTTGCTCTCATCAGAGGTTATGGGATCTGGTATAGTGGACATGAAGAAGTGAGTATTAAATCTGAACACGATCCAAAACCACTTCATATGATAGTTGATTCAGGTGATGGTATATCTGTTCCTCCTACGTTTTCCGGCATAAGAGGCACAGCTCCTTCACTTTACAGGGTCTCTGATAGTATCCTGCTTTCCGGATCAAGAAGTATCAGACCGGGAGGTGGGTGTGTACTCAGCGTATTTAGTGAGGACACTGAAAAATTCTCAGAAATTCTTGAATTGAAAGTTCCAACGGGAGAGTGGAGATATGGAGGATATCCAGTGATATCTTCAATTGACAAATCAACACTGTTTGTGACTTTTCATCACATGCATGAAAACAGATGGTGTTGTTCGTGGAATATAGTTGAAATTTCATAGACGTTAATTATGAGTTAAGAGAAAAATATTCCATTTGTCCCCATGAAATAGTAATTTCATTTTTTTTCCTGAATGTTATATTGTGTCACCTGAATGTAAGGAGATGGAATATGAACAATATAAAAAAATTTACTGCCTATGCATCCACGCTGGCGATACTTGCAGGTTGTACATCGTCTGTGAAAACAAATACCGATACCACAGAAAAAAAAGAAAAACCTGTTGAATATATGAAGGAAAATGCAAAAGAAACTGGAAAGAATGAAGTACTGGTTTTTGCATTGAAAGATGGAAAAACTACGGGTGTTCCAGGAAAACTGAACGTTGAAGTAAAGAAAATTACTACTGGTGAATTTGTGATCACATCTGGTGGTAAAACAATACCTGGAGCGATGAAATCAAGTATTACAGTTGCTGCTTTCAATGGAGCGCTTGCTTCAGGTAAAGATCTCAATGGATTTGAAATAATTGTTTCCGGAGACATGGACAGGGCGGCATTTCCAAGTCAGGCTGGAATAGGGGCAATGATAATGGCCGGTATGACTGGTGAAAAAGTTAAACCGGAATCTGCGATAATCGGAACAGTGAATCCTGATGGTACCATTGGACCGGTTGATGATCTCCCCGGAATTCTGGGTGCTGCAATAAGTGCCGGTAAAAAAGAAATAGGTTATTGCGCCGGTCAGTCAAGAGCATGGTCACCTTCAAAGAATGAATTTGTTGATATTGAAGAATTTGCAAAATCATCAGGTGTGAAGGTTATTAAGGTTTCCAATATTTATGATGCGTTTAAAGTTTTAACAGGAAGTGCAATAAAACTTCCTGCTGAGATAACTCCGGATGAAATGAAACTTTCAAGAGAACTTTCCGGGCAATTAAGCGGAATGAGTTCAAACTGGAAAAAGGTTTATTCAGGATATATTAAAAAATATAGTAAACTTAGAAATAAGGCTGATAAAAAAACCAAGTCTTGGAATGATGTTGCAACTAGGTACATGAAAGCATCAGATGAACTGGCAAAAAAAGGTGAGATTGCTCCGTCATATGATTACGCACAGAGAGGTGGCGGTTTTGCGTACACCTCATTCTGGTCGAGAAAATTTGATAAGTATTCAAAATCCAAAAGTCTTAAGGGAATGCTGAAGATCACGGATGAATTCAAAACGGTATCCAAAGCTGTAATTGAAACAAAAGAAAACTTTAAAAAGATAAAACCAGAAAATCTGGGTGATCTTTTTGCACTTATGAGTGCATACGGACAGCTTGCTTCAGGAAGTGCTTATGCATATGAGGGAGATGGATTTCTTAAATTGACTCAGGAAAAAATTAATTTCCTTCTTTCCAAAAAATTAAGTCCCTCAATGGATGGCGATCGACTGGGAAAAATTCTGGAAAAAACATTACTTAAGTTTTCAATGGCGGATCTTAAAACTAATAAAGCTAAGGATTTTAGTAAGTTTGTTGGGTTGAAGGGTGGAAAATTTGTTATTCAACTTGATAAATTTAAAAAGATCAATTTTCTTCTCAAACAGGTGAGTTATAATCATTTCGAATATGCGAAGGACCTTCTGGTTTCACAGGTTGCAAAGAAATCAGGAAAAACTGTGGAAGAAACCGAAAAAGAACTTGCCTCAAGTTCAAACAATTATATTCAGGCTTCCACAATTCTGAATCTTATGAAAAATGAGAAGTCTACAGGAGATTTTGATCAACTTCTAAGTGAAATCGCTTCATACAGCAGTGTATATTTCAATACAAGTATGCTTTTATTGAAAAATCATATACTTGATATTCGTAAATCAGAATCCGGAAAAGTGGAAAGTGTAAAAAGGAGAGAATATCTTTCAAAACTGATTGAAGCAGCTGAGAAAAATGTAAGGGTTCAGGCTGCTCTGGCCAAAAAATATTCCGGTACAATTCCTGCCAGTGCTATATTCAACTACAATATTGCAATGAATATGAAAGACCGGGAGTTCGGGCTTCAGATTAAGGCTCTGGAAATGTTCTGGAAGGCATCAATCGACTGTCAACTTTCCATCCTCATTGCAAACTGAGAAAATTTTTAATTAAAAATATTTCAAAAGGAACTATTTTTTCCATCAGGGGGTCAAAAGAAATATTCTTTTATTCTGGAGTATAAGTCATGAAAAACTTTATTTTTATTCTTTTATTTTTTATACCACTGAACACATATGGACAGATGCCCCATTCCATGGGTTATGGAAGACACTCAATGAAACATCGGGGTCAGGGAACCAGGTTTTTTATCAGGCATCTTGAGCAGGCAGCAAAGGGTTTGAATCTTTCAAAAACACAAATTAAAAAGATTCAGGCTCTCAATTTAAATTTTGAGAAAAAAGAAATTCAGGTTTTAAAGAATATGGAAATCATGAAACTGGATCTCAAAAAACTTCTTTTGGAAAAAAATGTGGATCTTAAAAAAGTCAGAGCCCAATTGGTGAAACTATCAATGCAGCATGTCGAAAAGAGAATGCTTGGAATAGAACACAGAATAAATGTTGAAAAAATCCTTACAGGTGATCAAAAAATGAAGTTAAAGTTATTCTTTAACAGCAGAAGACATAGACATGGTCACTCAATGCGTCCATAAGGATTCAGAAAATGTGGAAAATTGCAACAGAAAGTGAATTCGAAGAAATTGTTCACAGTACAAAAAATATAGTATTGAGTGCTATTTCAAGAAACTTGCATCCTTCCCTTTATAGATGCATTGATGATGTTGTTCAGGAAACCTATCTGCGAGCCTATAAGAGTCTTGTTAAAGGAAAGTTTCGTGGAGACAGTACTCTGGAAACATGGATTTATACAATCGCCCGAAATGAGTCACTAAGGATGAACAGTAAAAACCGCCGGATTTATCTTCCGGATTTTGAAATGGAAGCCGGGGTAGCTTTTGAATATGAAAGTATTGGTCTGGAAAAAGCAATGGACAAAATTCCAGATAAATACAGAGAAGTTTTATTACTGAGAATGGAAGGATTTTCAGAAGAGGAAATTTCCTCCAGACTGGAAATCAGTACAGGAACTGTTAAATCAAGAGCATTCAGAGGTCGTGAAATGCTTGGTAAAATACTGGGAGTGGAACAATTATGAATAAAGACTATGAAAAATTCCAGGAAGCGCTGCAACAGAGGGAAATTTCGTTTGACTGGGACAGTAAAGTTGCATCAAAAGTAATAAAGGTAAAAAAGAGACAGAGAACCGTAGTTGTAGCTGGAACTTTCGCTGGTCTTGTTTTGTTTACAGCAAGCGCATTGTTTTTCAGTGATTCAGTTTTGAGGAAAAACAGTGCAGAAATTACTGAAATCCCGAGAATGGAAATTGCGTCCATAGAAGGGGTTTTTTCCAGGACATCCGAATATCTGAATCCCGTCATTGGTGGAGTTGAGTTTAGCACCGATGATGAATTGCTATTCACTGATGATGGAGTTGACGATTTGATTTCAGATACTCTGGCACAAAGATAAATACTGCTTTATTTTTATTCATTCCCGAATTATAAGATTTCAATGGGGTTCAGCGATATTACTTATCATTACAATCTATTGAGAGATAGCATCAGGATGGATGCATATTACAGGGCACTGGAAAAAACAATAAAGCCTGGTATGCGAGTTCTTGATGCAGGTAGTGGGACAGGAATTCTTGGATTGATGGCGCTGAAGCTGGGTGCTCAAAGTGTCACATGTGTAGATGTTTCTTCAATTGTTAATGTATCGGAAAATTTTTTAAAGAAAAATGCTGAACCTGGCTCTTACAGAATCATTCAAAAAGAATTAAGAGAAATAAAAGGAATGGAGTTCGATGTGGTTGTGGGTGAGCTATTATCACATTTTGGATTCGAAGAAGATTCTGCCGGGATTTATTCGAGTCTTAAAAAGAATTTAGCAGGAAAACCTGTTTTTATACCTTCCGGTTTAGAATTATATTGTAATATTGCAAATATCAGCAGATTTACTGATGATTCTCTTTATAAAAGCACAACAATTGACTATACGGAGATTATAAAAGAATACTGTCAGTTTCCAGAATATATAAAATCTTCTGAGTTTCGTAATATAGCCGATGACCAGTTACTTTATTCATCCCCTCTGACAGAGTTTTCTCTTCCTTCAGTATTGAGGTGTTCTATTGAATTGCCGGAAAATACCTGTTTTAATGCGATAACCACCTTTTTTCGTGCACAACTTGCAAAAGATGTTTTTATTACAAATTCTCCTGATTTTAACGAAACCCACTGGATGAATATTGTCTTTCCTGTTTTTCCTGCCATGATTTCCGGTGGAAGAATTGAAGTAGAACTTTATCCTAGAAGCATTGGAATGAAAAATATTTGGGCCTGGAAAGTTACAACTGGCGATCAGGTGTGTTATGCGGATTCTTTAAGCCAGTCACAAAATTCCATAGATGAAATTCTGGCTAGCTGCAACTTGATAAGGACAGAGCCTGATATATCATATTCTGGTGATATTCTGTTGAGTATACTGGATGCATTGGGTGTTGAAAATCCATCAACTGATATTGATGTACTTGTGACAAATATTATGAATAAAAGGCCTGATTTTTTCTCCTCAAAAGAACATGCTTCTGATTATATAACAAGTATTTTGGCTGCTCTTAACAGTATTGTCTGAAAATGCAGTGTTACAAGGACTCAGTATTTCTATAATCATCAACCGAAATGTTGTATTTTTTTATTTTATTATACACCGTAGCTCTACTCAACCCAAGTTTCCGTGCGGTGTGTGACAGTTTTCCATTTGTTTTTCTAAGGGTTTCCTTAAGAACCTCTTTTTCGATTACTTCCATGGATGATGATTTTTTTTCATAAATAAAATTAAGTGGTTCTATAGAATTATCAAATCCTGTTCTGAAAGTGGAGATGAATTTTTCGTTTTCGCCAAGAAGTAAACATTCTGACTCAACAAGATGTTTCAATTCACGAATATTTCCAGGCCAATGATATTGTTTGAGTATTTTCAGTAAATTACCAGTAAAACCAGAGATTTGGGTGCGGTTTTTTTTATTGAAAGAATTAATAAAAAAACTGATATATTCTTCGATATCCGATTTTCGTTCTCGCAGTGGTGGTAATTCAATATGCATCACTTTTAGTCTGTAAAGAAGATCCTGTCTGAAACGGTTTTCCTTTACAAGGTGTTCCAGATTACGGTTTGTGGTGGAGATTATTCGTCCTGAAAAAATATTCTCTCGCAAACCACCCACAGGACGAAATTTTCTTTCTTGAAGTACCCTGAGAAGTTTGACCTGCATTTCCATGGGCATATCCCCAATTTCATCAAGGAGTAGGGTGCCTCTGGCCGTTAACTGAAATTTTCCAGGTTGTCCCCCCTTTTTTGCTCCTGTAAATGCGCCTTCAACATATCCAAAAAGTTCGCTTTCAAGTAATGATGAAGGGATTGCAGCACAGTTGATAGCGATAAATGGTTCTTCGGAGTTTCTTCCGGCATTATGAATGGATTGTGCAAAGACTTCCTTGCCTGTTCCACTTTCACCGGTTATGAGGATATCACTGCTGGTTTGGGATATTCTTGATGCAAATTCACGTCTCTGAGTAAACAGCAGTGAAGAGCCAGCCATCGAATCAAAACTGTATTTTGAAGGAATAGAAAATTCATTCTCCATAGGTATAACTGAAAGTGCATTGATAATAACCAAATATCCAGAATTATTATTGGGAAAATAAAATGGTCTGATGCTGAGATAAACTTTTTTATCTCTGATATCAACTAACATTTTTTTTCCACTGGCAACAATTTTTTTAAATTCGACTTCAGGAAATATCTCTACTAATTGAAGTCCCTTTAAGATTTTCAGTCCAAGAAATGATTTGGAAGATTTGTTGAAATACTCTATCTCAAGATTTTCATTTACGCATAAAACCGGAAAATTAGCTGATTCAAAAATATTATTAATATTTGATGTGTAATTTTCCAGTCCGGTTCTCAGTGAAAAATTTTCGATTGATCTGGCTGCATTACCTCCGAGGGATTTAAGGATCTGGTAATCCATGAGATTGAAAACTCCACCGCTGGTATATTTTTCACAGTAAAGCATTCCATATTCAATTTCTCCGGATTTTACTGGAAATGATATATGTGAAGGATGTTGAGTATTTTCATTTCTCATCCCGGTTTCAGACATTAACTTCAAGGTTCCTTCCATTCGAAGAATGTTGTGAGATTGGATTTTATTTTCCCAGCCTCCGCGGATAATTCCAGATGTTACTGTGGATTTAATAAAAGAAATATCTGATGAAGGTGAAAATACTGCGCCATCTGCCCTGAGAAGTGTACAGATATTTTCGGTAAGTGTTTTAAAATACAACTCCGGGGAATTTTCAGTGGATAACAGTTGTTCAGCAATTGACAGTTGAAGTAATCGGTCTCTTTCATTCCCTGTGGAATTTGAAGCTGCTGTAAGATCATTCAGTGAAACAGTTGATTCCACAAGAGATTTTATCTCATTTACAAAGTATTCAATAAAAATTTTTATGGATTCCAGAAGTTCACTCTGATCGTATTTTATGGTTTTTTCCCAGATTTTAATCTGATTGAGTGCGAGTCTCATGATTTGGTTAGCAGAGCGAACCTGAATGAAAGATAAATGATGAGATTTCTCATTTATGACCAGTTGGTTGTGTTTGTCAGAGGCTCTCCTGCCATAATTTTTAAGGCCTTTATATACTTTTTCAAGATCCTTGTGAGTACCACAACAAGTGAATATTTTAAGGGCTTTTCCAAGATACCAGGCTCCCGGTTTGATGCTTTTAAGTTGAAGTGAAGATTTTGCCTTTTCAAGTTCAGTTCCTATGAAGTTACCACTCTCCAGATATAGATTTCCGAGAAAGTACTGATTTCCAGTGTGCCCGACGCTTTGAATTGCCAGATTATAGTATTTTAGTGCATCATTAGGGAGCTGTCTTTCACGATATGTTCTGGCAAGACTTAGATATGCCTTGGCTGGAAGTAAGGGATCATTTACTTCACTGATAATTTCCAGAATTTTATGAGAACTCGTAATTGATTGCTCAAGATACCCGGTGAGCCTGTAAAAGGATGAATTCAGAAGCATCAGTGTAGCTTCAAGTTCCCTGTAATAATTATTATTAAGTTCTAATGCTATTTCCTCAAGTTTTTTTTCGGATTCTGAAAGATAGTTTGTGAGGATATCTTTTTCAGCTTCAAAAAGTCTGTAAGTAATTTTTGAATAAGCATTTCCTGATTTAGTGGTGAATATGCAGTACCTTTCAAGAAAGAAAGCAAGTTCAGTGAAATATCCTGAGTCCATAAGAGAACGACAAAGTATCTGAAGGGATTTTTCAATATGCTCTGAACTATTCTGAATTTCTGAATTCAGATAGTAGTATATGTAGTATCCAAAACCCTTCTGATGATTTCCTGAATGGAATAAGTCCACCACCTGAGAATGGATATCAGAAAGTGCATCAGGAAAAGTGCAAAGTAGGGTGTTCATCTGATTATTCATGCTTATGGATCCTGAAATGAGTATGAGGTTGCAGGTTTATGGTGTCAAGTGTAATGAATTTCTATTGGTACAAATTGATTCTTTATATAAAAATTGGTAATCTGAGATGATTTTATTAACCTGTTGAAAAAATTTTGTTTGTCAGAAAAATTCTATAAAAATTTTTAATAATAAAAATCCTGTAATAAAGTATGGCACATGAGACATTTAATTATTTTTACAGTATTACTTCAGTTTGTATCTTTTAACACCTATTCAAAGAAAAGAAGTGAACGTCCAGTTGCGCAAGCATATGTGGTTATGACACTGGATGGTAAGGTTCTGAAATCCAGAAATGGAGACAGTGTAAGATCTATCGCCAGTTTATCAAAAATGATGGCGACTCTGGTTATTCTGGACGAAGGCTTGCTATTGAACAAAAAAACAATGATGACCGATTATGACTGGAAAGTGGCAAAAGGTGGGTGTCGCACCAGACTTAAAAGAAATAAATCGTATACAAACAGGGATTTATTGCACGCTGCAATTTTAGGTAGTGATAACAGGGCAATTCCGGCATTGGGGAGAAGTGTTGGCTTAAATGCTCAGGTACTCACATCAAAAATGAATTCTAAAGCAAAGAATATGGGTTTAAAACATACTATTTTTAAAGATCCAACAGGGATTAACCCGGGAAATGTATCAACAGCAAAGGAAATAGTTCAGATTTTAAAAGCTGCTTACAACAATAAGGTACTTTCAAAAATAATGTCCACACCATCATATACAGTGAAGGTAAAAGGGCTCAGGTCAATCATCTATAACAATACAAATATTCTGACACGATATAGAAAGTATGGAATAGGTGCAGGAAAAACAGGATTTAATTCGAAGGCAGGATACTGTCTGGCAACCATTGTAAAAGAAAAAAATAAAAATCCTATTGCCTATGTAATTCTTGGATCTACAGGATTATATAGAAGATTTACAGATTTCTATATTATCAGAAGAAATGTTAGATCTTCATTAAAAGTAGTGAAAAATTCTGCTTCTATATCCAAAAATAATGTTATTATTCAACGGGTTAAACGTTCTAAAAACAAGAACGCAAAATTGAAAAGAACTCGTACAGCAGGAAAAAAATCACTTAAAACGGTTAAAAAAAGAAAAAGAACAGCATTCAGAAGTCGTAAAACCAAACCTTCCAGAACAGCATCGAAAAAATACTAATTTTTTTTCTTTTTATTTCAACGCCTTATAAATTTTTAAAAAATAATAAAAAAAAATAAACAATTTGTTGACAGGAGAGAAAAAGTCCGTATATTAGCAATCCTTGTGAGGCGGTGAGTGACGGAGCGAGGCGGAAGATGAGGTCTTTGAAAACTGGATAGATGATCGGAGTATCGAGACGCAAAAACGTGCAGGGCTCAATTTAATTG
>JAFGWM010000033.1 GCA_016937155.1 Deltaproteobacteria bacterium
CAATTAAATTGAGCCCTGCACGTTTTTGCGTCTCGATACTCCGATCATCTATCCAGTTTTCAAAGACCTCATCTTCCGCCTCGCTCCATCACTCACCGCCTCACAAGGATTGCTAATATACGGACTTTTTCTCTCCTGTCAACAAATTGTTTTAAAAAGTTATTATTTTTTTAACAACTATCTAACACACTGAAAACATAAGTAAAATATTGTTGTATGCAACAAAGAATACACTTTTATTGGAAAATTTTAATCTAAATAAAATTTTTTTATCCTGTTTTTCAATTTTTGATCTTTTTTTTGCACTCATTATTATAACAAAACTTTTTGTTTCTGTTTATCGGATATTTCGGGACAGATCCGGAATATCATATTTATGTCTATTACATAACACATTGATATAAAATAAAAAAAACAATACAACAATTTTAAAAAATCAGAATAGTAGCAAATCCGGTTAAAAAAGCGGGATAAAGAGGATCTTTCATCGAATAGTATTTAAACGCTCCTCCATAAAGTTTTTAAGATTAACTGCCCTTTGCTGCCAAGTATATTTTCTGGCGTCTTCTCTGGCTCTGTCTGCAAGTTCGTTAGCCAATAATGGATCATCAATCAGTTCCCTTATTGTGTCTGACGCAAGTTGAACGTTATCGGGTTCTATTCTGAATGAATTCACTCCATGATACAGCAGTTCTGCGGTATCCGGAAGGTCAGGGGCAAGTATTGTTCTGCCTGCAGCCAGATAATTAAAAAGTTTAATGGGTAAAACAGTTCTTCTATGAATTTTAAGAGGCACACTGGTTGGAGGTATAATAAGAATATCTGCTGCATATAGATAAGGTGGCACCAGATGAGGTTTAACCCAGCCCTGAATATTAATATTTTTCACATTCTGTTCTTTTGCCAGGTTTCTTATCCTTTTTACATCTTCTATAGTTGGTCCACCAACAAGAAGAAAATCAGCTTCAGGTGTATTTTTTGCTATATCGACCAGAATCTCCACACCCTTTATCTGTGTCATGTGTCCAGTGTAAACAACCAAAAATCTGTTTTCGTCCAATCCCAGAAGTTTTCTGGCCTGCTGTCTGGTGAGTTCCGGTTCAAACTCCACCGGATCATATCCGTTATGGAGAGCCTTTACTTTTTCAGGTGGAACGCCAGCGTCTATGAAAACGTTCCTTGATAACTCACTGTGAGTGGTAATCCCTAAAAAGTTTTCTTTTGAAGCAGCCCATTTTAGAAGTGGAATACTCATTGGATACTCTTCAGGCAACAATCTGTAAGTTTCGAAAATCGCATTACCTCCTGATGCAACAGTCATCAGTACAGGAATAACATGTCTGGTGTAGATCAGGTCATATTTGCCCATCGCAGCAAAAACAGGTGAGGTAAAGCCATGTGTAAGCTTTTCTATTCTGAATTTATTAGTAGGCCATACGGTGAAATAATCCTTGAGATTAAAAGTAGGTTCAACTCCATAAAATTCACAAAGCTGTCTCAATCTGCGTTCTCTTGAAAGCAAAAGATTCTTGCCAAGAACCGGTATCATCAAATCCACATCAACTCCTGCTTTACCAAGATATGATGCTGTAGTTATAACCTGATTTGTTGATGTCCAGTAAGAAGGAAAATGATCATCACAAATGGTACATACTTTCATGGAAATAGTCCTTTCAAATGCAATTTCTATCATATTTTCAGGAAAACAAAAATGCTAATGAAGTGTCACTTCAATGGACAATATCTGCTTTTTCATATAGGGATCTTCCTTGTGCAGGATAAAAAAATCCGCCGGGAGATTGTATATGAAGAGCAATATATTTATTATAATCTTTGGTCTATTTTTTTACGGTATCGGTTGTATGAACGAAACTGAAAGTGGTGCAAATCAGCCAACAACACCGGAAAAAGACATTCAGTCCAGAGAACATTCACAAAAAATTACAGTTGCAAGAGAATCTGAAATAAAGCACAAAATACCTGTAAAAAAAAATAATCCTCAGAAAAAATCTGTTAGAGAGTCATCAGACAGTGATCCCAAAAAATCAACACTCAAAATGCTTGGCAGAATGAATTTTACTGCTTTTCAACCACCGGCTAAATCTGAAATTTCTGATTTTTCAATGAATTCTCAGTGCAACTTTTTAGCTGTTGGTGGTAGCAGCATGGATCTCTATCTGAAAAATATAAAAAGTAAAAAAAAGAAATGGAAAGTTATTGACAACATAAAAAATGGCTGCAGCAAGAACAGTTGTCATCAGAAAGTTCTGGTGGATATATTCAATAAAAAACTCAGGGTTTTTTCAGCTCTCAATGGGGATACACTGCGAATTATCAGTCAAAACGGTTCAATCGGTGCCTTCAGAGGTGGTTACCCAAAAATTAATGTCGATTCAGCAATTTCCGGGGATGATTCAAAACTCGTCATTCAGTATAAAAAAGGATTATTTGTTTACAGATCAACAGCAGGGATATTTGCAAAATTAAAGGATTTTTCAGGGGAAAGAATTTTTACCACAAAAAACCTGATTTTTTCTGCTGATAAACAAATGGTTAGGGTTTTTTCAATGAAACTTAAAACCATTGCATCTATATCAGTTCATAACATAAACAGTATGGAATTTTATCAAAAAGAAATTCTTGCAGCAACACCAGAAAAACTTCATATAATTGATTTTCAATATAAAATAAAAAAAACAGTATCTCTGCCAAAGGATTTTATATCTGCTTTGATTTTCACAAATGCAGATGGCAAAATTTTTCTGGCAGGAAAATACAGGGCTAAAATAGTTATAATGGCTTTAAAAAGCGATTTTACTCCAAAGGGTTATTTTGAAACAAATCTGGCATCAGAAAAAATGATTGTTTACCGAAGTTTTAAAAATTGTTTCGGCTTCTCTGATGGGAAAAAGGTATACATCCGGGATAAAAATGATCAGTTCTGATGAATTATCTTATCGTCTTAAAATATTAAAAAAATTGTCTTCACCATGTATGGTTTGTCCGCTGAGGTGTGGGGCTGATCGTGAAAAGAATCAAAGAGGTATCTGTGGAGGAGGACGCTTTGCAAGCGTGGCTGCAGTTGTCACCCATTATGGTGAGGAACCACCCATCAGTGGAACCAGAGGAAGCGGTACTGTATTTTTCTCAGGATGTAATCTTGGTTGCCTCTTCTGTCAGAATCACCAGATAAGCCAAAACACTATTCAATCCACAGAAAAAACTCCAACTGAACTGGCTTATATTTTTATAGAAGTACAAAAATCAGGCTGTCATAATCTTAATCTGGTAACACCAACTCACTACACATATCAGATTGTCGAAGCTCTGCTCATTGCTGTGGATATGGGTTTTAATCTGCCAGTGGTCTGGAATAGTGGGGGGTATGAACTATCAGAAGTTATTACAGTTCTTGAGGGAATAGTGGATATTTATCTTCCTGATTTTAAGTTCATGGATGAAAAAAATGCTCTAAAATTTACCAGGGGTATTAATTATCCGGACTTTGCAAAATCCTCCATTGAAACAATGTGGAAACAGACTGGCCCCCTTAGATGTTCAAAGGATGGAATTGCAACAAATGGTCTTTTGTGCAGGCATCTTGTTCTTCCGGAAAATATAAGTTCCAGTTTCCTGTTTCTTGAATGGTTTGAAGAATATATCAGAAATGGAGCCGGTATAAGTCTGATGAGTCAGTATAATCCGATAGAAAATCTTCCTGAACCCGTAAACAGAGGCATAATTCCTGATGAGTATTATCCTGTAGCATGGGAGCTAAAGAGTATGAATCCTCAGTGTGCCTTTATTCAGGAACTGTCCTCAAAAAATAGTTATAATCCTGACTTTTCCAGATCACCTTCTGAGATATTTTCCAGTATAAAATAAACTTACTTGTTTTTTCTTTAAAAAAACAGTTCAACTGGATTTTTACTTTTTAAGTTACATATGTATGATACAATTTTTAGTGTTTATAACTCTTTGTAACCATGGAGGATTTCTATGAAAAAATTTATACCTCTGTTTTTATTTATATTTCTTTCATACAGTTGTGATGACTCCAGTGAAAAAGGAAACTGTGGCAACGGTATTGTTGATATTGGTGAAGAATGCGATCCTGAAGAGGGATCCATGAAAAGCTGCACACAGGCGGGTTACTATGGAAACGGCTCCACTTTATGCACTTCAGAATGCACAATTGATTATTCACAGTGTGAAGGATTTTGCGGAGATGGGCAAATACAGGGAAGTGAAGACTGTGATCTCGAAAATCTCGGTACCATGTCTCTTTGTGAAGATCATGAAGGATATTCCGGAAATACCACCGTTACTTGTAACTCCTCCTGTCGATATGATCTTTCTTCATGTGAAAAACTTTGCGGGAACGGTGAAATAGATACAGGTGAGGAATGCGACTCCGACAATTTGAACGGAAAAACAGACTGCAGCCAGTTCGGAGATTACAAACCATCTGAAACTGTATCCTGCACTCAGACATGTAGTTATGATCTCTCTGAATGTGTTCTTGAAAGCTGCGGCAATGGAATTGTGGATGAGGGAGAAGAATGTGAAGTTGAAGATATTGGAGATATAACCTGCGTATCAGAAGGATTTTATGCTGGTCAGATCCAGTGCACAAACTGCAGAATCAACACATCAAATTGTATTGGAAAATGTGGTGATGGAACCATCCAGGCTAATAACGGGGAAGAATGTGATGGAACAAACCTTGGAGGCAAGTCCTGTGAAAATCTAAACTACTATGGTGGTGAACTGGTCTGTACAGATAGCTGCAAACTTGATTCAAGCAGCTGCGTATCTGAGGGAATGTGTGGTGATACTATTATCCAAACCGCCTATAACGAAGATTGCGATGGAGATAATTTAAATTCTATGACATGCGAACTTCTTGGACACACATATGGAGGAAATCTTTCCTGTACCAGTGCTTGTATGTTCAATGAAACAGACTGTCTGGGTTACTGCGGAGACGAACAGGTACAGGAGTCTGAGGGGGAAGAATGTGACGGTACAAACCTCAACGGAAATGATTCATGTTCAATAATGGGATATTTCAATCCAGATGATGGAGGATTCCCGATTGCATGTTCAACTGGTTGCTTACTAATGGATTATGGATGTACCAATTTTGTTCAGTGGGGCAGTACAGGAATAGAAGAGCAACCTAAAATGGCAGTTGATTCATCCGGTAATCTCTATATTGCCGGAACAGCTCTTTCAACAATAAATGGGATTCCCGTTTTTGGGGACACAGATATTTTTCTGACAAAAATAAATACTTTCGGAGAAGTTCTTTGGACCAGACAACTGGGTTCACTCAGAAACGACTTTCTTAAAGGTATCACTATAGATACATCTGAAAACATTATACTCACAGGTTCCACCACTGGTATTATCAGTCAAAACTTTAATAGCATGGGTAATTCGACTGGTGATTCTGATGGCTTTATAATTAAAACTACATCCGAAGGTTTATTTGTTAATTCAACACAATGGGGCTCTCTCAGTTCGTATACAGAAGCAACGGCAATCACTACAGACAGCAGCGGTAATATATACGTTACAGGGAATACTTCAGGTAATCTTTTTTCACAAACAAACTCTGGTGGAAGTGATATTTTTATTGCCAAATATCTTCCATCACTTGTAATTTCCGAATCGAAACTATACGGAAGCGATGGAGGAGATTATCCCACTGCAATATATAAGGGTATACTTACAAACTCAGTAACCATAACCGGGTATACCGATGGAGAAATGCAGACAGGGGTTCAGTTTGGAAATGATGATATTTTTGTTATGAGACTTAACTCTGATTTTCTCACCCAGTTCTGGGTTAAACAGTTCGGGTCAGATTCTAATGACAGAGCTCTGGCTATGGCCACAGATTCCGGAGATAACATGTATATATCAGGAGCCACTCAGGGGGATATGGACGGTTTTAACGCAGGAACTGATGATATTTTTGTTATGAAAGTGGATGTATCAGGAAATCAGGACTGGGTTAAACAAATCGGAAGTACTCAACCTGACGAAGGCTCTTCAATTGGTGTGGACTCCTCCGGCAATGTATACGTTGGAGGATTTACTATGGGAATTCTTGATGGACATCTCAATATCGGAGATGCAGACATCATTCTGATAAAACTTTCATCTGTTGGAGAAATTCTAAATTCAGGTCACTGGGGATCAACTTCAGATGATATCTGTACTTCTCTTGTTATCGGTCCGGATCAGAAAGTATATCTTGCAGGACAGACTCTGGGTGATCTCGCTCCAAATACCGGAGGTCTTATTGATATATGGGCTTCAAGACCTTTTCCTCTCTGATTTTTAAATTAATTTTAATAATTCAATCGGGTTATAAAAATATCACCACCTCCGGAATTAAAAAGATCATCCCATTGACCCCTGGATGATCCGGTAATGAAGGTGGATCCGTCTGGTGCTATCACTGCATCCTCCATAAAATCGGACTCTGCTGTTCCAAATATTTCCTGTAAAATCACATTATATGAAGAATCAAGACGTACACGCCACACGTCAAAACCACCATGACCTGATATTTCACCTATTTTAATACCGTTGCCGTAGAGATCTACTGTTCCGTCGGGATAAACGATTAAAGCAGGTAAATCATCATAAAGATCTGAACCATAATAGGATGACCATAATTTACTTCCATCCGTAGAAGAAATCTCCATCAGATAGATATCTCCTCCACCGATAGGTAGTTCTCCAAAATATGTTCCGTCACCGGTTGTCCCGGCCACCAGTATATTTCCGGAGGGTGTAAATTCAGCATCATAAACATAGTCGTTAGTGCCAAGGTTGCCATACTGAATTATCCACTGTGTTGAACCGGTGTTATTAGTTTTAACAATAAATGCATCTCTCCAGTATGGATCATCATGAATACCGTCAATACTTCCTCCGGTGTGCCCGAAAATATAAAAATTTTCCTCTTCATCAACAATAATTTTTGAAACAGTATTCATCGTACTATCCGAAAGGGGATATGAACTACTTAACATTGATACCGTACCATTTTTAGAAATTTTTCTGACACTGTATTCTTCAATATTGGTAGTATCAGGAGTGTCATTATAGAGGAGAAAAATATTCTCATCGCTGCTTATTGCAATATCTCTGGCTTGCTCATCGTGCTCTGAAAGTGCGTGCGTACTACACCATACAAAATTTCCGTCACTGTCAAACTTGACAACTCCAGCTTCATACGAGGTCGTTTCATGAAACTGTGAAAAACATCCTTCAATATTGGAAAGTGTTGAAAATGCTACATATATACTGTTATCACTATCGGTAACAACACCCACAGAGTCTTCCCAGTTATCTCCACCAAAAACCTTATGCCACAGCAACTGACCATCTGAAGTGTAGCGGGATATTGAAATATCACCACCCCCGAAACCTTCAACACCTTCAAAATCTGATAACACAGACCCAACCATTACAATATTTCCGGATGAATCAACTGAAATACATCTTCCTGTTTCATTGTCACTTCCGCCTAAAAGCATAGAATTGAATCCATCAGTTACTGACGCCTGACAGTCCTCACATGACAGCGTGCATCCCCAGTACCCGAAATCACTACAATTCAAATCAAAAACTGTGTCATCACACTCTTCTTCTCCCTGAATCTCCCCATCCCCACACATTCCGATACATCCAGAGAAATCAATTGAACAACTGTCATTACAGGTTAAATTCCCACCGTAGTAATTGAAATCCTGACAAGTAAGATCTCCGAAATTATCCCCGTCACATTCTTCTTCAGTTACTGTAATTATTCCATCACCACAAAATTCACACTGGGCGAAATCAAAATCACACTCATCATCACACTTTAGAGTTCCGCCGTGGTAACCTTCAAAATCCTCACAGTGCATCCCGTCAACATTAAGGGTATCACACTTTTCACCGTATTCACTATCCAGCTCACCGTCACCACAATGAGATTGTGAACATGTTGATGTATCTATTTTACAACTGGAATTGCAGGAAAGATTTCCCCCATAAAACCCAAGTTCATCACAACCGGAGACAGTAAAACTCTCCCCATCACATTCTTCTCCCACATCAATGGCATTATTCCCACAATTGTCTGTTTTTTCAATATTATCATCACACCCCTGAAAAATTGAAACAACAAAAACCAGTGTAAAAATAAACTTTTTCATCTTTCAAACCCTCTGTGTAAACCAAATTTTCAAAATTAATCAGGAAAACAGACCTGAATACCGTGCTTATGGTTATGCCCCTGAAACTTCAATTTGTCAAATTTTATTAACCTGCTTACAATTTAAATAGAAGCTTTACCTGTTCCATTACACTGAAAACATTTTATTTCTCCAGTTGAATCACAGGTATAACAGTCCATCTGTCCTGTACCATCACATTCACTGCATTTTACACCATCCACCAGCCCCGATCCTGCACATGTTTCACAGTCAATATGACAATCGCCCCAGCATTCGTCACATTTCACCTTACCGGTACCATTACATACCGTACACACTTCCTTGCTCATTTTACCCTCCAGAACTCAGTTACTTTTATGTGTCCGGACTCAGATCACACTTTGCTGATGAAGACTTCCAAGAAAATAAGGTAGCTGTTTTCTCCACCATGGCCAGTCATGATTAACATCATATCCCCACATGTCAACCCATGCAGGAATATTTTTAAATGCTAAAAGATCCTTCATTGCGGAAACATCCTTTTTCATTTCATCTTCCCATGCTCCCTGTCCACAACATATAATAATATGACTTTCTCTGTACTGATCCAGATACCAGTTGTCATGAAGATCCGGTAAAAATTTCAGTGGTGAATTAAAATAAATATTTTCATCAACAAAATCACCACAAAAGAGATTGAGACTGAAAAGCCCGCTTAAAGATATAACTCCATCAAATGCATCAGGATGACGAAAAAAGAAATTTCCACTGTGATAGCCACCCATCGAACAACCGGTTGTGAAAAATTTCCTGTACCCTGTGATACTCCTCATGAATGGTACCACCTCATTTAGAATATAACTGTCATAATCATTGTGCCTTAAAGCCCTGTCTGAAGGGTGAACAGTTTCATTTGCCCAGCTTTCATTATCCACACTGTCCACTGTGAAAAACCTTACAATACCCTCATTAATAAACCATGAGGCTGCCTCAATCATTTTAAAATCTTCAAATTCAAAAAATCTTCCTCCCTGGGCGGGGAATACAAGTATTCCTTTTCCAGCATGACCATAGATTTTTATATCCATCTCCCTGCCAATTGCCGGAGAATACCATTTGTGATGCTCAGTATGCATACTCTCTCCTTTTAACTTTTTTCCTGTATGAAATGTGCTGATTCAATAATCTGATCCAACTCCGAATTTCTGATGAGATATCCGATATCCCCAAGAGCATTTCTGAAAACACCACTTATTGGCTGATAATGAACCAGAGATTGTCCCATTTTTTTTATCACATCTTCATGTGTATGACGGTACGATTTACCATTTTTCCTCGCGACATAAGCACAGTGATAAGGGTATTTAACCTCAGCATTGAACCCCTCACCTGTTACAACTCTTGCGTACTGCTCATAGATATCAATATCATTTGCGTAGTTAAACATATCCAGAGTCAATCCTCCTGGTGGTCTCATATTTACTTCAAGAGCAACAAGGGAATTTTCAGGTGTACGAAAAAACTCAATATGAAAAAATCTCATTTTTATTCCAAATTCCCTTAGCACATTTCTTCCTGCCGTCTTCAAATCATCAGGAATTTCTCTGGCATTGTAGTAATATATGTCTCCATCATGATTTACAGTTTCCATAACACCCATGGAAAATATATGACTGGTTTCAAAAAGAATTTCCCCATCAGGACCGGCAAGACCATCCCATGATTGAATCTGACCCTCAATAAATTCTTCAAGAAAATAATCCTCAGGATTTCGCAGATCTTTACAAAATTCGTCCAATTCTTTTTTTGATGTAATTTTCAGTGTAGATGAGGCACCTACCCCGGAATCGGGTTTTGCGACGACAGGATATCCTGTTTTTTCAACAAATTCAATTATTTCTGCAGTACTTTGCGGACGATATCCTTTTGCAACCCGTATACCTGCTTTTTTAAATACATTTTTCATCAGACTTTTTTTGCGGATATTTCCTATCGTATCATTTTTTATACCGGAGACATTAAAATCTGTCCGAAGAGCTGCTTCTGTTTCAAGCCAGTGTTCATTGTGTGATTCAATAAAATCAATCTTTCCATACTGATGGGTAAAAAATCCGCAACCTCTGATCAGTTCATCATAACTGTCCATATTCCAGACTCTGTAATACTCACGGAGAGAATCCTTCAACTCACTATCCAGAGCTTCCCAGGGATGATCACCCACTCCCAGAACATTGACTCCTCTGGAAGCGAGGTTTTTAGCAAAATACTTAAAATTTTCAGGAAAATGAGGACTCAGAAAAATATAATTCATTGATTACTCCTGACTGTAAGGATTATCCCCCATGAAAGGTACTTTAGATTTCAAAATCCACGTCGTACGTCAGCGATAATACTGGTAAACCCTTGCAAGTCAAGCTGAGGGATCACATGAAGACAAACCTGTTTAAAATTCAGTGTATGATATTCCCAGGAGCAGTTCAGATCCTGATTTATTGCATTAAACCATAAAAAGCCAATTCAGGACCTGATAATTTTTTTATAATTCTCAGAAAAAAGAAAAATCAGAAGTGTAGCTAATGAAATAAAAATACAACTATACAGAAAACTGCCCTTAAATATTTCAGATACTGATGCAAAAAGAAAAACAGCTGCCGAAGAACCACTGATCCAGGAAAAAAGAACTCTATAAAGATTAATATCTGATTTTTCACATGAAATTTTTTTCCAGAAAGGTCCCGGAGGTCTGACACGTACAAAAAACTCTTTTAATTTTTGTGGATCATTTTGTTCCCCAAAAAAAGTTCCAATCATTGCAAAAAATGTGGATATCAACGTTACCGTCATCAGTCTGGCACCGAAATTCAGATTAATATCTCCAATTATAAGTATTCCAGCTGTCACAGTAGATGCGAAAAGAGCACTCAGTTCAGAAGTGGCATTAATTCTCCACCAAAACCACCTCATGAGCACTACAGGACCAAGACCCGCACCCAGAAGGAACAGAATTTTCCATGCGGTGGCAACACTTTTCATGAAAAGAGCTGCAAAAATTCCTGCCACAAGAATTATAAAACCACTTAATGCAGCTCCACGTACGTAATGTTTTTCGGATTTTTTGGGGTTTATGAATCTCCTGTACAAATCTTCAATGATGTAACTGCTTCCCCAGTTGATGTGAGTATCTATTGTGGACATAAAGGCAGCAAAAAATGCAGTAATCATAAGGCCCAGGGCACCTGATGGAAGCCATGTTTTCATAAGGATTGGATAAGCCAGTTGATGATCTGTAATATTTCCTAAAAGAGGAATACTCATGAGTGCCACAATAATCCATGGCCAGGGTCTTATGAAATAGTGC
Source organism: Deltaproteobacteria bacterium (assembly GCA_016937155.1). Lineage (GTDB taxonomy): Bacteria > Myxococcota_A > Polyangia > HGW-17 > HGW-17 > JAHJMN01. The sequence continues at coordinate 11,581 of JAFGWM010000033.1, forward strand.
AAGACCACAAATAAAAGTACTGCTTTTGAAGCATCATTATCATTTCTGGCACTGCTTATCCTTTGAACAATATATCCTCCACCGTCACTGTATTTGTTTGCCCACCATTGTAATCCAATCCATGAAAAAAAGACTCCTGATGTAAAAAGTGTGCTTGAAACAGATGGAAAAACACTCAGATAATCACGCTGCATGTCCGGCAATGAACTTAGTGCTTTACGGGGAGCATCATTGATAACCATGAAAACAACAAGCATTATGCTTCCCCCCATGGCAATAATAAACTGGACAAAATCTGTTATTATTACTCCCCTTATACCGCTCAGTGCACTGTATATCCAAGCTGTAAGCGCGAGGAGAAATATAATAATTCCTTCCTGCCAGTTCACAGCAAAAAAACCCGGCCAGATATCATTTAAAAATGATGCAAAAGGCAGTGAATTCATCAGGTTTTCAGGAAGTATAACGCTTATGACCTTAGCCATTGCATGCATCACCCAGCCCATAGTAAGGGCATTTATCAACACGCTGAGGTAAAACGCCTTTACTCCCCTTAAAACAGCTGCACTCTTACCTGAATAGCGCAGTTCCAGATATTCAGCATCGGTAATAATATTGCTCCGACGCCAGAGCCTTGCAAATAAAACCGCCAGAAGAATATGTGAAAAAACCATATTCCACCACAGCCAGTTTCCTGAGATTCCATCGGTTCTGACAATTTCAGTAACTGCAAGGGGAGTATCCGCCGCAAAAGTGGTTGCTGCTATTGAGGTTCCTAAAAGCCACCATGGCATATCAGAAGATGCTGTAAAAAAACTTTTTGTATCTGTCTGAGCTTTTCGGGAGGTAAAAATACCCACCAGAAGTGAAAAAACAATGTAGGAACCTACGATCAGGTAGTCAATAATGCCCATAAGGGATCGTTACTTTCCATCTTTGAAGAATTTTTCAAATGGGTTTGATGAAAAATTCTGTTTTCGTTCTTTTTTACCTGAATTTCGCGGTTTTGACTGTTTGAATTTTCCGGAATTTTCGTTGGAATGTTTTTCACCAGGGGATGATTTCATGGAAAGAGAAATCCGTTTCCTTGAATGATCCACACTGATTACTGTCACGGTGACCTTCTGACCTCTTTTAACAACTGTCAGGGGATCGCTTACAAAACTGTCTGAAAGTTCACTCACATGAACAAGACCATCCTGATGAACTCCAATATCCACAAAGGCTCCAAAAGCTGTAACATTGGTTACCACACCTGTAAGAACCATCCCTTCCTTTAAATCCGACATTTCTGAAACATCCTCACGAAATTCTATGTTATCAAAATTGCTTCGAGGATCTCTACCTGGTTTCATCAGTTCATCCAGAATATCTTTCAGTGTGAATTCACCGGTTTTATCAGTTATATAGTTTTTTATATCTATTGATCTGATTTTTTCCGTATTTCCAATGAGTTCCTTGATCTGCACACCAAGATCGTTGGCCATTTTTTTAACAATATCATAACTTTCAGGATGTACTCCTGAAAAATCAAGTGGATTTTCAGAACCATGAATTCTTAAAAAACCTGCACACTGTTCAAACGCTTTTGGTCCAAGACGGGGAACCTTTAAAAGTTCCTTCCGGTTTCTGAAAGGACCATTTTTTTCACGATGGGCAACAACAGCTTTTGCAAGTTTATCGCCAAGACCACTGACATATTTCAGGAGACTCCATGAAGATGTATTCAGATCAACACCCACCTGATTAACACATGATAAAACAATGTCATCCAGAGCATTTTTCAGTTTTGACTGATCAACATCATGCTGGTACTGCCCCACTCCCAGAGATTTGGGATCAATTTTAACAAGTTCTCCAAGAGGATCCTGCAGTCTTCTTCCAATGGATATCGCACCTCTGACAGTAACATCAAGCTCAGGAAACTCTTCTCTAGCGATTTCTGATGCGCTGTATATGCTTGCGCCACTCTCATCCACTCTGACAACAATCATGGAGTTATCCAGATGACCATTTTTTTTCATATCCCGCACAAAAGTTTCTGTTTCTCTCGATGCTGTTCCATTACCAATTGCAATAGCCTGAACATGGTATTTGGAAACAAGATCCTTTATTATTTTAACTGTAAGCTCATGCTGATTTCTTGGTGGATGAGGATAAACAGCAGTATGCTGAACAAAATCACCCTGTGTATTTATAACTGCAACCTTACATCCGGTTCTAAATCCAGGATCCAGAGCCAGCACAATTTTACTTCCAAGGGGAGATGCCATCAGGAGTTCCCGAAGATTTGATGAAAACACACCGATTGCTTCCAGATCAGCTTTTTCCTTCAATACCCTTCTTGTTTCTGTTTCCATTGAGGGATGTAAAAGCCTGGCAAAGGCATCTGAAATAGCTTCATTCCATTCATTAATAAAATCCGGATGTTCAATAGGGGATTTAAAGAATTTTCTTATTTCCAGAATAGCTGCCTGAACTTCCACAGTAACATGGACTCTAAGTATTTCTTCTTTTTCTCCACGGGTAACAGCCAGAATACGATGTCCTGCAGCAGTGGTGACTTTTTCGGAATAATCAAAATAATCACGATATGTTGCACCTTTTTCTTCATTTCCTGTAATAACCGAAGATACAAGCACCCCGTTTTTCATATAAAAACTTCTTAAATTTCTTCTTAAATCAGCGTGTTCACTTATGTTTTCGGCTAATATATCCCTTGCTCCCCCAAGAGCATCACCAACATCTGAAACTCCCTTTTCCTCATCAACAAAAGTGCCGGCGTATTCTTTTAATGAAATACTGATTGTTGATATCCCTAAAAGTACATCTGCAAGCTCCTGAAGTCCTTTCTGACGGGCTTTTTGTGCTCTTGTAAGGCGTTTTCTTTTATATGGAAGATAAAGATCCTCCAGAATATCAATATTCAGAGTACCCATAAACAGATCAAACAGATCCTCTGTCAATTTCTGCTGTTCTGCAATGGCATTGAGCATAAAAATTCTTCTGGCAACAGTTTCTTCCAGAGAAATCATTCTGTCTCTGACAATTCCTATCTGAACTTCATCCATTGCACCGGTCATTTCTTTTCGGTATCTTGCAATGAAAGGAATTGTAGCTCCTTCTTTCAGGAGACTGCATGTACTTTTTACAAACTTTTCCCCTATTCCTGTCTCCTGAGCTATCAGTGCTGTGATGTCAACATCTTCAATAAGATTTTCAAGTTCTTCTTTTGCAATAAGATCTGAGGAACTCACTATTTCACTCCTTGGGCTAAACTGCAGTTACTTTTTAATATCTCTACCTTTCAGGGTACAGATTCAGCATTGATAGCAGAAACAGCAATTAACAAAAAGAACAACATGAAATTTTTTTGGAACGCATTATTGGCCTGATTAATATATTGTTAAAATATCTCCCTTTAATAATAAATTTCTATTATGGATCACAAACACAATCGTAATAATTTTATGCAATATTTTCAGGAAATTATTATCACTTGACTTTGATAATAAACGGCATATTCTCTTTTCTTATTAAGTAATCACTAAAATATAATTTTAAATATTACGCTGTTATCTACGGATGTTAACAGCTATTTAATTTATCAACCTAGGAGTTTTTTATGAGAAAAATTTTTCCGCTGTTTTTCATGTCATTGCTGATTCTGGGATGTGATGATGATCCATCAAATAACACTACAAATAATACCACAAATAATACTACCAATAACACTACAGCCAAATACACCCTCGGGGAGTTTGAAGACTGGAGCTGTCCTGAAGGATGGAACAGCACACCAGGATTTGTTGATGAAAACGGTGAAGAAGATGTTCCCGAGGGCATGACCCAATTCACCAGATGCAGTGCCCCTGATGACTGGTCATCTCCATCGGGCCCGGCAAAACTTGATAGTTGGACATGCCCGGAAAACTGGGAAAGTGTACAGCACGAGAGACTTACGGATTCCACAGGAAATCCCCTCACTTGGTGTACTCCACCTAAAATTGCAAGAATTTTATCTGTGGGTGATACCGCAGACGGAAGTGATTATCTGACGCCACTTCCTGAAGGTGAATCTGAAGAAGATTACGAAGTGTGTGATGTTTCCCTCGGTATGATGCCGCAGTTGTGGGGTACAGGGTGTGTGCATATAGGTGACGAATGTCCTTCAGGCGATTTTCCTGAGATTCCATCTGAAATTACAGGTAACAGAATTTTTGTACTTCAGTCTGCAACTAATGGGGATGGTTCCGAAGGTTCTCCTTTTTCTACTATTACAAGTGCCATCGAGGCTGCAACCGCAGGTGATGTGATAGTAGTCGGGGAAGGTATTTATAATGAAAAATTCTCTATAGACAAGGCGTTGACATTGTGGGGAGCTTGTGTTGAAAAAGTTAGAATTATCGATGACTTAAGTTTTATTAACCCGGAAGTTGATCCTGATTCTGATAGTAGCGCAATATGGGTATCTGATTCGTTCACAATAAAAAACATGTCTCTTCAATCCAGTGGTGGTGGTATTACCACCACAGATGCCTCATCACTAAGCAACCTTTCCCTTACAGTTGATGGTGTATTGTTTCATCATATAACAAACAATGCTATAGGCATCAGAACAGGAAGTGCAGAAATCTCCAATTCTCTTATATTTAATTTAGATCCTTTTGAAGTTAATGATTATATGCTTGCCAGAGGTATAACCGTTTATTCACCTGAGAATCCAATTTCCGTAAATATCACCAGCACTGTTTTTGAAATGGGTACCGAAGCCCTTATTACCGGTGGTTCGCAAACTCAGGTTGATATTACAGACATGATGATAAGAAACACTTTCGGAAACGGTAAAAACTACATAGGCAATTTTACCTGTATTGAAGGAAGTACAGTTACCGGTTCAAGAATTTTTGCTGATCAGAGTTTTTCCCATAGTGTAATTGCATCCGGTGAAGAAGCATCTATCACTTTAACAGACAGTGTTTTATCCAATACAAAACCTTTTGATGTGGGAGCAGCTGTGGGTTATTCCGGTATAGGTGCAGCAGCATACGATCAGGGTGCCATTAATCTTTCCAGAGTATGGATCAACAACTCTACAGAATTCGGAATAAGAATAACCAATAATGCAAGCCATGGCAATATCACTGATGTTATTGTCACAAACACAAAAGAAAGACCTTCAGATAAAGTTAACGGCTGTGGTATTTCCCTTGCAGACAAAGGAACTGCAAATATTTCCCGTGCTGTATTTGAACAAAGCAGACTCGCGGGCATTATCCTGAACGGAAGCGGCACAACCATGGATGCAACAGATATAGCTGTAATTGATACTTTCCAGCCTGAAAACAGTGAAACATCGCTATCAAGCGGAGTTATCCTCAACAATATGAGCAGTGGAACAATAGAAAGAGCGTATATCGATAATCATGATATTTTGGGAGTTTATGTTTATCAGATGAATACTCAACTGAACCTGAAAAATTCTCTGATCACCCGAAGTGGAGGTGTTACATCAGCAGGTATGTCAGGTTTTGCCTACGTAAAGCAGGGGGGTGCAGTCTCAACCCTCACCAATGTAGTATTGCGTAACAACAGAAGAGCAGGCATCGGAGTTTTTGACAACTCAGAGCTTACAGCTAAAAATCTTCATGTAATGAATACTGAAAATGTTGAAAATGAAGGATTTGGTTTTGGAATATACTGCAGTGAAAGTAAAATGGATATCAACGGAGCATATATTGACAGTAATCTCACTGGTTCGGTTATAATTTCAGGAACTGAAGGAGAAACTCCAAATACTTCACCGGATATAACTATTAAAAATATGATTATAAGTAATACACTGCCTGATGAAGATAATAAATACGGACTATCAACTCAAATAAGCCATGGAATTCATGTTGAACTGAACAGCGTTTTATTGGATGGTGCCTATTTCACCGGACTGTATTCTACCAGTGACGCGAAAATATCATCTGACAACATGGTAATCCGAAACGTTAAAAGTGATATGAGAACTGAAAATCCAGGTTACTACGGATGGGGGATCACTGCTATGAATGGAGTATCCTTTGATGTGGATCATCTTCTTGTGGAAAAATGTCAGGATGCAGGGGCTGTTTTCATAAATTGCAATGAAAGCAGTTTCTCAAACACACTCATAAGAGATATTGATTATGCTCAGTGCGCCACTCTTGAAACTGATGATCCCAATTACTGTGTACCTGAAGGAGATTCACCGACCTCAAGAGCTGTAGCTATAATAGGACCAAACGACATTACTTTATCTGGCTTTGAATTTTCTGAAGCTGGAACCATGGGTTTACAGATTATTCAGACACTGGACAGAGAAAACCTTACTTTTAATGAAATACCTACAGTAATTCTGGCAAACGGGAATATCGAAAACAATGAATACTGCATCACTTTTGATGATGATATCACTGAATATGATGAATATGCCCTTAGTATGAACATGTCATTTGATTCAGAAACACCATTCATCTACCAGCACTTCGCTTATCCTTTAATGATAACCGATCCATTGAATGACTGATTTTTTCCTTCAATACCTCATACCCCACAAATAATCAGATAAAAAACAAAATACCCTGAAGGATTATTTTTTTAACAGGTGTGTCGTTTATACATCCCGAATTATAGAGGAATTTTTCCGAAATTACTGAAAATGAACATCACCCTGATGGTATCTACATAATAAGTATAAGGATGAAATATCCATAAAATTCCTCACAATGGCAGAAATTGAACATATAAGTGACGATGAACGAAAGCAGTATCTCGATTGTTTTAATATCTGATAAATTAAATAATAAACAAAAACTGTCGGGAAGCGGCATCAGTTTTTTGAAAAAAAGCAAATCATGGAAGGAAAATGTTTTCCTTTTCCTGAAGACTTGATTTGCGTATGATATCATACAGACGATTCTTATCAACAACAGGGGGTATCAGGTTTTTCTTTGTGGTATCCTCACGCATTCCCACAAAAAATCTCGTTCTGAAGTATTTTGGGACACCATCTTCATATATAAAAGTACCAACGAAAGATGATCCATAAATTGAAAAAAGAAAACTATCCAGATAATATGGTTGAAGTATTGTTCCATAAGCAATCTGCTGTTCCTCAAGTTCCGGAGCATAAAGTTCAAGATTTTCTCCGTTTTTTGTTACATTAAGGGTACCAACAAAATTCGGATCAATATAAGTTCCCTCATATTCAGTGTATTTTTCAGTGTTACTTTCATATTCTGCGGGAAATTCTGCGGGTTCAGGAAGATCCACAAGAGTAGAAAGACCATTTGCCAGAGTTTCTTTGAAACTCAGATAGTCGCCGCTTCCAAGAAAAACCATTCCAAACTCGAGTTCCGGGAAATAATAAAAATATGCACTGTATCCTCCAACAGCACCATTGTGGGTTATTAGTTTAATATTGTAATACTGCCCATCTACAAATATACCATCCTGAATAAAAAGTCCGTAACCGTAACTGGCAAAGTCACCAATTTCCTGTGTGGATTTTTGCGGTTCCATCATTGCAGTTCTCTGTTCATTATTCAGAACTGTTTCATCACCATTTTTGAGAAAAAGTATATATTCTGCAAGTTGTTCAACACTTGACCAGGCATAGCCACATGGTCTGACCCATGGATTCATATAAGTATCAGGAGTTATGGTATCAAATGACCCATCCATTGACATCAGACCCTTTGCATAATTGCCATCATCTGAAACATCCTGAGCCAGAAAAAACGTTCTTGAAAGTCCAAGGGGTAAAAAAACGTTTTCAATCATATAATCATTGTAATATTGCCCACTTACCACTTCACTAACCAGACCGGCAAGAGAAAATCCTGTATTTGAATAGTTATACATTAAGCCTGCCGGAGCCATGAGATACCCATCCTGAGTATAAACCTCATGATAGTAATCATATAATCCATCTTCGTTTCGATATGGATCTACAGCATCATGTTCCCAGGGATTATAAAATGCACCCTGATGAGTCAGAAGATGCTTTATTTTTACAGTTGAAATAATTCCCGGATTATTTTCCAGATCAAAGTCCGAAAGATACTCGTTAAGTGAAGCTTCGAGATCAACAATTCCATCCTGAGTATTTTGAAGAACACTAATTGCGGTTAGCGATTTTGTAAGGCTACCAATTCTGAAAAGAGTTTCACTGTTTACCGGTTCTTCAGTATCCGGATCCCTGACACCAGTGCCTCTTTTAAAAGTGATTTCATCACCCTCAATAACCGCCAGTGCTCCACCCCATGTATACTGTTCCCCAAGTTCACTTTCAAACACTTCAAAAAGTGCGGCAAATTTAGGATCAATAGTGGAATTATTAACCGTATTATTTGTTTCATTGTTTGTCTGATTGTTGGTACAATTATTCGTACAGTTATTCGTGGTAACATTATTTGTGGTGTTATTCTGATTTGAAGTATTGTTCAGATTATTCTGATTTGAATTTCCATCATCATCACAACCAAAAAATCCAGAAAACAATATAACTGTAAAAAAAATAAATTTCCTCATTTTACAAAATTCCTTTCATAATCAATTTTACCGTTTTTCCAAGATAACTGATTATAACTATCAATATTTTATTAATCAATTTCTATTTCACAAATATTATCATATGTTCTTTTTTTTCAGTAAATCCTGTTTTTACATTCCAAATTCTTATTATGTTTGATTGAAAATTTTAGAAATATTTTAAAAAACAATGCACTGAGTCAAATCAAAAAGGATTACTCCGAAAAATATCATATACAAATGAATAAATTACCCATATTTATCTAAAACCTGTAGTAATCATATAAAACTAATCAGAAAATATTCTCTACACATGAATACTCAGCCTTTTCTGTGTATAATTGATATTATAGGAATTTATAGTGGCGGTGTTTAACTGATTCATATCTTACATCTTTTTAAAACATCGAACGATTTTGCTTGACCTGAATCATCTTCGGTGTAGTGATTTATTAAGGTACTTTCTGGGGCTGTAGCTCAGTTTGGGAGAGCGGCGCGTTCGCAATGCGCAGGTCGAGGGTTCGATCCCCTTCAGCTCCACTTTCAGAAAATAAATTTTATAAACAATTCTTTAAACTGAACTCTGCATATTATTTTAACTCAGTTTTTCCTGATTACATTTTCAATCATCACCTGTGAGGGAGTATCAGTATTCTGTGTTGAACCATTACCCAACTGACCATCCTGATTATAACCCCAGCACCATGTTTTTCCGTTGTTATAAACTGCACAGGTATGATATTTCCCACATGAAATTGATTTAATATGCTTTTTAGGCAAATTTACTTCTACCGGATTACTCGAATCAACAGTGGATTTGTTGCCCAACTGGCCATAGTTATTAAGACCAAAACACATTAATCTGTTATTTATGATACTGCACTGATGATTATACCCACTTGATATTAAACTAACATTTTTAGATTCTTTAATTATGGTTGGCTGTGTCATTTTGACAATCATAGATGTTCTATGCTTCATGGTTCCCCAGCACCATAAATTACCGGATTCGGTTTTTGCACAACTGTGATATTCGCCAACTTCGATAGATACAATTTTTCCTGGAATACCGGTAACTTCAACAGGAGTATTTGTTTTTTTAGGATCCTTTGTCCCTAACTGACTGGCGCTGTTATCACCCCAGCACAATACTTTTCCTTCAACTGAAACAGCACATGTATGTCTGGAACCTGATGCAACTGAAATCATTCGTTTTCCTGAAGTATTTACCTTTTCCGGAGTCTTGCAGGTGCATTCTTCACATCCTGTCTGGCCAAAATTATTTTTTCCCCAACACCATATGGTGCCATCTTTTTTCAGACTGCAACTGTGATATTCCCCCAGTGAAAGGGAAACTGCAGTGTTGTCTGAAAACATTACACGAACCGGAACCAACTGAGTTAAAAAACTATCATTACCCAGTTGACCATCCCTTCCGCACCCCCAGCAAAAAACCTCCCCCAATTCAGTTAATGCACAGGAATGCGAGTATCCAGCTGAAACTGAATAAATATTTTTTTCCAGTTCTTTTACCTGAATGGGATTCATTACATTTCTTTCTTCACCATATCCAAGTCGACCATCATTTCCGGCTCCCCAGCACCATGCACTTTTGTCTTTTCTGACACCACATGTGTGATATCCTCCACATGAAATCTGCCTGAATTTAAAATCCCCTGAGGGTTTTGTATAACCGGTATTATTTTTTTTCTGCTGATGTTTCACATCTGAAACACAACTGGTAAATACTAAAGTTATTGAAATATAGTAAAAAATAAATTTCATTTTCCTGGTTTCTCCTGAATCAGTATGATTTCCTACATAGCATCATTGTATTAAAAACAGTATTACATTTTGTCATCGTATAAATATTAAAGATTTTCATAAATAAAAAAATTATTTGAGGTATAACCATCTGATTTTTTTTCAGGAGTGTTCCATGTTCAGAATACGGCGAATTTTTGATGATGTTTCGGTGGTAAACAAGGAAATCATAAAAAAAGTGGGACAGTTACTCAAAATTAACTTTCCTGATATAAACCCTGCAGAAATAGATGGCTTTGCATCAAGACTGACTAATCCTTTTCTGAATAAATTCGATACAATTCTGTTTATTGCGGAAAAAGGGAAACATCAAGTTGCAGGGTTTGCAATTCTAATGCTTGATCCTGTACTTGAATTCGCATTTCTTGACTGGATAGCAACCGGACGCGATCTAAAAAACCGCGGTATCGGTGGAGCATTATATGAAACAATAAGAAAAGAAATCATATCCAGGAATTATGATGGTATTTTTTTGAATGTCTCACAGACGATCCGGAACTTTGTTCATCACCCCAAGAGTGTGAGCTTAATGCTAAAAGACTGCGGTTTTATGAAAAATATGGTGCAAGACCTGTAATAAATACACTCTATGAGCTGGATGTTGATGAAAAATCCATGAATGGACCAAAACTTGTATTTGACAACACTTCAGGAAAAACGCTGACTTCTGCAAGACTTAAACTAATAGTCAGAGCAATTCTGGAACGTAAATACAGCCACATGTGTTCTGAGGAATACAACAGAAAAGTTATTGAATCAATTAAGGAATCACCTGTTAAACAACGGGAGTTCAGATATATTAAACCCAATCGAATCCAGCTAAATATTCTTAATATCAAAGTTCATGAAAAAATGATGATCTGTTTAAATGAAAAACATGATATCCATCATATTCATGAACGTGGCTACATTGAAGCTCCCGTTCGCATCAAATCTATAATGAAAGAACTGAGTAAATTTGATGCTGTTAAAATAATAGAATCCATGAGTTATCCTGATAAACATATCAGGGCAATACATTCAGAGTCTTTGTTCAATTATCTTAAAAACATCAGTGAAAAAAGTGCACAAACAGGTGGGAAATCATTTTATCCATATGTTTTTCCAGTCAGAAACACTTCACGGGAACCATCGGATCTTACTGTCAGAGCAGGGTATTACTGTATTGATACCTTTACACCAATAAATGCAAGTGCGTTTGCAGCAGCTCAGGGTGCAGTAAATTCCACACTTACTTGTGCTTCACGTCTTCTGGACGGGGATCATTTTGCATATGCTCTGGTAAGACCTCCCGGACATCATGCTGAAAAGAAATTTTTTGGAGGTTTCTGCTACTTCAATAACAACGCTATTGCTGCGAGTATGCTCTCAAAACACGGTAGAGTTGCTATTTTGGATATTGACTATCACCACGGGAACGGACAGCAGCAGATTTTTTACAATCATTCAAATATTCTGACTGTAAGTATTCACGGACACGGGGACTTTGCATATCCATATTTCACCGGATTTGAAGATGAGAAAGGCCAGGGCTCGGGAAAAGGATTTAATATAAATATTCCCCTTTCTGAAAAAATAACTCCTGATGAATATTACTCTGAACTACTAAAAGCGATTGATTATATAAAGAATTTCAATCCAGAATTTCTGGTGGTTGCTCTTGGATTCGATACTGCAGCTAATGATCCCACAGGAACATGGATACACAGGCAAAAGGATTTCAGACGAATTGGAAAAACTATCTCAGAAATAAAAAAACCCACTCTGTTTGTTCAGGAGGGTGGATACCGTACTGCTACACTTGGAAGCAATGCAGCAGGTTTTTTCTCAGGTGTACTGAATATATAACCTGTGAAAAACAGTGATTCTTTGTTTTAATTATTCCGTGTCATTAACAAGATATTCCAATCTCTTGTCAGGCTGAATGTTATAATAAGCAACTGATTCACAGTTTTCGTCATTTTTATCCAGAATCTCTGCAATTATAATATCATGAACTGGATCCAAATCAGTTACAGATACAGTTACCAAGTGATATCCTGGTGATGCTTCCAAAATAAAAAGCTGCTCTCTAACATTGTTTTTCAGATCAAGACCAGTGAGTCTGAAAGGAAGATCAATTTTTTCAGCAGTTGTGTTATCATAGTGAAAATAAAACGACTGGCAAGTATTTTGGGAAGTATATTGAGGCTCAACATACATATCTTTTATTTCAAAAGTATATAAATCCTGACATATTGTTTTATCATCTTCAGTACATCCTAAAATATGGAAAATACTTAAAGCCAAAAAGATATAAAATATATAATTCCATCTTAAAGTTATCATATACGTACGCCTTATTAATCTAAAAATCGTTTAAATACAGTATAATACAATGCACTAAGCAACAATTATTAAACGACTGTCAACTATCCATAAACGTTCTTAAACCACAGTATAAAAATATTGACAAAAATCAATCAATATTCTTCAATAGCAATCACTGGAGAAAAAAATGAAAAACATTGGACAGCAAAGTTTTTCTGGAGACAGATTCGAGGTTATCAAAATTCTGGGTGAAGGAGGAATGGGCATTGTATATGAGGTCGTAGATCAGAAACTCGGTTCAAGACTGGCGCTGAAAACTATAAAGGAAGAGAATTCTGAATCACTTCTTATGCTTAAAAGAGAATTTCGTTCTCTTCAGGATCTCAAGCATAAAAATCTGATTTCTTTCGGAGAACTTTTTGAAGATCAGGGTAGATGGTTTTTTACCATGGAACTTATCGCTGACGCTGTGGATCTGGTTTCCTATATCAGAGATACAGATTTTACCAACGATCATAATACCTCCAGTTCAAATATGCTCCTGAATAACTTTCCTTCCAGCAATATTGGAAATACTGAGCCAAAAGCTCTTCATATTGAAGACATTTCGGATCACATCAAATACAATGAAGCAAGATTGCGTACCTCTTTCGTGCAGTTATGTGAAGGACTGAAGGTTCTTCATACATCAGGAAGACTTCACCGGGACATTAAACCCGGAAATGTAATGGTTGACCCTAACGGCCGGGTAATCATAATGGATTTTGGACTGGTCACCGAAACACAGGAACATCTTAAAACCATGTCACGTTTTTTTCCTGTTGGAACCAGTGCATACATGTCTCCAGAGCAGGCGGCAAACGGGGCCCTCTCTCCTGCATCAGACTGGTACAGTGTAGGTGTTGTCCTTTTTCAGGCTCTTACAGGCAAACTTCCTTTTGAAGGAAATTTTTCAAGTATCATGCTGGAAAAACAAACCAGGAAAGCTCCATCTCCGGATGAATACGTGAAAAATCTTCCTAAGGATCTTATTAAACTAACCAATCAACTTCTTTCTTTTGATCCTTCAGAACGTGGAGAAAGCGATTCCATTATTCAAAGTTTCAGTGGTACAGATGTCAGCCTTTTTATGAAAAGAAGCAACCATCTTTCAAATTCAGATTTTTATGTTGGACGGGAAAAGGAACTGGATCTTTTAAAAACATCATATGAAAAATTCATCGGTGGTACAGGTGTTTTGAATATTATTCATGGTCCTTCCGGACTGGGAAAATCAGATCTGATAAGGACATTTCTGAAAACTAATGTTATGCATACAAGAAACACTATTATATTAAAAGGGCGCTGTTACGAACATGAGAGCGTCCCCTTTAAAGCTGTTGATGCTGTGATTGATGCTCTCAGCCAGGTTCTGATTAAAATGCCAAAAGAGGATCAATACTACGTCACACCACAGGATTCAGCATATCTGACAAGAGTTTTTCCTGTGCTTAACCGGGTTGAATCCATGTCCATGAATGTAATTAAAAAGTCTGACAGGGAGGATCCTCAGGAGATAAGATCCCTAGCTTTTGGTGCTTTAAGGGAGCTTTTTAAAAGAATTTCAAACAAATATAAACTTGTTGTTTACATTGATGATTTTCAGTGGGCTGACGACGACAGTCTAAAACTGCTGAGGTCTCTTTTCAAATCCCCAGGGGCTCCTGTGGTTTTTCTTGTTTTTTCCCACCTTACTGAGGGTTCAGGCAGTCTTGATGAACAGGATTTTAACTCTATTTACAGTATTATTCCCGGCGAAAAAATTATGGTGCCTGTATACCCTCTTTCAGAAAAGGAATCTGTCACCCTCGCAGAAAAACTCTTTGAAGCCTATGGGGTATCGTCCAAAAAAGAATTCCTTGATGTTATCGCAAAAGAAAGTGGGGGATATCCACTTTTCATTTCAGAACTTGTAAAACATATATCCAGTCTTTCTGGAAGAATTCCTGAGAACCAGGATTTTGTTCTGGAAAACGTTCTCTGGGAGAGAATTTCCAGCCTTGAACCGGAATCAAGAAAAATTCTTGAAACTATCTGCATTTCGACAGTTCCTGTTTCTCTGGAGTTTATAACTGAAATCAATAATTCCACTTCAGGCGCCTTCATGAGATTGATCAGCGAACTAAGAATTTCAGGACTTCTCAGAAGCAGCGGCCGGAAAAATGACTGGAAACTCGAACCTCATCATGAAAGAGTGAGACGGAGCGTACTTGAAAATCTTTCACCGGAAGTGTTAAAACAGTGGCATAGAATCTTCGCTAAAAAATATAAACAGACGGGAAATCACCAACCGGATATACTTGCATACCATTATCATGCAGCTGAAGAATACAAACTTGCCAGATATTATTATATTGAAGCAGCAGAAAATGCATGTACCATAATGGCATTTGAGCAGTCAATAATCTTTTATAAAAAAGCAATTAAACTATCTGATTTAAATGATATTAATACTGATAACGAGCTCAGAAAATTATGGCAGAACTATGCAATTGTTCTGGCAGATTCCGGGCATTCTCAGGAGGCTGCTCATGCTTACCTGAAACTGGTTGATGGTGCAGTTACTGCTGAAAAATTAAATATTCAAAGAATAGCGGGTGGTCTTTTACTTCGTTCAGGGCATATGGATGAAGGTATTGATGTTATGGAAAAAATCCTGAAAACACTGAAAATAAGACTCCCTAAAACTCCCGTTAAGATATTATTATCACTAGTATACAGAAGATTTTTATTAAGACTGCGTGGACTTTCCTTTAAATCCAAAGATATTTCACAGATAAGTGCAGAAAACTACGAAAAAGTTGAAATTTTTCATTCCATTACAGATGGAATGGGTATAGCTGATGTTATTAAGGGTGCAGATCTTGGCACCAGATGGGTCCATGCCGCACTGAATGTTGGTGAACCCAGACAGGTTCTGGAAGCCTTAAGTCGGGAGGTTAATTATATCGCATCCAGCGGCAATTATGGTTCAACTTACACACATAAGATACTCTCTGCAATCAACCGAATTCTTGAAAAAGTCGACTACCCTGTAATAAGCGGATACATGCACAGTGCAGATGCATACCGACATTACATGAGTGGGAATTATTCCCTTGCTTTGAAGGCAGCTGAAGACTCAATAAAGGTATTTGAAAATTTTAATTCTTATTACTGGGAAAGAGCCCAGATGAGTTTTGTGGTGGTCTGGTCTCTTTTTTATCTGGGAGAACTGGATGATATGAGCCACAGAGCCGAAATTATGCTTGATAACGCTAATGAACGGGATGATCTTCTTGCTTTTTCAGGGAATTTTCTTGGACTTCCCAATATTGCATATATGGATAAATACGGCGTGGAAAATGCTGAACTTGAAGTCGAAAAACTGATCAGAAGATGGACTACAAAAGGATATCATCTTCAGCATTACTGGTATCTGCTGAATCGTTTCAATATAAACACATATAATGGTAATTTTAATACTTCATATAATCTGATACACGAGAACTGGAATATCTTGAAAAAGTCTCTGCTGCTTCTGTTACCAAGTATTGGAAATGAATCAGTTTACATGAAAGCACGAGCAGCTCTGGGAATATACAGAGAAAATACTGAATCCCGCAAAAAATCTCTCTTGAGGGAAGCCGTAAGTGGCAACAAAAAACTTCTTAGATCCTCACATCCATGGAATCAGGGAATTTCACATTTTCTTTCTTCTCAGATATTTTCTCTGAAGGGAGATGATGATTCATCGGTTCAGGAACTTAAATTGGCAATAGATCATTTTGATTCCTTTGAGATGAAACTTCATGCAAATACCGGCAGACATAAAGCCGGTATGCTTATCGGAGGTGATGAAGGAAAAGAACTTATGGACACTGCACAGATTTACTTCAGTAAACAATCCTTCCGTGATCCCGAACGACTGACAGGTCTTATAGTCTACTAGGTTTTTAACACTTTATACTAAGATATGGTTTTCAGGAGGGGGAGAAGCGATTCTCTCAGCACTGAAATATTTGCAGGTCTTTCATCGGTTTTCTTTTTGAGTGTCCAGAGAATGATTTCCTCAAGACGGGGATCCATAGGTCGTATACTGGAAGGTCTTGGTGGTTCCTCGAGAAGATGTGCCTGAAGTACCTCCAGATATGATTTTTTAATAAAAGGAAGAGATCCAGTAAACATCTCATACATGATAACCCCAATAGAATATATATCACTTCCATAACATACTTCTTTCCCCAGAGCCTGTTCAGGACTCATGTAAAGAGGCGTTCCTATTGCAGCACCCGCTTTTGTAATAGCTGTCTTGAAATCTGAATCTGTGAACTTTGCTATTCCAAAATCAAGAACCTTCACATAGGTGTCGAAAAGTGCACGTTTTTCAATAAAAATATTGTCAGGTTTTATGTCGCGATGAATTATTCCTTTTTCATGTGCCTGTTCTATTGCACTGAATAATTGAAGATAGATATCATGAGCAGTTTTAACTGAAACATTTGGATTATTTTTCAGATACTCTCCGAGGCTTTCCCCGTGAAGGCGCTCCATTACAAAATAATGATAGCGTTCCTCCATTATTCCGAATGAAAAAATATCGATTATGTGAGGATTTCTTATTGAATTAACAGCTTTTGCTTCATCAAGAAATCTTCGTGCAACACCTTTTCGGTCACTGATAGACGGCTTCAGAACCTTTATGGCCACTTCCTTGCCTATGGTGGGCTGTATACCTTCATACACAGTGCCCATACCACCCCATCCAATAACACCCGTCACAAGATATTCTCCAAGATTTTTTCCAATAAAGAAATCATTTCCACTTCTTGTACCCTGAATATTTTCTGTTTTGACAGTTGGAACTTCTTTCTCTTTTTCCGGATTCTGATTTTTTACCTGAGAAAAAGCAGTACTTCCCATAATGAGCGTTCCTCCGGATTTGTTCTGCTGCTCCTCATTATCATGGATGTTGTCAGTTGAACCGATTTTTTTCTTTCTTGAAACATCTACAGAAGAAGAATCTGTGTTGTTTTTTACCATATTTTCTTCAGAAGGTCCTAATGCAGCTTTTTCATTCCCTAGCGATGTCATGGTAAATTCATTTCCCAGAATTTCTGTATCCTCTTTGGAAAAAAATGAATTTTCAGGATCAAAATTTTCGTTAAACTCTGATGGCAGATTAACACTTTTTCGAAGTGAGGGGATTGAATTGCTGCTTCGGGATTTACTCCCTGTTCGGGAAGAAAATGAAATATCTGATCTCTTCTCATTCGATAAGGCAGAGAGAATACCGGATCTTTCCTTAAATCCGGAATCTGAAGAAATAGATTTTTCCAGAGATTTAATCAACTTCACGGGAATTGAATGGAAAAGCTCCTTATGGTGAGATTTCACACCATTTTCCAGAGACTGAAAATATCTTATTTCTTCTATAATTTCAGACTTGAATACTGTCTGCATAAGTTTTGCCATCTTTTTAGGGGCAAAAAAGGATTGTTTGTCACTGATATAATTGATGATGCCCTTTTCGAAATCATCCACAGTTGAAAACCGGTCACCGATAAAAGGAGTTATTGATCTGGCAAAAACATCATCAATAAAATCCGGAAGATGAGTATTAACCTGAGTAGCAGGAATATAAGTTCCTTTTATAATTCTGTTTATTACCTTTTTGTGACTTTTTTCCATATATGGAGGAAGTCCTGTAATCAGTTCATAAAAGATTGATCCAAGACTAAAAATTTCAGATTCAACTGTATATGTGTTTTGTGTAAAAACTTCTGGAGCTGTATATGAGATAATTCTGAAATCGGAGTTATAAAAATCTTCGCGGGAGTATTCTTTAATACTGTGTCCGAAACCAACAAGAAACACTTCACCGGTATATGATATCACAATGTTGTGTGGATTTATATTGCCATGAACAAGGGGTTTATTATTATCAGATAGACCATGAATATATCTAAGTCCCGAACATACCTGTGAAATTATATAACTGGCATAGGATTCGGAGAGCATTTTATTATGTTTTTTCAGTTCTCGAAGCAGCTTTAAAAGGCTTTTACCCCAGATATGCTGATATGAATGAAAATACTGACCTGAAATTTCTCCATTTTCATGAAGTGATGGAAATCCCTTATATTTTAATCTGGAAAGAATCTCAGATTCTCTTTTAAGTTCAGTCAGATATGGTTGTCTGTTGATGTTTTCAGGATGAAAAGTCTTAAGAGATTTAAAAGAAGTGAAGGTTTTTTCTGTTGTATCAACTGCACGGTAAATATAAAAAGGCCGGGAACTGCTCAGCAGATCAATCAGAAGATATTTTCCCACAAGAATTGGCTCAGAAAGATTTGTCATAATTCAACCAAATATTTTAATATCATTATTTCAGGTTGTTTACTTTCTTTATAAAAACTCAACTTGTTTATTTAATCAAGCTGATTCTACCAGATTTCAGGTTGTTTACTTTCCTTATAAAAACTCAACTTGTTTATTTAATCAAAGCTGATTCTACCAGATTTCAGGTTGTTTACTTTCTTTATAAAAACTCAAC